>NZ_JBFAPT010000003.1:0-558570 GCF_040676845.1 Nonomuraea sp. NPDC049504
ACTCAATGTCCAGGAGCCGAAAGTGCTCACCTGCCAGCGGCCACTATCCACTACGGAGTCTGCCGGATGGCTTACTCCCAGCACTCATTAGGAGCCGAACATGTCCGAAGTCACCCTGGTCACCGCTCGCCAGCGCCCGCTCGACCCGCCGGACGAGGTCACCGGCCTGCGACGGGACGGGGCGATCCACCGCATGAGATACGCCGACGGGCATCTAGGGTGGCTCGTCACCGGGTACGCCGCCGCTCGCGCGGTGCTCGCCCACCCCCACCTCAGCAACAACCCCGAAGGGCACCACCCGCCCATCGCCTCCACCCGGGCCGAGCTCGCCGAACGCGGCTTCAAGCTGCCGCCCGGGTTCTTCCTGCGCATGGACGCCCCCGAGCACACCCGCTATCGCAAGCTGCTGACCGGGCAGTTCACCGTGCGGCGGATGAAGACCCTCGAACCGCGCATCGCCGAGATCACCCGCGACTGCATCGACGCCATGGAGGCCAAGGGCGGGCCGGTGGACCTGGTGGAGGAGTTCGCGCTGCCGATCCCCTCGCTGGTCATCTGCGAGCTGCTCGGGGTGCCGTACGACGACAGGGAGATGTTCCAGACGGAGTCGAAGAAGCTCTTCGACATCGAGGCGTCGGCGGACGACGCGATGGCCGCACTGGGACGGGTCTGGGCGTACCTGCACGGGCTCATCCAGCAGAAGCGCGAGCGGCCGGCCGACGACCTGCTCAGCGGGCTCCTGGAGGGCGGTGAGCTGAACGACGACGAGCTCACCGGGGTCGGGGTGCTGCTGCTGATCGCCGGGCACGAGACGACCGCCAACATGCTGGGGCTCGGCACGTACGCGCTGCTGACCAGCCCCGACCAGCTCGCCGCGCTGCGCGACGACCCCTCCCTGGTGGACAACGCCGTCGAGGAGCTGCTGCGGCACCTCACGATCATCCACCTCGGGCCCACCCGGGTGGCCAGGCAGGACGTCGAGATCGACGGCGTCACGATCAAGGCGGGTGAGACCGTCACCCTCCACCTGCCCGCCGCCAACCGCGACCCCGAGCGCTTCCCCGGCGGCGACCACCTCGACATCACCCGTCCCGCCGGCGGGCACCTCACCTTCGGCCACGGCATCCACCAGTGCCTCGGCCAGCAGCTCGCCCGCGCCGAGATGCGCATCGCGTACCCGGCACTGCTGGAGCGCCTGCCTGGCCTACGCTTGGCGGTAACACCCGAGGAGGTGCCGATGCGCTCGAAAATGTCGATCTACGGGGTGCACCGCCTCCCTGTCACTTGGTAGGTCACCATGAAAATCAAGGCAGACGAATCGGTGTGCATCGGGGCGGGCATGTGCGCGCTGACGGTGCCCAAGATCTTCGACCAGAGCGAGGACGAAGGCACGGTGGTGCTGTTGCAGGACGTGCCGCCCCAGGAGCTGGAGGACGCCGTGCGCCGCGCTGTGACCCTCTGCCCGTCGGGGGCGATCTCAGTCGAGTGAGGACCGCTCTCCGGGCCGGCTGACACCACCCTGGGACGGTCTCCAGGCGACCTCAGGGCCGTCCGGCCCCGTACCGGGGCGTTTCCAGGGCTGGCCTGCCCCGTCCTGAGAGTTGCCTCCGGACAGTCCGATCCCGTCATGAGGGCCGTCCACGGCGGCCCGTCACACCGTTATGCCGCCGCCGCCGCGACCTGAGTCGCGGCGGCGGTTCGCTGTGCCGCACACCCTGCTTCCTGCGCCTTCCTGTGCCTTCCTGCGCCTTCCGCCAAGGGCTACACCTTCGCTTCAAGGTCATCGAACCTTTGTTCGCGAACCGGTTGACAACTGGGCGTGATCGAAATTATGTTCGATCTAGTGACGGTGAGGCTCGCGGCTCAACGTCACCAGGACCTGGTCGCGGGCCATCGCTTCCCCAAGCGAGCCCCGCGGCCAGGCTCCTCGGGCGAAGGGCACGTCCTCGTCGTCGGCGGAGACGAGTGGGCGTGTCCTGGCCGGACGGGGAGAGGGGAAGCTCCTCGTCCGGCCGGCCCGGCGGAAATGTCGGTGGCGTCTGCGATTGTTGTCACCACCGGCGGAGACGCCGGCGCCGCCCACGACTCCAAAGGAGGCGCGCAAGATGGCACCACGGCCTAGAGAAACGCCCGGGCCCCGGCTGTCGCCTGCGGTTCGGGCACACCTGACCGATTCTCGTTCCTGCCTGGCGGAGGCGAGCGGCGCTCGCACCCCCGCATCCCGCTACGTCGCCGCCCACCTGGCGGCCCTGCGCGCGGCCGCGGCCCTGCTGGCCGCCCGCCCCAGGCCCACGGAGGGCCGCAGGCGACGCCTGCGCAGCGCGTGGGAGCAACTGCCCGAGGCCGAGCCCGCGCTGGCCGAGTGGGCCGCCTACTTCTCGATGACCGCCGCCAAGCGGGCCGCCGCCGAGGCGGGCATGGTGCGGCGGGTCAGCCAGGCCGACGCCGACGAGATCCTCGCCGAGGCCGAGACCTTCGTCTCCACCATCGAAGACCTCCTCGGCGTCCCGGGCCAGCCACAACTGCCAGTGGACGTCCCACTGGCAGGCTGACCCCCAGCCACCCCCAGCCCCCTGGCAACCGACGCGACACCCCGCCTGCCCACCGCAGGGACTGACACCACGGTCACGGCCGAAACGCGTCCTCACCCGCCCCCGCCCCCGCACCCCTCACCGCGGTATTGACACGAGGTTCCGCTTCCCCGCCGCAAGGACCGACGCCACGATCGCGGGCGAACGGTTGCGGCAAACGCGCTCTGTCCCGCTCCCGCTGCCCTCACCCGCAACGGCAGGCAAACCCGCCACGGCAACCTGACGCCCTCTCCCCGCAGCGGCCACGTCCCTTCTGCCGGCCGGCGAGCCGCCGCGCCATGGCAAGCCGACTGTCCCCCACCACGGCGCGCGGGCCCTCCTCGGACGCGGCTCTGTCTGGTCGGCCGAAGTTCGGTGGGCCTCTGTGCGGGGTGCTTCCCTTCCATGTCACCGGGACGTAACCCCGGGGGCCCTGCGCCCCGCTTGCCCCTGCGGCCCGCTTGCTCCCGGAGAGTTGCCCGTTCGGCGGTCCTCTTGCCGGCGCGCCAGATGTGGGCCTGGACGGTGCTCCGTTGCGTTCTGCGGGGGTTGGGGCGTGGGGGCTGGGTGACCGGTCACTCTGGGCTCTGCGTGGCTTTCATGACCGTTCTGGGGGCGTTTGAGTGGGGGTCTGGGTCAAGAGGGAGGCAGGTAGATGTGGTGAAGGCTCGCCGAAGAACGTTCGGCGAGCCTTCAGGTGAGCGGGTGACCTCGCAAATGTGCCACCGTGGTTCCGGGCCGGTGGGGGCCGGGGCGGCCGTCTCCTATCGCGCAGGGTGGGAGAGGGCCTGATCCGGCGTCGGCCAGGAACGACGGGTGGTTAGAACGACTCCACGGCCCGGCGGGCCTCGGCGTCGAGGACGCCCCAGCTGATCAGCTCCTCGGTCAGCTCGCTGGGCGACTTGTCGTAGATGACCGCCAGGGAGCGCAGGTCCTCCTGGCGGATCGACAGCACCTTGCCGTTGTAGTCACCGCGCTGGCTCTGGATGGTGGCGGCGTACCGGGCGAGTGCGCCGGCCTTCTCCTTCGGCAGCGTGGCGAGGCGCTCCAGGTCGATCACAAGCTTGGGCGTCGGCCCGAGCGGGCTGGGGGCGGCTCCGCCCGGCAGCAGCTCGGAGACGGGCACCCCGTAGAAGTCGGCAAGCTCGGCAAGCTTCTGCACAGTCACGGCGCGGTCGCCACGCTCGTACGACCCCACGACGACGGCTTTCCACCGGCCACGCGACTTCTCTTCGACTCCATGCAGGGACAGGCCCTGCTGGGTGCGGATGGCGCGGAGTCGTGCACCCAGCGACTTTGCGTACTCAGACGGCATGGTGTGGCCCCCCGGCTCTCGTATGTATCGCTCTCAGTAGATTGTGCTCCCTTGCGGCGTATGCCCGGGCCACCGGGGGGTCTGGTGCCAGGCTCGGCACCATCGGTAGCCATGGCCCTGGGTTTACCCCAGAACGCCGCGCGGTGTGGTTACGCACAGTGACGGTAAAGGGGTGGACGCCTGAGGTCAAGCTGATTGGAAAAAAGATGCCGAATCCGGTCCGGTAGGGATCGCCACATTCGCCCCTCTTGTCGCGCTGGCAACACTACTTCGTCAGAGTTTGACGAGGAATCGTCACCTGTTCAGGGCTGCCTGGTCAGGATCATGACGGGGCAGGTCGCGGCCTTGATGATCTTGATGGAGGTGTCCCCGAGGAAGACCCTCCTGAGCGGCCCGGTGTCGCTGGAAGCGCATATGATCATCTCGCCGGGCAGCCACGAGGTCGCCCCGAGCGCCTGCGCCACGTTGCGGCCCTCCAGCACCTCGACCTCCACGGGTGCCTGCGAGCGCCGGTGCCCGCGTGCCGCCGTGCGCAGGTCCGCCGCGGCCTGGTCGCGCAGGCGTACGAGCATCTCCTCCTCGATCCGCGCCCGCCTGCCGCTGCTGAGCACCAGCGTGACCAGGCGCAGGGGCACGCCCAGCGTGGCCGCCGTCGCGGCGGCGACCTTGACGGCCTGGTCGCAGCCGGGGCCGCGCCGGTAGGCGAGCGTGATGCGGTCGAAGGCGGCGGGCGGCGCCTCGCCGAAGCCGCGCGGCGCGAGCAGGACGGGAACGGAGGAGGAGTGCAGCAGCTGGTCGGCGGTGCTGCCCAAGGCGATGCGGCCCCTGCCGCCGCCCGGCGCGGGGCCGATCACCACGACGTTGGCGCCCCGCTTGCGGGCGAGCTCCACCAGGCCGCGCCCGCTGCCGCGATGGGCGGTGACGACGTAATCGGCCTCGTCGCCGGCCAGCTCGCGGGCCTGGGCGAGCGCGGTGTCGGCCTGCTCGCGCAGGTACGCCCGCCAGGCGCTCTCCTCGGCCCGCGCGGGCCCCGGGGTGGAGACGGCGGGTGGCCGCACGTACGCGACCGACAGCCGGGCCCCCGCCTGGGAGGCGAGCAGGACGGCCAGCGTCAGCCCGTCGTGTCCCCGCGGCCCCGGCACGTATCCGGCCAGCACGTCGTCGAGCTTCATCGAAACTCCTTGAGCGTGGATGTCCCGGGCTTGAGCCCTGGGAAGGAGACGCGGCACGGTGCCGCGCTGTATCGAACCGCAGCGGGCTGGCCAGAGCCCAGCGCGTCTGCGGCGCGACCCATGACCGGGACGTCGACGCCGCGATCAACGTCCTCGCCGCCGGGCCGGCGGAGAGGTGAAACGCCTGTGGAGCCGGTGTAAGACCTCAAGGGCCCAGGCCCGGCGGGCGACCGGCGGTGAAGCAGGAAACCCGGCCCGCGAGGGTCGGAACCCCCCGGCTTCAGCCGTGGGGAGGATGTCAATCAGCGCACCTCGGCATTCAGCCGCGAATGGCCATAGCCGTACAGGAAGTAGCAGACCAGGCCGACGAGCATCCACAGCCCGAAGGCCAGCCACGTCACCCCGGCGAGACCGGCCATGACCACGACGCACAGGATCGCGCCGAGCACCGGCGTGGCGGGAAAAAGCGGCGTGCGGAAGCTGCGCGGCAGCTCGGGGCTGCGGTAGCGGAGCACGAGCACGCCGACGTTGACGATGGCGAACGCGAACAGCGTGCCGATGCTGGTCGCCTCGGCGAGCTGCCCGAGCGGCACCAGCCCGGCCAGCACGGAGATGAACGCGGCCACGATCAGCGTGTTGAGCACCGGCACCTGGCGGCGGGGGTTCACCCGCTGGAAGACACGCGGGATGAGGCCGTCGCGCGACATCGCGAACAGGATGCGGGTCTGGCCGTAGATGACGGTCAGCACGACGCTGGCGATCGCGATGACCGCGCCGAAGGAGACGATCAGCCCCGGCCAGGTGGCGCCGATCGCCAGGTCGGCGATGTACGAAAGGCTCGCCTCGGTGCTGCCGGGGTCGAAGTCCTGCCACGGCATGGCCCCGATCGCGGCCAGGGCCACCGCGACGTAGACGACGGTCACGATGAGCAGTGACAGCAGGATCGCCAGCGGCAGGTCGCGCTTGGGGTTCCTGGCCTCCTCACCGGCGGTGGAGGCGGCGTCGAAGCCGATGTAGGAGAAGAACACCTGCGAGGCCGCCGCCGTGATGCCGGCCACCCCCATGGGCGCGAACGGCGCGAGGTTGCCGGATTCGAAGGCGGTGAACGCCACCACGCAGAAGAAGGCCAGCACCGCGACCTTGACGAGCACGAAGACGGCGTTGGCCGTGGCGCTCTCGGACGCGCCGTAGAGCAGCAGCCAGGTGGCCAGCAGCACGATGACGATGGCGGTGACGTTGACCACGCCGCCGTCCTGGCCGGGGGAGCGGGTGATCGCGTCGGGCAGCGTGAAGCCGAACAGCGAGCGCAGGAACGCGTTGACGTATTCGCCCCAGCCGACCGCCACGGCCGCCACGGAGACGGCGTACTCGAGCATCAGGCACCAGCCGCAGATCCAGGCCACCAGCTCGCCCAGCGTCGCGTACGCGTAGGAGTAGGACGAGCCGGACACCGGGATCGTCCCGGCGAGCTCGGCGTACGACAGCGCCGAGAACAGCGCCGTGACCGCCGCCAGCACGAACGCCAGCACGACCGCGGGCCCCGCCTTGGGCACCGCCTGCCCGAGGATCACGAAGATCCCCGTGCCCAGCGTGGCGCCCACGCTGAACAGCGTCAGCTGCCACAGCGACATCGTGCGGCGCAGCTCGCCGCCCTCACCGTGCCCGCCCTCGGCCACGATGCGGCCGGTCGGCTTGGTACGCAAGAGCCGTCGGGCCAGTGTCACGGACACCCCCTACAGCGTGCTCGTCAGCGGCCACCTGCCGTTGGGCGTCACGATCGTTCCCGCCGTGCCGCCGAGTATGCTCTCGGCCTGGTCAAGACGGCCGATGGCGGCCATGTCGCCGGTCGTCTCGACGAAGCGGCAGACCGCCTCCACCTTCGGCCCCATCGACCCGGCGGGGAAGTCGAGCGCGCGCAGCTCGTGCGGCGTGGTGTGGCCGATCGCGCGCTCCTGCGGCGTGCCGAAGCCGCGCATGACGTGCGGCACGTCGGTCAGGCTGAGGAAGGCGTCGCAGTCGAGCGCCTCGGCCAGCAGCGCGGTCGTCAGGTCCTTGTCGACGACCGCCTCGACGCCGGTCAGCCGGCCGCGCTCGTCGCGGACGACGGGGATGCCGCCGCCGCCCGCGCACACCACGATCACGCCCTCGCCCATCATCCGGCGGATCAGCCGGGTCTCCACGACGCGCTGCGGGGCGGGGGAGGGCACGACGCGGCGCCAGTGGGAGCCGTCCTGCTTGACGGTCCAGCCGTGCTCGGCGGCCAGCTTCTCGGCCTCCTCCCGGTCGTAGACCTGCCCGACGAACTTGGCGGGCGCCCCGAACGCCGGATCGACGGCCGAGACCAGCGTCTGCGTCACCATGGCCAGCACCTGGCGGCCGGGCAGCGCGTTCTGCAGCGCCTGCTGCATCCAGTAGCCGAGCAGGCCCTGAGTCTGCGCGCCGAGCGCGTCGAACGGGTAGGGGCCGCTCAGGCCCGGGTCGGCGGCGCTCTGCATGGCCAGCATCCCGACCTGGGGCCCGTTGCCGTGGGTGATGACCAGCTCGTGCCGTCCTGCCAGGCCCGCCAGCGTCCTGACCGCATCGCGCACGTTGGCCACCTGCGTGGCGGCGTCGGGACGCTCGCCGCGCCGCAGCACCGCGTTGCCGCCGAGCGCCACGATGACCCGCACCTCAGCAGCCTCCCAGCGTCGCGACCATGACGGCCTTGGCCGCGTGCAGCCGGTTCTCGGCCTGGTCGAAGACGATCGAGCGGGGCGATTCGAAGACGGCGCCGGTCACCTCCAGCGCGTCGAGCCCAGTGCGGTCGAAGATCTCGGCGCCGACCTTCGTCCGCCGGTCGTGGAAGGCCGGCAGGCAATGCATGAACCGCACCGCCGGGTTGCCCGTCGCCCGCACCACCGCGTCGTTCACCTGGTACGGCAGCAGCAGCTTGATCCGCTCGTCCCACACCTCGGCGGGCTCGCCCAGCGACACCCACACGTCGGTGTAGAGGAAGTCCGCGCCCCTGACGCCCTCGTTCACGTCGTCGGTGACGGTGATCCTGGCCCCGGTCGCGGCGGCCATCTCCTCGGCGGGGCCCACCGCGAGCCCGGCGTCGGGCCACAGCGCCTTGGGCGCGACGACGCGGACGTCCATGCCCGCCATCGCGCCCGTCACCAGCAGCGAGTGGCTCATGTTGTTGCGCCCGTCGCCCAGGTAGGCGAGGGCCACCTCGTTCAGCGGCCGGCCGGCGTGCTCGCTCATCGTCAGCACGTCGGCCAGCGTCTGCGTCGGGTGCCAGGAGTCGCTCAGCCCGTTCCAGACCGGCACCCCGGCCAGCGCCGCCAGCTCCTCGACGTCGGTGTGGTCGCCGCCGCGGTAGAGGATGCCGTCGTACATGCGGCCCAGCACCCGCGCGGTGTCGGCGATCGACTCCTTGTGCCCGAGCTGCGAGTCCCCCGGACCGAGGTACGTCGTGTGCGCCCCCTGCTCGCGGGCCGCCACCTCGAACGCGCAGCGCGTCCGCGTCGAGGTCTTGCCGAAGACCAGCGCGACGGCGCGGCCGGTGAGCCGCGGCCGCTCGGCGCCGGCGCGTCTGGCGGCCTTGAGTCCGGCCGCCAGCTCCGCCAGCCGGCCGAACTCGCCGGGCGTGAAGTCCAGCTCCTTGAGGAAGCTGCGGTTGCGCAGATCGTCGCCCATCGGTCGGTGTTCCCCCCTAGACGGCGTCACGTTCGAGCGGGCAGCTCATGCACCGCGGCCCCCCGCGCCCCCTGCCGAGCTCGCTGCCCCTGATCGTGATCACCTCGATGCCGTTGTCCCGCAGGTAGTTGTTGGTGGTGGCGTTGCGCTCGTAGGCCACGACCACGCCGGGCTCCAGCGCGAGCCCGTTGCAGCCGTCGTCCCACTGCTCCCGCTCGGCGGCGTAGACGTCCTGGGTGGCCGTCAGGACCGTGATGTCCGGCAGGTCGAGCGCGTGCGCGATCGCCTTGTGCATGTCCTCAGGGGGGTGGTCGGTGACCTTGAGCTCCTTGGACGTCTCCCCGGGCTCGATCGTGTACGCCGGCAGCATGCCGAGGCCCGCGTACTTGGTGAACACCCCCACGTCCAGCATCGTCATCACGGTGTCGAGATGCATGAACGCGCGCGCCTTCGGCATGTCGAGCGCCACGATGCGGCTCGCCGAGCCGGCCCTGAACAGCCGCTGCGCCAGCATCTCGACCGCCTGCGGCTGGGTGCGCTCGCTCATCCCGATCAGCACCGCCTCCCGCCCGATGACCAGCACGTCGCCGCCCTCGATGGTGGCGGGCGCGGCGGCCCTGCCCGGCATCCAGCAGTGGTAGCCGCCCTGACCCGGCCGGTTGAAGCCGTCCGCGAACGTGGGGTGGTACATGTAGACGGCCTCCATGTTGACCGTCTCCCGCATGCGGGCCTTCTTCTTCATCGCGTTGATCGACACGCCGTCGTAGATCCAGCAGGACGTGTCGCGGGTGAACAAATGGTTGGGCAGCGGCGGCAGCACGAACCCGTCGTCGGCCGTGGTGTGGAAGGTCAGCGCCTTGGGGTCGCAGCCCAGCGCGACCAGCTCCCGCTTGGTGATGCCGCCGGTCAGATACATCTGCAGGGTCGCCGAGTCCATGCCGTCGAGGGTGTTGCGCACGTCGTCGATCGCGACCGGGCCGAGCCAGCGCTCGTCCACGACGGCGTCGAGGATGTGCTTGCGCGCCTCGGGGATCTCGACGGTCTCCTGGAGCAGGTCGGAAAGCAGGTGGACGCGGATGCCGCGGCTGGTGAGCACCTGCTGGAACTCCTCGTGCTCCTCGATCGCCCGCTGCACCCACAGCACGTCGTCGAAGAGGAAGGCGTCCTTGCTCGTGGGGGTCAGCCGTTTCAGCGCCAGGTCCGGCTTGTGCAGCAGGACCTGCCGCAGCCGGCCGACCTCGCTGTCCACATGAAAGGTCATCTCTGCTCTATCCCCCTCCCGGCGGCGGTACTCACGCCCGCCGGCCCGCCGCCGCGCCCGGGTCACGTGCCCCGCGCGGGCCGCTCCGACACGGGCGCGGGCCGGGAAATTACCTGATCAGGGAGATCGCGCCGCCGGGAGGGGCCTCGTGTTGTGGCTGGTAGCCCCTGGTACTGTGTGTCCCGACCAACACCCTTTTAAGACCCGTCCCGTGAGGCGGGAAAGGTGGTGAGCTTCGCCATGTCCGCAGAACCCGATACCAGGGAGCCCGCCCAGAAGGACTCCCGGGCGGTTCTCGAAGCCCCCGACATCCACCGGGCGCTGACCCGGATCGCGCACGAGATCCTCGAACGCACCAAAGGCGGCGGCGACGTCGTCCTGCTCGGCATCCCCACCCGCGGCGCCACGCTGGCGCGCCGGCTCGGCGAGCGCATCGAGCAGTTCGAGGGGCTGAAGATCCCCGTCGGCTCGATCGACATCACGATGTACCGCGACGACCTGCGCCGCGGCCCCGTGCGCCCGCTCGGCCACACCGAGGTCCCCTCCGGCGGCATCGACGGCAAGGTCGTCGTGCTCGTGGACGACGTCCTCTACTCCGGCCGCACCGTGCGCGCCGCGCTCGACGCGCTCAACGACATCGGCCGCCCCACGGCCGTGCAGCTCGCCACGCTGGTCGACCGCGGTCACCGCGAGCTGCCCATCCGCGCCGACTACGTCGGCAAGAACCTGCCCACCGCCAAGAGCGAGAAGGTGAAGGTCTACCTGCAGGAGACCGACGGCCGCGACGCCGTCCTGCTCATGAAGGAGGGCGCCCGGTGAAGCGGCACCTCATCTCCGCCGGAGACCTGGCCAAGGACGACGCGCTGCTCATCCTCGACACCGCCGAGGAGCTGGCGAGCGTCTCGGAACGTTCCATCAAGAAGCTGCCCACGCTGCGCGGGCGCACGGTCGTCAACCTGTTCTTCGAGGACTCCACCCGCACCAGGATCTCCTTCGAGGCGGCCGCCAAGCGGCTGTCGGCCGACGTGATCAACTTCTCGGCCAAGGGCTCCAGCGTGTCCAAGGGCGAGTCGCTCAAGGACACCGCGCTCACCCTCGAGGCCATGGGCGCCGACGCGGTCGTCATCCGCCACAGCGCGTCCGGCGCGCCGCACCGCCTGGCCAACTGGGTGCACGGCAGCGTCGTCAACGCCGGCGACGGCACCCACGAGCACCCCACCCAGGCGCTGCTCGACGCCTTCTCCATGCGCCGCCGCCTCGGCAATCTCGAGGGCCGCAAGGTCACCATCGTCGGCGACGTGCTGCACAGCCGGGTCGCCCGCTCCAACGTGCTGCTGCTCGACACCCTCGGCGCCGAGGTCACCCTCGTCGCTCCGCCCACGCTGCTGCCCGTCTCGGTCGGCAGCTGGCCGTGCGAGGTCTCCTACGACCTCGACGCGGTGCTGCCCAAGTCCGACGTGGTGATGATGCTGCGGGTGCAGAAGGAGCGGATGAACGCCGCGTACTTCCCGAGCGAGCGCGAATACTCCCGCCGCTACGGCCTCGACCGCGACCGCTTCGCCAAGATGCCGGACGACGCCATCGTCATGCACCCCGGCCCGATGAACCGGGGCATGGAGATAGCCGCCGAGGTGGCCGACTCGGCGCGCTCCACGATCGTCGAACAGGTCGCCAACGGCGTGACCATCCGCATGGCCGTCCTGTACCTGCTGCTCGGGGGAGAGACCGCATGATCATTCGAAACGTCAGGATCCTGGGCGGCGAGCCCGTGGACCTCCGCATCGCCGACGGCGTGATCGCGGAGATCGGCACCGGGCTCGAAGGGGACGAGGTCGTCGACGGCGCCGGCGCCGTCGTGCTGCCCGGCCTCGTCGACCTGCACACCCACCTGCGCGAGCCGGGCCGCGAGGACGCCGAGACCGTCCAGACCGGCACCCAGTCGGCTGCCCGCGGCGGCTACACCGCCGTGCACGCCATGGCCAACACCTCGCCGGTCGCCGACACCGCCGGCGTGGTCGAGCAGGTGTGGCGGCTCGGCCGCGAGTTCGGCCACTGCGACGTGCACCCCGTCGGCGCCGTCACCGTCGGCCTGGAGGGCAGGCAGCTCGCCGAGCTGGGCGCGATGGCCGACTCCGCCGCCCGCGTGCGGGTCTTCTCCGACGACGGCCGCTGCGTGGACGACGCCGTGCTCATGCGCCGCGCCCTCGAATACGTCAAGGCGTTCGACGGCGTCGTCGCCCAGCACGCGCAAGAGCCCAGGCTGACCGCCGGCGCCCAGATGAACGAGGGCGTCGTCTCCGGCCGGCTCGGCCTGACCGGCTGGCCCGCCGTCGCGGAAGAGGCGATCATCGCCCGCGACTGCCTGCTGGCCGCCCACGTCGGCTCCCGGCTGCACGTCTGCCACGTCTCCACCGCCGGCTCCGTCGAGATCCTGCGCTGGGCCAAGTCCAAGGGCTGGAACGTCACCGCCGAGGTCACCCCCCACCACCTGCTGCTGACCGACGACCTCGTGGAGGAGTCGCCGGTCGGCGCCTACAACCCCATCTACAAGGTCAACCCGCCGCTGCGCACCCGCGCCGACGTCGAGGCGCTGCGCGCCGCGCTGGCCGACGGCACGATCGACATCGTGGCCACCGACCACGCGCCCCACCCGGTCGAGGACAAGGAGACCGAGTGGAGCGCGGCGGCCATGGGCATGGTCGGCCTGGAGACCGCGCTCAGCGTCGTGCAGGCCGCCATGGTCGACACGGGGCTGCTCGACTGGGCGGCCGTCGCCGAGCGCATGTCCGTCGTGCCCGCCCGCATCGGCCGCCTCGCCGGTCAGGGCAGGCCGCTCGCCGTGGGCGAGCCGGCCAACATCACTCTGTACGACCCGTCCGTACGCACCGAGGTCGACCCGTCCGCCTTCGCGTCCAAGAGCCGGAACACCCCCTACGAGGGGATGACGCTGCCCGGCCGGGTAGTGGCCACGTTCCTGCGCGGCAGGCCGACCGTACTCGAAGGGAAGCTGGTTTGAACACAGCGGTGCTCATCCTGGAAGACGGCCGCGTCTTCCACGGATCTCCGTACGGCGCCGAAGGCGAGACGTTCGGTGAGATGGTCTTCAACACCGGCATGACCGGCTACCAGGAGACCCTGACCGACCCGTCCTACCACCGGCAGATCGTCGCCATGACGGCGCCCCACATCGGCAACACCGGCGTCAACGACGACGACCCCGAGTCGGGCCGCGTCTGGGTGGCCGGCTACGTCGTGCGCGAGCCGTCCAGGGTCGTCTCCAGCTGGCGGGCCACCCGCTCGCTCGACGACTACCTCAAGGAGCAGGGCGTGGTCGGGATCGCGATCTCCGGCACCCGCGCGCTCACCCGCCATCTGCGCGAGCGCGGCGCCATGCGGGCCGGCATCTTCAGCGCCCCCGACGCGCCGGTCGAGGAGCTGGTCGAGCGGGTCAGGCAGTCGCCCGGCATGGAGGGCGCCGACCTGGCGCGCGAGGTCGCCACCGGCGAGACCTACGTCGTGCCGGCCTTCGGGACCAGGCGCTTCACGGTCGCGGCCGTCGACCTCGGCATCAAGGGCATGACCCCGCAGCGCATGGCCGAGCGCGGCTGCGAGGTGCACGTGCTGCCGGCCGACGCCACGTTCGAGCAGATCATGGCGGTGAAGCCCGACGGCGTGTTCTTCTCCAACGGCCCAGGCGACCCCGCCACGGCCGACGTCAGCGCGCTGCGCAAGGTGCTGGAGGCGGGGGTGCCGTTCTTCGGCATCTGCTTCGGCAACCAGCTGTTCGGGCGGGCGCTGGGGCTGCCGACGTACAAGCTGCGTTACGGCCACCGCGGCGTCAACCAGCCGGTCCAGGACGTGCGCACCGGCAAGGTGGAGATCTCCGCCCACAACCACGGGTTCGCGGTCGAGGCGCCGCTCGACGGGCCGTTCGAGACCCCGTTCGGGCCGGCCGAGGTGACCCACGTCAACCTCAACGACCGCTGCGTGGAGGGGCTGCGCCTCATCGACGGGCGCGCCTTCAGCGTCCAATACCACCCAGAGGCCGCCGCGGGCCCGCACGACGCTGCCTATCTTTTCGACGAATTCTGCGAGGTCATGAGCCGTGCCCAAGCGTGAGGACATCAGGTCGGTCCTGGTGATCGGCTCTGGGCCGATCGTGATCGGCCAGGCGTGCGAGTTCGACTACTCAGGCACCCAGGCGTGCCGGGTGCTGCGGGCCGAGGGGTTCCGCGTCATCCTGGTCAACAGCAATCCCGCGACGATCATGACGGACCCGGAGTTCGCCGACGCCACGTACGTCGAGCCGATCACCCCCGAGTTCGTCGAGAAGATCATCGCCAAGGAGCGGCCCGACGCGCTGCTGCCCACGCTGGGCGGCCAGACCGCGCTCAACACGGCCGTCGCGCTGCACGAGTCGGGCGTGCTGGAGAAGTACGAGGTCGAGCTGATCGGCGCCGACTTCGACGCCATCCAGGCCGGCGAGAACCGCGAGCGGTTCAAGGAGATCGTCGCCAAGGTCGCCCGCGAGCACGGCCTCAACGCCGAGTCGGCCAGGTCGGCCATCTGCCACACCATGGACGAGTGCCTGGCCGCGGCCGGCGAGCTGGGCTACCCGGTCGTCGTGCGGCCCTCGTTCACGATGGGCGGCGCCGGCTCCGGCTTCGCCTACGACGCGGACGGCCTGCGGCGCATCGCCGGCGCCGGGCTCGACGCGTCCCCGACGACCGAGGTGCTCCTGGAGGAGTCGATCCTCGGCTGGAAGGAGTACGAGCTGGAGGTCATGCGCGACAAGGCCGACAACGTCGTCATCGTCTGCTCCATCGAGAACATCGACCCGATGGGCGTCCACACCGGCGACAGCGTCACCGTCGCGCCCGCGCTGACCCTGACCGACCGCGAATACCAGAACATGCGCGACGTCGCCATCGCGGTTATCCGCGAGGTCGGCGTCGACACCGGCGGCTGCAACATCCAGTTCGCGGTCGATCCGCGGACCGGGCGCATGATCGTCATCGAGATGAACCCGCGGGTGTCGCGCTCGTCGGCGCTGGCCTCCAAGGCCACCGGCTTCCCGATCGCCAAGATCGCCGCGAAGCTGGCCATCGGCTACACGCTCGACGAGATCCCCAACGACATCACCAAGGAGACCCCGGCCTCCTTCGAGCCGACGCTCGACTACATCGTGGTGAAGGTGCCGCGCTTCGCGTTCGAGAAGTTCCGCGGCGCCGACCCGACGCTCACCACGCACATGAAGTCGGTCGGCGAGGCCATGGCCATCGGCCGCTCCTTCCCCGAGGCGCTGCAGAAGGCGCTGCGCTCGCTGGAGAAGAAGGACTCCTCCTTCACCTGGGCCGGCGACGTGGCGGCCAAGGACGAGCTGCTGGCCGCCTGCCGCACGCCCCACGACGGCCGCCTGCGCACGATGCAGCAGGCCATCAGGGCCGGCGCCACGCCCGATGAGCTGTACGAGGCCACCAGCGTCGACCCCTGGTTCATCGACCAGCTCTTCCTGCTGCACGAGGAGTCAGAGGCCGTCGCCCAGGCGCCCGAGCTGACCGCCGAGGTGCTCGAGCGGGCCAAGCGCCACGGGTTCAGCGACGTGCAGATCGGCGAGATCCGCGGCATCGACGAGGCGCGGGTCCGCGACCTGCGCCACGCGCTCGGGCTGCGGCCGGTCTACAACACCGTCGACACCTGCGCCGCCGAGTTCGCCGCCAAGACGCCCTACCTCTACTCGACCTACGACGAGGAGAGCGAGGTCCCCTACGGCGAGCGCCGCAAGGTGATCATCCTCGGGTCCGGGCCCAACCGCATCGGCCAGGGCATCGAGTTCGACTACGCGTGCGTGCACGCCTCCTTCGAGCTGTCCAAGGCCGGGTTCGAGACCGTCATGGTCAACTGCAACCCCGAGACCGTCTCGACCGACTACGACACCTCCGACCGGCTCTACTTCGAGCCGCTCACCCTGGAGGACGTCCTGGAGGTCGTCCACGCCGAGCAGCAGACCGGCCCGGTCGCGGGCGTCATCGTGCAGCTCGGCGGGCAGACGCCGCTCGGCCTGGCCCAGGCGCTCAAGGACGCCGGCGTGCCCGTCGTCGGCACCTCGCCCGAGTCGATCCACCTCGCCGAGGAGCGCGGCGCGTTCGGGCGGGTGCTGGCCGAGGCCGGGCTGCCCGCGCCGAAGCACGGCACCGCGCTGACCGTCGCCGAGGCGCGCGAGATCGCCGGCGAGATCGGCTACCCCGTGCTCGTGCGGCCCTCCTACGTGCTCGGCGGAGCCGGCATGGCCATCGTCTACGACGAGGAGACGCTCACCGGCTACATGGCGGCCCAGGAGCAGCCCGAGGGCGCCGGCCACCCGGTGCTCATCGACAAGTTCCTGGACGAGGCCATCGAGATCGACGTGGACGCGCTCTACGACGGCGAGGAGCTGTTCCTCGGCGGCGTCATGGAGCACATCGAGGAGGCGGGCATCCACTCCGGCGACTCGGCGTGCGCGCTGCCGCCCATCACGCTGGGCAGCGCCGACATCACCGCCATCAGGGAGGCCACCAGGGCCATCGCCCAGGGGGTCGGCGTGCGCGGGCTGCTCAACGTCCAGTACGCCATGTCCGCCGGCGTCCTGTACGTCCTGGAGGCCAACCCGCGCGCCAGCCGTACGGTGCCGTTCGTGTCCAAGGCCACCGCCACGCCGCTGGCCAAGGCGGCGGCCCGGGTGATGCTCGGCGCGTCGATCGCCGGGCTGCGCGCCGAGGGCATGCTGCCCGCCACGGGCGACGGCGGCACGCTGCCGCTCGACTCCTCGATCGCGGTCAAGGAGGCGGTGCTGCCGTTCAACCGGTTCAGGGGCGTGGACATCGTCCTCGGGCCCGAGATGCGCTCGACCGGCGAGGTCATGGGCATCGACGAGTTCTTCGGCATCGCCTTCGCCAAGTCGCAGGCCGGGGCCTACGGTGAGCTTCCGACCAAGGGACGCGCGTTCGTATCCGTGGCCAACAGGGACAAGCGTGCGATGATCTTCCCTGTGAAGGCGCTGGCGGATCTCGGATTCGAGATCCTCGCCACCGAGGGGACCGCCGAGGTGCTGCGCCGCAACGGCGTCCATGCCAAGATCGTGCGGAAGCACAGCGAGGGAGCGGGTCCCGGAGGTGAGCCCACGAGTGTGCAGGCCATTCTCGACGGCGAGGTCGATCTGATCGTCAACACGCCCTTCGGCAGCCCGGGGCAGTCGGGGCCGCGGCTCGACGGCTATGAGATCCGCACGGCCGCCGTGCTGCGCGGCATCCCGTGCATCACCACGGTGTCGGGGCTGGCCGCCGCGGCGGCGGGCATCCAGGCGATCGTACGCGGCGATGTGGGCGTACGGTCCCTGCAGGAGCACGCGCAGGCAATCAGGGGCTGACCCCGCCACGGGAGGTGAAGACGACTGGCCGGTACACCGGTGCAGGTGACGGGCACGGTGCTGACGACGCGCCGGGTCGACGCCTACCATGCGCTGACGGTGGTGGCGCCCGGCATCGCCGAGCGTTACCGCCCCGGCCACTTCGTCTCCGTGGCGGTCGGCGGGGCGTACACCTCGATGGTGACGCGCCGCGCGCTGTCCATCCACGACGTGAAGTCCGACTACGGCGGCACGGTCGAGCTGGTCTTCACCACGCGCGGTCCCGGCACGGCCTGGCTCGCGGAGCGGCGCGCCCGTGACACGCTCGACCTGGTCGGACCGCTCGGGCGGCCGTTCCCGCTGCCCCGCGACCCGGTCCACTGCGTGCTGGTCGGCGCCGAATACGGCTCGGCCGTGCTGTTCCCGCTGGCCGACGCGCTGCTGGCGCGCGGCTGCCGGGTCGACTTCGTGCTGGGGGGAGCGGGGGCCGAGCGGGTGTTCGGGGCGATGCGGGCCCGCAGGATGGCCGAGACGACCACGCTGACGACCGAGGACGGCTCGCTCGGGCTGCGCGGCAAGGTCACCGACGCGCTGCCGTCGGTGATCGCCGACACACGGGCCGACGTCGTCTACGCCTGCGCGCCCATGGAGACGCTGCGGGCGGTGACGGCGGTGGCGATGGAGTTCGACATCCCGGTGCAGGTGGCCGTCGAGGAGGCGATGGCCTGCGGCATCGGGGTGTGCATGACGTGCGTGCTGCCCGTCATCGGCGACGACGGCTCGACCAGGATGGTCAGGGCGTGCGCCGAGGGGCCGGTGTTCCGGGGGGAGCGGGTGCGCTTCGAGGACGTGGGAACGATCCCGTTCGACGCGCTGGGCGCCCCCGGGGGCGGTGCACGACATGTCAGTTGATATGCGGACTTTTCTGGCGCACGTGGAGCTGGCGAACCCCATCACCACGGCCGCCGGCTGCGCCTCCTCCGGGCGCGAGCTGGCGCAGTTCTTCGACCTGCACCGGCTCGGCGCCCTGACCACCCGCTCCATCACCATGGCGCCCCGCGCGGGCCGTCCCACGCCGCGCATGGCCGAGACACCCTCCGGCATGCTCAACGCCGTCGGGCTGCAGGGTCCCGGCATCGACGCGTTCCTCGAACGCGAGCTGCCCTGGCTGGCCCAGCGCGGCATCAAGACCATCGTCTCCATCGGCGGCGGCACCGTCGCCGAATACTCCGAGCTGGCCCGCAGGCTCGCCGACGCGCCCGGGGTGACCGCGCTGGAGGTCAACCTCTCCTGCCCCAACATGGAGGACCGCGGGCGCGTCTTCGCCCGCGAGGGCAGCGCCGCCGCCGAGGTCATCGCCTCCGTACGCTCGATCATGCGCTACGACGTGCCCGTCGTCGCCAAGCTCGCCCCCGACGTGGCCGACATCGTCTCCGTCGCCCGCGCCTGCGTGGACGCAGGGGCCGACGCGCTGTCCATGATCAACAACCCGCTGGGCATGGCCATCGACACCGAGGCCCTGCGTCCCTCGCTCGCCGCCGTCACCGGCGGGCTGTCCGGTCCGGCCATCCTGCCGCTGGCCGTACGGTGCGTCTGGCAGGTCCACGCGGCGCTGCCCGGCGTGCCGCTGATCGGCATCGGCGGCGTGATGACCGGCAGGGACGCCTTCCAGCTGGTCCTGGCGGGCGCCTGCGTCGTCGGAGTGGGCACGGCGCTCTTCCACGACCCCTACGCCTGCCTGCGCATCGAACGCGAGCTTGAGGACCTCCTGAGAGCTCGCGGCTTCCAGCGGCTGGCCGACGCCGTCGGCCTGGCCCACCGCCCGCCGGGGAGCGCACCCCGGCACCTGTTGGTAGACACCGAGGAGAGCACGCCTTGACTCCCGAGCGCCTGGAGAGCACGTCTTGACGCCCTTGACCCCCGCACCCATCGCCGTCGCTCTCGACGCACCCGACCTGGAGACCGCCGCGCGGTGGGCCGCCCTGGTCACCCCCCACGTCAGCACCGTCAAGGTCGGCCTCGAGCTCTACATGCGCTACGGGCCCGACGTCATCGCCTCCGTGCGCGGCGCCAGCGGCGTACGCGTCTTCCTCGACCTCAAGCTGCACGACATCCCCAACACCGTCGCCGGTGCCGCCAAGGCCGTGGCGCGGCTGCGGCCCTCCATCCTCACCGTGCACGCCGCCGGCGGGCCCGCGATGATCAGGGCGGCCGTCGAGTCCGCGCCGCACACCCAGATCGCCGCCGTCACCGTGCTCACCTCGCTGACCGAGGCCGATCTCGAGCGCATCGGGATCGCCGGTCCGGCCGACGACGCCGTACGCCGGTTGGCAGCGCTGTCGGTCGAGGCGGGCGCCACCGCACTGGTGTGCTCGCCCCATGAGGTCGCGAGCGTACGCGCCGAGGTCGGCGACGGCATCACGCTCATCACGCCCGGCGTGCGGCCCACGGGCGCCGACACCCAGGACCAGAAGCGCGTGGCCACCCCGGAGCAGGCGCTCGCCGACGGCGCGGACCTGCTCGTGATCGGCCGGCCCATCACGGGCTCGCCCGACCCGGGAGCGGCGGCCGCCGCGATCGCCGCCTCGCTGCGCCGCGCGTCCTGACGCGCGTCGTCAGGCCGGGCAACGCTCCGACGACGCGGCGTCGCCGCACAGGGCAGGGTGACGGACTGTGAGCACAGTGCGCCGAGGGCGCGGGAGTGTCCCGCTCACAAGATCATAAGGCATCCGTTGCGAGCCGCGTGCAAGATCGCCGGAATGGTTTCGGCCCAGGTGTGGCAGGGGTTTCGGACATCGGAGGGTGGCTCGGGATCGATCACCGTTGCGTTTCGCGACACCGGCGCGGGCCGACGCGTGTAGGCGGATGTGAGGGCGATTTGATCAGCGCAAGGTGATTTTACAATCACGGAGAGTGATGAAGTGGATTTTGTCGCGAGAGAAACCGCTCTTGACGTTGCTTAGGGGGCGATGACCAGCTAGTTTCCCATCCCGTCCGAGTACATCGACAGAAATTCGAGGTGACCCGGCGTGGCTCTTCCTCCCCTGACCCCTGAGCAGCGCGCCGCAGCCCTGGAGAAGGCTGCCAAGGCCCGTAAAGAGCGTGCCGAGGTCAAGAACCGGCTCAAGCATGGCGCGGTTTCTCTGGCTGAGGTGCTCAAGGATGGGCAGACCGACGACGTCATCGGCAAGATGAAGGTCTCGGCTTTGTTGGAATCGCTCCCCGGCGTGGGCAAGGTCCGCGCCAAGCAGCTCATGGAGCGGCTTGCCATCGCCGAGTCCCGCCGCGTGCGGGGCCTCGGCGCGAACCAGAGGGCCTCCCTCGAGCGCGAGTTCGGTGGCAACGAGAGCTAATCTCTGTTCCACACGGAAACGCGGGTTCAACGGGGGGTAGGAAGTGACCGAGAGGTCCTGGTCCGGCGATGTCAGTGCCCACGAGGCGGTCGGGCCAGGAGCGGAGGTCGGTTTCCTGCCCTTGAGCGAGCGGCGGCTGACGGTCCTTTCAGGGCCGTCGGGCGTCGGCAAGTCCACGGTAGTCGCCGAGCTCCGGCGGGCACACCCCGAGGTGTGGCTGTCGGTCTCGGTGACCACCAGGAGGCCCCGGCCCGGCGAGGTGCACGGGGTCCACTACTTCTTCGTCGACGGCGCCGAGTTCGACCGGCTGGTCGAGGCGGGCGAGCTGCTGGAGTGGGCGGAGTTCGCCGGCAACAGCTACGGCACCCCGCGCGAGCCGGTGCTGAAGAAGCTCGCCGAGGGCGTGCCCACCCTGCTCGAGATCGACCTTGAAGGTGCCAGGCAGGTGCGCAGGAGCATGCCGGAGGCGCTGCTGATCTTCCTGGCCCCGCCCTCGTGGGAGGAGCTGGAGAAGCGGCTGCGCGGGCGCGGCACCGAACCAGAAGAGGTCATCGCCCGCCGGCTGGAGGCCGGGCGCATCGAGATGGCCGCCGAGGACGAGTTCGACGTCACGCTCGTCAACACGAACGTCCAAGACGTGTGCCATCGGCTGATAGCCTTGATGACTGACCCTCAGGGGGTCACGACAACCACCAACCGAGAGGTCTGACAATCGTGGCAGGCACCACCCCGGCCGCGGAGGGCATCACCAACCCGCCGATCGACGCGCTGCTCGACATCGTCGACAGCAAATACTCCCTGGTGATCATGGGCGCCAAGCGCGCTCGCCAGATCAACGCCTACTACTCCCAGCTCGGCGAGGGCCTGCTGGAATACGTGGGTCCCCTGGTCGAGACGCACGCCCAGGAAAAGCCGCTGTCCATCGCGCTGCGTGAGGTCTCCGAGGGCCTGCTCAACGCCGAGCCCATCGAAGGCGCGGTCTGACCCCTTCGATGAAGGTCGTCCTGGGCGTCAGCGGCGGCATCGCCGCTTACAAGGCGTGTGAGCTGCTGCGCCTGTTCACCGAGTCGGGGCACGAGGTGCGGGTCGTGCCGACCCGCGAGGCCCTGAAGTTCGTGGGCGCGCCCACCTGGGCCGCCCTGTCGGGCAACCCGGTCTCGGCCGAGGTGTGGGACGACGTCCACGAGGTGCCCCACGTACGCATCGGCAAGGGCGCCGACCTCGTCGTGGTCGCGCCCGCCACCGCCGACGTGCTCGCCAAGGCTGCCCACGGGCTGGCCGGCGACCTCCTCACCAACACGCTGCTGACGGCCACCTGCCCGGTCGTGTTCGCGCCCGCGATGCACACCGAGATGTGGCAGCACCCCGCCACCCGCGCCAACGTCGCCACGTTGCGCTCACGGGGCGCCGTCGTGATCGACCCTGCCTCCGGGCGGCTCACCGGTGCCGACACCGGTCCCGGACGGCTGCCCGATCCCGACGAGATCTTCCAGGTCTGCCTGCGGGTCGCCAGGGGGCGGCCGCGCGACCTCGCAGGGCGCAAGGTCGTCGTCTCCGCCGGCGGCACCCGCGAGGCCATCGACCCGGTCCGCTACATCGGCAACCGCTCGTCGGGGCTGCAGGGCTACGCGCTGGCCCGCACCGCCGTCGCTCGGGGGGCCGAGGTGACGCTCGTGGCGGCCAACGTCTCGCTGCCCGACCCCGCAGGGGCCGCCGTCGTACGCGTGGAGTCGGCGGCCGAGCTGCGCGACGCGGTGCTTTCCGCGTCCGCCGACGCCGACGTGGTCGTGATGGCCGCCGCGGTCGCCGACTTCCGGCCCGCCGCGCGCCACGACACCAAGATCAAGAAGACGGACGGCGAACCCGAGGCCATCCACCTCGTCAAGAACCCCGACATCCTTGCGGAGCTGGGCGACCGCCGCCGCCAGAGCAGATCAGGCCCGCCCACCGCGACCGGGACGCCCGCTGGGGGTGGCTCGTCTGCCGCGTCCGGGACGCCTGCCGAGGGCGGCTCGTCTGTCGCGTCCGAGGCGTCCGGTGGGGGTGCGGTGCGTGAAGCGGTGCGGCCCTCGGATGGCGCGCCCTCCGAGCTGGCTGAGCTGGTCAGGGGCGACACGCCCGGGATCGGCGCGGGGCAGGAAAAAGCGGCCGGTCACCGTGCCGGGCCCCAGGTGATCGTCGGATTCGCCGCCGAGACCCACGACGTGCTCGCCAACGGGCAGGCCAAACTGGCCCGCAAGGGCTGCGATCTGCTGGTCGTCAACCAGGTCGGGGAGGGGCTGGCCTTCGGCACGGCCGACAACGCGGCCACGGTGCTGGTGGCCGGCGGAGAACCGGTCGAAGTGCCGTTCGGCCCCAAGGAAGACCTCGCCGACACCGTCTGGGACCTGGTCGCCACCCGCCTCTCCTGACCCGTGCGGGCCGGCGGTCGCCCCTGGCCTCTCCCGCCCTACAGGTCGGCGGTCGACCCGGCCCCTCCTGAACCCACCGGCCCTCGCCCTTCCGGGGCCGGTGATCGCCCTCTTGCCTCTGCTGCACCGCCTGCGGCCGCTGGGCTGGATGTGGGCGTGGCACGCTCTCGCAGACCTGACCTGACCTGACCTGACCTGACCTGACCGCCACCCGCCCTCGGCCTCCTGGGTCTGGTGAGGCTCGAGGGGCGGTGAAGAGCGCTGGGGGTAATGGGATGCGAGGGTTGTAGGGCGTACAAAGTGTGCAGATCCCACTACTCGATCACCTGTTGCAACACCCCCGCACGCCTGCGGATACTTGGGGCAAAGGGGGATGGAATGCCGGTGGGTTCCGCTGTTAGAGATCGTTGTAGGACGCTGCTGGGTGACCAAGGGGAGATTCATTACCTCTTCCCCGCCTTCTCCTCGGGGCCGGCGGGGACGGGGAACTTTCTGATCGTGGTCACGCGTGCGGCCATCTCCGTGCTGGCGACGAGGACGCTGAGGACCGACCGTCCCGTGTCGGTGTTCGCGGAGTTTCCGCGGCACACGAGGCTCGGCCCCATCCTGCCGGGCAACGCTCTCGAGCTCGGCTCGATGGTGTTCGAGTTTGATGAGGAGTACGCGGCGGTGATCGCGGCTGCGGACGCGGAGATCTTCGCGCCGGAGACGCTGCCGCCCGACCCTTTACCCGAACTGTGATGGGAGACAGATCGTGGACGGTTTCGCCGCAGGGCACCAGGTAGGGCTAGACTTCGGCGAGGCCCGGCCATGCCCATTGGTCCCGGGCCTCAAATCCGTCAGCAGCCGCTGCATGAGGAGCCACTGAGTTGTCACGTCGCCTGTTCACCTCCGAGTCGGTCACCGAGGGCCACCCGGACAAGATCGCCGACCAGATCAGTGACGCGATTCTCGACGCCATGCTCAAAGACGACCCCAAGAGCCGGGTCGCGGTCGAGACGATGATCACTACCGGCCAGGTCCACGTCGCAGGCGAGGTCACGACTGAGACCTACGTCGACATCCCCGGCGTCATCCGGGAGAAGATCCTGGAGATCGGCTACGACGCCTCCCACAAGGGCTTCGACGGCGCCTCGTGCGGCGTGTCGGTGTCCATCGGCGCGCAGTCGCCCGACATCGCCCAGGGCGTCGACGACGCCTACGAGCACCGGGTGGTCGGTGACGGCGACGAGCTCGACCGCCAGGGCGCCGGTGACCAGGGCCTCATGTTCGGTTTCGCCTGCCGCGAGACGCCCGAGCTGATGCCGCTGCCGATCACGCTGGCCCACCGGCTGGCCCAGCGCCTGTCCGAGGTGCGCAAGTCGGGCACGGTGCCCTACCTGCGCCCCGACGGCAAGACGCAGGTCACGATCGAGTACGACGGCGACACGCCGGTCCGTCTCGACACCGTGGTCGTCTCCACGCAGCACGCGGCGGAGATCGACCTCAAGGAGATGCTGACCCCCGACATCAAGGAGCACGTGGTCGACCCCGTGCTCGCCGACCTCGAGCTCGACACCGAGGGCTACCGCCTGCTGGTCAACCCGACCGGCCGCTTCGAGATCGGCGGCCCGATGGGCGACGCCGGGCTCACCGGCCGGAAAATCATCATCGACACCTACGGCGGCATGGCCCGCCACGGTGGCGGTGCGTTCTCCGGCAAGGACCCGTCCAAGGTCGACCGTTCCGCCGCCTACGCCATGCGGTGGGTGGCCAAGAACGTCGTGGCCGCCGGGCTGGCCGACCGGTGCGAGGTGCAGGTGGCGTACGCGATCGGCAAGGCTCAGCCGGTCGGCCTGTTCGTCGAGTGCTTCGGCACCGAGAAGCTGGCGGTGGAGAAGATCCAGGAGGCCGTGCTGCAGGTCTTCGACCTGCGTCCTGCCGCGATCATTCGCGACCTCGACCTGCTGCGCCCGATCTACTCCGAGACCGCCGCCTACGGGCACTTCGGCCGCGAGGGCTTCTCCTGGGAGTCCACCGACCGCGCCGAGGCCCTGAGGACCGCCGCCGGTCTCTGACCCGTCACCGGCCGGCGCCACGCCGCCGGCCGTTCGCTGCGAGCCGATCGGTGCCGCCCGCCTCTCTCACGTCGGGCGGCACCGCTCGGTGTTTTCCGTGCCGCCGAACAGCGAGGCGGCCCGCGCACGGCCGGGCACACGTCGTCGTGGCGAAGCCCCCGCGTGCGTCTCCGGTGTGCCGCGACGGGCCGGCGTTCCGGTGGGGTGGTCATGGCCGGGGGTCTGGTAGACGTTGTTCGTGACCGACTCCTCCGACGACGCCCTCCTGCCGCTCGAAGCCGTGCGGCCCCCGGCGTCCGAGAAGGACACCAGGGGAGCGGTGCTCCCCGCCCCCGAGAATCCCGTGGCCAGGGTGGTCGTCGACAGCCCGCTGCCGCACCTCGACCGGCCCTTCGACTACCTCGTCCCGGCCAAGCTGCACGAGACCGCGGAGCCCGGCGTGCGCGTGCGGGTGCGGTTCGCGGGCAAGCTCATCGACGGCTTCCTCCTTGAGCGTGTCCCCAAGAGCGACCACGAGGGCCGGCTCACCCCCCTCGAACGCGTCGTGTCGCCCGAGCGCGTCCTCACCCCCGAGATCGCCGGCCTGGCCAGAGCCGTGGCCGACCGGTACGCGGGCACCCTGACCGACGTGCTGCGCCTGGCCGTCCCGCCCCGGCACGCCAGGGCCGAAGGCGAGGAGCCCAAGCCCGTCCCGCCGCAGGAGCGCCCGCAGGCGCCCTCCCCGAGCGCCTGGGACGCGTACCCGGCAGGCCCCTCCTTCCTCGCCGCCCTGCGTGACGGCCGCGCACCGCGGGCCGTGTGGTCGGCGCTGCCCGGCGCCACCGGCTGGGCGGAGCCGATCGCCGAAGCCGTGCGGGCCACCCTCGACGGCGGCAGGGGAGCGGTCGTCGTGGTCCCCGACGGCAAGGACGTCGCGCTGGCCGACGCCGCGTTCCTGCGCCTGCTCGGCCCCAGCGCTCACGTGGCGCTCACCGCGGACCTCGGCCCCGCCGAGCGCTACCGCAGGTGGCTGCGGCTGCTCAGGGGCGAGGTACGCGCGGTGGTGGGCACCAGGGCGGCCATGTTCGCGCCGGTCGCCGAGCTGGGCCTGGTGGCGATCTGGGACGACGGCGACGACCTGCACGCCGAGCGGCTCGCCCCCTACCCGCACGCCCGCGAGGTGCTCGGGCTGCGCGCCCACCGGGCGAACGCGGGCCTGCTGATCGGCGGCTACGCGCGTACCGCCGAGGCCACCCAGCTCGTCGCGAGGGGCTGGGCCAGGCCGATCGTGGCGGCCCGTACGACGATCAGGAGCCTCGCCCCGCGCGTACGCCCGGCGGGCGAGGACGCCGAGCTGGCCAAGGACCAGGCCGCCCGGCAGGCCCGGCTGCCCAGCATCGCCTGGCGGGCCCTGCGCCACGGCCTGGACGGCGGCCCCGTGCTGGTGCAGGTGCCGAGGCGCGGCTACCTGCCCGCGCTGGCCTGCCGCCACTGCCGTGCCCCGGCCCGCTGCGTCCTGCCGCCTACCAGGAGCACCCAGGACGTCCCGCCGCACGGGCAGGGCACGTTCCCGGCGCAGCAGGCCGCGCCGCAGCTCGGCACCACCTTGCAGGAGACCGCTCGGCAGGCGGGTGAGGCGGCCGGGGGGCCGCGCTGCCACGGGCCGCTCGCGCTGCGCGGCGGGCACGCGGCCCCCTACTGCCGGTGGTGCGGCCGGGTCGACGCCGACTGGCGCTGCCCGTCCTGCGGCAGCCCCAGGCTGCGCGCGGTGGTCACCGGCGCCAGGCGGACCGCGGAGGAGCTGGGCAGGGCGTTCCCCTCCGTGCAGGTGCGCACGTCGGGCAGGGACGGGGTGCTGGCCACGGTGCCCGCCGCCCGCGCCCTGGTCGTCGCCACCCCCGGGGCGGAGCCGGTGGCGGAGGGGGGCTACACGGCCGCGGTGCTGCTGGACGGCTGGGCCCTGCTCGGGCGGGCCGACCTGCGGGCGGGGGAGGAGACCGTGCGCCGCTGGATGAACGCCGCCGCGCTGCTGCGTCCCGGGGCCGAGCTGGTGGTGCTGGGCGACGCGGCGCTGCCGGCCGTACAGGCGCTGCTGCGCTGGGACCCGGTCACCCACGCCGAGCGCGAGCTGGCCGACCGGGCCGAGCTGGGGTTCCCGCCGGCGGTACGGATGGCCACGCTCACCGGCCCGGCCAGCGCGGTCAGGCAGATGATCGACGAGGCCCGCCTGCCCTCCGACGCCCAGGTGCTCGGCCCCGTACCGGTCGATGACGACGGGCAGGAACGCGCCATGATCAGGGTGCCCAGGGCGGGCGGCGCGGCGCTGTCGGCCGCGCTCAAGGGCGCCAGCGGCGTACGCGCGGCGCGCAAGACGCCGGATGTCGTGAGGGTGAGTGTCGACCCCCTCGACCTGATTTAGCCCGTTTCCCCGATTCGCTCATCCGTTGGCCAGCCGTTAGCGTGCCCATGTGTCGATCGAATGGGTGAACCAGGCCATCGACGACCTGCGTGCTTGGGGGCGCACGCGGGACGTCGAAGTGGACGCGGACGAGGTCCGCCTGCTCTGCGACTACGCCAGCGACTACCTCAACGTCAACGAACTTCGCGACTTCACTCCCGAGACCTTCGACGAGCTGCTGCTGTCCATCTATCCCCGCAAGGTCATCGCTCCGCCCGAGAGCGCGCCCGAGACCGTCGCCGCCGCCCGCACGCTCGTCGACTACCTCAGCGAGGCCGGTCAGGTGAGCGCCGAGACGGCAGCGGCCATGCGTTCCAGGCTCGACGACATCGAGCCCCGCATGCCGGAGGCGCTCGCCGATCCGGCGAACTTCGGCATGGCCAAGAGCCTGTTCAGCTCCATCGGCCCAGAGTCGCTCGAACAGTCGATCGCCATCCCGTCCGGCGAGCTGCCCGACCTCGGCGAGGCGCCCTGCGACTGCCCGGCCTGCACGCCGCTGCCCGCCGTCCGCCTCGCCGAGCCCGAGGAGCTGCGGGCCGCGCTGCCCGCCGTCCCCATGCTGGCCGAGCAGCCGCTGACCGGCGACGGCGACCCGCTGGCCGCGTGGGCCCGGCGCGTGGCCGACCTGCTCGACCACGACACAGGCGGCGCCGTCACCGGCTCTCCCGAGCTCGACGAGGGCCTCTACGACCTGTTCGACATGCTCTACCGGCTGCAGACCCGGGTGCCCGTCACGGTGATCGGCGACTACCTCGACGAGATCGCCGGCGACCGCGCGATCGACCTGCCCGCCGTGCTCGACCGGCTGGAGTGGACGGGCCTGCTGCGCGTCACCGGCGACACCGCCGAGCTGACCCCGGTGGCTGTCTGGGCGCTGCGCGAGCACTACCTTTCGGTCGGCGTCGAGGCGCCCGAGGCTCCCGACCTGGCCGAGGCCGACGCACTCGGGCTCATCGAAGGGCTGCTCGAAGGCGTGCCCACCGAGCTGGCCGAGGCCGACATCGACCGCTGGCTGGCGGGGCGGGTGCCGGTCGAGGCCGCCGGCGAGCTGCTGGCCGCCGCGTCGGGCGCGCCCGCCGTGGCGCGCGGCATCGCCATCACCATCGTCGACCGGCTCGGCCCCGAGGCCGAGCCCGCCGTCCGCGGCTACCTGGAGCACCAGGAGCTGCGCCCGCACGCCATCCACTGGCTGGCGGCCCGTAAGCTCTCCGCGCCGCCCCTCACGCAGGACGAGCTGCTGTGGGTCAGCGTCGACATGCTGGCCCTCGCCATGCCGGCCGCCGAGGCCGATCCGGAGATCTTCGCCGAGAACATGGCCGCCTCGGGCCCGCCCGCCCATCTGATCGAGGAGATGTGGCGGGTCGACCACCCCGACGTGGTCGAAGTGCTGGAGCTGCTCGGACGCTCCATCCCCGACGGCACGGTCGCCAAGGCGGCGCGCAAGGCCGCGTTCAAGGCCCGGTCCCGAGCCATCCGTTGAGTACGCTCATGTGACCGGTGTGCAGTAAGTTTCGTGGGTGGCAAACAACGTCTTCGACCTCGCCGAGCTGCGCAAGCTGATCGATGAGCAGGCCGCCGTGCCTCCACGGCCCCCTGAGGAGACCCCGGAGGAGCGCGAGGCCCTGACGTTCCCGCCGGTCCTGCCGGCGCCGGACGCCGAGCTGGCCGCGGCGGTGCCCACGGTGCCGCTGGTGGCCGACGCCATCCGGCTGACCACCTGGACGGACACCCGCAAGGTCGGCGCCGACGGCCACCTGAGCGCGGCCGACGCCGCCGCGGCCGCCGCCCACCTCGGCGTCCCGCTCACGCGCCTGCGCCTCATCTGGGTCGTCGCCGTCAACACCGGCCTGCTGCAGATCCTCGGCGGCCAGGCCACCCGCGGCCCGCTGTCGATGCAGCTGACGGTCGAGGCCACGCTGGAGTTCTGGGACGGCGTGGTCATGGACGTCCTCGACCGCGCCGACGACGGCCTGACCGGTTCCGCCGTGGTCGACGGCCACCTGGCCGAGATGCTCGCCACCATCTACTCCGTACGCTCGGGTGTCGCCACCGCCAACCTGGCCCGCGGCATCCTGCAGTCGCACGAGGTCGCCTGCGCGCCCGGCCCCGCCGAGATGCGCAAGATCGCCGCCGCGCTGCCGGCCGAGCTGCTGGAGGCGCTTTCGCTGCTGGCGTACTGCGGGCTGGTCGAGCAGACGCCCGCGGGGCGCACCGCGCTGACCCCGCTCGGGGTGTGGGCCATCCGCCGTGACCTGCTGCGCGAGGGCCACGACGCGCCGACCACCGCCGAGGTCGAGGTGTTCGCCGACCTGTCGGCCGCCGAACTCGTCGAGGCGCTGGTCAAGGGCAGCGCCACCCAGAGCGCGGTGGCCGGGTGGCTGGAGCGCCGCTCGCCCGAGTCCGCGGCCCGCGACCTCATCGAGATCGCCGCGTCCGGCACCGCAGGGCAGCGCGGCGCCGTCGGGGCCATCATGGAGGAGCTGGGGCCCGAGGCTGAGGCACCCGTCAGGCAGGCGCTCGACCACCCGCTCACGCGCCGCTACGCCGCCTCCTGGCTGCACATCCGCGACCTGCCCGCGCCCGCGCTCAGCTCTGAGGACCACACCTGGATCGCCGTCGACTCCCTGGCGGCCCTCATGCACCTGTCCAGCCCCGCCGCCGGCCGCCTCGACCCGCCGGAGCCCGGCGAAGACCTCCTCAAGCTGATCGGCGAGATGCCCGCCGTCGGCCACCCCGACACCGTCGCCGTGCTCGACATGCTCGCCGCCGCCCACGACGACCCCGCCGTGGTCAAGGCGGCGCGCAAGGCCGCGCTGAAGGCCAGGACGCTGGAGCACGCCAGGACGCACGGCCCCCGGTGACGCCCGCACCTGCACTAAACTGGGCTGATCCACGCATGAGAACGGAGTGACCCCCTTGGCGATCCAGCCCATCCGGCTGTTCGGAGATCCGGTGCTGCGCACCCCGGCGGCCCCGGTCGTCGACTTCGACAAGGAGCTGCGCAAGCTGGTCAAAGACCTGACCGACACGATGATGGACGCCCCGGGCGCCGGTCTCGCCGCCCCTCAGATCGGCGTGGGCCTGCGGGTGTTCACCTACTACGTGGACGAGCAGCTCGGCCACCTCATCAACCCCGACCTCGACCTGTCGTCCGACCTCGACGAGGAGGGCGAGGAGGGCTGCCTGTCCTTCCCCGGCCTGTCGTTCCCCACCCCGCGCGCGGTGCGCGCCGTGGCCAAGGGCTTCGACATGCACGGCGAGCCCGTCACGCTCGAGGGCACCGACATGATGGCGCGCTGCTTCCAGCACGAGACCGACCATCTCGACGGCATCCTGTTCATCGACCGCATGGACCCCAAGCAGCGCAAGCTCGCGATGAAGGCCGTGCGCGAGGCCGAGTGGAGCGGGCTGGCCGCACCGGTGGTCAGGTTCTCGCCCCACGCCACCGGCGGAAAGGCACTCTGACAGCATGCGTCTGGTCTTCGCGGGCACACCCGAGACGGCACTGCCGTCCCTGCGCACCCTGATCGACTCGCCACGGCACGACGTCGTCGCGGTCGTCACCCGTCCCGACGCGCAGTCCGGCCGGGGGCGCAAGGTCCACCCCTCCCCGGTCGCCGAGCTCGCGGAGGAGGCCGGCATCGAGGTGCTGCGCCCGCAGAAGGCCGGCGACCCCGCCTTCCTCGACCAGTTGCGCTCGTACGAGCCCGACTGCTGTCCCGTCGTCGCCTACGGCGCGCTGCTGCCGCAGAGCGCCCTCGACGTGCCGAAGCACGGCTGGGTCAACCTGCACTTCTCGATCCTGCCCGCCTGGCGCGGCGCGGCGCCCGTCCAGCACGCGATCCTGCACGGCGACGAGATCGGCGGGGCCAGCACGTTCCAGATCGTCAAGGAGCTCGACGCCGGGCCCGTCTACGGCGTCGTCACCGAGGAGATCCGCACCACCGACACCAGCGGCGCGCTGCTGGAGCGGCTGTCGGTCTCCGGGGCGGGGCTGCTCGCCGCCACCCTCGACGGCATCGAGGACGGCACGCTCGAGCCGCGCCCCCAGCCCGCCGACGGCGTGACCGTCGCCCCCAAGATCACCGTGACCGACGCCCGCGTCGACTGGGCCAAGCCCGCCATGCACGTCGACCGGCTGATCCGCGCCTGCACGCCCAACCCGGGCGCGTGGACCGAGTTCCGCGGCCAGCGGATCAAGCTCGGCCCCGTGCGCCACGCGCCCGGCGAGAAACTCGCCCCCGGAGAGCTGGCCGCCACCAAGGCGCGCGTGCTCGTCGGCACCGCCACCGGCGCGGTCGAGCTGAGCGAGGTGCAGCCGCAGGGCAAGCGGCTGATGGGGGCGGGGGAGTGGGCCCGCGGGGCGCGCCTCGAGGGCAAGGAGACCTTTCAGTGACAGCGGCCTGGACCGGCGCTTCCCACGGCCCTTCGGCCTGGGCCGGCGGGTCTCGCGGCCCTTCGGCCGTCCGGGTGGGCGGCGGTCGCTTGGGTGCGGGCGGTGGCCGGACGCGTTGTTTCCGACGGGGTTGTCGACAGGGTTTCTACGGGGTGCTGTGCCGGGCGTGAGTGAGGGTTCGTGGGCATGAAGACCAGGGGGCATCAGGGGTCCGGCGGCGGTAACCGGGCGCGCGGGCCACGCCGGCCGACGCGTGATCCCGCCCGTAACGCCGCCTACGACGTCGTACGCGCGGTGGACGAGCGCGACGCGTACGCCAACCTGCTGCTGCCACGCCTGCTGCGCGACCGGGGCATCAAGGGGCGCGACGCCGCACTCGCCACCGAGCTGGCCTACGGCACGCTGCGCGGGCTCGGCACCTACGACGCGATCATCGAGATGTGCAGCGACCGGGCGCCCGATCCCGACGTACGCGACGCCCTGCGCATCGGCGCCCACCAGCTCCTGCGCATGCGCGTGCCGCCGCACGCCGCCGTCGGCACCACCGTCGACCTCGTACGTCTGCGCATCGGCGCCGGTGCGGCCAAGTTCGTCAACGCGGTGCTGCGCAAGATCGGCTCCAGGACGCTCGACGAATGGCTGCCCATCGTCGCGCCCGACCCGGCCGACGACCCGGTGGGCCATCTCGCCATCGCCTACGGCCACCCCCGGTGGATCGTCTCCGCCTTCCGCGACGCCCTCGGCGCGCCCGACGAGATGCCCGACCTGCTCGACGCCGACAACGCTCGCCCGCTGGTGACCCTGGTCGCCAGGCCGGGGCGTTCGTCGGCCGAGGAGCTCGAAGACGTGGGCGCCCTGCCGGGCCGCTACTCGCCGTACGCGGCCTACCTGCGCGAAGGCGACCCCGGCGGCATCGACGCGGTCGCCGAGACGCGCGCCGCCGTCCAGGACGAAGCCAGCCAGCTCGTCGCCCTGGCCCTGACCCGGGTGCCCGTCGAGGGCGACGGGGACGAGCTGTGGCTCGACATGTGCGCCGGCCCGGGCGGCAAGGCGGGCCTGCTCGACGCCATCGCCGTCCACGGCGACCTGGCCGGCCTCGCCGAGGAAGCGCGCACACCGGGCGCGTCCTCGTCCGGAGAGCCGCTCACCTCGTCACGGGGAGGGGCGGCCTTTCCCGGTGGGGCTCGGGTGCTGGCCGCCGACGTACAGCAGCACCGGGCGCGGCTGGTCTGGGAGACCACCAAGGACGCCTCGGTGATCACCGCCGACGGCACCGAACCCGCGTGGCGGCCCGGCGTGTTCGACAGGGTGATGCTCGACGCGCCGTGCACGGGGCTCGGGGCGTTGCGGCGGCGTCCCGAGGCACGGTGGCGGCGCGACGCCGCCGGCGTCGCCGAGCTGGGCAAGCTCCAGCGGCGCCTGCTCGGCACCGCGCTCGACGCCGTGCGTCCCGGTGGTGTGGTGGCGTACGTGACGTGCTCGCCGCACCTCGCCGAGACCCGCGTCGTGGTCGGCGACCTGCTGGCGCGCCGCGACGACGTCGAGCAACTCGACGCCCGCGACTACCTGCCCGAGGTCGAGGGCCTCGGCGACGGCCCGCACGCCCAGTTCTGGCCCCACAGACACGGCACCGACGCCATGTTCCTGGCCCTATTGCGCAAAAAGCCCCGGCCGTCCTGAACGCCCGCCCGGGCCGGCGCGGCTGCTCGGACTGAACGCCCGCTCGGGTTTGGATGTCTGCTCGGGTGTGTGGGTTCGCCTGGCCCTGGGCGGCCGCTGGGCCTGGACGGTCGCTCGGACCTGCGCGTTCGTCCGCGTTTGAACGTCTGCCACGTGTTGCTGGGTGAGGGCGGGGCAGGGGGTGGGGCGGGCGGATACGGGGGGTGTGGGGAGTTGTGTGGCGGTGGGGGGTGGAGGTGTGGTCCGATCGGCGGCGTGGACTTTCTGGACGATCTTCATAGGGCGGAGCTCGGGCCGATCGCCTGGCTTCAGGGCTGGCCGGATGTCGTCAGGCCGGTGATGGAGCTGGTGTCGGTGTTCGGCACCAACACGTTCTTCCTGCTCGTCCTGCCGGTTCTGTACTGGTGTGTCAATCCGGCGCTGGCGTTGCGGCTCGGGTTCACGGTGATGGTGGCTGCGGGGACCAACGCCATCGGGAAGCTGGCGTTGCATCAGCCGCGGCCTTACTGGATCGACCCCGGAATCCGGGCGTTCTCCGTTGAGGAGAGCTTCGGGTTGCCTTCTGGGCATGCTCAGGTCGGCAGCGCGGGGATGGGGCGGCTGGCGGTGGCGGTCGGGCGGCCGTGGGCGTGGTGGGTGGCGGTGGTGACCATGGCGCTCGTGTGCTTGAGCCGGGTCTATCTGGGGGTCCACTTCATCTCCGACGTCGTGGTGGGGGTGGCGCTCGGGGTCGTGGTGCTGGTGGTCGTGCTGCGGGTGGAGCGGCCGGCGACGCTCTGGTGGCGGCGGCAGGCACTGTGGGTGCAGCTGTGCGCCTCCGTGGCGGCGTCGGGGGTGCTGCTGGGGGTGGCGGCGCTGGCCAGTGCGCCGTACGGGGACTGGGCCGTGCCCGCGGGCTGGAGCGCGGCCGGGATGGTCGATCCCGAGAGCCTGGACACCGTCGTCGTGATGTCAGGGGTGCTGCTGGGGACGCTGGCGGGCACGTCGGTGATGTACCGGATCGGGTGGTTCGATGCGGGCGGGCCGCTCGGACTGCGGGCCGCACGGTGGGTGCTGGGCACGGTGGTGGCGGTCGCCATCTGGTACGCCGAACGCGAAGTGCTGCCCGAGAGCGGGGCCTCCACCTTCGTGGCGTTCGCGGTGCTGGCGCTGTGGGTGCAGCTCGGGGCGCCGGTGCTGTTCATCCGGCTGGGGCTGATGGAGCCGGCGGCCACCGCCGAGCCAGCGGTGAGTCCGCGGTGAGCCCGCGGTGAGCCAGCGGTGAGCGCTGGGGCCCCGAGCGGCGAGGGCGGTGGGCACGGGCGGGGTTGTTAACTGCCGTCGTAATCATCGGTTATTTTGAGCGTTCATTTGCGATCATTGGTTTGTGAAGCTTTCCGAGTGGGCGCGGCGGAATGGCGTGCACTACCAGACCGCCTGGCAGTGGGCACGAGACGGGAAGATGCCGGTCCCGGTCACCAAGACCGCGACCGGCCGGTACCTGGTGCTCGAGCAAGCGCCCGAACGGGACGGCCGGACGGTCGCGTACCGCCGGGTCTCGAGCGCCGACCAGAAGACGGACCTCGAGCGGCAAGCGGGGAGGGTCGTCACAGCCACCGGGATGGGATTGTCCGTCACCGACGTGGTAAGCGAAGTCGACTCCGGCCTGGACGGCGGACGGCCGGAGCCGGCCCGTCTGCTGCGCGACCCGCAGGTCACCACGATCGTGGTCGAGCACCGCGACTGGCTTACCGGGTTCGGTCTCGAGCATCTGTCGGCCGTGCTTGAGGCGAGCGGGCGGCGCATCGTCGTGATCGACGACGCTGAAGCCGATGACGCTGAAGTTTGTGACGATCTGGTGCGGGATATGACCGAGGTCCTCACCTCGTTCTGCGCCCGTCTGTACGGGCGGCGTTCGGCATCGCGCCGCGCGAAGGCGGCTCTGCGCGCGGCGCGGGAGGCGGCATGACCGACCGACAGGGATTCCGCGTGGAGCTGGCTCCGACGCTCGAGCAGCGAGCCCGGCTCGGCCGGCATGCGGGGCTGTCGCGGGTGGTGGAGAATTTCTGTCTCGAGAAGGTGAAGGCCGCGCTTGAGCAGCGCGAAGCCGAGAAGACCTACGGCATCCCGGACGCGGATCTGACACCCGTCCCGTGGTCGGCTCCCGCGCTCGAGAGGTTGTGGCGTCTGGAGCATCGCGACCGCTTCCCGTGGTTCAGCGGGGAGGGCTTGTCCTCCAGGGTGCCGAAGGAGGCGTGCCGGGTCCGGGCGGCCGGGTTCAGGAACTTCTTCGACTCCAGATCTGGCAGGCGAAAGGGTCGGAAGGTCGGCTTCCCGGGCTGGCGCAAGCGCAAGCACGGCTCGAGGTTCCGCTACGACGCCGACCGCGCCAGGCCTGAGGCTGCCCGGTGGGTGCGCATGCCTGGCGTGGGCAAGGTACGCACGCGCGAGGACATGTCGTGGCTGATGGGCCGCATCGCGGACGGGTGTGCCCGAGTCATCGGGGCCACCATCCGTGAGCAGGCGGGCCGTTGGTGGGTGTCGTTCCAGCTCGAGATCGACCGGACCAACATCAACGAACGCCGTACGGTCTCGGCAGAGGCGCCGGCGTGCGGGATCGACGTCGGGATCAAGACGTTCGCCACCATCGTGGACGACGACGGCACCGTGACCGAGGTGCAGGCCCCGAAGCCGCTCAAGGCCGCGCTCCGCAAGGTGCGTAAGGCGGGTAAGGCTGTCTCGAGAAAACGGCTCGGCTCGAGTAACCGGGCCAAGGCCGTCAAGCGGCTGGCCCGCGTCCATCTCGAGGTGGCCCATCGGCGGGCGGACTTCCTGCACAAGACGACGACGATACTCGCGAGATCCAAGCGGGCCATCGCCGTCGAAACGCTGAACGTGTCCGGCATGGTCGCCAACCGGCGACTCTCCCGTGCCATCTCCGATCTCGGGTTCGGAGAGTTCTTCCGGCAGCTCGAGTACAAGACCCGCTGGTACGGTTCGGGCGTGTGGGCGGCCGACCGCTGGTTTGCGTCCTCGAGACTCTGCGGCGGCTGCCAAGCCATCAACCGGAAGTTGACCCTTGCCGATCGGGCGTGGACGTGCGGATGCGGACGCGAGCACGACCGTGACGTCAACGCCGCCCGCAACCTGCTCCAGGCCATGACGCTCGAGCAGAGCGCGGCCTAGCTCCACGTCGCCGGGCAGTTCCCCGGAGACGCTAAACGCCCGTGGAGGCGATGTAAGACCTCGAGCAATGAGGCAGACGCCAGCGAAGCAGGCAAGAGAATCCCTGAGGTCCTCCGAACGGTCACTAGACTTGGGGCATCATGGCCGTACAGATCTCGCCCAGCATCCTCGCCGCAGACTTCGCCAGGCTCGCCGATGAGGCCGCCGCCGTCCCCAACGCCGACTGGCTGCACGTCGACGTGATGGACTACCACTTCGTGCCCAACCTGACCCTTGGGCTGCCCGTGGTCGAGGCGCTGCGCAAGGCGACCGACACACCGCTCGACTGTCACCTCATGATCGCCGATCCCGACCGCTGGGCGCCGCAGTACGCCGAGGCGGGGGCGGGCAGCGTGACCATCCACGCAGAGGCGGCCAAGGCGCCCATCCGGACCTTCAGGGAGATCCGGTCCCTGGGGGCCCGCGCGGGGCTGGCGCTCAACCCGGCGACGCCCGTCGAGCCGTACGAAGATCTGCTCGCCGAGATCGACATGCTGCTGCTGATGACCGTCGAGCCGGGGTTCGGCGGGCAGAAGTTCCTCGACGTGGTGCTGCCGAAGGTGCGGCGGGCCCGTGAGCTGGTCACCCGGTACGGCGGCCGGGTCTGGCTGCAGGTCGACGGCGGTGTCGACGCCGACACCATCGGCCGGTGCGCCGAGGCGGGCGCCGACGTGTTCGTGGCGGGCAGCGCCGTCTACGGTGCCTCCGACCCGGTGGCCGCCATCGACGAGCTCCGCGCCGCCGCCGACCGCGCCACCTCCTGAACCCGCTTCTTCTTGCGCCGGTCGTGCGGTCTTCGAGGAGCGCGGCCGACCTCGCTGACCGCAAGGGCTCCTGAGGGGGGCGCAGCCCCGGAGACCGCGGGGGCGATTCCCGCCGCCATCCGCGGCGACCCCGCCTCGGCGGTGCGGTGGGGTCGGGCCTGTGGTCGTTCATCGTGAAGTGACATGAAATGTCTGTCACCTGGGTAATTCTTCACTTATGAGCGACTATGGGATCTTCGGGCCCCGCTCGGTGACGTGGCGGGTGATGGGGGAGCCGATCCTGCTCGTGGGCGGGATCCGGGCGCTGCTCATGCAGGGGCTGCATCCCAGGGCGATGCGCGGGGTGCTGCAGAACTCCGCGCTCATGGACCCGAACGAGGCCTGGTCCCGGTTCGTCAGGACGACCGAGTTCGTCCGCGTGCGTACGTACGGGACGCACGCGGAGGTCGAGCGGGCCGGTCGCCGGGTGCGGAAGATCCACGCCAGCCTGACCGCCCACGACCCGGACACCGGCGAGACCTACCGCCTCGACGAGCCCGACGCGCTGCGCTGGGTGCACGTGGGCGAGGTCGACTCGTACCTGTCGGTGGCCCGCAGGGCGGGGGTGCGGCTGTCGGACGAGGACGCGGACGCGTTCGTGGCGGAGTGGCGGCGCGCCGCCGAGGTGGTGGGGCTGGCCGGGGACGAGGTGCCGGGGTCGGTGGCGGAGCTGCGCGACTACATCGAGGCCGAGCGCCCGCGGCTGCGGTTCGTGCCCGAGGCGTCCCATCCGCTGCGCATGTCGCTGAACGCCCCGCTCCCGCTGCTGCTCACGCCGCTCAAGCCGGCGCTGCCCGCGCTGACCCTGCTGTCGTTCGCCACCCTGCCGCGCTGGGCCAGGCGCCTGTACGGGCTGCCCGCCACGCCGGTCGGCGACCTGTGGGCGACGGCGACGCTGCGTACCCTGCACACCGGGATCGGCCTGGTCCCGGGGCACGTCCTGCACAGCCCGGCGGCGCGCAGGGCCCGCCGCATGATGGCCGCCTGAACGAGCGCTTGCTCAAAAGATGAGGGGCGGTCGCGTGCTTTGCGAAGGACGTGGCAGACTGGTGGCGAAAGAGAGCTAGCGTGCTCCGGGGTCGGTGAAAGTCCGAACCGGCGGTGACAGTCCGCGACCCGGCCGATGCCATCGGCCGGTTGACCCGGTGAAATTCCGGGACCGACGGTTAAAGTCCGGATGGGAGGAAGCGCGCGAGGTGTCCGGTGTCCCAGCCGGGCGCCTGCCGTGACGTATGGCATACGTCTCGGCGAAAGATCCCCCGGGGCCCGCCGTGGCTTGGAGCTACTGGCGAGTAGGAGACCCGGGTGGAGATACCCGAGCAAGACGCCGCGCACATGGCGCGCGCCGTCGAACTGGCCGGTCGTGGACACGGCAGCACCACCCCCAACCCCGTCGTCGGCTGCGTCGTGCTCGACGCCGCGGGGCAGGTCGCCGGCGAGGGCTTCCATGCGTACGCGGGCGGCCCGCACGCCGAGGTCGTCGCCCTGGCGCAGGCGGGAGAGCGAGCGCGGGGCGGCACCGCGTACGTGACGCTGGAGCCCTGCGACCACACCGGCCGCACCGGGCCGTGCAGCCTGGCGCTGCTGGAGGCGGGCGTGGCCCGCGTCGTGATCGCGGTCCCCGACCCCAACCCCAAGGCTGCGGGCGGCGCCGCGCGGCTGCGCGCCCACGGCGTGGCCGTCACCTCAGGGGTGCTGGCCGAGGCCGCCGAGCGGGCCAACGAGGAGTGGCTGACCTTCGTCCGGCTCGGGCGCTCCCACGTCACGTGGAAGTTCGCCGCCACGCTGGACGGCAGGTCGGCCGCCGAGGACGGCACCAGCCAATGGATCACCTCGCCCGAGGCGCGGGCCGACGTGCACCGCCTGCGGGCCGCCTCCGACGCGGTCATGGCCGGCATCGGCACGGTGCTGGCCGACGACCCCCAGCTGACGGCCCGCCCGGCCGGCGCGGCAGGTTCGAGCGGCGCGGCAGGTCCGAGGGGTGCGGCAGGTCCTGGCGGTGCGGCCGGCCCGAGCGGTGTCCAGAAGGGGCCGCTCCGGGTGGTCGTGGATCCGGACGCGCGCACGCCCGCGTCGGCGCGGGTCCTCGACGACCGGGCCCCCACGCTGATCGCGGTGGCCGACGACGTGGACACCGGCCTCAAGGCCGACCTGCTGCGCCTGCCCCGCCACGACGCGGGGCTCGACCTGCGGGCCCTGCTCAAGGAGCTGGCCGCGCGGCAGGTGGTGAGCGTGTTCCTGGAGGGCGGTCCCGCGCTGGCCGGGTCGTTCGTCCGCGAGGGGCTGGTGGACCGCGTGGTGGCGTACGTGGCGCCCGCGCTGCTCGGCTCGGGAAGGGCCGCGCTGGGCACGGCGGGGGTGGGCACGATCGGCGAGCTCCACCGCCTGACATTTGACGAAATTTCCGTAATCGGGCCGGACGTGCGGCTGATCGCCAGGCCCGTCCCCACCCACCGGCAACCAGGCGAGGAGCGCTAGATGTTCACCGGAATCATCGAGGAAAAGGGCGAAGTGACGGCCATCGACCAGGCGGGCGGCGGCGCGCTGCTGTCGGTGCGCGGCCCGCTGGTCACCTCCGACGCGGGGCACGGCGACTCCATCGCGGTCAACGGCGTCTGCCTGACCGTGGTCGAGGTCAAGGACGACGTGTTCACCGTGGACGTGATCAGGGAGTCGCTCGACCGCAGCTCCCTGGGCGGCCTGAAAGAGGGCTCGGCGGTGAACCTGGAACGCGCCGTACGCGCCGACCAGCGCCTCGGCGGCCACATCGTGCAGGGCCACGTGGACGGCACCGCCGTGCTGCTGTCCCGCGAGCCCGGCGAGAGCTGGGACGACCTGCGCTTCACGCTGCCGCCCGCGCTCAGCCCGTACGTCGCGGAGAAGGGCTCGATCGCGATCGACGGAATCAGCCTGACGGTCACCACGGTTGACGACGAAAGCTTCGGCGTGAGCCTGATCCCGACCACGCTCAAGCTGACGACCATGGGCGAGCGCCAGGTGGGTGACGTGGTGAACATCGAGGTCGACGTGATCGCGAAGTATGTGGAGAGGCTGGTGGGCAAGTGAGCTGGGCCGAGGCCGGATTCGAGATATTCGGCACGCATGTGTTGTGGACCGACCTGGTGGGCAACATCGCAGCCCTGGCCACGGTCGTGCTGGCGATGCGCAAGTCGATGTGGACGTGGCCGGTGCAGTTCGCCGGGGCGGTGCTGCTGCTGATCGCCTCGATCAGCGCCCACGTCACCGGCAACGCGCTGAAGCAGGTGCTGTTCGCCGGCCTGGCGATCTACGGGTGGTACGCCTGGCGGCGCGGCACCCAGGACGGCAGGCGGCTGGCGATCAGGCAGGGCGCATGGTGGGAGCGGCTGCTGCTGGTCGTCATCGCGGTGGTGGGCACCATCGCGGTCGCGGTGGTGTTCTGGGTGACGGGCCTGTCGTGGGGCGCGCACGTGCCGCTGCCGGAGGGCGCGGTCCTGGTGGCCGCCGACGCCTACATCTTCGTCGGCAGCGCGCTCGCGACCTGGGCGCAGGGCCGGGCACTGGTGGACTTCTGGATCGTGTGGCTGGCGGTCGACCTGGTCGGGGTGCCGCTGGCGTTCAGCTCGGGGCTGGTGGTCTCGGGCGCCGTCTACGGCGTGTTCTTCGTTCTGGTGGTGGTCGGGTTCGTCAAGTGGCTGCGGGAGTCTCGATCCGCGCCGCTGAGCGTGCCGGTGACCGGGGGAGCGGCCCCCGAGGGAGTGGCCCGATGAGTGACATCAAGCTCGACCCGATCGAGCGCGCGATCGACGACATCCGCAACGGCAAGCCGGTGGTCGTCGTGGACGACGAGAGCCGCGAGAACGAGGGCGACCTCATCTTCGCCGCCTCGAAGGCCACGCCCGAGCTGTGCACGTTCACGATCAGGCACACCAGCGGCATGATCTGCGTGGCCATGGAGGGCAAGGAGCTCGACAGGCTGGGCCTGCCGCTCATGGTCTTCCACAACAAGGAGCGCATGCGCACGGCGTACACGATCACCGTGGACGCCCGCGACGGCGTCACCACCGGCATCTCGGCGGCCGACCGGGCCAGGACCATCCGCACGCTCGCCGACTCGGCCACCGAGCCGGACGAGCTCGTGCGGCCCGGCCACGTCTTCCCGCTGCGCTACCACGAGGGCGGGGTGCTGGCCAGGCGCGGCCACACCGAGGCGGCGGTCGACCTCGCCAGGCTGGCCGGGCTGTCGCCGGCCGGGGCGCTGGCCGAGGTGGTCAACGACGACGGCACCATGGCCAGGCTGCCCGAGCTGCGCCGCTTCGCCGACGAGCACGACCTCGCGCTGGTCTCCATCGAGCAGCTCGTCGATCATCGGCGGCGGGCCGAGAGCATGGTCACCAGGGTCGCCGAGACGCGGCTGCCCAACGCGTACGGGATGTGGCGGGCCTACGGCTACGCCAGCGCCCTCGACGGCGGCGAGCACGTCGCGCTCGTCTACGGCGACCTGACCGGCGGCGAGAACATCCTGGTCAGGGCCCACTCCGAGTGCCTGACGGGCGACGTGTTCGGCTCGCTGCGCTGCGACTGCGGCGTGCAGCTCGACAACGCCATGGCGGCCATCGCCCGCGAGGGCCGCGGTGTGGTCGTCTACCTGCGCGGGCACGAAGGCAGGGGGATCGGGCTGCTGGCCAAGCTCAAGGCGTACAGCCTGCAGGACAACGGCAGCGACACCGTCGACGCCAACGTCGAGCTGGGGCTGCCGGTCGACGCGCGGGAGTTCTCCAACGCCGGCCAGATCCTGGCCGACCTCGGGGTCAAGTCCGTCCGGCTGCTCACCAACAACCCGGCGAAGCTCAAGGGCATGGACGGCTACGGCATCAAGGTCGTCGGCAGGGAGCCGATGCCGGTGGCGATGAACCCGTACAACGAGCGTTATCTCACGGCCAAGCGCGAACGGCTCGGCCACGACATCTCGGAGGCGTCATGAGCGGGGAAGGACGGCCGGTCGCGAGCGCGCCGGACGCGGCGGGGCTGACGGTCGGCGTGGTGGCGGCGAGCTGGCACGCCGCGATCACCGACCAGCTCGTGGCGCGGGCGCTGCGGGCGTGCGACGACAGCGGCGCCGGCGCGACCGTGGTACGGGTGCCGGGGTCGCTGGAGATCCCGGTGGTCGCCCAGGCGCTGGCACGGCAGTGCGACGCGGTGGTGGCCCTGGGCGCGGTCATCCGCGGGGAGACCGCCCATTTCGACTACGTCTGCGACTCGGTGACGTCCGGACTGACGCGGATCTCGCTGGATGAGGGGACGCCGATCGGCAACGGCGTGCTCACCTGCGAGTCGATGGAGCAGGCGATCGACCGCTCCGGCCTGCCCGGCAGCAAAGAGGACAAGGGGTACGAGTCGGCCGTCGCCGCCCTCGAGACCGCCCTGCTGCTGCGCCGGCTCCGCGTCCCCGAGGCCGGGCTGCGATAGGTTTCCCTTCGTGTCAGAGCCCGTATCCCCTCCGCCCCTGCCCGTCACCTGGCGTCCGCGCCGGGCCCGCGTCGTCGCCTACGGCTTCGCCGCGCTGATCGTGGTGGGGGCGGTGGTGATGGCGGTGCTCATCGCGCCGCCGTTCCAGATCGCCGACCGGGTGGCGATCGTGGCGTTCGGGTGCGCGGTGGCGTACGTGCTGCACCTGCTCGGCCGGGTCAGGGTCGAGGCCGACGACGAGGGCGTCACGATCGTCAACGCCGTCCGCACCCACCGCTACACCTGGCCCGAGGTCCTGGAGGTGACGCTGCTGGTGGGCGACCCCTGGCCGCGCATCGACTTCTCCGACGGGCGCACGATCGGGGCGATGGGCATCCAGGGCTCCGAGAAGGCGCGCGCCCGCCAGGCCACCGCCGAGCTGGAGGCCCTGATCAAAGAGCGTGGCGAGGCGCGCGAGTCGCAATGATCCGCGCCGGCCATCGCCTGGAGCGCGGTGGCGACGTAGCCTGAAGGCGTGCTGCGGCGGACAATCAGGGCAACGGACATCGAGTCGCCCGACGAGCTGATCGAGCTCCTCGACCGGCACTCCTACCTGGCCGACGAAGGGCTGGCCACGGCCGCCTTCCTGGCCCTGCGCATGGGCCGGCCGCTGTTCCTCGAAGGCGAGGCGGGGGTCGGCAAGACCGAGCTGGCCAAGACGCTGGCCGCGCTGCTGGACGCGCCGCTCATCAGGCTGCAGTGCTACGAGGGGCTGGACGCCGCCCAGGCGCTGTACGACTGGGACTTCGCCCGCCAGCTCCTCCACCTCAAGGCCGCCGAGGCCGCCGGCATCGCCGACGTGGGCCGGCTGGAGGGCGAGATCTACGACCGGCGCTTCCTCATCGCCAGGCCGCTGCTGAAGGCCATCGAGACGCAGCCGAGCGTGCTGCTGGTGGACGAGATCGACCGGGCCGACGACGAGTTCGAGGCGTTCCTGCTCGAGGTGCTCTCCGACTTCACGATCTCGATCCCCGAGCTGGGCACGGTGAAGGCCGCGACCCCGCCGGTGGTCGTGGTGACCTCCAACAGGACGCGCGAGGTGCACGACGCGCTCAAGCGGCGCTGCCTCTACCACTGGCTCGAACATCCCGGCTTCGAGCGCGAGGTCGCGATCCTGCGGCGCCGCCTGCCCGCCTGCACCGAGACGCTGGCCGCCCAGGTCGCCCGCGCGGCCGGCCGGCTGCGGCAGGCGGACCTGGTCAAACCGCCGGGCGTGGCCGAGACGCTCGACTGGACCGAGGCGCTGCTGACGCTCGGCGCCGAGGAGCTCGACCCCGGACGGGCCGCCGCCACGCTGGGCGCGGCGCTGAAATACCGGGAGGACGTCGCGGCGGTGCTGGGCAACGGGCTGCTGGACAAGGTACTGCCGGACAAGGTGCGGCCGGACAAGGTGCGGCCGGGCCATGAGTGAGCTGGTCGCCACCATGACGGGGTTCGCCAGGACGCTGCGCGCCGCGGGCGTCGCGGCCGACCACGAACGCACCCAGAACCTGCTCGGAGCCCTCGGCCACCTCGACGTGACCGACCCCGCCGAGGTCTACTGGGCCGGGCGGCTGACGTTGTGCGCGGGGCCCGACGACCTGCCCCGCTACGACCGCTGCTTCGCCGCGTACTTCGGGGGCCACAAGGCCGCGCTCACCCGTACGGCGACCGCGACCGTCACCCGCCACCTGGCCGAGCACGATGGCGACGAGGGCGGCGACGGCGAGGACGGCGAGGACGACGGCACCACCGCGCCCGCCGCCGCCAGCAGGGCCGAGGTGCTGCGGCACCGCGACGTGGCCCGGCTGAGCGAGGCAGAGCGGGCCGAGGTGCACCGCATGCTCGCCCTGCTGAGCCACGGCCGGGCCAGGCGCCGCTCACGCCGGTTCGAGCCCGCCCGCAGGGGGAGCCTCGACCAGCGCCGCACCGTCCGCGACGCGCTCAGGAAGGGCGACGTGGCCAGGCTCCGCCGCCGCAGGCACAGCACCAGGCCGCGCCAGGTCGTGCTGTTCGTGGACGTCAGCGGCTCGATGGCCCCGTACGCCGAGACGCTGCTGCGCTTCGCCCACGCGCTGGTCAGGACCGAGCCGAGGGCCACCAGGGTCTTCTCGGTCGGCACCAGGCTCACCCCGATCACCGCCGAGCTGCGCCACCGAGACCCCGGGACGGCGCTCAACGAGGTGTCCAAGGTGATCCCCGACTGGAGCGGCGGCACCCGGCTCGGTGCGGAACTGAAGGAGTTCCTCGGCCGTTACAGCGCCAGGGGCGCGATCGCGGTGATCGCCTCCGACGGGTGGGAGCGTGGCGACCCCGCGTTGCTGGGCACCCAGATGGGCCGGCTCGCCCGGCAGGCGCGCCGGGTGATCTGGGTCAACCCGCACAAGGGGTACGACGACTACCAGCCGCTCACGGGCGGCATGCGGGCCGCACTGCCCCACCTCGACGACCTGGTGGCCGGGCACAGCCTGGCCGCGTACGAGCGACTCAGCGAAAGGCTCGCCCATGCGTGACGTGCTGCCGGAGATCATGAAGTGGTGGCGGTCGGGGCTCAAGTTCGGACTGGCCACCGTGGTGGGCACCTGGAGCAGCGCACCACGGCAGCCCGGCGCGGCCATGGCGGTGCGCGGCGACGAGGTGGTCGGCAGCGTCTCGGGCGGCTGCGTGGAGGGCGCGGTCTTCGAGCTGGCAGCCGAGGCCGACGCGCCCCTGCTGCAGCGGTACGGCGTCAGCGACGACGACGCCTTCGCCGTCGGCCTCACCTGCGGCGGCATCATCGACATCCTCGTCGAGCCGGTCTCGATCGAGACCTTCCCCGAGCTGGGCGAGATCGCGGCGGCGGTGGAGGAGCACCGCCCGGTCGCCGTGGCCACCATCGTCTCGGGGCCTGGCCAGGTCGGCGCCCGCCGGATCATCTGGCCCGACCACGCCACCGGCAGCCTCGGCCTGGAGCGCCTCGACGCGGCCGTGGACGACGACGCCCGCGGCATGCTCGCCCAGGGCCTGACCGGCCTGCGGCACTACGGCGGTCAGGGGGAGCGGCGGCTGGACGACCTCGCGGTGTTCGTGCAGTCGTTCGCGCCGCCGCCGCGGATGCTCGTGTTCGGGGCGATCGACTTCGCCGCCGCCGTCGCCAGGGTGGGCAAGTTCCTCGGCTACCACGTCACCGTGTGCGACGCCCGGCCGGTCTTCGCCACCGCCAAGCGCTTCCCCGACGCCGACGAGGTCGTGGTCAAGTGGCCGCACGACTACCTCGCCTCGGTGCAGGTGGACGAGCGTACGGTGATCTGCGTGCTGACCCACGACCCCAAGTTCGACGTGCCGCTGCTGGAGGTGGCGCTGCGCACGAACGCGGGCTACATCGGCGCCATGGGCTCGCGCCGCACCCACGACGACCGCATGGCGCGGCTGCGCGAGTCGGGGCTCACCGAGGACGAGCTGGCCAGGCTGCGTTCGCCCATCGGGCTCGACCTCGGCGCCCGCACCCCCGAGGAGACCGCGGTGTCGATCGCCGCCGAGCTGATCCAGCTGCGCTGGGGCGGCTCCGGCCGGCCGCTGACCACCACGGAGGGCCGCATCCACCACGAGACGCCGTGAGGGACGCGCGGGTGGCCGGGCTGCTGCTGGCCGCGGGCGAGGGGTCGCGGCTCGGGCGGCCGAAGGCGCTGGTCGAGTACGCCGGTGAGCGGCTCGTCGATCGCGGCGTGCGGCTGCTGGCCGAGGGCGGCTGCCATCCCGTCGTGGTCGTGCTGGGCGCGGCCACGGTGCAGGTGCGGGGCGCGGTGACCGTGCGCAACCCCGACTGGGCGAGCGGCATGGGCTCCTCGCTGCGCGCCGGGCTGGCCGCGCTGCCCGCGCAGGCGGAGGCGGTGGTGGTGGCGCTGGTGGACCAGCCGCTGATCGGGCCCGGCGCGGTGCGCGCGCTGATCGGCTCGGGGGCGGGGCTGGCGGTCGCCACGTACGGCGGGCGGCGCCGCAACCCGGTGCTGATCGCCCGTACGCACTTCGCCGGGGTGGCGGAGCTGGCCGTGGGCGACGTGGGGGCGCGGGCGTACCTGAAGGCTCATCCCGAGCTGGTCACCGAGGTGCCGTGCGACGGGCACGGCGACCCGTCCGACATCGACACGCCCGCCGACCTCGACCGGCTGCTGCCCCGCTCCTAGAAGCGCAGGGAGGCGATCGCGGCGCGGTGGTCGCTGCCCGTGGCGGGCGCCACGCCCGCCTCGGTCGCCGTCATGCCGCGGTGGAGGATGTGGTCGGGCCTGGTGATCGGGAACTCGGCCGGCCAGGTGAACCCGAACCCGTCGCCCGCCTCGCTCTGCGCGTCGGTCAGCGGCGGCGTCAGGCCGCTCATGCCGCGGTCGGTGGTGGCGGTGTTGAGGTCGCCGAGCAGCAGGATGCGCTTGCTCGGGTCGGCGTCGACGAGCTCGCGCGCCCTGGCCAGCGAGACGTCGCGCGAGGTGGTGTGTCCCGGCCTGGCCGAGGCGAGGTGCATGACGTAGACGGTGACCTTGCCCTTGGGGGTGGTGACGACCGCCCGCAGGGCGCGCGGCCAGCCCATGCCGACGTCGAGCGGCTTGGTCTCGCTGAGCGGGTAGCGGCTCCACAGCCCGACCGTGCTGACCGCGTAGTGGTGTTTGAACATCTTGTTGAGCTGCTTGGCCGCCGGGCCGCCCCTGGTCAGCTCCTGTGCGGCCAGCAGGTCGAGGTCCTTGGCGATGGCGCGTACGGCCTCGCCCGACGCGTTGTTGGTCACCCCCACGTTGACGGTGCCCACGGCCAGGTCGCTCGGACCGCCAGGCGGGGTGCGCAGCAGCGTGGAGCCGAACATGGCGGCCCAGATCAGGCCGGGCAGCAGCGCGGCGGCCACCGCGCCGGTCGAGCGGGCGACGGCGGCGAAGGCCAGCAGCAGCGGCACCGCGAGGCCCATCCACGGCAGCAGGCTCTCCAGGACGGGGGTGAACCCACCCAGCGCCGGGATCAGCCGATGGCCCGCCAGGGCCGCGGAAACCACGACGGAGACGACGATGACGACCCGCTTCAGCACCTGATCCAGGCTAGCCGCTCCTGCCCGGCGCACCGGCGCGATAGCATGGTGCCGTCTCAACAGAACATCATTCGGTCAGTGGGAGCCCTGAATGCGCATCGGTATGGCACTCAACTACGCGGGCGGCTTCAAGGAGTCGGTGGCCGAGCTGGCCGACTACGAGAAGGCCGGGCTGGACATCGTGTTCGTGGCCGAGGCCTACTCCTTCGACGCCGTCAGCCAGATGGGCTACATCGCGGCCAGGACCGAACGGCTGCAGATCGCCTCCGGCATCCTGCCGATCTACTCGCGCACGCCGACGCTGCTCGCCATGACGGCCGCCGGGCTCGACTACGTCTCCGACGGGCGGTTCACGCTGGGGCTCGGCGCGTCGGGGCCGCAGGTGATCGAGGGCTTCCACGGGGTGCCGTACACCGCGCCGCTCGGGCGTACGCGGGAGGTCATCGAGATCTGCCGCCAGGTCTGGCGGCGCGAGCGCGTCCAGTACGACGGCCGCCACTACACCGTGCCGCTCCCGCCCGACCAGGGCACCGGTCTGGGCAAGCCGCTGAAGCTGATCAACCACCCCGTACGCCCCCGCATCCCCATCATGATCGCCGCCATCGGCCCCAAGAACGTCGAGCTGACCGCCGAGCTGGCCGAGGGCTGGGAGCCGATCTTCTACCTGCCGGAGAAGGCCGCCGACGTCTGGGGCGCCTCGCTGGCCGCGGGGAAGGCGAAGCGCGACCCCGAGCTGGGCGAGCTCGACGTGGTCGCGCACGCCACGCTGGCGATCGGCGACGACGTGGCGGGGCTGCGCGAGTTCGGCCGGCCGATGGCCGCCCTCTACATCGGCGGCATGGGCGCCAAGGGCCGCAACTTCTACAACGACCTGGCCAGGCGCTACGGCTACGAGAAGGAGGCCGAGCAGATCCAGGACCTCTACCTGGAGGGCAAGAAGGACGAGGCCGCCGCGCTGGTCCCGGCCGAGCTGCTGGAGAAGACGTCGCTCATCGGCAGCGAGGGCTTCGTGCGCGACCGGGTGCGGGCGCTGAAGGAGTCAGGGGTGACCACCCTGAATGTGGCGCCGATCGCCAAGACGCACGAGGACCGGGTCAGGCTCATCGAGCAGATCAAGGACATTGTGTCGTAGATCACACTTCATCAGGGAATTTGCCACATTTCCTGATGGTTATGCCGGGCTGTGAGGTTTTCCGTGGTGATCGTGTGGCTCATCGAGCGGCTGCACATCGATCTGTGCAGGCTGCACGGATCGCTCTGTAGCTGACGCCACTCTCGTCCCTGTCGTCATCTCCCTCACCCCGGCATGCCTCTGGCATGCCCGCATGCGAAGGCATCCCCCCGTGAAGAGATTCACCTTCTCCCTGCAGTTGCTGCTGGGCCTCGCCGTCGGCATCGCCCTCGGCTTCGTCGCCAAGATCTGGGACGTCGCCTGGCTCACCGAGACACTCACCAAGGTCGGCTCGATCTTCGTCCAGCTGCTCAAGCTCGCCGTACCGCCACTCGTCTTCACCGCGGTCCTGGTCAGCGTGGCCAACCTGCGCAACGTCAACGGCGCCGCCAGGCTCGCCACCAAGACGCTGGTCTGGTTCCTCATCACCGCGGCCGTCTCGGTGGCGCTGGCGATCGGGCTCGGCCTGCTCATCAACCCCGGCCAGGGCGTCACCCTCGACACCGGCGCGGCCAAGGCGCCCGAGCACGCCGGCACCTGGCTCGACTTCGTCACCGGCATCCTGCCCACGAACATCGTCACCGCCTTCACCGAGGTGGAGGTCCTCCAGATCGTCTTCCTCGGCGTCGTGCTCGGCGCGGCCGCCCTGGCCGCCGGCGACAAGGCTGAGCCGTTCCTGAACCTCGCCCGTTCCGTCCTGGAGCTGGTGCAGAAGGCGCTGTGGTGGGTCATCAGGCTCGCCCCCATCGGCACCGCCGGCCTGATCGGCAAGGCCGTCTCCACGTACGGGTGGGACCTGCTCGCGCCGCTCGCCAAGTTCAGCGCCGGCGTCTACATCGGCTGCTTCATCGTGCTGCTCGCCGTCTACCCGGCGCTGCTGGCCTTCTGGGGCAAGGTGAGCCCCGTCCGGTTCTTCCGCAACGCCTGGCCCGCGATCGAGCTGGCGTTCGTCTCCCGCTCCTCGGTCGGCACGCTGCCGCTGACGCAGCGGGTCTCGGTCGAGCGCAACGGCGTGGACGCCGACTACGCCTCGTTCGCCGTGCCGTTCGGCGCGACCACCAAGATGGACGGCTGCGCCTCGGTCTACCCGGCGCTCGCCGCGATCTTCGTGGCCCAGGTGTTCGGCATCCAGCTCGGGGTGGGCGACTACCTGCTCATCGCGTTCGTCTCGGTGGTCGGCTCGGCCGCCACGGCGGGCCTGACCGGCGCGACCGTCATGCTGACGCTCACGCTCAGCACGCTGGGCCTGCCGCTCGAGGGCGTCGGCCTGCTGCTGGCCATCGACCCGATCCTGGACATGATCCGCACCGCGACCAACGTGACCGGGCAGATGGTCGTCCCGGTGCTGGTGGCGCGCTCGGAGGGCCGCCTCGACACGGCCGTGTTCAACGCGCCGCCGCAGCCGCTCGACCAGCCGCGCGTGGCCCGCGTGGCGGAGCCCGCGACGGCCTGAGTCCGTGAAAAAGGGGGGCGGGTGCACCGCCCCCCTTTTTCCTGCCCGTACGCGGCCTGGCAGCGTGTACGCGGGGCGTCGGGGGCCGCGGGGGCCTATGGTAAGTCGGAAATCCTGATAATCCTGATTTCTAAGTATTTGGCGGGGATATGTCCGACGCGGAGCGCGCGCCCTCCTTGATCGCCGGCCGGTACCGGCTCGACGAGCGCATCGGCAGCGGCCCGATGGGCGAGGTGTGGCGAGGGTACGACACGCGGGCCGACTGGGTCGTGGCCGTCAAGGTGCTCGGCGCCAGAGCGGCCGGCCCGGCCACCCGTGAGGTGCTCAGGCAGCACGCCCAGGCCGTCGCCAAGGTCATCCACCCCAACGTCGCCATGGTCCTGGACGTCGGAGAGCACGACGGGGCGCCGTTCCTCGTCATGGAGCACCTGACCGGGCTCAGCCTGGGCGAGGAGCTGGCCGCGCGCGGCAGCCTGACCATCGTCGAGGTGTGCGACCTGATCGGGCAGGCCGCCGCCGGCCTCGACGCCGCGCACCGGGCCGGCGTCGTGCACGGGCAGGTCGATCCCGACGCCTTCAGGATGGCCGCCAGCGGCGTGCTCAAGGTCGTCGGGTTCGGGATGGACGGGCGCGAGCCCGTACGCGGCAGCGGCCGCTACGCCGCCCCCGAGCGGGTCCCCGGCGAGCCCGCCGAGGCGCCCGGTGACATCTACGCGCTCGGCTGCGTCTGCTACGAGCTGCTGTGCGGGCGCCCGCCCTTCGACGACAACGCGCCCAGGGGTCAGGTGGCGCCGCCCGGCGGCATCAGGGCCGAAGTGCCCGCCGAGCTGGACCGGCTGGTGCTCGCCATGCTCGCCGACGACCCCGCCAGGCGGCCGGGCAGCGGCGAGTCCATCAGGCGTACGCTCGCCGCCATCGCCCGCCCCAAGCCCGCCGCGCCGCCCCAGACCGGTGCCTTCCCCGACGGCGCCTTCCCCGACGGCGGCGTCCCGCCCCAGACCGGTGCCTTTCCGCACGGCGGCGTCCCGCCGCAGACCGGTGCCTTTCCGCACGGCGGCGTCCCGCCGCAGACCGGTGCCTTTCCGCACGGCGGCGTCCCGCCCCAGGCCGGTCCCGGTCCTGGGCCCGGGGGGATGCCGCAGACCGGGGCCTCGCTGCGCGGGGCCGGGCTCGGGCAGGGGGCCGGCGCCACCGAGGTCTACGCCGTTCCGCCGCGGGCCGGTGACACCGCCGTCTTCCAGGCCGCCGACCTGGAGCCCGAGCCGCCGTCGGGAGCCCGTAACCGCAAGCTGATCCTGCAGATCGGCATCGCCGTCGCCGTCATCGCGGCCGTGACCGTGGTCATGGTCTCGATCGCGGGACAGCGCGAGGAGCAGCCGGTCGCGGAGCCCACCCCCACCGTCGTCCCGACCGACACGCTGCAGGAGGTGGAGCCCAGCTCACCGCCGCCCAGCCCCGACCCCACGCCGGAGACCGTGGCCACGATCGGCGAGGACGACATCACCTCGCTGAACGAGGCCGTGACCCCCAAGGCCACCCTCGGCGGCAGGTCCGAGCCGGCCGGCGGGTACGGCACCTGGCTCCAGCGCTTCGACCAGGCCCTGATGGCGCAGGAGGCGACGGGCGGCATCGACCCCCGCGTCTCCGGCAAGGCCCGTGAGAAGCTCAGGAAGGCCGCGAGGAAGCTCGGCGAAGGCCACCTGGACTCGACGCTCAACCACGTGGCAGGCGTCTACCGCGACCTGCTGCGGGCCCAGGAGAAGGGCGACATGCGGTCCTCCGGCCCGGCTGCCGAGTTCATGCGCGACTGGCGCCTGCCCGGCCACTGACCCAGCCTGGGAGCCCGCCTGGGAGCCCGCCGGGAGCCCGCCCGGGACAGGCGGGGTGAGCGCGTGCGGACGGTGTCCTTGTCGCCCGGAGGCGTAGATTGGCGGAATGACCTTCGACTACGCGGCGCGGCGGGCGCGGCTGGCCGAGTCGCTGGCCGGCCACGAGGTCCACGCGCTGCTCGTCACCTCGCCGGTCAACGTCCGCTATCTGACCGGCCTGGCCAGCTCCAACGCCGCCGTCCTGGTGGGCGCCGACGGCGGCGCGGTGCTGGCCACCGACAACCGTTACATCGGCGCGGCCAGGGCGCTCGACCTGCCCGTGGTGGAGGCGGCCGACGTCGCGGCGCGGCTGCTCACACCCAGCCCCGGCGCGCAGGAGGGCACCAGAGGGGTGGGCATCGAGGCGGGGTGCATGAGCGTGGCCACGTACCTGCGGCTGGGCGAGGGTCTCGTGCCGCTCGGGCCGGTCGTGGAGCGGCTGCGCGCGGTCAAGGACGAGCAGGAGCTCGACCTCATCCGCACCGCCTGCGCGCTCACCGACCAGGCGTTCGCGGACGTCGCGCCGCGCATCGCCCCCGGCATGACCGAGCGCGAGCTGGCCCGCCTGCTGGAGCAGCGGATGGCCGAGCTGGGCGCCGACAAGCCCGCGTTCGACACGATCGTGGCGGCGGGGGAGAACGGCGCGGTGCCGCACCACAGCCCCACCGGCCGCGAGCTGCGCGCCGGAGACCTGGTCACCATCGACTTCGGCGCCCGCTACCAGGGCTACCACGCCGACATGACCCGCACCGTCAGCCTGGGCCCGCCCGCCGCCTGGCAGCGCGAGCTGTACGACCTCGTCGCCGAGGCCCAGCGCGCCGGACGGCATGCCCTGACCCCGGGCGCCGGGGCCAGGGAGGTCGACTCCGCGGCCAGGTCGGTCGTGGCGCTGGCGGGCCACGGCGAGCACTTCAGGCACGGTCTCGGCCACGGTGTCGGCCTGGAGATCCATGAGGAGCCGTTCCTCGGCCCGTCGAGGACCGGTAGACTAGAGGATCGAGTTCCGATCACCGTCGAGCCGGGGGTCTACCTCCCGGACCGGGGCGGGGTTCGCATCGAGGACACGCTCGTGACACGTGAGGGCGGGCCGGAACTCTTCACCAAGACGACCAAGGAGCTGCTCGTCCTTTAGAGCGGCCGCACGCGGGAGAAGAACGAGTGGCGACGACCAACGACCTCAAGAACGGCATGGTGCTGAAGCTCGAGGGCGGTGAGCTCTGGAGCGTTGTCGAGTTCCAGCACGTCAAGCCGGGCAAGGGCGGCGCGTTCGTGCGCACCAAGCTCAAGAACGTCCTCTCCGGCAAGGTCGTCGACAAGACCTTCAACGCCGGGGTGAAGGTCGAGGTGGCCAACGTCGACAAGCGCGAGATGCAGTACTCGTACAAGGACGGCGACGACTTCGTGTTCATGGACACCGAGACCTACGACATGGTCAACGTGCCGGCCGGCACCGTCGGCACCGCGGCCAACTACATGCTGGAGAACACTCTGGCCACGGTCGCGTTCAACGAGGGCTCCGCGCTCTACGTCGACCTGCCCGCCGCCGTCGAGCTGACCATCTCCAACACCGAGCCCGGCCTGCAGGGCGACCGCTCCACCGGCGGCACCAAGCCGGCCACGCTGGAGACCGGCGCCGAGATCAAGGTGCCGCTGTTCATCACCACCGGCGAGAAGGTCAAGGTCGACACCCGCAGCGGCGAATACCTCGGCCGGGCCTGAGGTGTCGGCACGCGGCAAAGCACGCAGGAGAGCGCTCGACATCCTCTTCGAGGCCGAGCTGCGCGACGAGGATCCGCTGAAGATCCTCGCCGAGCGCGTGGAGCGGCAGGAGCCGCCGGTCAACGAATACACCTCGACCCTCGTCGAGGGGGTCGCGAGGCACCACGCGCGCATCGACGAACTCATCACGACGTACGCCGAGGGCTGGACACTCGACCGGATGCCGGCCGTCGACCGTAATCTGCTGCGCGGCGGCACGTACGAGCTGTTGTGGATGCCCGGCGTGCCCGAGGGCGTGGTCATCAGCGAGTGGGTGCACCTGGCGGGGGAGCTGTCCACCGACGAGTCGCCGCAGTTCATCAACGGGCTGCTGGCGCGCTTCAAGCAACTCAAGCCAAGCCTCACCCTTTAGACACCCATTAGGTACCCCGTTTCGGGGGACCGGAGGGCCACGTTCGGGGTACGTTTCCAACCACGCCGGTCCGTACGGATAAGGGGCGCGTCACCAGCCGCGACGCGCCCTTTTCCCGTTCTCGCAGGTGAGCGACCGGGTTTTCGTCGGTGCCGCTGGCTAGGGTGACCGCATGGTGACAGAGGACGACGTACGCGGGCTGGCGCTCGCGCTGCCCGAGACCGCGGAGCGCGCCATGTACGGCACGCCCGCCTTCTACGTGCGCGGCAAGTGGTTCGCCCGGATGCGGGAGGAGGGCGACCTGCTGGTGCTCCCGGTGCCGTCCGAGGAGCACAAGCACGAGCTCCTGACCGCTGAGCCCGCCACGTTCACCACCACGCCTCACTACGACGGGCACGCGATCGTGCTCGTGCGGCTGGCGGCGGTCGATCCCGGCGAGCTGGGCGAGCTGCTGGCGGAGGCGTGGCGGCTGCGCGCTCCCAAGGGCCTGGCGGCCGCCCCAGAGCCGGCTGACGGCCACGGGCGCGGCTCACCGTGACCCACGGGTGGCCCGGCCGCCGCCCGCAGGGCTGAGCGCCGCTCAGACGGTGACGCGCCGGCTTTCCGTAATGGGTCCTTCAGCGGGGGAGCGGGTGCTCCCGCGTACGGCGTAGGCTGGGGCCCGTCCATGGAGAATGCCGTCCGCGAAGTGCACGTTTCGCGAGACGCGCGAGCCGCGTCTCGCGGCGGCCAGCCCGGTCGACCCGGGCGCCGCCCGTGGGGCGCCGGTCGCGGCGGAGAGGGAGGCGAGCCGAGGTTGCGTGCAGAAGGCGTCACCACGAGGACCCCGGCGGTGCGCACCGCCGTCGTCTGGGACGCGTTGCGGTCCATGCTGGCCGAGCGCACGGCGGCCACCGGGCGGACGTCGCTCGACATCGTCGACGCCGGCGGCGGCACCGGCGGGTTCGCCGTGCCGCTGGCCGAGCTCGGCCACTCCGTCACCGTCGTCGACCCGAGCCCCGACTCGCTGGCCGCGCTGGAGCGCCGCGCCAAGGAGCGCGGCGTGAGCGTGCGCGGCCTTCAGGGCGACGCCGCCGACCTGGGCGAGCTGCTCAGCCGCGACGCCGCCGACCTGGTCCTGTGCCACAGCGTGCTCGAATACGTCGAAGACCCGATCAGCGCGCTCACCGCCGTGGCCGGGCTGCTGCGCAGGGGCGGCACGGTCAGCGTGCTGGCCGCCAACCCGGTCGCCAGCGCCATCCACCGGGCGCTGGCCGGGCAGTTCGACGAGGCCAGGGCCGTGCTGAGCGACCCGGGCGGCACCTGGGGCGACCGCGACCCGACGCCGCGCCGCTTCTCCGCCGAGACGCTGGCCGAGCTGCTGGGCGCCACCGGGTTCACGATCGGCTCCATCCACGGCGTACGCGTCTTCGCCGACCTGGTGCCGAGCCGGCTGCTCGACGGCGAGCCGGGCGCCGCCGAGGCGCTGGTCGCGCTGGAGCAGGCCGCCGCCACCCATCCCGTGCTGCGCGACGTCGCGACGCAGCTGCACGTGCTCGCCCACCGGACCTGAGCCCGCGGAAGGGAAGAATCGATGACCGCTCCCCTCGGTGTAGAACGCCTGTTCGGATAGAATCGGCGGCGTGTCTCGCAAGCAGATCACCGGCATCGGCCCCGCTCCGCGGACCGGGGTCGATGACAGCGGCTGCCCGATCCTCCACGTCGACATGGACGCCTTCTACGCCAGCGTCGAGCTGCTCGAGCGGCCCGAGCTGAAGGGGCGTCCGATGATCGTGGGCTCACCGGCCGGGCGCGGCGTCGTGCTCAGCGCCACCTACGAGGCCAGGGCGTTCGGCGTGCACTCGGCGATGCCGATGAGCCGGGCGCGCCGGCTCTGCCCGCAGGCCACGATCATCCCGCCGAGTCACGGCAAATACTCCGAGGTCTCCAAGGGCGTCATGGAGATCTTCCACGCCATCACCCCGCTGGTCGAGCCCATCGCGTCCGACGAGGCGTTCCTCGACGTGGGGGGTGCGAGGCGGCGGCTCGGCCCGCCCGCGACGGTGGCCGCCATGATCAGGGAGCAGGTGTCGGAGCGCTACGGCATCACGTGCTCCGTGGGCGTGGCGAGCAGCAAATTCATCGCAAAACTCGCCTCCAAGCAGTGCAAGCCCGACGGGCTGCTGGTGGTGCCCGCCGACGAGGTGGTCGACTTCCTCCACCCGCTGCCCGTCTCGGCCCTGTGGGGCGTCGGCGAGCGCACCGAGCAGTCCCTGGTACGCCTCGGCATCCGCACGGTCGGCGACCTCGCGAGGGTCCCGCCCACGACCCTCCAGCGCGAGCTGGGGCAGGCGGTGGGCGGCCATCTGGCGGCGCTGGCCTGGGGGCGCGACGAGCGTCCTGTGACCGCCCACGTCCCCGACAAGAGCATCGGCAACGAGGAGACGTTCGCCGCCGACGTCGACGATCCCGACGTGATCAAGCGTGAGCTGCTGCGGCTGTCGGAGCGGGTCGCCGCTCGCATGCGTAAGGCCGGTCACGTGGGAAGAACTGTAAGTGTGAAGCTACGCCGAGCCGATTTCACCACGATCAGCCGGTCGCGCACGCTGCGTGAGCCGACCGACGTGGCTCAGGTGATTTACGCCACAGCCTGCGAGCTGTTCGATGCGGCCGGGCTCCAGCGGGTGCGGCTGCGCCTGGTGGGGGTCCGGATGGAGAACCTCCGACCGGCCGGCGAGGCCACCCGGCAGCTCAGTCTCGGCGAGAAGGAGACCGGGTGGCGCGAGGCGGAGCAGGCCATGGATCGCGCGATCCACAGATTCGGTCCCGATGCGGTGCTCCCTGCGTCGCTGGTACGTGGCAAGCTTGATGAAATAGAGACATGACGTTCGATGTCAGGACTTGCTGGGGGCGTCCGTGTCAGGATTTTGGGGAGAGGGAGGCGAGATGGGCCACAATGGAGCCATGACGTCACCTCCGGTTTGGTCTGCGTTGGACGTTTGCTTTCGCCTACGTCTACAGCCTCGTATTCTGGGGATAACCGACCGCGAGGTTCGGACACCCCGTGTCGTCCGTTGCCGTCTTCCCCGTCCTGGGGCCGTCCTTGGGAGGCGCCGTGCCGCTCTCTGAGCACGAGCAGCGCTTGCTCGACCAGATCGAGCAGGCCCTCTACGCCGAGGACCCGAAGTGGGCCAACACCGTAAGGATCAGCGACCCGCGCAGCCATTACAAGCGTCGCCTGGTCAAAGCCTCCATCGGCTTTGCCCTGGGCGTCGTCATCATGATGGTCGGCGTGGTGATGAGCCTGATCCCGCTCGGCGTCGGCGGTTTCGTGGTCATGCTCGCCGCGTGTCTGTGGGGCCTGTCCAGCTGGAAAAAGATGAACGGGTTCGGAGACTCCGCCCCCGCCGCAGGCACGGCCACTCCTCCGGGCAAGCAGGCCCGCCGGGGCAACCGGGGCAGCTTCATGGAGCGCATGGAAGAGCGCTGGCGCCGTCGCCACGACGAGCGCTGACCCGCGAGGCTAGCTGACGCGGCCGCCCCCGGCACGGGGCGGCCGCCCGCATGCCCACCCCCCGGCCGCCCGCCGCCCGCCGGGCGCCGTGGCCGCCACACGAGCCGCGACCACCCGACCGGTGCGTTCCAGAGGGAGTGAGTTCAGCGCCTCAGCAGTCGCGACGTGACGCGCCCGGCCCTCGCGGACCCTGCCGATGCCGCCGTCTTCAGCGCCCCAAGTGACGCGACCGTCCGGCCCCTTACGGGTCCGGCCGACGTCCTCGTTCAGCGCCCCAAGTGGCGCGACCGCCTCGCCCCCTACGAGTCCGGCCGACGTCCTGGTTCAGCGCCCCGAGTGACGCGACCGCCCGGCCCCGTACGGGGCCGGGCGGTCGCTGTTTCGGGGTCAGGCGCCCTTTTGGGAGGTGCGGCGCAGCCTGATCGTCTCCAGCAGGTCGAAGCCGTCGAGCAGGCGTTCGCCCAGCATCCGGATGCGCCGCAACGTGGACGGCGGCATCAGGACGGCGCGCAGCCGCCGCCCGCGTGACACGGTGGCCGCCAGCGCCAGGCGCACCTTGCGCAGGTCCTTGCCCATGGGCGCGATCCTGCCCGGCTCCCGGGCGAACAGCACCCGCTCCACGTTGCCCGCGATGGCCGTCATGGCAGCGGCGGACTCGGCGTCGAACTCGTACTGCTGGGTGAGCCGCCGGGCCAGCGCCCGTGGGGTCTCGCTGGGCAGGCGGGCCATGCCGTAGTCGTACAGGACGTCGTCCAGCTCCGCCCACACGGCCGCGACGGTGGTCTGGCCGCGGCCCACGGCCATCCTGGCGGTCAGCTCGTCGGAGGGCTGGGAGACCTTCCAGGTGAGGCGGCGTACCCGCCGGTTGCGCGAGACCAGCCGCAGACCCGCCGGGATCAGCAGGACGAGCAGCAGCGCGCCCGCCCCGATGCCGATCTTGCCGGCCAGCGGCATCGAGTCGTCGGGCGGCAGCGTGCCGGTCGCGACGGTGCCCTCGCGGTCCAGCTCGCGGATGTTGCGCCGGGCCTGCGGGTCCTGCGGGGCGTCCGCCTCGGAGCTGGTGGCGCCGGGCGACGGCTCGCTGGTGGTGGCGGCCGGCTCGGGCCGCGGCCGGGAGTATTCGGGCACCCGGGCGCTGCCCTGGCCCGCGGCGCCGGATGGCGTCGGCTCGAACGGCAGCCAGCCCACGCCCTCGAAGTACAGCTCGGGCCAGGAGTGGGAGTCGTTCGTGCCGACCTCCCAGTGGTCGCCGACCTTGGTGCCGCCGGTGTAGCCGATCGCGACCCGCGACGGGATGCCGATCAGCCGGGCCAGCACCGCCATCGACGCGGCGAACTGCTCGCAGTAGCCCGCGCGCGAGCGCAGCAGGAAGTCGCTGAGCGCCGAGTTGCTGTGGCCCTGCGTCTCCAGGTTGTAGGTGAAGCCGCCGTCGGTGGTGAAGAACTCCTGCAGCATCACCGCGGCCTCGTACCTGGTGTTCGCCTCGGCGGTCTCCTTCTCGGCGAGCTCCAGGATGCCGGGCGGCAGGTTCTCGGGCAGGGCGAGGAAGCGGTCGTCCACCTGGGGCGGAGTGTTGTCGGTCGCGTCCAGCAGGTCGGCGGTGGGCTGGGGCTCGCTGGTGCTGACGTCGTACTCGATGCCGGCGGCCTCCTCGCGGGTGGAGAAGACCATGAGCGTGTCCACGTCGGCCCGCCAGTCACCGTCCACCTTGATCTGCCGCGGCGGGTACGGCAGCGGCAGGAACTGCAGCCGCGCGATCTCGTCGCTGATCCTGACGTTCGTGACCACGTTGGTGATCTTGGGATCGCGGCCCAGCCCCGGCGGGGCGGGCAGCGGGCCGTTCTCGGTCCTGTTCTGCGGCGCGCCCTTCGGCTGGGTCATGCCGAACTGCTGCCCGTCGAACGTGTCGAGCGCGTAGATGCGCAGATAGCGGGGCTGGTCGTCGTTGTTGGTGTAGGTCAGCACCACCCGCCGGTCCGGCAACTGCAGTTGCCCCTTGAGGTTGGCGATGGGGTTGGGGATGCTGATCGAGTTCCCGGGCCCCGAGCCGCGCCCGCCGACGCCGAAGGTGAAGAAGGACACCGGCTCCATCGCGGGCAGCGCCGCCGGCAGCAGCACGGCCAGCACGATCGCCGCGAACCCGATGCGCTTGCCCGACAGCCGCAGCCCGCTGGTGTCGGCGGTGTCGCGCGGCGGCGTCCCCTGGGACGGGGTCACCACGCGGGTCCGGCGTACCAGCACCGCCCGGCCCCAGTGGCCGATCCGCTCGCGCCCGTCGGAGATGAGCAGCCCCACGAACCCGAGCGCGGCGATGATGAACGCCGGCCAGCTGATCGGGTCTGTCAGGATCGTCGCCGGCACCGTGGCCAGCGCCAGCAGCGGCAGCCCGGCCAGCGCCGCCCGGCGCAGCCGCGCGGCGAGGAAGTCCACGGCGATCGCGATGAGCGCCACGCCGCCCGACGTCAGCAGCGTGATGCCGTCGGTGTCCGGCACGGGCGCCGCGAACCGCTGGATGTCGGCCCACCCGACGCCGAGCAGCCTGACCAGCTCCGCCACCGAGTCCTTCGTCGGCACGATGAGCGCCCACGCCTCCTCCGAGGCGAAGGAGACGGTCAGGAAGATCCCCGTGGCCGCCAGCCCGACCAGCGGCGCCGCCCACGCCGGCAGCGACAGGCGGCTGCTCAGCAGGCCCGCCGCGACCACGGCCAGCACCGCGCCGAGCGAGGTCCAGAACCAGGCGCCGCCCGCGAAGAGGGGGTAGAGGAGGACGGCCGCGGTGAACGCGGCCACCCCCGAGGCGATCGTCAGTCTCATGCCGCCCCTCCCGCGGGATCGAGCACGTATCTGCCGCGTCCCGCGGCGTCCGGCCAGACGGTGGCGATGGAGGTGCCCGCGGGCAGGGTGACGATGCGCCAGCCGTACCCGGCGAGCACCGTCTCGACGGCCCGCTGGTTCTCGGCGGCGGTGCCGTCGCCGCCCTCCCACGAGCTGACGTCCAGCAGCACCGCCACCGCGGTGATGCCGCTGTGCCGCAGCCTGCCCAGCTCCCTGGCCTCCTCGGGCTCCATCGCGCCGAGCACGGCGACGATCAGCCCGTCGCCGCCGCCCTGGCGCAGCGCCGAGACGCCCATCTCCAGGGAGCGGGCCGGGCTGTGCCTGATCACGGCGAGGGTGTCCAGCAGGGAGTGGCTCAGGCCCTGGTCGGTGAGGTGCTCGGCGCCCTGGTCGGTGACCAGCCGCAGGCCGAGGCCCTCGCGGGCGAGGTGCACGCCGATCGAGGCCGCCGCCGAGACGGCCACCTCGAACGACGAGCGCGGACCCTCGCCGCGGTGCGCGTGCCTGCGGGTGTCGAGCAGGAGCGCGCCGCGGCTCTGCCACTGCTGCTCCTCGCGGCGCACCATCAGCTCGCCGTGACGGGCCGTCGAGCGCCAGTGCACCCGCCGCAGGTCGTCGCCCTGCCGGTATTCGCGCGGCGCCACGTCGTCGTCGCCGGCCGCCGCCACACTCCGCGTACGGCTGTCGCCGCCGCCCGTCCACTCGCCCGACAGCCGTACGTGCGGCAGCGCCACCACCTGCGGCGTCACCACGAGCGTGTCGCTGATCGTGAACGACCGGGCCAGCTCGACCAGCCCGAACGGGTCGGCGATGCGGATCGACAGCGGCCCGATCGTGTAGCGCCCGCGCAGGTCGGAGCGTACCCGGTAGTCGATCTCCCGCACGCCCCTGGCCTCGACCCTGTCCAGCACGAACCTGGGCCGCACGCCCAGCGCGTACGGCACCGTGTCCTCGATGAGCAGCAGGCCGGTGGGCAGGCGGGTGACGTTCTCGAGGCGCAGGGTCACGGTGGCCTCGCCGCCCACCTCGGCCCGCGCCGGGTCCAGCCGCCTGGCGCAGCTCAGCCGGTAGCGCGTCCGCGCCACCACCATCGCGGCCAGCAGCGGCAGCGCCGTGATCAGGACGCCGATCCTGAACAGGTCGTTCTCGCCCAGGAGGACGGCCATGACCAGCGCCGCGATCCCGGACGCCAGGAACGATCTGCCCCGGGAGGTCAGCGCCCGCAGCCCGGCCCTCACCGCGCCTCTTCCGGCGGGCGCGGGTCCTGGATGTCGGCCATCAGGCCCCCCGCGTCTCCGGCACCGGGACCCGCCTGACGAGGTCGGTCACGACCTGCTCGGGCAGGCGGCGCTGGCCCTGGGCCTCGATGCTGGGCAGCAGGCGGTGCGCCAGCACGGGGATGGCGAGGTCCTGCAGGTCGTCGGGGATGACGTAGTCGCGGCCTGACAGCGCGGCGTGCGCCCTGGCGGCGCGTACGAGCTGCAGCGTGGACCTCGGGGAGGCGCCCAGTCGCAGGTCGGGGGAATGGCGGGTGGCCACGACGAGGTCGATGGCGTACTTCTTGACCGGCTGGGAGACGTAGACGCCGCGTACGGCCTCGATGAGGGCGCGCACCTCGGCGGTGGTCGCGACCGGCTCCAGCTTGTCGAGCGGTGAGGTGCCGCCGTGCACGTCGAGCATCTCCAGCTCGGCGGTCGGCTCGGGGTAGCCCATCGCCACGCGCGCGGTGAAGCGGTCGCGCTGCGCCTCGGGCAGGGGATAGGTGCCCTCCATCTCGATGGGGTTCTGGGTGGCGATCACCATGAACGGCGCGTCGAGCTGGTACGTCCGCCCGTCCACCGTCACCTGCTGCTCCTCCATGCACTCCAGCAGCGCGGACTGCGTCTTGGGCGAGGCACGGTTGATCTCGTCGCCGACGACGATGTTGGCGAAGACGGGACCGGGCTTGAACTCGAACTCCCGCGTCTGCTGGTTGTACGCGCTGACCCCGGTGATGTCGCTGGGCAGCAGGTCGGGGGTGAACTGCACGCGGCGTACCGGACAGTCGATGGAGCGCGCGAGCGCCTTGGCGAGCATCGTCTTGCCGACTCCCGGCACGTCCTCGATGAGGAGGTGGCCTTCGGCGAGCAGGACGGTAAGGGTGAGGCGGACGGCGTCGCTCTTGCCCTCGATCACCGATTCGATGGCCTGCCGGATCCGGTGGGCGGTGGTGACCAGCTCGTCGAGCTGGGGAGGGACGTCATGGGTTACTGCCACCAGGCCTCCATGAGAAGTGCGACGGCTGTCCCGGTACGGTGCCTTTGCGGGAGCCATGCCATTCCTTTTCCATTGTCTGTACGACCCTACGACGCTGCGGGTTCTGTAGCGACATTTGTGGATATTCAGGGAACACCGGTGATGTTCCGGTTCTTGCGGCATGGTCGTGCGAATCCCGTGACACAGCGCACCGCCATGTGCCCCGCGAAGCGCCCCACTTTCCTCCACCCCGAGCTTCGCCGCCCCCGCGAAGGCCCTATTTGAACGGCGTTTCAAAGCCCCGACACGCCCATGGCGGTCGCCGCCACCCCACCGCCCCCCACCCCAGGCCATGCCTCTGACCTGCGGTAACGCAAGGGAAACCGATGATGAAGACGGTTCGAATCAGTTGACGGTGGGGAGAAGTGGAGTATGGTGGTGCGCAGTGGAGGGCCCGGTGCACCAGCGCTGAGCGCTTCACGAGGCACGGGAGGTGGGGCCGGTGTTCCTCGGCACCCATCAACCGCGTCTGGACGACAAGGGACGGCTGTTCCTGCCGGCTAAGTACCGTGAGGAGCTGGCGGAGGGTCTTGTGATCACCAAAGGCCAGGAGCGATGCCTCTACGTCTTTCCCGTGGAGGAGTTCCAGCGCATTACCGAGGCTCTCAGCACCGCCCCGGTCACCGCCAAGGCGGTACGTGACTACAGCCGCGTCTTCTTCGCCAGTGCGTCCGACGAGAAACCAGACAAACAAGGACGCATCACGATCCCGCAGGGCCTTCGCGCGTACGCGGGCCTGGAACGTGACTGCGTCGTCATCGGGGCCAACACCCGGCTGGAGATCTGGGACGCGCAGGCCTGGGACACCTATCTCAGCGCACAGGAGCAGGCGTTCGCCGAACTGTCGGAGGAGGTGCTGCCAGGGATCTTGTAGGAACCACGGTCGATCCGTCGGTGATGTCGTTCGGCGAGGTCTCCACCCGCAACCACTGTCCGCCAGCTGATGCACCTTCCCCGGTGTCAGATGGCGGGCGTCCACGAAGAGGGTGCGGATGGGGACCTGGCCGGGCGGCGCCGGGTGGGGACCCAGGAAGGACCGGCGATCGACCGATGAACGCGTCATCCGCGAGCAAGGACGCGAGAGGGGGGTTGGAGATGGACGACAGCGTCGCCAAGGGCGGTCACGTTCCGGTGATGCTCGAGCGCACACTGGAGCTGCTCGGCCCCGCGCTGTCCGGCCCCGCCCCCGTCGTCGTCGACGCCAACCTCGGCCTCGGCGGCCACTCCGAGGCGCTGCTCGCCGCACATCCCGCGCTGCACCTCATCGGCATCGACCGCGACCCCTTCGCGATCGAACACTCCACCCGCAGGCTGAGCCCCTACGCCGACCGCATCACCCTGGTCCACGCCTCGTCCGCAGACCTGCCCGACGTGCTCGCGCGCGCCGGGCGCAGCACGATCGACGCGGCGCTGTTCGACCTCGGGGTCTCCTCGCCGCAGCTCGACGAGGCCGAGCGCGGGTTCGCCTACTCCTACGACGCGCCGCTCGACATGCGCATGGACACCTCGCAGGAGCTGACGGCGGACGAAGTGGTCAACACCTACTCCGCCGCCGAGCTGACCCGCATCCTGCGCGACTACGGCGAGGAGAGATTCGCTCAGCGTGTCGCGGGCCTGATCATCAGAGAACGTGCCAAAGAGGCAATAACCTCGACGAAGCGGCTCGCGGAGATCGTTCGCGAGGCCATCCCCGCCGCGACCCGGCGCACCGGGGGAAACCCCGCCAAGAGGACTTTCCAGGCGCTGCGCATCGAGGTGAACGCGGAGCTGTCCGCCCTGGAGGCGGCGCTGCCCGCGGCACTCGACGCACTGGCGCTGGGTGGGCGAGTCGTCGTGCTCTCCTACCACTCACTCGAGGACCGGCTCACCAAGCAGGCCCTCACGGCGCGAACCAGGGACACCAGCCCTCCCGGGCTGCCCGTCCCGCTGCCGGCTCACCAGCCGAGGTTCCGCCTGCTGACGAGGGGAGCAGAGCTCCCGAGCGAAGAAGAGCTCGCCCGCAACCCGCGGGCGGCCTCGGCCCGGCTACGGGCGGCAGAGAGGATCCGTGTTGACGACTGAGCAGGAGACCGGCCGGGGGGCTCCCGTCCGCCGCGCGGTGCCCAAGACGGGCACCCGCAGGTCGGCCGTGTCGCAGCAGCCCAAGCCGCGGCCCCGTATCGACACGCGGCCCGAGGCCGGGGGCAAGGGCTCGGCCGCCGAGCGGGCACGCGCGGAGGCCGCCGCCGAACGCGCCCTCCTCGCCGGGCGCGCCGGCGCGCCCGGCGCCGCCCGCGGCAAGGCGCCCGCGCCCGAGCGCGGCAAGCCGGCCCCCGCGCGAGGGGCGGCTCCCACGCGCGGGAAGAGCGCGACCGCCGAGCGGGGCACGCCCGCTCCCGTGCGTGGCAAGGCGCCGGCTCCCGAGCGAGGCACGCCCGCTCCCGTGCGTGGCAAGGCGCCGGCTCCCGAGCGGGGCAAGACCGCGCCCGCACGCGGCAAGGCCGCGGCTCCCGAGCGGGGCACGACCGCCGCTCCTTCGCGGGGCAAGACCGCGGCTCCCGGGAAGGCGCCCGGCACCGAGCGTCCCGAGGCGGCCAAGGGACGCGCACGCGTCAAGGCGCCGGCGGCACGCCCCGCGGGCGGCCGTGGGCCCGCGCGGCGGCAGCGCACGCCGTTCGTGCTGCTCGTCGTCGGCCTGCTCTGTGGCGGCCTGGTGAGCCTGCTGCTGCTCAACACCATGCTCGCCCAGGACACGATCACCGACGCCAAGCTGCGCGAGGAGATCGCGGTGGCCAAGCGCGAGAACGAGAAGATCGACCAGGAATACCAGCTCAAGACCCAGCCGGGGAACATCGCCAAGCTGGCCGAGATGCAGGGCCAGCACACCGACTGGGACGAGGTCAACGCCTACAGCAGCGCCGGTGACCAGGCGAGCCAGGCGGATCCGCAGCGGTGAGGGAAACAGGCGGCAGGGGGCAGGGTCCCGGCCGCGGCGCAGGCGGCGCCGGCTCTCAGGGAGGGCCAGGCGCCGCTCGTCGTACGCCGGGCGGGCCCGGGAGGACGGCACGTCAGGGCGGCGCGTCGCGCGGTGATTCCGGGCGCGACCCGGGGCGCGGGGGCTCCTCAGGCGAGGGGCGTCCGCCGTCGCAGGAGAACCCGCCGCGCCGGCCGCGCGATCGCGACGACCCGCTCGACCTGCCGTTCGGCCGCGAGACCTTCGGCCCGGACGACGGCCGCAACCGCCGCCGCCCCGACCCGGCCGACGACTCGGCCCACGGCGCTGCCCGTGACGCTGCCCGTGACTCTGCCCGTGACGCTGCCCGCGACGGCGACCGTCCCGGCGCCCGCAGGCGTCCCCGCGACGACGAGGACGCGGGCGGCCGCCGCCGTCCGCACGACGACGAGCGCCCTCGGTCACGGGGGGCCCAGGGCCGCGACGACGACCGGCCGCGTGGCCGCAACCCCCGCGACGACGACGATCGGCCGCGTGGGCGCGGTCCCCGCGATGACGACCGGCCGCGTGGCCGGAGCTCCCGTGATGACGATGACCGGCCGCGTGGGCGCGGTCCCCGTGACGATGCCGATCGGCTGCGGGGGCGCGTGCAGGGGCGTGACGACGATCGCGGGCGTGCGGGCGGTCCGTCCGGCGGCCCAGGCGGCCCAGGTGGTCGTGCGGGCGGTTCGGCGGGCAGGCCGGGTCCCGGCGCCGGCGCCAGAGGGGCCGGGCAGGCCGGGGGCAAGACGCGGCGTACCGCCGATGAGGACTCCCGGGGGCGGGGCCAGGACGCGTTGCGGCGTACCCCGTCGGGGAGCCCCAGGCCGGCGGCGGGTGCGCGGCCCGAGGCGGCGCGGGGGCGCGACGGCGCCACGGCCCGGCGCGGCCCGCACCCCGGTTCCCGCAGCGGCGCCGCAGGTGGCTCGCGGGGCGGTGCCGACGTGCCGCCGCCCAGAGGACCGCGGCGCCCGCCGCCGCGCCCGCCGCTCGTGCTGCGGCTGGGCAACCCGCGCAGGCGCATCAACATCGGCCTGATCGGCATGACGTTCGTGCTGTCCATCTTCGCGGGCCGGCTCATCCAGTTGCAGGGCCTCGACTCCAAGGTGTACGAGGCCGCGGCGGCCAAACAGCGCCTGCACACCGTGACGATCCCGGCCAAGCGCGGCGCGATCACCGACGTCAACGGCCACAACCTGGCCGTCACGGTCGAGGCCCGCGAGGTGTCGATCGACCCGACCAAGGTGCCCGAGGCCATCAGGGCGAAGGCGGCCGCGATCCTGGCCCAGCAGCTCGGCAAGAGCGAGCAGGACATCGCCGCCAAGCTCGCCAGGACGGGCACCCACTACCAGCTGCTGGCCAGAGACGTCGACCCGGTCGTCGCCACCCGGCTGATGCAGGCCCGCATCCCGGCGCTCTCGGCGAAGAAGACCTACCGCAGGCTCTACCCGGCGGGCGACCTCGCGGGCAGCCTCATCGGGTTCGTCGGCGACGACGGCACCGGGCTCGGCGGCGTCGAACGTACCCAGAACAAGCTGCTGGCGGGCCGCGACGGCGAGCAGCGCGTCGAGACCGGCCGCGACGGCCAGCAGATCCCGATGACCGCCAGCCAGCAGACGGCGCCCGTGGACGGCAGGAACGTCCGGCTCACCATCGACCGCGACATCCAGTGGGCCGCCCAGAAGTCCATCGCCGAGCAGGTGAAGAAGTCGGGCGCCGACAGCGGCACCGTCATCGTCATGGACGTGCGGACCGCCCAGATCGTCGCCATGGCCAACGCGCCCGAGCTCGACCTGAACAACTGGCGCAAGGCCCCCGCGGAGAGCTTCGTGAACAAGGCCGCCGCCGTCGTGTTCGAGCCGGGCAGCACCAACAAGGTGATCACGGCCGCCGCGGCGCTGGAGGCCAAGGCGGTCACGCCCGACACGGTCTACCAGGTGCCCGACCGCATCAAGTGCGCCGACCAGGTGTTGCGCGACGCCCACAGCCACAAGGTGGAGTCGATGACGTTCCGCCAGGCGATGGCGCAGTCGAGCAACGTGGCCACGGTCATGGCCGCGCGCAAGGTCGGCAGCGAGCGGCTGCACGCCATGCTCAAGGCGTTCGGGTTCGGCACCAGGCCGGGCGGCGGAGTCCCCGGCGCCGAGGCCGGTCTGCTGCCCGACTACAAGAAGTGGTCGGGCAGCCAGAACTGCACGGTCGCCTACGGGCAGGGCGTCTCGGTGACCGCGCTGCAGATGGCCAGCGTCTACCAGACCATCGCCAACGGCGGCGTCAAGATGGATCCGCAGATCGTGGCAGGCACGACCGACGCGTCCGGCAGGTTCGTCCCCGCTCCCGCAGGTAAGCAGACCAGGGTGGTGAGTGAGACGACTGCCAAGGAGATCGCGACCATGCTGGAGAGCGCCGTGGGCGAGGAGGGCACCGGCCAGCTGGCCGCCATCGACGGATATCGGGTGGCGGGCAAGACGGGCACCGCCAACCGCTACGATGCCGAACTCGGCCGTTACGACGGTTACACGGCCTCGTTCGCCGGGTTCGCGCCGGCCGACGACCCCCGCCTGGTGGTGCTGTCGGTGCTGCAGAACCCGAAGAACGGCCACTTCGGCGGGCAGCTCGCGGCCCCCGTCTTCAAGGATGTGATGACGTTCGCCATCAAGAGCAAGAAGATTCCTCCCACAGGCTCCGCCGCCCCGCCGGTGCGGAACCGCGCGGGACAGTGACCAGGGAAGGTACGCTCTCGCCGTGCGTCCCCCGTCGTCTATGCGTCCCACGACCAGCCCGCCCCGCCCGCTGAGCGGGCTCGCGACCATGCTCGATGCCGATTCGGGCACCTCGCGCTCACCGCACGCCGCGCTGACCGGCGTCACCATCGACTCCCGTGAAGTCCGGCGCGGCGACCTCTACGTCGCCCTGCCGGGCAACCGGGTCCACGGCGCCGCGTTCGCCGCGGACGCGATGGCGAGCGGAGCCGTCGCCGTGCTCACCGACCGCGCCGGGCGCGACGCGGCGGTGGCCACCGGGCTGCCCGTGCTCATCGTGCCCGACCCGCGCGCCCTGCTCGGGCAGATCGCGTCCTGGATCTACGGCCAGCCGGCCCACGACATCCAGGTGCTCGGTGTGACCGGCACGAGCGGCAAGTCCACCACCACGTTCATGATCGAGGCGGGCCTGCGGGCCGCGGGTCACCGTACCGGCCTGGTGGGCGGCGTCGAGATCCACGCCGGCGAGCAGCGCTTCCAGCCCAGGCTCACCACGCCGGAGGCGACGGAGCTGCACGGCCTGTTCGGGCTCATGCGCGAGCTGGGCGTCACCGCGGCGGCCATGGAGGTCTCCAGCCACGCGCTCGCGCTCGGCCGGGTCGACGGCGTCTACTACGACGTCGCGCTGTTCACCAACCTGTCGCAGGACCACCTCGACTTCCACAAGGACTTCGAGGACTACTTCATGACCAAGGTCAAGCTGTTCCAGCCCGAGCTGAGCCGCGTCGGGGTGACCAACCTCGACGACCGCTACGGGCGCGAGCTGCTGGGCCTGGCGAAGGTGCCGATGACGACGTTCTCGGCGCTGGGCGATCCCGAGGCCGACTGGCGGGCGGTGGAGACCAGGCTCGGCGCCGACGGCAGCACGTTCCGCGTGGTCGGTCCCGGAGGGGTCGAGGCCGACGCGAGCGTGGCGCTGCCCGGGCCGTACAACGTGGCCAACGCGCTCGGCGCGGTGGTGACGCTCGTCGAGGCCGGCGTGCCGCTCCAGGCGGCCGTGGAGGGCCTCGGCACGCTCGCCGGGGTGCCCGGCCGCATGCAGCGCGTCACGGCCGCGGACGACGAGTTCCAGGCCGTCGTGGACTATTCGCACAAGCCGGGCGCCGTCGAGTCGGTGCTGCGCTCGCTGCGGTCGGTCACGGAGGGGCGGCTGACGATCGTGCTCGGCTGCGGCGGCGACCGCGACAGCGGTAAACGCCCCATCATGGGGGAAATCGCTGCACAACTGGCTGATGTGGCCATCTTCACGAACGACAATCCGCGGTCCGAGGATCCGCTGGCCATCCTCGCGGCGATGATGGAAGGGGCGCTCCGCGTTCCGCAGCACGACCGCGCTCATGTGATCATTGAGCCCGACCGCGCGGCCGCCATCGGCCTGGCGATCGCCCGGGCCGGGCGCGGCGACGTGATCGTCGTAGCGGGCAAGGGTCACGAACAGGGCCAGTACGTTTCAGGCGAGGTGATCCCCTTCGACGACCGCGAAGTGGTCGCCGAAGCGATCGACGCACGCAAGGAAAGCAGGAAGCACTAATGATCCCGTTGCCTCTGGCCAGGATCGCCGAGATGACCTCGGGCGCCCTGTCGGGCATGGCCGATCCCCGCGCGGTGGTGCGCGGGCCCGTCGTGATCGACTCGCGGGCCGTAGAACCGGGATCCCTCTTCGTCGCCATCAAGGGCGCGCGGGTCGACGGTCACGACTTCGCCGCCCAGGCCGTACGCGACGGCGCCGTCGCCGTGCTCGCGAGCCGCCCCGTCGACGCGCCCGCGGTGATCGTCCCCGACGTCGCCGCCGCGCTCGCCGAGCTGGCCGCCGCCCAGGCGCGCACGCTGCCCGAGGTCACCGTCATCGGCGTGACAGGGTCGGCCGGCAAGACCGGCACCAAAGACCTGCTGGCCCGTCTCACCGGGCGGATCGGCGCCACCATCGCGCCCGTCGGCAGCTTCAACAACGAGCTCGGCCACCCGCTGACCGTGCTGCGGGCCGGCCTCGACACCCGCTTCATGGTGCTCGAGCTGGCCGCCCGCAACATCGGCCACATCAAGGACCTCACCCGCATCGCGCCCCCCAAGATCGGCGTCGTGCTCAACGTCGGCACCGCCCACCTCGGCGTGTTCGGCGGCAAGGAGGCCATCGCCAAGGCCAAGGGCGAGCTGGTCGAGGCGCTGCCGCGCGACGGCGTCGCGGTGCTCAACGCCGACGACCCGCTCGTGCGCGGCATGGCCTCGCGCACCGAGGCGCGGGTCACGTACTTCGGGCAGAGCGAGTCCGCCTCGGTCAGGGCCGAGGGCGTGGTGGTCGACGCGCGCGGGCGGGCCTCGTTCACGCTGCGCACCCCGTCGGGGTCGGCGCACGTGGCGCTCAAGCTGATCGGGGCGCACGCCGTCGAGAACGCGCTGGCCGCCGCCGCCGCTGCCTACGAGCTGGGGCTGCCGGTCGCCACGATCGCCGAGGAGCTGTCGGCGGCCACGCCGCGCAGCCGGTGGCGGATGGAGGTCACCGACCGGCCCGACGGGGTGACCGTGGTCAACGACGCCTACAACGCCAACCCCGACTCGATGCGGGCCGCCTTCCAGACGTTCGACGTCATCGGACGCGGGCGGCGGCGCTTCGCCGTCATCGCGGCGCTGCGCGAGCTGGGGGAGGAGAGCGGGGCGCTCAACACCGAGCTGGGCCGCATGGCCGGCGCCGCCGGTCTGGCCGGGCTCATCGTGGCCGGCCCCGATGCCGAGCCCGTCCTCCAGGGGGCGCGCGCCGCCGCCATGGAAACGGCCGCGGCCATGGACTCCCAGAACACCTTCCAGCCCCCCGCCACACTCCCCGGCACCCCCGCCCCGGGCCCCCAGGCCCCGGGCGCTCCCGTCCCCGGTCCCCAGGGCCCTGGCGTTCCCGCCTCCGGCCCGCAGGCCCCGCAAGTGGCCGGGCCCGGGCCGCAGGTTCCTGGGGCCGTTCCCGTGTCTCCTGTGCCCGGTCCCCACGGGCAGGGCGTGCCGGGGTGGCAGGGGCCGCCCGGGGGGCCGCCGCTCGGGCCGCCCGGTGGGTACGGGCAGCCGACGACGGTCGTGCACGTGGCCGACGCCGAGGCGGCGGCGCAGCAGCTCGCCGCGTGGCTGCGGCCCGGTGACGCGGTGCTGATCAAGGGCCCCAGGGCGATGGGCCTCGAGCGGACGGCCGAGCTCGTGCTCGGAGGTGCCCCCCAGTGACCAACATCATCATCGCCGGCGCGGTTGGCCTCATCCTCTCGATGCTGGGCACCCCGCTGGCGATCCGGCTGTTCTCGCGGCGCGGCATCGGCCAGCAGGTCCGCGAGGAGGGCGTGCAGGCCCACCTCGGCAAGCGGGGCACCCCCACCATGGGCGGCACGGTGTTCGTCCTGGCCGCCCTGCTCGCCTACGGCGCCTCCCACCTGGCCACCCTGACCCCCATCACCGTGTCGGGCATGCTGGTGCTGTTCCTGATGACGGGACTCGGCGCGGTCGGCTTCCTCGACGACTTCATCAAGATCTACAAGCAGCGCAGCCTGGGCCTGCGCAGCGGCGCGAAGGCGCTCGGCCAGCTCGTCGTGGGCGCGGTCTTCGCCGTCCTCGTCGTACGCCAGCCCAACGTCTACGGCATCACCCCCGCCGAGACCCGGGTGTCGTTCCTGCGCGACATCGGCCCCTCGATCGGCATCGTCGGGTTCACCATCTGGGTGCTCATCATGATCGTCGGGTTCTCCAACGCGGTGAACCTCACCGACGGCCTCGACGGCCTGGCCAGCGGCGCGACCGGCACGGTGCTGGCGGCGTACGTGCTGATCGGCAACTGGCAGCTGCGCAACAACTGCATCGACCAGCTCGGCCCCAACTGCTACTGGGTGCGAGATCCGCTCGACCTCGCCGTGGTGGCCGCCGCCGTGCTGGGGGCGCTGATCGGGTTCCTGTGGTGGAACGCCCCGCCGGCCCGCATCTTCATGGGCGACACCGGCTCGCTGGCGCTGGGCGGCGTGCTGGCCGGCCTCGCCATCGCCACGCGTACGCAGCTGCTGCTCATCATCCTGGCCGGTCTGTGTGTGATCATCACCCTGTCGGTCATCATCCAGGTCGGGTTCTTCAAGATGACCAGGAAACGGGTGTTCAGGATGGCGCCGTTGCAGCACCACTTCGAGCTCAAGGGCTGGGCGGAGACCACGATCGTGGTCCGCTTCTGGCTGATCGCGATGCTGTGCGCGGCGCTCGGCCTCGGCCTGTTCTACGTCGAGTGGATGCCGCGGCCATGACGCTCACGTGTGTGGCCGGGCTCGGCGTGTCCGGCACCGCCGTGGCCGAGGTGCTGGCCGCGCGGGGCGAGCGGGTCGTGGTGGTCGAGGCGACCGAGGGCGAGCGGCAGCTCGCCGCCGCCGCCGAGCTGGCCGGGGTCGGCGTCGAGACCAGGTTCGGCGAGATGGCGCTGCCCGACGGCGTGACCCGGCTGGTCACCACCGGCTGGCCGCCGCACCACCCCCTCATCGCCGCCGCGCTGAAGGCGGGGGTCGAGGTCGTGGGCGAGGTCGAGCTGGCCTGGCGGCTGCGTCCCGGACAGGCGGCGCCGTGGCTGGCGCTGACCGGCACCAACGGCAAGACCACCGCCGTGCGCATGCTCACCTCGATCCTGCTGGCGGCCGGCCGCAAGGCGCTGGCCGTGGGGAACGTGGGCGTGCCCGTGGTGCGCGCGGTGGGCGAGCCGTACGACGCGCTGGCCGTCGAGCTGTCCAGCTTCCAGCTCCACTGGTCCTCCACGCTGGCCCCGCACGCCGCGGCGGTGCTCAACGTGGCGCCCGACCACCTCGACTGGCACGGCTCCATGGAGGAGTACGCCGCCGCCAAGGGCCGCCTGTTCGAGCGGGCCGGCACGGTGATCTTCAACGCCGACGACCCCGAGGCCACCCGGCTGGCCGCGCCCTATCCCGGCGCGGTCGGTTTCACCCTGCGGGTGCCCAAGCGGGGCGAGATCGGCGTGGTCGAGGACCTGCTGGTGGACCGCGCGTTCGTGGCCGACCCCGTGGAGGCCGCCGAGGAGCTGGCCACGCTCGACGACGTCAAGCCGTTCGCGCCGCACAACGTGGCCAACGCGCTGGCCGCCGCCGCCCTGGCCCGCTCGCTCGGCGTGCCGTCCGAGGCCGTACGCCAGGGGCTGCGCGACTTCGTCCCCGACCCGCACCGGCTCGCCCACGTGGACAGGATCGGCGAGGTCGACTACGTCGACGATTCCAAGGCGACCAACCCGCACGCCGCGGCGGCGGCGCTGGCCTCCTACCCGTCGGTGGTGTGGGTGGCGGGCGGCCTGCTCAAGGGTGCCGACGTGGACGACCTCGTACGCCAGGCCGCCCCGAGGCTGCGCGCCGCGGTGCTGATCGGCGCCGACCGCGCCAGGATCGCCGAAGCCATCGCGCGACACGCGCCGAATGTCCCCCTCGTGGACATCGCGGATCGGGACACTGGTGCGATGGACAAAGTCGTCACCGAAGCGGCCCGGCTGGCCTCGCCAGGCGACACCGTGCTGCTCTCCCCGGCGGGGGCTTCCTTCGACATGTTCGCGAACTATCCGGCGCGGGGGGAGGCCTTCGCGCGTGCCGTACGCGAGCTGAGGGCACGACGTGAGCACGAGCGCTGAGGAGCGGGTGCGGCCGCCGGCCCGCGCCCAGGAGAGCCCGCAGAAGTTCCTGCGCGAGCAGCTCGTCGCGCTCAAGGAGCTGCTCGACAAGCCGCTGACCACCTACTACCTGATCATCATGTGCAGCGCGCTGCTGCTCGCGCTGGGCCTGATGATGGTGCTGTCGGCCTCCAGCATCGAGGCGCTGAACAAGACCGGCAGCCCGTTCTCGTGGTTCATCAAGCAGTCGCTGTCGGCCGCGATCGGCGTGCCGCTGATGTACGCGTGCTCGCGGCTGCCGGTGAAGTTCTTCCGCTGGGCCGGCTACCCGCTGATGGCGCTGTCGATCATCGCGCTGGTCATGGTGCTGTTCATCGGCTCGTCCGAGCTGGGCGCGCAGCGCTGGATCTACATCGGCCCGCTGACCGTGCAGCCGTCGGAGCCGGCCAAGCTCGGTCTCGCGCTATGGGGCGCCGACCTGCTGGCCAGGCGGGCCAGGCAGGGCAGGATCGAGTGGCGGCAGATGCTGATCCCGCTCATGCCGGGCACCGCGATCCTGGCCGTCATGGTCATGCTGGGCAGCGACCTCGGCACCACGCTCGTGCTGTTCATGATCTTCCTGGCGCTGCTGTGGGTGGTGGGGGCGCCGATCAAGCTGTTCGGCGGCATCATGGCGCTCGCGGTCCTGGCCGCTGTCATCATGATCAAGGTGGAGCCGTACCGGATGGCGCGCATCGGCGCCTTCCTCGACCCGTGGGCCGACGCGCAGGGCGCCGGCTACCAGGCCGTGCAGGGGCAGATCGCGATGGGCTCCGGCGGCTGGTTCGGCGTCGGCCTGGGCGAGAGCAGGCAGAAGTGGAGCTGGCTGCCCCACGGCGAGAGCGACTTCATCTTCGCCATCCTCGGCGAGGAGCTGGGGCTGATGGGGACGCTGATCGTGGTCGCGCTGTTCGGCCTGCTCGGCTACGCGGGGCTGCGCGTGGCCGTGCGCGTCAACGACGCCTTCACCAGGCTCGCCGCGGCCGCCATGGTGGCCTGGGTGGTGGGCCAGGCGACCGTCAACATGGGGGCCGTGCTGGGCGTGCTGCCGATCACCGGCATCCCCTTGCCGCTGGTCTCGTACGGCGGCTCGTCCCTGCTGCCCACCCTCGCCGCGCTCGGCATGCTGCTGTCGTTCGCGCGGCGCGAGCCCGGCGCGCGCGAGGCCTTGGCGGCACGTGGCCCCGGACCCGCCGCCCGGGCCCTAAGCTGGCTGGGCCTGCGGCGTACGACCAGAGGCCGAGCGACACGTTAGGGAGTGACCGAGATGAGGGTGGTCCTCGCCGGTGGGGGGACGGCCGGGCACATCGAGCCCGCGCTCGCCCTTGCGGACGCGCTGCGCCATCTTGACGCGAGCGTCGGCATCACCTGCGTGGGCACGGAGCGCGGCTTGGAGACGCGGCTCGTGCCTGCCCGGGGATACGAGCTGGAGCTGGTGCCCGCCGTGCCCCTGCCAAGGACGATCACCCCGAGCCTGCTCACGGTGCCGGGCCGGCTCGCGGGGGCGATCAACGCCACGGCGAGCATCCTCGACCGGGTGCGGGCCGACGTCCTGGTGGGCTTCGGCGGCTACGTCGCCACGCCCGCCTACCTGGCGGCCAAGCGGCGCGGCCTGCCGATCGTCGTCCACGAGGCCAATCCGCGTCCAGGGCTGGCCAACCGCCTGGGCGCCCGGCTGACCGAACACGTCTTCACCGGCTTCCCCGACGCCCAGCTGCTGCCCAAGGCCGAATACGTCGGCACCCCGCTGCGCCGCGACATCGTCTCGCTCGACCGGCTGTCCATGGGTGACAAGGCGCGCTCGTGGTTCGGGCTGGAGAACGACCGGCCGACGCTGCTGGTGTTCGGCGGCTCGCAGGGCGCGCGCTCGATCAACCAGGCGGCGCTGGCCGCCGCCCCCGCGCTGCGCAGGGCGGGGGTGCAGGTGCTCCACGTGCTGGGCCCGAAGAACACGGTCGAGCACGAGCCGCCGCCCGGCGACCCGCAATACGTCCTGCTGCCCTACGTCGACCGCATGGACCTCGCCTACGCCGCCGCCGACGTCGCCCTGTGCCGCAGCGGCGCGCTCACGTGCGCCGAGCTGACCGCGGTGGGGCTGCCCGCCGCCTACGTGCCGCTGCCGCACGGCAACGGCGAGCAGCGCATCAACGCCGAGCGGATCGTGGCGGGCGGCGGCGGCCTGGTGGTCGACGACGCCGAGCTGTCCGCCGAATGGATCATCAACCACGTGCTGCCCATGCTCCACGACCCCGAGCGGGTCGCCGTCATGTCGGAGAACGCCTCCAGACTCGGGAGCAAGGACGCCGATATCATGCTTGCCAGGAAAGTGTTGGAGATAGCCGGATGAGTCTCGTGAAGCTGGTCGATCCCGTCGCCGTCGAAGAGTTGGGGCGCGTGCACTTCATCGGCATCGGCGGCGCCGGCATGTCGGGCATCGCCCGCATCCTGCTCAAGCGCGGCGTACGCGTGACCGGCAGCGACGCGCGCAGCTCCGAGCTGATCACCGAGCTGCGCGAGCTGGGCGCCACCGTCCACATCGGCCACGCCGCCTCCCACATCAGAGACGTCGACACCGTGGTCGTCTCCACCGCCATCCGCGACTCCAACCCCGAGCTGGGCGAGGCGCTCAAGCAGGGGCTGCGCATCATCCCGCGGGCCGCCGCGCTGGCCTCCGTCATGGCCGGGCGCACCGCGGTCGCCATCGCCGGCACCCACGGCAAGACCACCACCACCTCCATGCTCACGGTGGCGCTGCAGAAGTGCGGCGCCGACCCGTCCTACTGCGTGGGCGGCCAGCTCGTCACCACCGGCCTCGGCGCCGACGACGGCCAGGGCGGGGTGTTCGTGGCCGAGGCGGACGAGAGCGACGGCTCCTTCCTCATGCTCGCCCCCGACATCGCCGTGGTCACCAATGTCGAGGCCGACCACCTCGACAACTACGGCGACCCGCGGGCGGTGCACGACAGCTTCGCGCGCTTCGCCGACCGGGTCGGCTCGCTGCTCATCCTGTGCGCCGACGACCCGGGGGCGGCCGAGCTGACGCGCCGGGCCGCCGAGCGTGGGCTGCGGGTCAAGACGTACGGGCTGCGCGGCGACGACTACCGCGTGGGCGAGGTCAGGCCCGACGGTTTCGGCACCGTGTTCTCCATCGAGGGCAGGGGAGAGGTCAGGCTGGCCGTTCCCGGGGCCCACAACGCGCTCAACGCCACCGCGGTGATCGCCGTGGCCGACGAGCTGGGGCTGCCGTTCGAAGAGATCAGAGAGGGCCTGGGCGCCTTCACGGGGGCCAAGCGGCGCTTCGAGGCCAAGGGCGAGGCGGGCGGCGTCGCGGTCTTCGACAGCTACGCCCACCACCCGACCGAGCTGGCCGCCGACCTGCGGGCCGCGCGCGACGTGGTGGCCTCCTACTCCGGCACCGGCCGGGTCATCGCGATCTTCCAGCCCCACCTCTACTCGCGCACCCGGTTCTTCGCCGACGAGTTCGGCGCCGCGCTGGGCCTGGCCGACGAGGCCATCGTGCTCGACGTCTACGGCGCCAGGGAGGACCCTGAGCCCGGGGTGTCCGGCGCCATGGTGGCGGAGCGGGTGCCGCTGCCGGCCGGGCGGGTGGCGTACGCGCCCGACAGGTCGGCCGTGCCCGGGCTGGTGGCCGAGCGGGCGCGGCCCGGCGACATCGTGCTGACGATGGGCGCGGGCGACGTCACCGAGCTGGGGCCGCAGATCGTCGCCCGCCTGTCCTGAGCGTCCGCGCTTTGGGCGTGGCGCGCGGGCCGCACGCCGCCGTCGGCGTAGGTTCGGTGCCGACATGAGCCGCATGTACGTGGGAGGGCGATGAAGGCGCGCACGGCGTTCCTGGTGCTGCTGACGGCGGGAGTGGTGGGCACGGCCGCGTGGCTGGTGTTCTTCTCGCCGGTGCTGGGGGTGCGCTCGATCGAGATCGTGGGAAATCTCACAGTGCCGAGCGAGCGCATCAAGCAGCAGGCGGGCGTGCCCGACCTGCATCCCCTGGCCACCGTGAACCTCGCCGACGTCGAGGGCCGCGTCCTCGGCATCAGGCAGCTCGCCTCCGCCAAGGTCGACCGGGTCTGGCCGGGCACGCTCAAGATCGAGGTGGTCGAGCGCGAGCCGGTCGCGGCGATCGAGACCGGCGGCAAGGTGGCGATCGTCGACGGGCAGGGCGTGGTGATCGAGGTCGAGTCGGCCGTGCCGCCCCTGTTGCCGGTGCTCAAGGTCGACCGTCCCGTTCCCGGCGATCCGGTCATGACGGCGGCGCTCAAGGTCGTGCGCGCGGTGCCGCCCGAGGTCGCGGGCAAGGTCAGGCAGGTGCGCGCGGGCACGGCCGAGGGCGTCACGCTGGCGCTGTCCGACGGGCGGACGGTGCTCTGGGGCGGGCCCGACCGTCCCGAGGAGAAGGGCCGCATCCTGGCCTCGCTTCTCAAAAAGGAACGATCCGCCACCTTCTACGACGTCAGCTCCCCGGACGTGGTGACGCTGAAGTGATCGTGATCGTCAGGGCCCGGCAAGTCCGTGGCAACGGCATCGCCGAGCCTGTGCCGGGCGGGGCCCGCGACATGAGAGCCTGTAAGCCGGACTTTCGGCATAGGAGGCTCGCCACCAGGCGTGACTGCGGAGCGAAACGGACAGCGCGCGACACGCCGGACGTGCTTGCGGCGCGGTTAGTTGACCGGCCCGGAGCGTAACTCCTACTGTCCGTATCAATCCTCAGGTTGACATAAATCTAAATCTCAACCTGAGGTTGAGAGTTACCCGAACTGACAAAAAGCGGAGACAATCCGCACCGAAATGGCAAGTCAACGAGCGGAAAGGCCCCTCGTCGTGGCAGCACCGCAGAACTACCTCGCGGTCATCAAGGTCGTCGGCATCGGCGGCGGCGGAGTCAACGCCGTCAACCGGATGATCGAGGAGGGACTCAAGGGCGTCGAGTTCATCGCGATAAACACCGACGCCCAGGCGCTGCTGATGAGTGACGCCGATGTGAAACTCGACGTGGGCCGCGAGCTCACGCGCGGGCTCGGCGCCGGCGCCAACCCCGATGTCGGCCGCAAGGCGGCCGAGGACCACCGTGAGGAGATCGAGGAGGTCCTCAAGGGGGCCGACATGGTCTTCGTGACGGCGGGCGAGGGTGGCGGCACCGGCACGGGCGGCGCGCCCGTCGTGGCCAACATCGCGAGGTCGCTCGGCGCGCTCACCATCGGCGTCGTGACCCGTCCGTTCAGCTTTGAGGGACGACGCAGGGCATCGCAGGCCGAAGCGGGCATCGAGACGCTGCGTGACGAGGTCGACACGCTCATCGTGATCCCCAACGACCGGTTGCTGTCGATCTCCGACCGGCAGGTCAGCGTCCTCGACGCCTTCAAGGCGGCGGACCAGGTGCTGCTCTCCGGTGTCCAGGGCATCACCGACCTGATCACCACGCCCGGTCTGATCAACCTCGACTTCGCCGACGTCAAGTCGGTCATGTCGGGCGCCGGCTCGGCCCTCATGGGCATCGGCCACGCCCGCGGCGACGACCGCTCGGTGGCCGCCGCCGAGATGGCCGTCTCCAGCCCGCTGCTCGAGGCCAGCATCGACGGCGCGCACGGCGTGCTGCTGTCCATCGCGGGCGGCTCCGACCTCGGCCTGTTCGAGATCAACGAGGCCGCCCAGCTCGTGTCGATGGCCGCGGCGCCCGACGCCAACATCATCTTCGGCACGGTCATCGACGACGCGCTCGGCGACGAGGTGCGGGTCACCGTGATCGCGGCCGGCTTCGACGACGTGCCGGGCCCGACGGAGAAGCAGGCGCCCCGGCCGGCGGGCCGTCCCGCCGCGCCTCCCGCGCCTCCCGTGTCGTCGCCTGCGCGGCCGAACGTGGCCTCCCCGAGCATCAAGTCCGACCCGCCGCCGTTGCGGGCTGAGCCGCGCGCTGAGGTGCGTCCTGAGCCCCGTACGGACTTCCGGCCCGAGCCGCGTCCCGAGATCAGGCCCGAGCCGCGCGCCGAGGCGAGACCTGAGCCGCGTCCCGAGCCTCGCGTCGAGCCGCGCGTCGAATCCCGGCCCGAGCCGCGCTCGGAGTTCCGGCCCGAGCCGCGCTCGGAGTTCCGTCCTGAGCCGCGCGCCGAGTCGAGGCCGGAGCCGGTGCGGCCGGTCGAGCCGGTGCACGACCAGGGGCCCGAGCGTTCGGGTTCAGGCGATCGCGACGACAGGTCCGAGCTGGGAGAGTCCGCCGACGGGCCGTCCGGCCCCGTCTCGATCCCCCGGCCCACGCCCGAGCCCGCCAACCCGCCCACGCCCATCACCTCCCGCATGTCGGAGCCCCCCAAACGTCCCCGGGTGATCTTCGAGGAGCAGGAAGAGGAACTCGACGTTCCCGACTTCCTCAAATAGCCGGTAGCCACGTTGTCCCGCCTGACGCCGCTCCCCGCAGGGATCCGGGAGCGGCGCCGTCGTGCGTACGGTGGCGGGAACGCGCCAAAAGCCGGTCACCTGGTGAAAGCGAAGAGGGAGAGGCACGTGAGAAGGGACGAGATCGCGGCCGGTCTCGCCGAGGTCGACGAGCGCATCACCGCGGCGTGCCACGCCGTGGGCCGCGACCGCAGCGAGGTCACGCTGATCGCCGTCACCAAGACCAGGCCCGCCGGCGACGTCCGCATCCTGGCCGAGCTGGGCGTGCGCGACGTCGGCGAGAACCGCGACCAGGAGGCCGCCCCGAAGGCCCGCGAGCTCGCGGGGCTGCCGCTGACCTGGCACTTCGTCGGCCAGCTGCAGACCAACAAGGTCCGCTCCGTGGTCGGCTACGCCGACGTGATCCACTCCGTCGACCGGCTCAGGCTGGTGGAGGCGATCAGCAAGGAGGCCGTCCGCCAGGGCCGCGAGATCACCTGCCTGCTGCAGGTGGCGCTCGACGACGACCCGGGCAGGGGCGGCGCCAGGCCCGCCGACCTGCTCGCGCTCGCCGACGAGGTGGCGCTGGCCGGCGGGGTGCGGCTGGGCGGCGTCATGGCCGTGGCGCCGCTGGACGAAGAGCCCGCCAAGGCCTTCGCCAGGCTCCGCGACCTCGCGGTGGCGCTGCAGGAGCAGCACCCCCGCGCGACCATGGTCTCGGCGGGCATGAGCGCCGACCTCGCCGAGGCGATCGCGTACGGCGCGACACACGTGCGGGTCGGTACGGCGTTGCTCGGTCGTCGCAAGCCCTTCGTCAGGTAATGTCCCCTCAAGTGGGTCTTCAGGCCCATGATCAAGTAGAGGTCGAGTCAGCGGTGAGCTCCAGGGGGTACGCCTACCGCCTCAGGGCACGGCGACGGGCCCGAGCGAGTGCGACCATGAGCAGGAGGACGACGTAGCGATGGCCGGCGCGATGCGCAAGATGGCGGTCTACCTCGGTCTCGTGGAGGACGACCGCTACGAGAGGTACGAGACCTACACCGACGACTACGCCTACGACGACGAGGTGCAGCGGCCCGGCGAGGAGCGTCCCGTGGCGGTCCAGGACCGCGACGACGAGCCCGAGGCGGGGGTCCCTGCACCCAGGCCCACGACCACCATCGTGGAGCGCCGCACGACCGATCTGGCCCGCATCACCACCCTGCACCCCCGCACCTACAATGAGGCGCGTACGATCGGCGAGCACTTCCGTGACGGCACCCCCGTCATCATGAACCTGACCGAGATGGTCGACAGCGACGCCAAGCGGCTGGTTGATTTCGCGGCAGGTCTCGTCTTTGGCCTACATGGCAGCATTGAACGTGTTACCAACAAGGTGTTCCTGTTGTCCCCTGCCAATGTCGAGGTGACCGCCGAGGACAAGGCTCGAATCGCGGAACGCGGGTTCTTCAATCAGAGTTAGAGTCTCTGTATGCCTATCGGACCCAACCAGGTCTACCCCAAGACCTGGAGGCACATCAGAAGTGGAGGCGCGGCCGGGCCGTGGAGATCGTGAGTGGGATCTTGGTCGTAGTCCTGTCTCTCTATTTGGTGCTGCTCATCGGCAGGATGATCTTTGAGACGGTGCAGGCGTTCGCCCGGCAGTGGCGTCCCTCCGGAGTGGTGCTCGTCGTGGCGGAGGCCACGTACACCGCAACTGACCCACCCCTCAAGTTCCTCCGCCGTTTCATTCCTCCGCTCCGGTTGGGTACGGTGGCCTTTGACCTAAGCTTCACTGTCCTGTTCATCGTGGTTCTGATCTTGATTCAGATCGCCGGGGCCCTCGGCCCACGATGAGCGGGGCCCGTGGGGCCGCCGGTCGTGATCCAACTCGTGTCCGCGCTGAAGTGATTCGGGTTACCGTCCTCCGGACAGACTCCAAGCGCGCCAAGGAGACCAAAAAATGCCGCTGACGCCCGCTGATGTGCGGAACAAGCAGTTCAGTACCACCCGGCTCCGGCCGGGCTACGACGAGGAGGAGGTCGATGCCTTCCTCGACGAGGTGGAGGCTGAGCTCGACCGCCTGATCCAAGAGAACGAGGAGCTCCGCGCGAAGCTGGCCGAGTGCCTGCGCGGGAAGGTGCCTGGCGGCATGAACATGCCCATGGCCTCGGCGCCGGTCCAGGAGCAGCCCAAGCCCGAGATGATGCAGCCGCCGCAGCCGGAGCCCATGCGGGCCCCCGAGCCGCCGCCGGTGCAGCAGCAGCCGCAGGTTCCCGTGGCCATGAGCATGCCTCCCGCCGAGGACAACATGGACACCGCGGCCCGCGTGCTCGCCCTCGCCCAGCAGACCGCCGACCAGGCGATCGCCGACGCCCGCCGGGAGGCGGACGAGACGGTGACCCGCGCCAGGCGCGAGGCCGACGAGATCCTCACCAAGGCGCGCCGCCAGGCCGAGCAGGTCATCGGCGACGCCAGGGCCCGCGCCGAGACGCTCGAGCGCGACGCCCAGGAGCGCCACCGCCAGGCGATGGGCTCGCTCGTGCAGACCCGCGACGAGCTCGAGCGCAAGGTCGAGGAGCTGCGCAGCTTCGAGCGCGAATACCGCAGCAGGCTCAAGCTCTACCTGGAGAACCAGCTCGCCGAGCTCAACGTCTCCGCCGAAGGCAGCGGCGGGTTCCCCGTGCTGTCCGGTGGTCCGCAGGGCCAGGCACCCGCCATGTCGCACGCCGTGCCCCAGGGCGGCCAGCAGCCTCTCCCCGGAGGCCCCGGCCCGTTCGGCGGCGACGCTCCGCAGGGCGCTTTCCCCGGCGGTGACGGTCCCCACAACGACCGGCGGTAAAGTAACGGGTCACTAGGACCTGCCACTCGAAAGAGCCCCCTGTGATCCTTATCAGTGCTGGTTTGGTGCTCGCGGCAGTGGTGCTGCTGATCGCGGGCTTCGTACTGGCGAAGCCGTTCCTGATCATGTGGTCCATCGTGGTCAGCGTGCTGTCCGCGCTGTTCCTGGTGATCGGGGCGTTTCTGCGACGGAACGAGCTTTTTCCCGGAGGTGGGCAGGCCGCTGCGCCGGCCACCCCCCCGAAGGGGCTCATGCCGCCCGCGCAGCCGTACACCCAGACCGGCCCCATGGCTCAGCAGCCGCCCCCGCAGTCCCGACCGCATCCGCAGGCACCGCAGCAGCGCACGGCGACCGTTCCGGCCCCCGTTCCGCGCCGCCCCGCGGCCGCCGGCATCGCGCCGGATGCGATCGTGCTGGTGATCCCGGGACGCAAGCGCTACCACGTCCCCGGGTGCAGGCAGCTGGCCGGACGGGATCACGAGGAACTGACGTACGAGGAGGCACGCGAGGAGGGCTTCACGCCCTGCACGACGTGCCTGCCCGACGCCGCGCTCGGCGGACGGCAGCTGCCGCCTGCCGCCGACCCCGAGCCTGCGGCCCACCCCAGCACCGCTCCTGCCAAGAGCCGATCTGACAACTCCGCGGAGACCCGCGACCTTCGTCCGCCGGTCACCCCGCCGAAGCCCGACACGAAGGCTTCCACCCCCAGCCCGGAGCCTGCCGCCGCCCACGAGGAAGGCGCCGCCGGGTGGTTCGGCCGTCCCTCGGCCGCCCCGGCCGACCAGGCAACGGGCTCACCTTCCGCCGCCCCCGAGACCGGCACCGACACCGGCACCGACACCGGTGGTGGCTCGGACGACGAGCAGGCGGACGCAGAGACCTCCTACTTCCGGCCGCCGCCTTTCGCGCGCAGAGCCGACTCCGCCTCCGGCAAGCCCGGAGCGCCGACGTCAGGACCCGCGAAGGCCAAGCCGGGCACGCCCGCGAAGGGCACGACCGCAGCCGGTGCTTCCGGCGACACGACCGGCGCCTCCGACGACGAGACGTCCCCCGACGTCCCCACCCCTGCCAAGCCCGCACATGGCTCCACCCCACCCCGTCCAGGCACCACCGGCACCGACCAGAGCCGCACCGGCGCCAAGCCCGGCACGGCCGGTGGGTCCGCGTCAGAGATGACGCGGAACGCCAGTGGTTCCGCTTCAGGAAAGCCGGGCGCGGCCGGGGGCTCTTCGTCCGGGAAGCCCGGGCAGGGGGGCAAGCCCGGCGGTGAGCAGGCCGGGTCGGGTGGCGGCAAGGCCGGGCCGGCGTCCGGTGCGGGTGAGGCTGACGATGACGCCGCCGGGCCCGCCACGGCACCGCAGCCACGCGTGACGGCGTCGGGCATGCCACAGCGCCCTGGGGCACCCAAGCCCGCGGGGCCCACGTCCGGTGCGCCGGAGCGTCCCTCAGGGGCCGGGAGCAAGCCGGGCAAGCGTCCCGCCGGCGATGAGCCCGCGCCGGGGGAGACCGTCATTCTGCACGAGCGGCCCGCCTCCTCGGCCGAGGCGACGGCCAAGCCCGGGGGCCCGCTGCCTCCGGGCGCGTCGTCCAGGACTCCCGTCGCCAAGCCCGGAGCCACACCGGGCAAGAGCGGAGCCGAGCGTCCGCCGTCCGGCGGCTCAGGCTCCAGCAACGCAACTCCGTCCACGGCGACGGACGACCCCAAGAGCACCACCACCAACGGCTCCGGCACCAGACCACAGGGCGCCGGGGGCGGCACAGGGCCGCAAGCGGGCAAGGGCGCCTCAGGGCCGCAGGGCGGTGGCGGGACCGGCCCGCAGGGAGCCACCTCAGGCACCACTCCCAAGGGACAGCCCGCTCCTACCGATGACGCTCCCAAGGGGCAGGCCGGGGCTTCCGGCGGCGCGGCCAAGGGACAGCCCGGGGCTTCCGGCAGCGGCACAGACCAGCGTCCCGGCTCCTCAGGACCCGGCTCCGGATCCTCAGGGAGCACCGGCAGCGGGGCTCCGGCGGCCAAGGGCGGCGCTTCCCAGGGGCAAGGACCCCGAGCTGAGGGAAGCGGCTCGTCCAACGGCGGCACCGCTTCCAGGACCACCGATGCGGGGCCCGCAGACTCCAGGACGACAGACGCCAAGGACACGGGCTCCAAGGCCGGATCGTCCAGCTCCCAGCCCGGCGACGAGCCGGCGGGGTCCAAGGACCACGGAAACGGCAAGGCACGAGGGCCGCAAACGGTCAAGGTCATCACCGGCACCCGCCGCTACCACGGCACCTCCTGCCCCCTGGTTCGCGGAGCGGGCGACGGCGTGGAGACGATGACCCTCGCCGCCGCGGAGGCCGCCGGCCTGACGAGCTGCCCAGTCTGCCAACACGACCGCCAAAGGGTCAGCTGAACAACCAGCTCCTCCTCACCGCCGCAGGACAGTCGTGCCGCTGACTCTTGGAGGAGGCGGTCGGCCTGCTCACCGCTGGGCAAGGTGGGTGCGTCGCTGACTTCTGCGGGAGGTAGGCGGGTTGCTCGTCGGTGGGCGGGCAGCCGTCTCACTGGCTTCTGCGGAAGGCGGTTGAGTCGCTCGCCGCCGAACAAGACGTGCGGGCCGGGTACTCCTGAGCGCCGTGATCCAGGACGAGCGCCGTGGCGCGTGATGCTTCCGGTTGAGCGGTGTGGGGGTGCGCTCGGCCGGGCAGCGGCGGCACGGCGCCGTCCTCCTGCCGCGTGGTGTTGTGAAGACGTGGCTTGGCGCGTGAGGTCTCTTCGGTGGGGTCCGCTCGGGGCGGTTCTGTCTGAGGGGTGTCGCTCTGGCCGAAGGGCCCATGAGACGGCCCCTGGCGGTGGTCGCCAGGGGCCGTCTTACCGCGGCGTTCAGGCGCGGCGGAGCTGGAAGGTGAGGCCGAGGTCCTCGTCCGTGTGGGTCGGCAGGTCGGCGGTGGTGCCTTCCGTGAGGGAGGTGGCGAGGACTTCCTCGGTCACCACCTGGCCCTGCGCGCGCAGCGCCGTCGCCAGCTCGGGCGACGTCGTCGTCCACCACAGGTCGATGCGGTCGGTGATGGACAGGCCGGTCGACTTGCGGGCGTCCTGGACCAGGCGGATGACCTCGCGCAGCAGGCCCGCGCGGCGCAGCTCGTCGGTCAGCTCCAGGTCGAGCGCCACCGTCTCGCCGGTGCCGGTGCCGATGGCGCCGGTCTCGACGGCCCAGCCGGAGCGGGGCTGCTCGGTGACGATCACCTCGTCGGGGCCGAGCATGACCTCGCCCACCTCCTCGGCCTCCACCATGACGGTGGAGCCCGACCGCAGCGCGCGGGCCACGCGGGTGGCGTCGGCGGCGGCCAGGGCGGCGGCCACCAGCTTCGTCTGCGGCCCGAACCGCTTGCCCAGCGCCCGGAAGTTGGGCTTGACCGTGTAGGACACGAGATCGGCGCTGAAGCCCGACATGTCCTCCAGAGCCTGGACGTTGAGCTCGTCGGCGACCAGCCCGCGCAGCTCGCCGGGCAGCGACGGCCAGTCGTGCGCCCCCACCAGGGCCCGCCGCAGCGGCTGGCGGGTCTTGACCCCGGAGGAGGCACGGGCCGAGCGGCCCAGCTCGACCAGGCGGCGTACGAGCGCCATCTGGTCGGACAGCACCGGGTCGATGAGGTCTTCCCTGGCCTGCGGCCAGGAGGTCAGGTGCACCGAGGACGGGGCGTCGTCGGCGCGCAGGACGTCCCAGAGGTGGTCGGTGATGAACGGCGTGATGGGCGCCATCAGCCTGATCACCGTCTCCAGGCACTCGTACAGGGTCGCGAACGCCTCTTCCGAGCCCTGCCAGAAGCGGCGGCGCGAGCGGCGGACGTACCAGTTGGACAGGTCGTCGAGGAAGTCGGCCAGGCGGCGGCCGGCGCGCTGGGTGTCGTAGTCGTCGAGCGCCGCGGTGACCTCGGCGACCGTGCGGTGCAGCTCGGCCAGCGCCCAGCGGTCGAGCAGCGGGCGCTCGGCCGGCGGGACGGCCTGGGAGAGCCGGGACGGCGACCAGGACTCGGCGTTGGCGTAGAGGGTGAAGAAGGACGCCGTGTTCCACAGCGTCAGCAGCACCTTGCGGACGATCTCCTCAAGAGTGCCGTGCCCCACCCTGCGGGCCGCCCACGGCGAGCCGGAGCAGGCCATGAACCAGCGCAGCGCGTCGGCTCCGTGCTGGTCCATCAGCGGGATCGGCTCGAGGATGTTGCCGAGGTGCTTGCTCATCTTGCGGCCGTCCTCGGCGAGGATGAGGCCGAGGCAGAGCACGTTCTCGTAGGAGGACTGGCCGAAGACGAGCGTGCCGACGGCCATCAGCGAGTAGAACCAGCCGCGCGTCTGGTCGGTGGCCTCGCAGATGAACTGCGCCGGGTAGACGCCCTCGGGCTTGCCGCGCTCGCCCCACTGGGCGAACGGCATGGAGCCGGAGTCGTACCAGGCGTCGATGACGTCGGGCACGCGGCGGGCGAGCGCCCCGCACGACGGGCAGTCGAAGGTGACGTCGTCGACGTAGGGGCGGTGGGGGTCGAGGGCGGAGATGTCCTGGCCGGCGAGCGCGCCCAGCTCCTCCAGTGACCCGACGCACGTGACGTGGGACTCGTCCTGCGTGCACACCCACAGCGGCAGCGGCGTGCCCCAGTAGCGGGAGCGCGACAGCGACCAGTCGACGTTGTTGCGCAGCCACTCGCCGAAGCGGCCCCACTTGATGGTGTCGGGGTACCAGTTGGTGCCGGCGTTCTCGGCCAGCATCTGGTCCTTGACGGCGGTGGTGCGGATGTACCAGGACGGGAGCGCGTAGTAGAGCAGCGGGGTGTGGCAGCGCCAGCAGTGGGGGTAGCTGTGCTCGAAGTGGCCGCCGCGGAACAGCAGCCCGCGCCGCTGAAGGTCCTCGGTCAGCTCCTCGTCGGCGTCCTTGAAGAAGCGGCCGCCCACCATGGGGACGTCGTCGAGGAAGCGGCCGTCGGGGCCGATCGGGTTGACGACGGGCATGTCGTAGCGCTTGATGACGGCCATGTCGTCCGCGCCGAAGGCGGGGGCCTGGTGGACCAGGCCGGTGCCGTCTTCGACGGTGACGTAGTCGCCGAGCACGACGTAGTGGGCGCCGGGGATGTCGACCAGGTCGAACGGCCGGTTGTAGGTGGTGTGCTCAAGCTCGCGGCCGGTGTGGCGGGAGACCTCGGTGACGCCCTCGCCGAGCACCGACAGCAGCGGCTCGGCCACGACCAGCACCTCGCCGTCGGCGGTGCGGGCGGCGACGTAGGTGACGTCGGGGTGGACGGCGACCGCGGTGTTGGAGACCAGCGTCCACGGCGTGGTCGTCCAGACCAGCAGCGAGGCGCCGGCCTCGGCCAGCGGGCCCGAGGTGACGGGCATGCGGACGTAGACCGACGGGCTGGAGACGGTCTCGTAGCCGCCCGGCTGGCCCAGCTCGTGGTCGGACAGCCCGGTGCCGCAACGCGGGCAGTAGGGGGTGATGCGGAAGTCGCGGAACAGCAGGCCCTTGTCGAAGACGACCTTCAGCGACCACCACACGGACTCGATGTAGGACGGGTCCATCGTGCGGTAGGCCTGGGACAGGTCGATCCAGTAGCCCATGCGCTCGGTCATCTGCTCGAACGCGTCGACGTGGCGCAGCACCGACTCGCGGCACTTGGCGTTGAACTCGGCGATGCCATAGGTCTCGATGTCCTTCTTGCCGGACAGGCCCAGCTCGCGCTCGACGCCGACCTCGACGGGCAGCCCGTGGCAGTCCCAGCCGGCCTTACGCGGAACGCTGAAACCGCGCATCGACTTGTAGCGCGGGAACAGGTCCTTGAACACGCGGGCCTCGACGTGGTGCACGCCGGGCAGGCCGTTGGCGGTGGGCGGGCCCTCGTAGAAGACCCACGACGGGTTGCCGGCGTTCTGTTCGACGGAACGCTCGAAGATCTTCCCGTCCCGCCAGCGGTCCAGGACCTCGCGCTCGAGCGCGGGCAGGTCGACCTGCGCGGGAAGAGAGCGGAACGTTGGGGAAGACATCTCGGGCGTGACCTCCACGCGTGAATCGGCCGGTTGGGCTCTGGCGTGAAGGGACGAAGCCTCGCGGCCCCGCGGTACCACCCTTCTTGACCCCGCCCGCGGGCGAGGCCCTCTTCGTTTGACTGCTGCCGGGTCTAATGAGCTCTGACGAGCCGTTCTTCCGGCGGCTCCGGGGTGATATCCCTCACAGCGGGCCCCATCAACGCCTTGCAGGCTTAAACCATAACGCAGAGTCGAGGTCAAGGCTTCCAGGTTTCCGGGTCAGGAGGTTCATCGCCGCCCAGCGGTACGTGGGTCGTAAAGGGCGCAAAGATGTGGGAATGGACGCCGGTGTGGAGGAGTTGAATGCGCGAGGCGGGATAGTACGGGCTAGGTAAACCGTCCGGCGGGTCGTTTGCCGTTCCGTTATCAGGATCCTAAGCTGCCCGCACCATTCACGGCCTTGATCAGCATGGAGGCAGCCATGGCGGCAGTCACGCAGACCGCTACACCGTCGATGTGGTCGGATGAGGAGCTGGCCGAGGTACGCGGCAGGCTCCAGCAGGAGATCGACGAGCTCGAGGCGGACATCCTGCGCCACGAGTCGGAGATAGCCTCTGGGGACGTCACACAGGGCGCGGGCGACGACCAGGCGGACGCCGGCGCGAAGACGTACGAGCGCGAACGCGAGATCGCCCTTACCCTGAATGCGCGCGATCTGGTCGCGCAGAACGAACGTGCGATCGCCAGGATCGACGCAGGGACCTATGGAGTGTGCGAATCGTGCCACAAGCCGATCGGCAAGGAACGCCTCCAGGCGTTCCCGAGGGCGACGCTGTGCGTGGCCTGCAAGCAGAAGGAGGAGCGCCGGTAGGACAGGGGGGCACCGCCGGCCGGCCACGCGGGCGCCTGTTCGCCGTCCTCGTCGTGCTGGGAGCCGTGATCTACGCGGCCGACCTCGCCACCAAGACGCTGGTGCTGCGCACCCTTGAGGGTGAGGCGCCCCTGGTCGTGATCCCCGGCGTGCTCCAGTTCAGGGTCATCTTCAACTCCGGTGCCGCCTTCAGCATCGGCACCGGAATGACCTTCGTCTTCACCTTCATCGCCGCCGGCGTGGTCGTCGCCATCATCCGCACGGCGCGCAAGCTCGGCAGCCTCTCGTGGGCGATCGCGCTCGGCCTGCTGCTCGGCGGCGCCGTCGGCAACCTCACCGACCGGCTGCTGCGCTACCCCTCGGGGTTCGGGCGCTCCACCCAGCTCCAGGGCCACGTGGTCGACTTCATCGAGGTGCTGCCGGGCAACTTCCCGGTCATCGACTACTTCCCCGTCTTCAACATCGCCGACTCCGCCATCGTCTGCGGCGGCATCCTGGCCGTGATCCTGGCCTGGCGCAACGTGCAGATCGACGGGTCGAAGGAGATCGACGGGTCGAAGGAGGAGGCGGCCAAGGATGAGTGAGCAGCGCAGCCTGCCCGTGCCCGACGGGCTGGAGGGCGAGCGGCTCGACGCCGCGCTCTCGCGCCTGTTCGGGTTCTCCCGCACGCGCGCGGCCGAGCTGATCGGCGCGGGTGAGGTGCTGGTGGACGGCCGCGTGCCGGCCAAGTCAGACCGCGTGCACGCCGGCGCGTGGCTCGACGTCACGATGCCGCCGCCGGTCACCACGCCCATGCCGGTCGCCGAGCCGGTGCCGGGCATGACGATCGTGTACGAGGACGACGACGTCATCGTGGTCAACAAGCCCATCGGCGTGGCCGCGCACCCCACCGTCGGCTGGACCGGGCCCACCGTGATCGGCGGGCTGCTCGGCGCCGGTCACACCATCGCCACCAGCGGGGCCGCCGAGCGCCAGGGCATCGTGCACCGGCTCGACGCCAACACCACGGGCGCGATGGTCGTGGCCAAGAGCGAGCACGCCTACTCGTTCCTCAAGCGGGCCTTCAAGGAGCGCACGGTCGACAAGCGCTACCACGCGCTCGTGCAGGGGCACCCCGACCCGTTCAGGGGGACCGTCGACGCGCCCATCGACCGGCACCCGTCGGGCGACGGCCGCTGGGCCGTCGTCGCCGGTGGCAAGCCGTCGGTGACCCACTACGACACGGTCGAGGCGTTCCGCGCGGCTTCCCTGCTGGACATCAAGCTCGAGACGGGGCGTACGCACCAGATCCGGGTGCACATGTCGGCGCTGCGCCACCCGTGCGTCGGTGACCTGCTGTACGGCGCCGATCCCACGCTGGCGGCCCGCCTGGGCGTCACCCGGCAGTGGCTGCACGCGGTCGCGCTCGGCTTCGAGCACCCGTCGACCGGTGCGTGGATGTCGTTCAGCACGGACTACCCGCAGGACCTGCAGAAGGCCCTCGACCTGGTCCGCGCCGAGTCCTGACCGGAGTCGGCGGGCCGTCGGCCTGAGGCTCGCGTCCAGCGGCCCTCGCGCGGGGCGCGGTTCGTGCCCTGCGGCCCCTGGGCCGATCACGCTTGCGGCGGCCCCTTGCGCGGGCTCAGCCGCCGTCCGAGCCTTCGATCTGGCCGGGGGTCTCCTCCGAGGGGGACTCGCTCTGCCGCTGCGGGCGGTCCGTCTCGTCCTTCCGGGCGGTCTCGTCCTTCCGGGCAGTCTCATCCTGCCGGGGGGTCTCGTCCTTCCGGGGGGTCTCGTCCCGCGTCCTGGCCGGGGTGTCGTCGGGGCGGGGGCGGCGGTTCTGGGTGCGTTCGCCGGTGTCCGGGGTTCTCGGCTGGGTGCGGGCGGGTGGCGGGGTGCTGCGGGGAGTGACCACCTCGGTGTCGCTGCGGGGCGACTCGCCCGCCGGTGGCGGTTTGGTCGTCGTGTCGCGGTCGGCCGGCGCGGAGGTGGTCGCCACCGCCGGTACGGGCCGCCCGCCGCGCGGCTGCTCACGGCCCTGCTTCGACCACCAGGCCGCCCCGCCCGTGACGATGCCGACGAGCAGCGCGCCGCCCGCGATGGCGGCCACCGGCAGCACCCGTGACCGCCGGCGCGGCACCACGACGGGCCCGGTACGCGCGGGCAGCGGGACGGGCCCGGTCTGCTCGGGCGAGCCGCCCGCCAGGATGCCGGCCAGCCGCCGCTCGGTCTCCTCCAGCGTCATCCGCTCCGCCGGGTCCTTGCGCAGCAGCCCGTGCAGGACGGGAGCCAGCACCCCCGCCCTGGCCAGCGGCGCCGGCTCGGCGTGCATCACCGCGCCCAGCGTGGCCAGCGCGTTGTCCCGCTGGAAGGGGGAGTGGCCCTCGACCGCGAGGTACAGCGTCACGCCCAGCGCCCACAGGTCGGACGCGGGCCGCGCCCGGCCGCCCGCCGCGCGTTCAGGGGCGACGAAGGCCGGGGTGCCGACCAGGACGCCCGTACGCGTGACCGGCGCCTCGTCCTCCGTGGTGGCGATGCCGAAGTCGGTGAGCACGGCCCTGCCGTCCTCGGTGAGCAGCACGTTGTCCGGTTTGACGTCGCGGTGCAGCACCCCGGCCGCGTGCGCGGCGCGCAGCGCCTCCAGCAGTTGCAGCCCGATGTCCGCGGCCCGCAGGGGCGTCATGGGGCCCTCGTCGCGCAGCAGCTCGCCGAGCGTGCGCGATCGTACGAGCTGCATGACGATCCAGGGGTGCCCGCGTTCCTCCAGCACGTCGTAGACCGTGGCCACGCCCGGGTGCGCCACCCGGCCCGCCGCCCTGGCCTCCCTGAATGTGCGCACAGCGAAATCCTCGCGCTCGGCGCCCGTCAGCTCAGGAGGCGGAGGCACCTCCTTGACCGCCACGTCACGGCCGAGCACCTCGTCGTGCGCGTGCCACACCGTGCCCATGCCGCCCTTGCCGATCGTCCTGAGGAGCCGGTAACGCCCACCGACCATCACCGCGGATTCGGACATGCACCGGCGACTACCCCAGAAGAAACCGGACAAGCGCCGTCATTGCCGCCGCTGCCGCCAGAACGACCAGAAAAGGGGCGCGGAGCAGGAGGGCGACGATTCCCGCGCCGAGTCCCGCCGTACGGGCCGCGTCGAAGGTCAGCCCGCCCTCCTGCGTGAACACCTGCACCGCGATCAGCGCCGCCAGCAGCGCCACCGGCACCAGCTCCGCGAACCTGCGCACCTTCGGATGGTCCAGCACCGCGCGCGGCGCGGCGAGGCCGGCGAGCTTCAGCGCGTAACAGCCCGCGCACACCAGGGCGATCGCCCACCACAACGTCATCGCACCATCACCACCAGGACCGCCACGGCCGACAGCAGCACCGGCACGCCGGGCGGGAAGAACGGCGTCGCGCACAGGGCGATCACCGCCGCCACCGCGGCCAGCCCGCGCAGCTCGGCGCTGCCCGCCAGCCGGGGCCACAGGATCGCCAGGAACGCCACCGGGCCCACGACGTCGAGGCCGAGGACGGCGGGGTCGCCGAGGAAGGAGGTGCCGTACGCGCCCGCCAGCGTGGTCAGGTTCCAGGTGAGGTAGAGGGTGGCGAAGGTGGTGACGAAGGCCGTACGCGAGGAGCGGGGGTCGGGCTGGGCCATCGCCACGGCCGTCGTCTCGTCGATGACGCCCTGGGCGGCCAGCAGCTTGCGGGGGCCGCGTACCTGGAGGAGGTCGGCCAGGCGCAGGCCGTACAGGGTGTTGCGGCCGCCCAGCAGCAGCGCGCCCAGGCTGGCGGCCAGCAGGTCGCCGCCCGCGCCCACCGCGCCCGTCAGCGCGAACTGCGAGGCGCCCGTGAACGCCAGCAGGCTCAGCACGCACGCCTGCGCCACGGACAGGCCCGCGGTGATCGCCGCGGCGCCGAAGGCGAGCCCGGACAGCCCCACGGCCAGGCCCACGCCCAGACCGTCCCGCACTGCCGCGGAACGGTGAGTTGTCGGTTCCATGCCTCCCGAGGTTATGAGATGCGGGAATGTCGGTTCTTGTACGATCCTGCGGCCCGCTGGTACGCCGCCGGCGGCACACCCACGACGCGCTTGAAATGCCGGCTGAGATGCGCCTGATCGGTGAACCCCGACTCGGCCGCCACCTGCGCCGGCGGCATGCCGCTCAGGAGCAGGTGCCGCGCCTTGGCGACGCGCAGGGAGATCAGGTAGGCGTGCGGCGGCAGGCCCGTCGCCGCCTTGAACGCCCGCAGCAGCGGGAACGGCCGCGCCCCCACCGCCTCCGCCAGCCCGTCGAGCGTCGGCGGATCGAGCAGGCTCTCGTGCAGCAGGTCGAGCGCCGCGCGCACGGCCATCCTGCCCTCGCCGGGCAGCGCGGCGGGCGGCTTCGGCGCGGAGTGCCGCGTCAGCAGCCGGGCGAACAGCGTGCGGCTCAGCGTCGACGCGGCCAGCGCGTCGCCCCGCTCGGCCGCCTGGTGCGCCCGCCGCAGCAGCACCGCCACGTCGGCGTCGCGCACCACCTGGCGCGGGAAGTGCGGCGTCCCGCCGGGCCCGCCCAGCTCACGCGCGATCGCGGCCACCGCCTCGATCGACGGATAAAGCATCCGGTACGCCCAGCCGCCCGGCACCCCCGCGTGCCCGGTGTGCACCGACTCCGGGTTGACCAGCACCACCTCGCCCGCGCCCGCCCGGAGCAGCGTGCCCCGGTAGTCGAACTCCTCCACCCCCGAGACGATCAGCCCGATGGCGTAACCGTCGTGGACGTGCCGGGAGAAGCGGTGGGTGACGTAGCGGGCCTTCAGCAGGTCGGTCTCCGGCACCGCCGGGTGCCGCCAGAACGTCGCCCGCTCCTCGGTCGTCCTGCTCACAGCGTTTCACTCACAGGTCTTACTCCCAGCGTCCTACTTACAGGGGCCGGAACGTCTCGAGGAAGTCGTAGAAGTAGTGGCGGTCCTCGGCCCAGCGCGCGTGCGTGGTCTCCCAGTAGACGGCGAACGGGCGGCCGTCGGCGGTGCGCAGGCCGCGGTTGAGCACGTGGATCGTCACGCCGTCGCGGACCCTGGTGAACTCCCAGTCGGCGGCCGGGCGGCCCAGGAACTCGGTGGACTCGATGCCGATCCGCCGGTAGCTCTGGAACTCGCCCTTCTTCTTGATCTCCGCCTCCAGGCGGAGCCAGTGCCGTTCCGGGTCCGTCCAGGTGATGTCGGGGACCGTCCACTCCACCAGCAGCTTGCCGGGAGTGCCCGGACCGGTGACCGACACGCTGTCGCGGCCGTCGGTCTTCTTCACCTGCCACCCGGCGGGCAAGGCGAGCTGGAAGCGGCCGTCGGCGTTCCGGTAGGGCCGCCAGCCTTCCGGGATCTCAGGCTCGTCGGTGGGCTCGTCGGTGGGCTCGTCGGTGGGCTCGTCGGTGGGCTCCTCCGCCGGGTCGTCCGTCGGGTAGTCCGTGGGCTCCTCGGACGGCTCCTCCGTCGGCTGCTGCGTCGGCTGCTGCGTCGGCTCCTGTGGTCCCGTCGTGGGCTCGCCCGTCGGGGTGTCCGCCGTGGGCGAGGGGCTCTGCCCGGCGGTCGTGCCCGTCCAGCGGTCGGACAGCAGCACGCCGCCGGCGCCCAGCACCGCCACCACGAGCACCGCCGCGGGCAGGCCCACCCACAACGTCTTGCGCCGCCCGCCCCGCGGCCGGTCCATCGTCGCCTGGCCCTGCCCGGCGGGCCGCCGATCCCCGGTCGGCTGCCCGCCCGGGTAGGACCCGCCGCCCGGCGGCGTCCCCTGCCAGGAGGCGTGGGGTGGTGGGGTGGCGTGTGCTGGGCCTTCGGGGGGCGGCGTGGGTTGCCAGGTGGCGTGGGGTGGTGGGGTGGCGTGTGCTGGGCCTTCGGGGGGCGGCGTGGGTTGCCAGGTGGCGTGGGGTGGTGGCGTGGTGTGCCCGGAGCCGTCGGCGGGTGGGGTGGCGTGCCAGGGCGCGTCCGTGGTGGTCGTGGGGCGGGGCGGGGCGGTGGCGGCGAGGTCGTACAGGAGGCGGGCGGCCTCGGCGGCGGGCAGCCGCGCGCCCGGCTCGCGCCGCAGCAGCCCCATGACGATCGGCCCGAGCGCCCCGGCCCGCGCCGGCGGCTCGGGGTCGTCGCGCAGCACCGCCGCCACGGTCGCCGCCCACGAGTCGCGCTTGAACGGCGGCCGCCCCTCGACGGCCGTGTACAGCGTCGCGCCCAGCGACCACAGGTCGGACTCGGGCCGCGCGGGCTCGCCGTTGAGCCGCTCGGGCGGCATGTACGCGGGCGTGCCGACCAGCCCGCCCGTCGCGGTCAGCCCGGCCTCGGCCTCCATGGAGGCGATGCCGAAGTCGGTGAGCACCACCCGCCCGTCGTCGGCGAGCAGCACGTTCTCGGGCTTGACGTCGCGGTGCAGCACGCCGGTCGCGTGGGCGGCCCGCAGCGCGTCGAGCACCCGGCCGCCGATCACCGCGGCCTGCGCGGGACGCAGCGGGCCGTCCTCGGAGATCACCCTGGCCAGCGAGCGGGAGCGGACGAGCTGCATGACGATCCACGGCCGGCCGTCCTCCTCGACGACGTCGTGGATGACGACCACCGACGGATGGTCGAGCCGCCCGGCCGCCCTGGCCTCGCGGATGGTGCGGCGGTTGAGCTCGGCCCGCTTGGCGTCGCCGACCCCGGTGTAGCGGACCTCCTTGATCGCGACCGTACGGTCGAGCAACTCGTCGTAGGCCCGCCAGACCACCCCCATGCCGCCCTCGCCGATGGGCTCGACGAGGCGGTAACGATTGCTGACGTGCACGCCGCGCAGCCTACTTCTTCGGCGAGAACGTCGCGCAGAAGCCTTCGAAGAAGCGGAGGTCGTCCTCCCAGTGGCTGTTCAGGGTGTGCCAGTAGATCGCGTACGCCTTGCCGTCCTCGGCGATGAACCCCCGGTAGCGGATGCGGGACTTGCCCGTCTGCGTGGGCCAGATGAAGTCCCAGTCGGCCGCCGCCTTGCCGTACTTGACCTCCTTGATGCTGAGCTTCTTGTAGCCGCCGAAGCGGTTCTTCAGCCGCGACTCCAGCTTCTTCCAGCCCTTCAGCGGGTCCTTGCCCAGCTTGGAGGCCCGCTCGATGCGGACGTGCGCGTTGGGCGCCCCGCCGGGGCCCTTGTACTCGACGCCGCTGCCGACGATCCCAGAACGCTGCCACTCGTCCCAGCCCTTGGGCAGGCCGATGGAGAAGCCGAGCTTCTTGTCCGTGTGCATCTTCCAGCCGGACGGCAGCGCGGGTTTGGCCTCCTTGGTCTCCTCGGGCTCGGCCGTGGGGCTCTCCGCCTGGGTCGGGGACTGGCTCGGGGACGGGTCCTCCTCCTCGTCGGAGGGAGTGGCCGACGGGGACGCCGGGGGAGTCTGCGGAGCGGACTCGCTGGGCCCGGTCGGGACCGTGCTGGCGACCGCCGCCTGGGCGCCCTCGCCATCCGAGTCCTCGGGCGCGGAACGCAGGCCGAGATAGCCGCCCACGCCGGCGACCAGCAGCACGGCCACGGCCGCCGCGACGACCGTGATCATGCGCCGCGGCTCGCCCTTGGACGCGCTCAACGTCGACTCGCCGGTCGGCCCCGACGGCGGTTGCTGCGGCTCCACGGTCGGCGCCTGTGACAGGCGCACACCGGTCTCGGGAACGTTCTCAGCGGCGGGCGCGGCCTGCGAGCGGGCGCTCGCGAGGTTCGGGTCGGTGGGGGTGTCGTCCTCCACCGGCGCGTACGGCCGCCGCGCCTTGGCGGGGCCGGGCCGCTTCGGCTTCGAAGGCGCATGACCCTGCGCATGACCCTGCGCCTGACCCTGCGCCTGGCTCTGGGCAGGACGCTTGGCCGGCTCCGGCACCCGCAGCTCCTGCTCGGGCGGGAACTGCGCCGCGGGGAACTGGGCGGTGGGCGGCGCGCTCGGCTGCGAGAAGCCCGCGATGGCCGCCCGCAGCATGCGCTGCGTCTCCTCGTACGTCAGCCGCTGCACCGGCTCCTTGACCAGCAACCCCATGATCACGTCGGTCAGCGGCCCCACGTGCGTCGCGGGGTCGGGCTCGTCCGTCAGCACGGCGTGCATGGTCGCCAGCGCCATGCCGCGCTCGTGCGGCGAGCGGCCCTCGACCGCCGTGTAGAGGGTGGCGCCCAGCGACCACAGGTCCGACTCGCGCCGCGCGGGCAGGCCCTTGAGCCGCTCTGGCGCGATGAACGCCGGCGTGCCCGCCAGGCCCGTCACCGTGAGCTGCGTCTCGGTCTCCAGCGTGGCGATGCCGAAGTCGGTCAGCACCACCCTGCCGTCGTCGGCCAGCAACACGTTCTCGGGCTTGACGTCCCGATGCAGCACCCCCGCCTCATGGGCGCGGTGCAACGCGTCGAGCACGGCCAGCCCGATCTCCGCCACGCGCTTGGGCGGCAAGGGACCGTCCTGCTTGATCACCGCGCCCAGCGAGCGCGACTGGACCAGCTGCATGACGATCCAGGGCCGGTCGTCCTCCTCGATCACGTCGTGCACGACGATCACGTTGGGATGCTCGAACCTCGCCGCCGCCCTCGCCTCGCGCATCGTGCGCCGGTTCAGCAGCTGCACCTCCTCGCCCAGGGCGGCGGCGTACCTGACCTCCTTGACCGCCACCGTGCGGTCCAAGAGCTCGTCGTAGGCACGCCAGACGATGCCCATCCCGCCCCTGCCGATGGGTTCCTGCAGCTGGTAGCGGCCGGCGATGCGGCGTCCCTCCTGCTTGCGATCCGACATCAACGGCCTCAAACCCTCCTCTAGGCCAAGAAATACTCCCATAGGCAGGGATCATCGGCGACTCGCTCGAAGGCCAGTCCGTCCTGTGAGAAGTGCCGCCCAGCAGGTGGAGGCAGGGGTGTAAGGTTCAGATATGACTTGTCGTCGCTACGCGTTTACCGAGCCGGCTCCGGGAGAGCCGGTCGTCAGCTAGCGACCACCTGGAGTCGGCACGAGGCAGAGACCGTCGTCTCTGCCTTTTTTCGTTCCCCCGCCGGCTCCAGGGGCCGGCCGAATGAGGAGTCGGGATGTCATCGACTTTGGAGCGGCAGGCGCTCACGCTGGGCGGCCTGCCTGTGGGTGAAGGGCGCCCCGCGATCATCGCCACCCGCGTCAGCCTGCGCGGACGACAAACCCACGAGGCGACCTCGGCACTGCTCCGGGTTTCGCCCGCAGCGGGGCCTGACGGGCGGTCCGCCGGGCTGACTCCGGGGGTCACGCTCGTTGAGCCGGCCACCGCGGCGGACCTGCCGGCGATCGCCGCGCACGCCGATGCGGTCGTCGTGGGGGCGGCGTGGACGCGGGACATCCCCCTTGTCCGGGCGGCGGCCGGCACGGGGCTGCCGGTCGTCGTGGAGCGGCGGCCGGGGGCGTCACTCGAGGAGTGGCTGGGGCTGGCCGACTACTGCGCCGTCGAGGGCGACGGGCGGGTGATCCTGTGCGAGGGCGGGCGGCCCGATCTCGGCCTCGTACGCGCCGCGCGGACCGCGTCAGGGCGTCCCGTGCTCGTGGACGTCACCGGCGACCCGGAGCTCGCCGCCGCCGCCGTCGCCACCGGGGCGGACGGGCTGGTGGCCGGCCCCGAGGGCCGCGCGCTCGCGGAGGAGGCCGTCACCGTCGCCGGCGGGCTGCTGCGCCCCGAGTCGCCCGCCACGCTGCCCGAGTGCCGCGCCGCTATCGACCGGGTGGACGCCGCCCTGGCCACGCTGCTCGAACGCCGGGTGGAGCTGGCGGGCACCGTGCAGCGCATCAAGCCGGTGGGCGGCTTCGCAGGACGCGACATTGACCGCGAACGCGCCCTGGTCGCCAGAATGGCCAGGCGCGCCCCGTCACTCGGCGAACCCGGCCTCGCCCCGATCATGAACGCCGTCATCGAGGCCGGCCTCCACCTCGCGGAGCGCCGCACCGCCCCCCTGACCGCCCCCTGACCGCCCCCCGACCGACACGGTGACCCTGGTAGGTCAGCCGGCGGTGGGCTGGGAGAGCTGGAGGTTGTTCAGCGGGCGGCCGGGGCCGTCGGCGATCTGTTTGATGATCAGCTCGGCGAAGCGGCGGTAGCCGTCGCCCGTCGGGTGGTAGCTGCGGGCGTTGACGCGCAGCTCGCCCACCTCCATGGCGAGCCCGTTCAGGTACGGCGCGGGCTGCCCGACCTCGTGCCCGCTGAACGCCTCGTAGGCGTCGACGTACTCGGCGCTGCCGGGGGCGCCGAACGCGGCGATCGTCCGGTCGAAGTCCTTCACCACGGACCCGACCGTGTCGTTGAGGCGCCGCGTCACGCCGTTGAGCCACCGCTGGTCGGCCGCGCTCAGGTTGTCGACGGTGTCCACCGGGTCCTGGGGGAACGGCCGCGGGTAGCCGAGCACGATCACCCGCGCCTGCGGGGCCCGCACGCGCAGCTCCCTGAGCACCCGCAGCACGCTCGTACGCAGCTCGTCGATGCGCCGGTTGACCGCGGTCTCCTGGTCGACGCAGGCCGACGACCACGGCAGCTTCACGATGCAGCCGGTCAGCACCTTGGTGAACCCGGCGTCGTTGCCGCCGATGCTGAGCGTGACCAGGCTGGCGCCCGGCCCGACCCGGCTGATCTGGGGCGGCTGGCCGTGCTGCCCGGCGAGGAGCTGGCGGGTGGTGGCGCCGCTGCAGGCGTAGAAGGCGGTGCCGCCGCCGAAGCGGTAGGTCTTGGCGACGAGCGGCACGTACGAGCCGGTGGCCCGGTGGCAGCGGTCGGCGCCCTCGTTGACCGGCTCCCTGTCGAGGTCGTAGACCCCCTCGCCGGAGGAGTAGGAGTCGCCCAGCGCCACGTAGGCGCCGCTCTGGGCGGCCTGTAAGGCGGTCAGGCGGGTCACCCGAGGCAGGTCGCCCGCGGGCGAGCCGGGCGGGCAGCCCGCGTCGAGCACCGCGCAGGCGAGCTTCGGATAGACCCCCAGGGGCAGGCAGGCCAGCGCGAGCGCCACGCCGATCGCGACCGCCGCTCCGGCCCTGATGAGCGACCCCCTGGTGCCGCGTTCAGCCTCGTCCAGCACGACCTCCCCGAGCGGCGACTCCTCACGACTGCGCCATCGAGACTACCCAGCCGATCACCGGGCCGGGTATGGCCCGGGCGGTCAGGCCCTGGGCACGGCGTCGCGACGGCGGCGTACCATCCGCCAGCCGAAGGCGATGCCGACGGCGAGCACCGGGATGAGGAAGAAGGCGACGAGCTGGTCCTCGTCGGCGAACGGCATCAGCAGCACCACCAGCGCGAGGAATCCGAGCGTCAGCCAGTTGGTGTAGGGGGAGCCGGGCATCGGGAAGGTGGAGCGGTGGCCGGAGCGGCGCAGGCGGATCTGGCACCACACCAGCACGCCCCACGTGGTGATGACGCCGAGCGAGGCGCAGGCGGTGGCGATGTTGAAGGCCCGCTCGGGCAGGAAGTAGAACAGCGCCACCCCGGCCAGCAGCATCGACGCGGTGAACACGATGCCGCCCATCGGCACGTGGCGGGAGCTGAGCACGCCGGTGAAGCCGGGCGCCTCCTCCTTCATGGCCATCGAGCGCAGGATGCGGCCGGTGGCGTACAGGCCGGAGTTGCAGGACGACAGGGCGGCGGTGATCACGACGAGGTTCATCGCGTCGGCCGCCCAGGGCACGCCGAGGCCGGCGAAGACGGTCACGAAGGGGGAGGTGCCCGCGCTGTAGGCGGTCCACGGCAGGACCATGCAGAGCAGCGCGACCGAGCCGACGTAGAAGATCGCGATGCGCCACACGACGCCGTTGATCGCGCGGGGCATGATCTCGTGCGGCCTGGCCGTCTCGCCGGCGGCGATGCCGACCAGCTCGATCGAGGCGTACGCGAACACGACCGACTGCAGGCTCATCAGCACCAGCGGGAACCCGGTCGGGAAGAAGCCGCCGTGCGCGACCAGGTTGTGCGGCCCCGCGTCGCCCACCGCGAACACCACCAGCACCAGCCCCACGACCAGGAAGGCCGTGATGGCCAGCACCTTGAGCAGCGCGAACCAGAACTCCAGCTCGCCGAACAACCGCACCGACAGCAGGTTGACGGTCATGACGATGCCGAGCGCGATCAGCGCCGTCAGCCACTGTGGCCAGGCGGGCGCCCAGTAGTGGATGTACGCGGCGATCGCCGTCAGCTCGGCGATGCCGGTGAAGGCCCAGTTGATCCAGTACATCCAGCCGCTGGCGAACGCGGCCCATGGGCCGATGAACTCGCCGGCGTACTCGACGAAGGAGCCGGAGACCGGGCGGTAGAGCACCAGCTCGCCGAGGGCCCGCATGACGAAGAAGGCGGCCAGGCCGGCGGCGGCGTAGGAGAGCACGAGGCCGGGCCCTGCGGCGGCCAGGCGGCCGCCCGCGCCCAGGAACAGGCCGACGCCGATCGCCCCGCCGATGGCGATCATCTGGACCTGCCGGTTGCCCAGCGCCTTTCGGTATCCCTCGTCCGTCTCCGTGCGCACCGCGTCACTCCTCGACTACTTAAAGTGACTTCCGAGGGTATCGGGTGCGGCGGGTGCGGGCGGCTCCCGGCACGCCGTTCCCGAGGCCGCAGGACCTGTCGGTGGCGCGGATTAAAGTCGGATCCGCACGTCCGTTCAGCCGACTGGGAGGCGCGGTTTCATGTCGTCCAGTGACTCGTTCGTTCACCTGCACGTCCACACCGAATACTCGATGCTGGACGGAGCGGCGCGGCTCAAGCAGATGTTCGAGCTGGTCGGCGAGCTGGGCATGCCGGCGATCGCCATCACCGACCACGGCAACATGCACGGCGCCTACGACTTCTACAAGCAGGCCACGGCGGCCGGGGTCAAGCCGGTCATCGGCATCGAGGCCTATGTGGCGCCCGAGTCGCGCCACACCAAGCGGCCGGTGCTGTGGGGTGAGCCGCACCAGCGCAAGGACGACGTCTCGGCGGGCGGCCACTACACCCACATGACGATCTGGGCCCGCGACAAGACCGGCCTGCACAACCTCATGCGGCTGTCCTCGCGCTCCTACACCGAGGGCTTCGTGCGCAAGTGGCCCCGCATGGACGCCGAGCTGATCGCCGAGCACGCCGAGGGCCTCATGGCCACCACCGGCTGTCCCTCGGGCGAGGTGCAGACCAGGCTGCGGCTCGGCCAGGACGACGAGGCGCTCAAGGCCGCCGCGAAATATCAGGACATCTTCGGCAAGGACAACTTCTTTCTGGAGATCATGGACCACGGCCTCGACATCGAGCGCCGCGTCCGCGACGGCCTGACCCGCATCAGCCGGCAGCTCGGCATCCCGCCGCTGGTCACCAACGACTCCCACTACACCCACGAGTCCGACGCCGCCTCCCACGACGCGCTGCTCTGCGTCCAGACCGGCAGGCAGCTGTCCGACCCCGACCGCTTCCGCTTCGACGGCACCGGCTATTACCTCAAGAGCGCCGGCGAGATGCGCGCGGTCGACTCCTCCGAGCTGTGGGCGGAGGGCTGCCGCAACACGCTGCTGGTGGCCGAGAAGGTCGATCCGAGCGGGTTCTTCGAGCACAAGAACCTCATGCCGACGTTCCCCGTCCCCGACGGCATGACCGAGAGCGAGTTCTTCCGCAGGACCGTCTGGGAGGGCATGGCCCGCCGCTGGCCCGAGGGCTACGACGAGCAGCACCGCAGGCAGGCCGAGTACGAGATCGGCGTCATCGAGCAGATGGGCTTCCCGAGCTACTTCCTCGTGGTGGCCGACTTCATCATGTGGGCCAAGCGGCAGGGCATCCCGGTCGGGCCCGGGCGCGGCTCGGCGGCGGGGTCGCTGGTGGCGTACGCGATGGGCATCACCGACCTCGACCCGATCCCGCACGGCCTGATCTTCGAGCGGTTCCTCAACCCCGAGCGCGTGTCGATGCCCGACGTCGACATCGACTTCGACGAACGCCGGCGGGGCGACGTCATCCGCTACGTCACCGAGCGGTGGGGCGCCGACAAGGTGGCCATGATCGCCACGTTCGGCACCATCAAGGCCAAGGCCGCCATCAAGGACGCGGGGCGGGTGCTGGGCTACCCCTACGCGCTCGGCGACCGGGTCTCCAAGGCGTTCCCGCCCGCGGTCATGGGCAAGGACATCCCGCTGGCCGGCATCTTCGACCCCGACCACCCGCGCTACGCCGAGGCGGGCGAGCTGCGCCGCATCTACGACGAGGACCCCGACGTCAAGGCCACGATGGACCTCGGCAGGGGCCTTGAGGGCCTGATCAGGCAGACCGGCGTGCACGCGGCCGGCGTGATCATGTCGCGCGAGGTGCTGACCGACCACGTCCCGATCATGCGCCGCGACTCCGACGGCGCGATCATCACGCAGTTCGACTATCCGACGTGTGAGACGCTCGGCCTGCTCAAGATGGACTTCCTGGGCCTGCGCAACCTCACCATCATGGACGACTGCCTCAAGCTGATCGAGTCCACGACGGGCGAGAAGGTCGACCTGACGGCGCTGCCGCTCGACGACCGCAAGACCTACGAGCTGCTGGCCAAGGGCGACACGCTGGGCGTCTTCCAGCTCGACGGCGGCGGCATGCGCTCGCTGCTGCGCCTCATGCGTCCCGACACCTTCGAGGACATCTCCGCCGCGCTCGCCCTCTACCGCCCCGGCCCGATGGGCGCCAACTCCCACACCAACTACGCGCTGCGCAAGAACGGCCAGCAGGAGATCACGCCCATCCACCCCGAGCTGGAGAAGCCGCTCGAGGACATCCTCGACACGACCTACGGCCTGATCATCTACCAGGAGCAGGTCATGGCCATCGCCCAGCGGGTGGCCGGCTACTCCCTGGGCGCCGCCGACCTGCTGCGCCGCGCGATGGGCAAGAAGAAGAAGGCGGAGCTCGACCAGCAGTACGCCTCCTTCGAGCAGGGCATGAAGGACAACGGCTTCTCCGGCGGGGCCGTCAAGGCGCTGTGGGACATCCTGCTGCCGTTCTCCGACTACGCCTTCAACAAGGCCCACACGGCCGCCTACGGCCTCATCGCCTACTGGACGGCCTACCTCAAGGCCAACCACCCGGCGGCCTACATGGCGGCGCTGCTGACCTCGGTCAAGGACGACAAGGACAAGTCGGCCCTCTATCTCCACGAGTGCCGCCGCATGGGCATCAAGGTCCTGCCGCCCGACGTCAACGACTCCGACTTCGACTTCACGCCGCGCGGCACCGACATCCGCTTCGGCCTGTCGGCCGTCCGCAACGTCGGCGCGAACGTGGTCGACGGCATCATCGCCGCGCGCAGGAGCAAGGGCCGCTTCACCGGCTTCTCCGACTTCCTGCGCAAGGTGCCCGCCGTGGTGTGCAACAAGCGGGTGATCGAGTCGCTGGTCAAGGCGGGCGCGTTCGACTCGCTCGGGCATCGGCGCAAGGGCCTGGTCATGGTGCACGAGCAGGCCGTCGACGCGATCATCGACATCAAGAAGAACGAGGCCATCGGCCAGGACTCGCTGTTCGGGGTGCTCGACGGGGGCGAGGATCAGACGTTCGACGTGCAGATCCCGCCGGGGGAGTGGGACAAGACCACGCTGCTGCAGTTCGAGCGGGAGATGCTCGGCCTCTACGTCTCCGACCATCCGCTGTTCGGCGTCGAGCACGTCCTGGCGGCGGGGGCCGACTGCTCGATCGCGGCCGTGCAGGACGACAGCCGCCCCGACGGGCAGGTGGTGACGGTGGGCGGCATCCTCAGCGGGGTGCAGCGCAAGATCACCAAGAAGGGCGACACCTGGGTGCTGACCCAGCTGGAGGACCTCGCGGGCTCGATCGAGGTGATGATCTTCCCGTCGGCCTACCAGCTGTGCTCGACGATCCTGGCCGAGGACGCGATCGTGTTCGTCAAGGGCCGCATCGACAAGCGGGAGGACGTCGCCAAGATCATCGCCATGGAGGTGACCGCGCCCGACCTCACCCAGGAGGCGGGCGGTCCCGTGCTGGTCAGCCTGCCGCTGACGCGCTGCACGCCGCCCGTCGTAGGCCGGCTGAAGGAGATACTCACCACCCACCCCGGCACGTCCGAGGTGCACCTCCAGGTGCGCAACGGGCCCAGGACGACGGTGCTGCGGGTGGACGACCGGCTGCGGGTCACGCCGTCGCCGGCGCTCATGGGCGAGCTCAAACAGCTCCTCGGCCCGGCCTGCCTCAACGCGTGAGCGGCCTTCGGCAACCCTCGCCGTCGCCCGCCCGCCACGCGTGGGGGAGGATCACCACGTGAGCGAACTGCACTACCTGACCGCGACCGAGCTGGCCCGACTGATCAAGACCAGGCAGGTGAGCGCCGTGGAGGTCCTGCGCGCCCATCTCGACCGCATCGACAAGGTCAACCCCGCCGTCAACGCCGTCGTCACCCTCGCCGCCGGCCACGCGCTCGAAGCCGCCGAGGCGGCCGACCGGGCACTCGCGGCCGGCGAGCCGACCGGGCCGCTGCACGGGGTGCCGGTCGCGCACAAGGACCTGCACGACACCGCCGGCATCCGCACGACGTACGGCTCGCCGCTGTTCGCCGAGCACGTGCCCGAGCAGGACGACCTGATGGTGCGCCGGCTGCGCGCGGCCGGCGCGATCACCGTGGGCAAGACCAACACCCCCGAGTTCGGCACCGGCTCCCACACGGTCAACGAGGTGTTCGGCGCCACCAGGAACCCCTACGACCTGTCGAAGTCGGCCGGAGGCAGCAGCGGGGGAGCGGCGGTCGCGCTGGCCACCGGCATGGTCGCGCTGGCCGACGGCTCCGACATGGGCGGCTCCCTGCGCAACCCGGCCTCGTTCTGCAACGTCGTCGGGTTGCGGCCGACGCCGGGGCGCGTGCCCGCGCCGTCCGACACGGCCGCCTGGTACACGCTGTCGGTGCCGGGGCCGATGGCGCGCACGGTCGAGGACGTCACGCTCATGCTCGGGGCCGTCGCCGGGTTCGACCGGCGCTCGCCGTACGCGATCAAGGAGGTGTTCGCGCCCGAGCCGGAGCAGGGCGTGGCCGGGCTGCGGGTGGCGTGGAGCCCCGACCTGGGCGGGCTGCCGGTCGATCCGCGCACGGCGGCGGTCACCGCGACGGCGCCCGCCGTGTTCGAGGGGCTCGGCGCCCGCGTCGAGCAGGTCGAGCTCGACCTGGAGGGCGCCGACGACGCGTTCAGGACCTACCGCGCCTGGTTCTACCTGCTGGCCCACGGCGACAAGAGCGGCCTCGGCCCCAACACCGCCTGGAACGTCGAGCAGGGCCGCAAGGTCACCGGCGCCGACCTGGCCGGGGCCGAGATCGCGCGCAGCCGCCTCTACCAGCGCATGGCCGCCTTCTTCGACACCTACGACGTGCTGATCGCGCCGGTCAGCCAGGTGCCGCCGTTCCCCGTCGAGCATCCGCACGTCAGCGAGATCAACGGTCACAAGCTGCCCGACTACCTGTCGTGGATGCGCTCGGCGTACTGGGTCAGCGTGCTGCACGCGCCGGCCGCGTCGGTGCCCGCCGGGTTCACCCCCGAGGGGCTGCCGGTGGGCGTGCAGATCATCGGGCGGCCGTTCGAGGACGCCAGGGTGCTGCGGGTGGCGCGGGCGTTCGAGCTCGCCACGGGCCACGGCAGGCGGCGGCCCGCGCTCTAGCGCCAGACGCCGGTGTGCGGGCCGCCCGGCTCGATCCCGCCGGGCTCGATCCCGTACGGCTGCCGCAGCGGCGACTCGCGGTAGCCGTGCATGCCTTCGAGCAGCGCGAAGAACCCCACGGCGAGCAGCGGCCAGCACACCAGCACGCCCTTGGCGGTCAGCTCCAGCGCGCCGGGGACGATCGACACCCCGGGCGCGGCGTTCGCCGCCACGGCGGCCTCCACCGTGACCGCCCCGATCGTGACGGAGGACCCGATCCAGAGCGTCAGGAACGCCGCCAGCACCCCGCCCGCGCAGAGCCCGAGCAGCACCGGCAGCATCCACCGCCGCGCGATGAACCAGGCGACGCCGCCGCACACCAGCCCGAGCCCGCCGGTGATCACCGCGAACCAGCCGTCGGCCGCGATCAGCGCCTGCGTGGTGGGGTCGGCGAGCACCGGCTCGCCCTGCCCGGCGACCTGGTAGGGGGCCCGGGGCGTCAGCCCTGACCAGAGCAGGCCGGCGGCGGCTCCGAGAGTGGCGAGAGTGAGGACAGTTACCGCGAATGCGCGTACTTCCCTCGCCACGCGACTCCCCCTCACATGTACGTCCGAATCAGCTTGATGGTATCTCCCGGTTAGGCTCACTTCGTGATTGCAGAAGAGGTCTGGCAGATAGAACCCTCCGGCCCGCTCCGGGGTGACGTCGAAGTACGCGGTTCCAAGAACGGCGTGTCCAAGCACATGGTCGCCGCCATGCTCGGCGACGGCGAGAGCAGCATCCACAACGCCCCCGAGGTCGGCGAGGTCGAGATCACCGCCGCCATGCTGCGCGCCCTGGGCATCGACGTCGAGATCTCCCGTACGGAGATCAGGATCGAGCGGGGCGCGGCGATCGAGCCCCGGGTGCCCGACGCGTTCACCGGCCTGAACCGCATCCCCATCCTCATGCTCGGCCCCCTGCTGCACCTGGCGGGTGAGGCATTTGTGCCGCTGGTCGGCGGCGACCCCATCGGGCGGCGGCCGGTCAACTTCCACGTGGACGCGCTGCGCGCCATGGGCGCCGAAGTGGAGGTGCAGGACGCCGGCATCTACGCCAAGGCGGGCCGGCTGCACGGCACCCGCATCGAGCTGCCGTACCCGAGCGTGGGCGCCACCGAGACCGTGCTGATGTCGGCGGTGCTGGCCGACGGCAAGACCGTGCTGAAGAACGCCGCCACCGAGCCGGAGGTGGTGGAGCTGGCGCTGTTCCTGCAGCGGATGGGGGCGCGGATCGAGCTGTCGCCCGACCGCAGGATCGTCATCGAGGGCGTCGAACGCCTGCGCGGCGCCTCCACCTGGCTGACCGGCGACCGCATCGAGGCGTTCTCCTACCTCGCGGCGGGGCTGATCACCCAGGGCGAGGTACGCGTGCACGGCTGCCCCCAGGATCGCCTGGTCACCGCCATCACCACGCTGGCCAGGATGGGCGCCAGGTTCGACATCAACGACGAGTACCTGTGCGCCACCGCGCCGCCCGAGGGCCTGCGCTCGGCGGCCGTGCAGACCGACACCCACCCCGGCTTCATGACCGACTGGCAGACGCCGCTCATGGTGCTGTTCACCCAGAGCCAGGGCATGTCCGTGCTGCACGAGACGGTCTTCGAGAACCGCCTGGTGTACGTGCCCGCGCTGCAGAAGATGGGCTGCGAGATCGAGGTGTTCGACCAGTGCCTCGGCGGCCCGGCCTGCCGCTACCACGACACCAACGCCCGCCACTCGGCGGTCGTGCGCGGCGTGTCCAAGCTCAGGGGCGCCGACGTGACGCTGCCCGACATCAGGGCCGGCTTCTCGGCCGTGCTGGCCGCCGCCGTCGCCGACGGGCCCTCCACGCTGCGCGGCGTGCACCACATCGAACGCGGCTACCACCGGCCGTTCGAGCAGTTCAGGTCCCTCGGTCTGAACATCCGCAGGCAACGGTAAAGAGCTCGCAGCCGGGCGTTTGCCGCTGATCGGGACGTCGTACACATCTGACGTGAGCGTACTCAGATCCATCGGGGCTCTCGGCCTGGCGGGGGCGCTGGGCGGGCTGCTGGCGGCCGCGCTGGCCGTCCCGGTGGTGAGCGGGGGCGGCCTCGCCGCGAAGAACGCCGTCAACACCTTCGTGGACCTGCCGCCCGCCCCGCGCGAGGAGCAGCTCGCCCAGGTGACCAGGCTGCTCGACAGGAACGGCCGGCCGTTCGCGCAGTTCTACGAGGCCAACAGGACGACCGTGCGGCTCGGCTCGGTCGCGCCCGTGATGCGCCAGGCCATCGTGGCGATCGAGGACGCCCGCTTCTACGAGCACGGCGGCCTCGACGTCAGGGGCACGCTGCGGGCGCTGCTCACCAACACCCAGGCGGGCGGCATCCGGCAGGGCGGCTCGTCCCTGACCCAGCAGCTCGTCAAGAACATCCTGGTGGAGAGCGCGCGCACCGACGCCGAGCGCGACAAGGCCCGCGCGCCCAACCTGGCCCGCAAGATCAACGAGCTGCGGCTGGCGCTCGCGCTGGAGCGCAAGTACCGCAAGGACGAGATCCTGGAGCGCTATCTCAACATCGCCTACTTCGGGGCGGGCGCCCACGGCGTGCAGGCGGCGGCCAGGCGCTTCTTCTCCACCTCCGCCGCCCGGCTCACGCTCACCCAGGCGGCCACGCTGGCGGGGGCGGTGCGCATGCCGTACTCGACCGATCCCTCGCTCGGGAGCGCGCACCGCGAGCGGCTCAAGGGGCGGCGCGACCTCGTGCTCGACCGCATGGCGGGGCTCAAGCTGATCAGCCAGCAGGAGGCGGCGCAGGCCAAGAGCTCGCCGCTCGGGCTGCGGCTGCGGCCCGAGCCAGGCGGCTGCGCCCAGTCCGAGTACCCCTTCTACTGCCTGTACGTCCAGCAGGAGCTGCTCACCAACCCCGTCTTCGGCAACACCGCCGCCGAGCGACGCCGCCGCATGGCCAAGGGCGGCATGGTGATCAGGACCAGCCTCGACCCCGTCGCCCAGCGCGCCGCCGAGCAGGCCATCCGCCGGCACGTCGCGCCCGAGGACACCGAGGTGGCCGCCGAGGCCATGGTCGAGCCGGGGACCGGCCGCATCAGGGCGATGGCCGCGAGCAAGCGCTTCGGCCGCAACCCGGGCGACCGCAAGAACGGCCCCAGGACCACCTTCAACCTGCCGGCCGACGTCGCCCACGGGGGCGGGCAGGGCTTCCAGGCGGGCTCGACGTTCAAGGTGTTCACCCTGGCCACCGCCCTGCAGCAGGGCTGGCGCTTCGGCGACGGCTTCCAGACGCCCGGCGCCCTGTCGCCGTCGCAGGGCTACCGGAACTGTGACGGCCGCTCCGTCAACGACCCCGGCACGCGCATCACCAACGCCAGCGGCGAGGGCGACGGCGGGCCGCACAGCATCGAGACCGGCACCTGGAAGTCGGTCAACATCTTCTACATGATGCTGGAGCGCAAGGTCGGGCTCTGCAACGTCGTCAAGACCGCGAAGAAGCTCGGCGTCGTCAGGGCCGACGGGGCGCCGCTGCGGGAGGTGCCGACGTTCACGCTCGGCATCAACGAGATGGACCCGGTGACGGTGGCGGCCTCGTTCGCGGCCTTCGCGGCGCGCGGGCTCTACTGCCGGCCGCTCGCCATCGTGGAGATCACCGGCAGGGACGGGCGGCGTACGCACGTGCCGCCCTCGTGCGAGCAGGCCATCGAGCAGCGCGTCGCCGACGCCGTCAACCATGTGCTGACCGGCGTCTTCGACAAGGGCACCATGCAGGGGCAGAGCATCGGGCGGCCGGCCGCGGGCAAGACCGGCACCAACAACGGCTACACCTCCGCGTGGTTCGCCGGGCACACGCCCGACCTGGCGGCGGCGGTCAGCGTGGGGGACATCAGGGGGTCGTACAAGTTCCCGCTGCGGGGCGTGCAGATCGGTGACCGGCACTATGGGGCGGTGCAGGGGGCGTCGCTGCCGGGGCCGATCTGGGTGGAGTCGATGCGGCGGGCATTGCGCCGTACGGAGCCGCGCGGCTTCCCCAAACCCGACATGTCCCGCTTCGGCGGCGGCCACACGCCGGGCCTGGAGCAGGCCCTGGCCGACGAGGAACGCAGGGATCGCCGCACCCACCCGTTCCTGCGCCGCCACCGCCGCCTGTTCGAGTGGCTGATGGGCCAGGACGAAGTGATCTCCCCAAGGCAGGGCCGCACGGAGCTCACCTTCGACTGGCCCCCACGCGACCGCCACCGCCCGGCCACCCACACCCCGCCAGAGGTCTCTCCGGGAAGGGCACCGGCTCCGGAACGGCCGCAGGCCCCTGAGAGGGCGCAGGACCCGGCTCCCGCACGCCCGCCGGCCCGCTCCCAGCCGGCCCGCCCCCAGCCGGCCCGCCCCCAGCCGGCTGGGAGGGCGCAGGCTCCCGCGCGCCCGCCGGCTCGTCAGCCCGCCCGTCCCCAGCCGGCCCGGCAGGACGGCTCCGCCGGTCGCATTCAACCGCGGGGGTCGGGGGAGGGCTCAAATCGTTCTCAGCCGTCTGGACGGTCACGCCCCGACGGTCAGGACGGCGCTCATCATCCAGGGCGTGATCGTCCCGGAGGGAACGGCGGGCCGCCGCACGCTCATCGGCCCGGGTGACGTGCTCTCACCCTAGGCGGGTTTGCCGATGGGGGCCATCACGGCGCGGGTGAGGGTGATGAGGTTGGCGGGGGCGGTCTCGATCTGGAGGCCGCGTTTGCCGGCGGAGAAGTAGATCGTCTCGAAGTCGAGGGCTGAGGAGTCGACCACCGTGGGGAGCTGTTTGCGCTGGCCCAGCGGGCTGATGCCGCCGACGACGTAACCCGTGACGCGCTCGACCTTGGCGGCCTCGGCCATCGCGGCCCGCTTGCCGCCGAGCGCGCCGGCCAGCGCCTTGAGGTCGAGCTTGCCCGCGACGGGCACGACGGCCACGGCCAGCCCGCCCTCGACCTCGGCGACCAGCGTCTTGAAGATCCGCTCGTAGGGGACGCCGAGCGCGTCGGCGGCCTCCTCGCCGTAGGCCTGGGCGTCGGGGTCGTGGTCGTAGGGGTGGAGCGTGAACTCGGCCTTGGCCCTGGTCAGCGCCATGGTGGCCGGAGTGCCGCCCTTACCTTTGGGTTTGCTCACGACACCCCAGTGTAGCGAATCTACAATGTAAAGGCCCGGCCGGGGGTGTACCCGAACGCCTTCCTGAACACGTCGATGAACGCGCTCGCCGACCCCCACCCGCACCGGTGCGCGACCGCCGTCACCGGCACCCCGTCGGCCAGCAGCAGGAGCGCGTGGTGCAGCCGGAGCTGGGTGCGCCACTGGGGAAAGCTCATGCCGAGCTCGGCCCGGCACAGGCGGGCGAGCGTGCGCTCGCTGGTGCCGGCGCGGGCGGCGAGCCTGGCGAGGGTGCTGGTGTCGGCGGGGTCGCGGTGCAGGGCGGCGCAGACGGCGGCCAGCCGGGGGTCGCGCGCGGTGGGCAGGTGCAGGGGCTGCTCGGGGGCGCGCCGGAGCTGGTCGAGGAGGACGGCGAGGAGCCGGTCGCGCTCGGGCTCGGGCGAGGGAGGCTCGCCGGTGTAGGCGATGATCAGCTCGCGGAGGAGGGGCCCGACGGCGAGCACGGCGGGCCTGGCCAGGCGCAGCGGGTTGCCGGTGAGGCCGACGAGGCGCAGGTCGGTGTCGCCGTGGGCGCGGTGCTCGTGCACGGTTCCCGCGGGCACCCAGATGGCCCGGTTGGCGGGGGCGACCCAGGTGCCGGCGTCGGTGGTGACGGACAGGACGCCGCGGCAGGCGTACACGATCTGGTGGGTGTCATGCCGGTGGGCGTCGATGCCGCCGCCCGAGGTCAGGGGACGGCGTCCGGTAGGGGCCTCGGGCAGGTGGCGGATTTCCGACATGATTTGGCATTTTATCGGAAGCGTGCCAGCGGCGTCCGCAGGAATCATCGAGGACGTGAAGCGGATTCCCATGCTCGCCGCCGGCCATGGCTGCGTGGACTTCTACCAGGGCGCGGTCCCGGCGCTCGTGCCGTTCCTGGTGGCCGGGCGCGGTTACGGGTACGTCGCGGTGTCCGGCATCGTGCTGGCCGCCACGCTGCTGTCGTCGATCGTGCAGCCGCTGTTCGGGGTGATGACGGACCGGTGGCGGATGCCGTGGCTGATCCCCGTGAGCATGGTCGTGTCGGGGGTGGGGGTGGCGGCGGGCGGTTTGTCCGACTCGTACGCGCTGACCTGGCTGGCCGTGGCACTGTCCGGACTCGGCGTGGCCGCGTACCACCCGGAGGCGGCCCGCCTGGCGCGGATCGCGAGCGAGGGCGGCCACGTGCGGATGAGCTGGTTCTCCCTCGGCGGGACGCTGGGCTTCGCCTCGGCGCCGGTGCTGGTGACGCCGCTGCTGGCGGCGGGCGGCCTGGGCGCCTCGCCGTTCCTGGTGGTGCCGGCCGTGCTGGGCGCGCTGGTGACGTTGCCCGCGGTGCGTTCGCTGTCGGGCGGCGCGCGGACGCCGGGAGCGGCGGCGGCGGTGCGGGGGCGCGACGACTGGCCGGCGTTCGCCAGGCTGACGCTGGTGATCGTCTTCCGCTCGGTGGTGTACGTGGGGCTGAGCGCGTTCGTGGCCCTGCTGATGGGCGGGGGAGCGGCGGGGGCGGTGGCGCTGTTCGTGCTGTTCGCGGGCGGCGCGGTGGGCACGGTGCTGGGCGGCAGGCTGGCGGCGCGGTGGGGGCGGGTGCGGACGATGCGGCTGGCGTACGCGCTGGCCGTGCCGGCGGTCGCGGGCGCGGTGCTGGTGCCCGGCCCGGCCGCGTACGTCTTCGTGGCGGCCTCCTCGATCGCCCTGTACGCCCCGTTCTCCCTGCACGTCACGCTGGGCCAGGACCTGCTGCCGAGCCGGGTGGGCACGGCGGGCGGGGTGACGCTGGGCCTGGCGGTGAGCGTGGGCGGGCTGGCGAGCCCGCTGGTGGGCGCGATGGCGGAGGCGTCGTCGCTGCGGACGGCGCTGGCCTGCCTGATCGTCTTCCCGGTGCTGGCCTGGCTGCTGGCCCGCACGCTGAAGGAGCCCGTCGCCGAGGTCAGCCGTGGGTGAACAGCCGCAGCACGTCGGTGTTGTCGCGCTGCGTCGGGTCGAGCCTGGTCGAGGTGACGCGGGCGGCGAGCGCGAGGCGGTGCGGCGCGTCGGCGGCGACGTGCACGCGTGCCTTGATCCTGACCGGCCGCCCGGGACGGACGGCCGGGATGAGGCAGGTGGCCTGGCGGCGGGTGGGCGCGCAGGCGACGCCGTGCACGGCGGCCAGCGCGGCGCCGCGCGGCGCGGCGATCGTGACGGGCACCCGCATGGCGGCCATGAGCCCGCGCATGGTGACGGTGGCGGTGACGGTCGTGGTGCGGCCGCGCCTGACGGGCCTCCCGGGCCTGGCGGGGCGGCCCAGCCTGACCGACAGCGCGTCGTAGACGCCCTTGGGGTCGGCCTTGCCGACGATGGCGCCGTAGCCTTCGAGGTTGAGCGCGGTGGCGACGGAGTTGCCGTCGGCCTCGCCGTCTTCCTTGCCGGCCGAGAGCACGCCGACGAGGTCGCCGGTGTTCTTGAGGAACCAGGGGCCGCCGGAGTGGCCCTTGTGGAGGTGGCAGTTGTGCGTCTCCATGCGTCCGCTTCCTGCGGCCCGGCCGGTGGTGTTGGCGGCGAGCATGGTCTCCGTCCGGGCGACGCCGGCGGACTGCCGGGTCCTGCCGAGGCACCAGAGCTGGTCGCGCCCGTCGTACGGCTCCCTGCCGAGCAGCCCGGGATAACCGGTGGTGGCGATGGTGTGCCTGCCGCCCTGGTTGAGCATGGGGGTGAAGGCGCCGACGGCGTCCTGGAGGGTGCGCTCGCGCCTGCCGACCTCGATGAGGGCGATGTCGTAGCTGGAGTTCCAGTCGCCGCCGTGCAGGCCGGTGTAACCGTCGGGTTTCCAGGCACGCCGGCCGCCCCACCGCCCGTACGGCTCGCGCCCCCGCAGGCCGGCGGCGCGCCCGTCGTAGGCGGGGATGAACAGGAAGTTGCGGTGCCACTGCCCGGTGGCGGTGCCTTCCGCGACGCTGTAGACGCAGTGGGCGGCGGTGGCGATGAGGAGCTCGCTGGCGGAGCGTACGACGGAGGCGGTGCAGGAGTCGGGCTGCCCTCCCGCGTTGACGAAGAAGAGCCGGCCGCTGATGCGGCTGTAGGGGACGGCGGTGTACGGCCTGCGGACGCGGGCGTAGCCGTTGACGTCGCCGCCGGGGGTGAGGCGCTTGGCGGCCGGGACGCTGAGGGGCGCGGCGGTGCGCGCGGCTCCCTTGGGGCTCTTCGGCAGGTCGGCGGCTCTGGCCTCGGCCTGTTTGGCGGCGGTCCAGTATTTGACGGCCTGTCGTGGACGCATGAGCGGCGAGGACGCGGCGCCCCAGACGGGCGGCGGGGCCTGGTGTTCGGTTTTCGCGGAGAAGAGGGGCGGCTGGTCGGCCGTGGCGGGCGGGGCGGCGAGCCCGGTGAATCCGGTGAGCCCGGCCAGCGTGGTGACGAAAGTTCTGCGCACTATGTCCCCCGAACCATTCGACATACCTTTTGGTCACTCTAAGTCACCATAAGGGGACGATGTGTGGCCAGGGGTGGCGTGTCGGGCATCAGCCCGCGGCGGCGTCGCCCTGGTGGGGGAGCAGTCCGGAGGTGCGGGCCTCGGCCGGCTCGCGGTCTGGGCGCAGCCCGCGCCACGAGGGGTGGCGCAGCCGGCCGTCACCGGTGACCTCGGCGTACTGGACCTCGCCGACCAGCTCCGGGCGTACCCAGTGGGCGTCGCGGGCGTGCTCGCGCGGCACCTCGTCGCCGAACGGGGGGCCGGGCAGCTCCAGCGGGGCCAGCCGGTCGCGCAGGTCGCGCAGCACCTGCTCGGTGAAGCCGGTGCCGACGTGGCCGACGAACCGCAGCCGGCCCGCGTCGTCGTACGCGCCGAGCAGCAGCGACCCGATCGTGCCCGAGCGCCGCCCGCTGCCCGGCTTCCACCCGCCGATGACCACCTCGGCGGTGCTGACGTTCTTGACCTTCGTCCATTCGCCGCTGCGCCGCCCCGGCCGGTACGGCGAGGCGAGCCGCTTGCACACGACCCCTTCGAGCCCGAGCTGCTGCGAGGACTCGAAGGCGCGCTGGGCGTGGTCGGGGAACCAGACGGGCACCTGCCACCGGTAGCCGGGCGTGAGCGTGCTCTCCAGCAGCTCGCGCCGCTCGGTGTAGGGCCGCGCGACGGTGGCGGCGTCGTCGAGGTGCAGGATGTCGAAGGCCATGTACGTCACCGGCACCGCCCTGGTCAGCGCGGCCACGGCGGCCGGGTTGCGCTGGTGCATGCGGGGCTGCAGGGCCTCGAAGCTGGGCCGCCCCGCGTCGTCGAAGGCGACGATCTCCCCGTCGATGACCGCGTCGTGGCCGCCGGTGGCGCCGGCCATGAGCTGGAGCTCGGGGTAGGCGGGGGTGATGTCCTTGGCGTTGCGCGACATCAGGCGGACGGCGCCGTCCTCGACGTAGGCGAGGGCGCGCACGCCGTCCCATTTCATCTCCACGGCCCAGCCGGGGCCCTGGACGGAGGTCAGGGTGCCGGCCTGGGCCAGCATGGGCGTGTAGACCAGCAGCCGGACCATGGTGCATGCCGTACCCCGCCCGCTTGATCGACAGTGGCGGGCAGGGGTCTACAGATGGTCAAGCGGCCTGTCTTCCGTACGCTCCACGAGCTCGGCGAGGTCCACGCCGTGCTCGCCGAGCTCGGCGACGGTGGCGCAGTATCCGCGCAGGTAGGTGCGGCCGTTGACGCGGTGGGAGACACGCAGGAGCGGGCGATCGTCCAAGATGATCGCCTCGACGAGCAGGCCGTCGGGCCCGTGCCACTGTCCCATGCCGGTAAGGGTAAAGGTCCGGACATAATGGACAGATAATGTCGGACGCCGCCGCCGGCGGCCCGCTCCCGGCCCCGCGCCGCGCGGCAGCGGGATTTCGTGGGCAAAAATCACGCAACGTCACCTTGTGGTGCCCCAAAGTTTTTCTTGAAGAAGTGCGTTAGAGGGCGCGCCTGCGGGGCAGTGGAGTTTCCCCTGGCTTTCCCCGGCCGTGGCCGTACCCCCGTGACGGCCACGGCGCCGGCCCCGGCAGGCCCGGTCCGGGGTCATGACGGCCGCGAGGGGCGTGCGTCGGCGAGCGCCGCCCCCGCGGCCGTCGGCTCTTCCAGCGGGCGTCACTCGGGCGAGCAGCCTGTCCGCATGGTGGACGCCGCCTGAATCGGAGCCCGGACTCCGTAGACTGTTGGGGTGATTTCCCGTATCGACATGCGCGGTTCCCTGCCGGCGAACCTGCGCGACGTGCTGCCCCGCGCCGAGCTCGACGTCGAGGCCGCCCTGGAGAAGGTGCGGCCCATCTGCGACGAGGTGCGCCATCGCGGGGCGGCAGCCGTACGGGAGCTGACCGCCAGGTTCGACGGTGTCGAGATCGCCTCCGCCCGCGTCCCCGCCGAGGCCCTGCGCGACGCGCTGGCCGGGCTCGACCCCCGCGTGCGCGCCGCGCTGGAGGAGTCGATCAGGCGGGCCAGGCTGGTCCACCGCGACCAGCGGCGCACCGACGCCACCACCCAGGTCGTGCCCGGCGGCACGGTCTCCGAGCGGTGGGTGCCCGTCGACCGGGTGGGCCTCTACGTCCCCGGCGGCCGCGCGGTCTATCCGTCGAGCGTCGTGATGAACGTCGTGCCCGCCCAGGAGGCGCGCGTCGGCTCCCTGGCGGTGACGAGCCCCGCGCAGAAGGAGTTCGGCGGCCTGCCGCACCCCACCATCCTGGCCGCGTGCGCGCTGCTCGGCGTGGACGAGGTCTACTCCGTGGGCGGGGCGCAGGCGGTGGCGATGTTCGCCTACGGCACCGAGGAGTGCGAGCCCGCGACCATGGTCACGGGCCCCGGCAACATCTGGGTGGCCGCGGCCAAGCGGCTGCTCAAGGGCCGCATCGGCATCGACTCCGAGGCCGGCCCCACCGAGATCGCGATCCTCGCCGACGAGAGCGCCGACCCCGTCCACGTCGCCGCCGACCTGATCAGCCAGGCCGAGCACGACACGATCGCCGCCGCCGTGCTGGTCACCACCAGCCCCGAGCTGGCCGACGCGGTCGAGAAGGAGCTGCCCGGCCAGGTCTCGGCCACCCGCCACTCCGAGCGCATCACCGAGGCGCTGAGCGGGCGGCAGTCCGGCATCGTGCTGGTGAGCTCGATCGACGACGGTCTCAAGGTCGTCGACGCCTACGCCGCCGAGCACCTGGAGATCCAGACCGCCGACGCGGCGGCCGTGGCGGCCCGGGTGCGCAACGCCGGCGCGATCTTCGTGGGCCCCTACTCGCCGGTCTCGCTCGGCGACTACCTCGCCGGGTCCAACCACGTGCTGCCCACCGGCGGTTGCGCCTGCCACTCCAGCGGCCTGTCGGTGCAGTCGTTCCTGCGCGGCATCCACGTCGTCGACTACACCCGCGAGGCGCTCGCCGGGGCGGCGGCCCACGTGTCGGTGCTGGCCGACGCCGAAGACCTGCCCGCACACGGCGCCGCGATCCGCGCCCGATTCGACTGGCGAGTGCCGACGGAGACCGCGTGAACCTCGACGACCTGCCCATCCGCGACGATCTGCGCGGCAAGACGCCCTACGGCGCGCCGCAGATCGACGTCCCCGTACGCCTCAACACCAACGAGAACCCCTACCCGCCCTCGCCCGCGCTGGTCGCCGACCTGGCCAGGGAGATCGGCGAGCGGGCCGGCGAGCTCAACCGCTACCCCGACAGAGACGCGACCGAGCTGCGCGCCGACCTGGCCGCCTACCTCGGTCACGGCCTGACGCCCGCGCAGGTGTGGGCCGCCAACGGCTCCAACGAGGTGCTCCAGCAGATCCTCCAGGCATTCGGCGGCCACGGCCGCACCGCCATCGGGTTCGAGCCCTCCTACTCCATGCACCCGATCATCACCGGCGGCACCAGCACCGAGTGGATCAGGGCGACGCGCGAGGAGGACTTCTCGATCGACCCCGGCAAGGCGGTCGCCGCGATCGAGGAGCACCGCCCCGACGTGGTGTTCCTGACCTCGCCCAACAACCCGACGGGCACGGCGCAGCCGCTGGAGACCATCGAGGCTGTGCTGTCGGCGGCTCCCGGCATGGTGGTGGTCGACGAGGCCTACGCCGAGTTCGCCCGTGAGGGCACGCCGTCGGCGCTGACCCTGCTGCCCGCCCACCCGAGGCTGATCGTCACCAGGACGATGTCGAAGGCGTTCGCGATGGCCGGCACCCGCGTCGGCTACCTGGCGGCGCACCCGGCGGTGGTCGAGGCGCTGCTGCTGGTGCGGCTGCCGTACCACCTGTCCACGCTCACCCAGGCGGCGGCGCGGGTGGCGCTGCGCCACCGCGGCGAGCTGCTCGGCACGGTCGACGCGCTGCGCCGCGAGCGTGACGACACGGTGGCCTGGCTGCGCGGCAAGGGCCTTCAGGTGGCCGACTCCGACGCCAACTTCGTGCTGTTCGGGCGCTTCCCCGACCGGCGCGGGGTGTGGGAGGGGATGCTGGAGCGCGGCGTGCTCATCCGCGAGGTGGGCCCGCCCGAGTGGCTGCGTGTGTCGATCGGCACGGGCGAGGAGATGGCGGCCTTCCGCGCCGCCCTGGAAGGAGCAATGTGAGCCGCGTAGGTCGCGTCGAGCGTGTCACGAAGGAGACCTCGGTCCTGGTGGAGGTCGGCCTCGACGGCACCGGCCGGGTCGAGGTGGCCACCGGGGTCGGCTTCTACGACCACATGCTGGCGCAGCTCGGCAAGCACGGACTGTTCGACCTGACGGTCAAGACCGAGGGTGACCTCCACATCGACTCCCACCACACGATCGAGGACACCGCGCTGGCGCTGGGCGCCGCGTTCCGCGAGGCGCTGGGCGACAAGTCCGGCATCCGGCGGTTCGGCAGCGCATCGTGCCCGCTGGACGAGTCGCTCGCCCAGGTCACCGTCGACCTGTCGGGCCGCCCCTACCTCGTGCACACCGAGCCCGAGGGCATGGCGCCGATGATCGGCCCCGAATATGACACGACGATGACCCGCCACATCCTGGAGTCGTTCGTCGCGCAGGCGGCCATCTGCCTGCACGTCCACGTGCCCTACGGCCGCAACGCGCACCACATCGTCGAGGCCCAGTTCAAGGCGCTGGCCAGGGCGCTGCGCGAGGCGTCCGAGCTCGACCCGCGGGCCAGCGGGGTGCCGAGCACCAAGGGCGTGCTATGACCGACAACCTGCTCGCCGGGGTGATGGTGTTCATCGGGCTGTTCCTGGGCGGCGGTGTGTTCTCCCTGGCCAAACAGGGGCTGAAGATCGGCGCGGCGATCTGCGCGGTCGGCGCGGTGATGGCGATCACGGCGGGGGTGTTGTGGTGGTGAAGAAGAACGTCGTGGTGCTCGACTACGGCTCGGGCAACCTGCGCTCGGCCGAGCGTGCCCTGGCCAGGGCGGGCGCCGAGGTGACGGTGACGTCCGACGTGCGGGCCGCGCAGGAGTGCGACGGCCTGGTGGTGCCAGGAGTGGGCGCGTTCGCGGCCTGCATGGCGGGCCTCACGTCGGTGCGCGGCGAGCAGATCATCGGCCGCCGCCTGTCGGGCGGCCGGCCGGTGCTGGGCATCTGCGTCGGCATGCAGATCCTGTTCGCGCGCGGCGTCGAGCACGGCGTCGAGACCGAGGGCTGCGGCGAGTGGCCGGGCACGGTCGAGCGGCTGGAGGCGCCCGTGCTGCCGCACATGGGCTGGAACACGGTCAAGGCGCCCGCCGGCAGCGTGCTGTTCGAGGGGCTCGACGCCGACACCCGCTTCTACTTCGTGCACTCCTACGGCGTGCGCGACTGGGTGCTGCGGCCCGGCGACGGGTTCGCCGAGCCGGTCGTCACCTGGGCCGAGCACGGCGTGCCGTTCGTCGCCGCCGTGGAGAACGGCCCGCTCATGGCCACCCAGTTCCATCCGGAGAAGTCCGGCGACGCCGGAGCCGCCCTGCTGCGAAACTGGCTGAAGGCGCTGACGTGAGCAAGGAGCGTGCGCGCCGCAGGGCGGAGCGGGAGGCCGAGCGGGCGCGCGCGATCCGGGCCAACGAGGAGCGGCAGGCCCGCGCGGTCAGGCGCCGCGCACTGCTGACCCGCCTGACGCCCCGTCCGATGGCACGGCCGGTGCGCTTCTACCGGCAGGGCGGCCTGCTCGCCCGCCGCCACCGTGCCCAGAACGCCGTGGTGGCGCTCGGCTTCCTGCTCGTCCAGGCGATCGCGTGGCTGGTGTGGGGGTCGTTCCCGATCAGCTTCGCGGTCCTGGTGCTGTCGGTGCTGTTCGTGCCCGTAGTCGTGACTCTCGCTTTCGACCGGAGGACCTGAATGTCTCTCACATTGCTGCCCGCCGTCGACGTCGCCGACGGCCAGGCCGTACGCCTGGTGCAGGGCGAGGCCGGCACCGAGACCGGCTACGGCGCGCCACTGGCCGCCGCGCTGGCCTGGCAGGAGGCGGGCGCGGAGTGGGTCCATCTCGTGGACCTCGACGCCGCGTTCGGCCGCGGGAGCAACCGGGAGCTGATCACCGAGGTGATCGGCAGGCTCGACGTCAACGTGGAACTGTCCGGCGGCATCCGCGACGACGACTCCCTGGCCGCGGCCCTGGCCACCGGCTGCAGGCGGGTCAACATCGGCACCGCCGCGCTGGAGAACCCGTCCTGGTGCAGCAAGATCATCGCCGAGCACGGTGACCGCATCGCGGTCGGCCTCGACGTGCGCGGCACCACGCTGGCCGCCCGCGGCTGGACCGAGGAAGGCGGCGACCTGTGGGAGGTGCTCGACCGGCTCGAGGCCGACGGCTGCCCCCGCTACGTCGTCACCGACGTCACCAAGGACGGCATGCTCCAGGGCCCCAACCTCGACCTCTACCGCCGCATCCTGGCCCGCACCGACAAGCCCGTGGTGGCCAGCGGCGGCGTTTCCAGCCTGGATGACCTGGTCTCTCTCGCGTCCCTCGTCCCCGACGGACTGGAGGGCGCCATCGTGGGCAGGGCCCTGTACGCTCACGCGTTCACCCTGGAAGACGCGCTAGCCGCGGTACGCGTGTAGCTGTGCCGGGAGGGGGCGAGATGAGCATCAGCAGCATCGGCATGGAGAGCACCGGTTACCGGGTGTTCTCGGGCGGCATCTGGGAGGAGAAGTACGGTTACGCCCGCGCGGTGGTGGCGGGCGGGCGAGTGATCGTGTCCGGCTGCACGGCCACGGTCGACGGAGAGGTACGCCACGTCGGAGACCCGCATCGGCAGGCCCTGACCGCGATCGAGATCGCGCTCGAAGCCGTCCTGATGGGCGGCCTGACGCGTGAGGACGTCGTCATGGTCCGCTACTACGTGGTGGAGCAACGTCACTTCGACCCCGTGGGCAAGGCGATCCACGCGGTCTTCGCCAAGGTGCGCCCCGCGTGCACCGGCGTACGGGTGGCCGGGCTGGTCGACCCGAGAATGCTGGTAGAGATCGAGATCGAGGCACTGCGAACATGACCGTGGCGGTAAGAGTCATCCCCTGTCTCGACGTGGACGCCGGGCGCGTGGTCAAGGGCGTCAACTTCGAGAACCTGCGCGACGCGGGCGACCCCGTCGAGCTGGCCAGGCGCTACGACGAGGAGGGCGCCGACGAGCTGACCTTCCTCGACATCACCGCCTCCTCAGGGGAGCGCGAGACCATGCTCGACGTCGTGCGCAGGACGGCCGAGCAGGTCTTCATCCCGCTGACCGTGGGCGGCGGCGTGCGGTCGGCCGACGACGTCGACCGGCTGCTGCGGGCGGGCGCCGACAAGGTGTCGCTCAACACGGCCGCCATCGCCAGGCCCGAGCTGCTCACCGAGGCGTCCAGGCGGTTCGGCGCGCAGTGCGTCGTGCTGTCCGTGGACGCCAGGCGGGCGCCGGGGACGGCCAGCGGCTTCGAGGTGACCACCCACGGCGGGCGGCGCGGCACCGGCATCGACGCGGTGGAGTGGGCGGCCAGGGGCGAGGAGCTGGGCGCCGGCGAGATCCTGCTCAACTCGATGGACGGCGACGGCACGCTCGACGGCTACGACCTGGAGATGCTGCACGCGGTCAGGGCGGCCGTACGGGTACCGGTGATCGCCAGCGGCGGCGCCGGCCGCCTGGAGGACTTCCCTCCGGCCGTGGCGGCGGGCGCCGACGCGGTGCTGGCGGCCAGCGTGTTCCACTTCGGCACGCTGAAGATCTCCGAGGTCAAGGAGACGCTCAGGAACGCGGGCCACCCCGTCCGCTGAGCGGGCTCAGAACACCCGCAGGTGGTGGAAGAGCTCGTAGGAGGTGTCCTTGCCGGCGAACGCCGCGGCCTCGGACCGCTTGACGGCCAGATACGCGCTGCGCCGCAGCGGTCCGAGCGCCTCCATGAGCACCTCGTCGGCCTCCAGCGCGTCCAGCGCCTCGTCCAGTGAGGACGGCAGGCGCGGATAGCGGCCAGGCCGGGTGTCGGGGTCGACCTCCACCGCCTCGCCCGGGTCGAGCTTGCGCCTGATGCCGTCGAGGCCGGCGTGGATGACCGCGCCGAGCGACAGGTAGGGGTTGGCCGCCGAGTCGGACGGCTTCAGCTCCAGGTTGGGCTCGCCGCTCTCGCCCAGCGGGGAGCAGACGCGCACGGCGGCCTCGCGGTTGTCGGGGCCGTACACCGCGTACGCGCTCGCCCACATGCGCGGCGCCAGCCGGCGGAAGCCGTTGACGCTGCCGCAGGTCAGCGCCGTCAGGGCGGGCAGGTGGGCGAGCAGGCCGCCGATGAAGCCGTCACGCACCTCGTTGTCGGAGGCGAAGACGTTGCGCGTGTCGCTCCACAGCGACAGGTGCAGGTGGGCGCCGTTGCCGGCCTGGTCGGCCAGCGGTTTGGGGGCCAGCGAGGCCCACATCTGCATGCGCAGCGCCACGCCGCGCACAGTCTCGCGGTAGAGGACGTGGTTGTCGGCGGCGCGCAGCGCGGGCGCGTGGCGGATCGACAGCTCCTGCTGGCCGGGGCCGAGCTCGGGATGGTAGTGCTCGACGCGCAGCCCCTGTGTCTCCAACGCGCGTACCAGCTTGATCGCGTAGTCGTGGGCGGTGTCGAAGCCGATCGCCGCGTAGCAGAGCGAGTCGTCGATCGGCACCAGCCGGTCGGGCCCGCCCGACGGGTCGGGCAGCCGGCGGCCGAGCGTGAACTCCGGCTCGAAGGCCGCCTCCAGCGTGTAGCCCTCGGCGCGCAGCTCCGCGACGGCGTCCTTCAGGAACGTGCGGGGGCAGGCCGCCCACGGGGAGCCGTCGGGCATGCGCAGGTCCGACAGCATCGCCGCGGCGCCGGGCGCGTACGGCAGCGGGACGTACGTGGTGGCGTCGGGCACGATGCGCACCTCACCCACCGGGCCCATGTGCTCGACCTCCTGCAACTGGTCGAGCATGTTCATCGCCATCATGGCCACCGTGTGGCCGATGCCCGAGCTGAGCCGCTCGGCCAGCCGGGACCGTGCCGCCGCCTTGCCGCGGATCACGCCTGCGTGGTCGGCGTACAGGAAACGGATCAGCTCGATGCCCTCGAGCTCGGCTCGTTCGAGGACGCGCCTGGCGGCGGCGTCGAGCTGATGAAGTCTGGTGCCGGTGAGGCGATCTGTCATCCTGTCTGCGTAACACGATTGGGCAGCGCGGGGAAGCACCTCACGCAGACAGAACCACCCGTCAGGTCAGCACACTCGAGAAGAACACCGCCAGCTGATTGGCTCCGTGGACGATTCCGTCGAACACACCGTTGACCGCGGCGGCGGCTTGGGCCGGCCGGGTGAACAGGTAGAAGACCACGAACGCGACAGCCACGTAGGTGATCACCTTCTTGACCTGCATGGGGGGCCTCCTGCAGTTCGTTCCCAGCCGTATATACCCGAGTCTGGGCGATCCTTAGGCATCTCTGAAGATGTACATGATCCTAACCGGGGGGCTTCTTTCCTATGCCATGGTAAGGGCAGCGGACGGCGCGCGAGCGCCTGCCCCGCCGGTTTTTCCGCGCATCCGAAACCCTCGGCCGCCCTGACCCGGGAAGGTCAGACGCCCAGGGTGGCCTCGCGCAGCGCGGCCACCGCGGCCGGATCCCCGGTGAGCTCCACCCGGGCGTGTTCCTGCCGCCCGAAGCAGAACATCAGCAGCTCCGCCGCCCTGCCGGTGACCTCGACCCGGGCGTGTCCCTTGGGGCCGCCGAGCACCACGCCGCCGCCGAGCCGGTGCAGCACCACGCCGACGGGCGACTTGCGCAGCATCAGCCGGGCGCCGGTGGAGACCCGCTTCCAGATGAGCCGCTCGAGGTCCTCGGGCAGCTCGCGCGGCTCCCAGCCCGGCTGGGCGCGGCGCACGTCCTCGTGGTGGACGAACATCTCCAGCGTGTTGACCGCCTCGTCGAGCGCGGGCAGCAGGCCGTAGACGCCGCCCGGCTTGCGGACCAGGCCGACCAGCTCGGGGTAGGGGTGGCGGTCCTTCAGCCGCCGCTGCACCGAGGCGGTGTAGCCGGCGAGCGGCTTGAGCGCGATGCCGCCCATGGCGTCGGGCCTGCGCTCGCGCAGCGCGAGGTGCGCGGCCAGGTCGTAGGTGGTCCAGCCCGTGCACAGGGTCGGCGCTTCGGGGCCGAGCCGGTCGAGCAGATCGCAGAGCGCGGTGCGTTCGCCACGAGCGTGAGTCACGTGATCAGCCTACCGCTGGGAATAACCGACTGATCGGGCGTGATAGTGACATACGTACAAACAACAGACATGAGAGGAAACCCACCGAGTGGCGAGCAAGGTCACCTCGGCCGTGATGCGTCAAGGACTCCGCGTCCTTGGGGTGGCCGTTCGCACCGAGAAGCTGGTTTTCACCCTTGCGGTGCTGGCCAGCGCCGTCTACGGCGGCATGACGGTCGCCTCCGCCTCCGCCCTCGGGTGGGCGTCCCAGAACGTGGTGCTGGCCGCGTTCGCCGACGGCGAGGTCGCCGCGGGCGCGATGTGGACCGGCGTGTTGCTCATCGTCGGCGCCGCGCTGCTCAAGGCGATCGGCGTGGCGGGGCGCCGCATCCTGGCCGGCGTCCTGCAGTACCGCATGCAGGCCCGCTCCCGCCGCGACGTCACCAAGCAGTACCTGCGGCTGCCGCTGGCCTGGCACCACCGGCACCCCACCGGGCAGCTGCTGTCGAACGCCAGCGCCGACGCCGAGGCCGCCTGGGCGCCGCTCGCGCCGCTGCCCATGGCCGTCGGCGTGATCGTCATGCTGGTCACCGCGGCGGTCGCGATGGTGGTGACCGACCCGGTGCTGGCGCTCGTGGGCTTCCTCATCTTCCCGGCCATCGCCGTGCTCAACCTGCTCTACCAGCGCAGGCTCAGCCCCCTGGCGACCCGCGCGCAGCAGCTGCGCGCCGAGGTCAGCGAGATCGCGCACGAGAGCTTCGACGGCGCGCTCGTCGTCAAGACGCTCGGCAGGGAGGAGCTGGAGACCGACCGGTTCCGGCGGCGCGCCCACGAGCTGCGCGACGCCAACATCGCCGTCGGCCGCGTACGCGGCCTGTTCGACCCCATGCTGGAGGCGCTGCCCACGCTCGGCGTGCTCGCCGTGCTGGCCGTCGGCGCGGCCCGGCTGTCCGCGGGCGCGATCGACCCCGGCGGCCTGGTGGAGGTGGCCTACCTGTTCACGCTGCTGGCCTTCCCCATCAGGGCGCTCGGCTGGGTGCTGGCCGAGCTGCCGCGCAGCGTCGTCGGCTGGCAGCGGGTGCAGGCCGTGCTCGACGCCGACGGCTCCATGGAGTACGGCACCGCCGCCGCCACGGCCTCCGACGCCCCCGCCGAGCTGAGCGTCAGCGGGGTCTCCTACGCCTACGGCGAGGCCCAGGTGCTGCACGACGTCACCTTCGACGTCCCCGCCGGGCGCACCGTCGCGCTGGTCGGCCCCACCGGGTCGGGCAAGTCCACGCTCGTGCAGCTCCTGGTGCGGCTGGTGGACCCCGACTCGGGGCGGGTGCTGCTCGACGGCGTGGACCTGCGCGAGCTGCCCTACGGCGCCGTGGCCGCCTCCGTGGCGCTGGTGCCGCAGCAGACGTTCCTGTTCGACGACACGGTACGCGGCAACGTCGCCCTCGGTGTCGAGGTCTCCGACGACGACGTCTGGGCCGCCCTGCGCCTGGCCCAGGCCGACGGCTTCGTCGGCCGGCTGCCCGACGGCCTCGCCACCCGCGTCGGCGAGCGCGGCGCCTCGCTGTCCGGCGGCCAGCGCCAGCGCCTGGCCCTGGCCCGCGCGGTGGCCCGCCGCCCCCGACTGCTCATCCTCGACGACGCCACCTCCAGCGTGGACCCGCAGGTCGAGGGCAAGATCCTGTACGGCCTGCGGGACGCCGCCGAGGCGTCCACCGTCGTGGTCGTCGCCTACCGGATGGCGACCATCGCCCTGGCCGACGAGGTCGTCTACCTCGACCACGGCCGCGTCGTCGACCGCGGCACCCACGACGAGCTGATCAAGCGCTGCGACGGCTACCGCAACCTGGTGACCGCCTACGAGCGCGAGGAGGCCGAGCGCACCGCGATCGAGCTGTCGGACATCGACGCGGACATAGACATCGAGGAAGAAGGGGTCAGCGCATGACCGCGCAGAGCATCCACGGCAACGCCGAGCGCTCCGCGCTGGCCACGATCCGCCAGGGCCTGTCGCTGACGCCCGAGTTCCGCAAGGGCCTGCTCGGCACGCTGGCGCTGGCCGTGATCGCCACCCTGGGCAAGGTCATCGTGCCGGTCGCGGTGCAGCAGACCATCGACACCGGGCTCAAGAACGGCACGCCCGACGTCTCGTACATCACCAAGGCCGTGGTGATCTGCGCCGCCGCGGTGGTGCTGACGGCCCTTGCCGGGTACGTCATGAACGTCCGCCTCTACAAGGCCACCGAGTCCTCGCTCGCCACCCTGCGCGTCAGCGGCTTCCGCCACGTGCACGACCTGTCGGTGCTCACCCAGAACACCGAGCGCCGCGGCGCCCTGGTCTCCCGCGTCACCAACGACATCGACCAGATCAGCACGTTCATGCAGTGGGGCGGGTTGATGATCATCGTGTCGTTCGGCCAGCTCTTCGTGGCCACGGTGCTGATGTTCGTCTACTCCTGGCAGCTCACGCTGCTGGTGTGGGTCTGCTTCATCCCGCTGATGATCGCCCTGCCGCGCTTCCAGCGGCTGCTGTCGCGGGCGTACACGACCGTGCGCGAGCGCACCGGCGACATGCTGGCAGCGGTCAGCGAGTCGGTGGTCGGCGCCGCCGTCATCAGGGCCTACGCCTCCGAGCGGCGCACCGCCGAGCGCGTCGACCGGGCCGTGGACGCCAACAGGAAGGCCCAGGTTCGGGCGCAGACCATCGTCGGGTTCGTCTTCCCGCTGACCGAGATCGTGGCCGCGGTCGCCATCGCCGGCATCGTGCTGCTCGGCGTGCAGCTCGGCCTGTCGGGCGGCATCACGCAGGGCGAGCTGGTGGCGTTCCTGTTCCTCGTGACGCTGTTCGTCTCGCCGCTGCAGACCGCCACCGAGGTGCTGAACGAGGCCCAGAACGCGGTCGCGGGCTGGCGCCGCATCCTCGGCGTGCTCGACACCCCGCCCGACGTCGCCGACCCGGGCGAGCAGGGCGTGGTGCTGCCGCGCGGCCCCATCGAGGTGGCCTTCGAGGAGGTGCACTTCTCCTACCCCGGCGGCGCGCCCGTGCTGCGCGAGATCACGCTCGCCATCCCGCCGCGCTCGCGGGTGGCCGTGGTGGGGGAGACCGGCTCGGGCAAGACGACGTTCGCCAAGCTCCTGACCAGGCTCATGGACCCGGCGGCGGGCCGCGTCACCGTGGACGGCCACGACCTGCGGAACGTGCGCTTCTCCTCGCTGCGCGAGCGCATCGTCATGGTGCCGCAGGACGGCTTCCTGTTCGACGGCACGCTGGAGGACAACATCCGCTACGGCAAGCCGTCGGCCACCACCGAGGAGATCGAGCTGGCGCTGACCGAGCTGGGCCTGGCCGACTGGCTGGAGGGCCTGCCCGCGGGCCTGGCCACGCCGGTCGGGCAGCGCGGCGAGTCGCTGTCGGCGGGGGAGCGGCAGCTCGTCGCGCTGGCCCGCGCCTACCTCGCCGACCCCGACCTGCTCCTGCTGGACGAGGCCACCTCCGCCGTCGACCCGGCCACCGAGGTACGCCTGGCCCGCGCGCTAGAAGGCGTCACCAGGGGACGCACCGCGATCTCCATCGCCCACCGGCTGTCCACCGCGGAGAACGCCGACGAGGTGCTGGTCTTCGACGCGGGCCGCCTGGTGCAGCGCGGCCCGCACGCCGAGCTGGTCGGCGCGCCCGGCGTGTACGCCGACCTGCACGCCTCCTGGGTGTCGGCGGCCCGCTCATAGGAGGGCGCTCCTATGAGGGCGGTCTGAGGAGGGCGTCAGAGGAGGGCGGTCAGAGGAGGGCGGTCAGAGGAGGGCGGTCAGAGGAGGGCGGCGGTCGGCTCGCGGTTCGGCGCGTCGCTCAGCAGCGCTGAGAACATCACCGTCGTGCCGGCCGGCCCCGACACGACCATCACCTGGTCGCACAGCATGCCGGTCAGCCACAGCCCCCGCCCGCGGAAGTCGAGCCCCTCGGGCGGGCGCCCGTCGCCCATCCACCCGGCGGGCAGCCCCGGGCCCTCGTCGCTGACCTCGCACCACAGCCGGCCGGCGTGCGACCACAGCCGCAGCCGGCCGTGGCCGCCGCCGTGCAGGACCGCGTTCGTGACGATCTCGTTGACCGCCAGCACGAAGTCCTCCAGGCCGCGGCCGGTCAGCCCCTCGGCCCTGGCGTGCTCGGTGACGCTCCTGCGCAGGAGCGTGATGCGGCCGCGGGCGAAAGCGGTGCAGAGCACCCGTCTACACATCGTCCGCCCGTCGTACGGCGATGTACTCGTCCGCCCCGATCAGCCGCAGCACCCGGGCCATCGGGTCGCGGCACAGCACCGTCGTCGTGCCGCGCGGCCTGGCCATCGCCGTCATCGTCAGCAGCTGGGCCGAGCCCGCGTCGATGAACTCGAGCCCGGCCGCGTCGATCACCACCTCGCCCGGCTCCTTCTCCAGCCGCTCGAGCAGGGAGGCGAACGCGGGCCTGTTGGTCAGGTCGACGTCGCCCCACACCCGCAGCCCCGACTCGGCGTGCGCGAAGCGCAGCAGCGCCTGCTCGGGGGAGATCGGGTGCACGGCGGCGGCGCGGTCGAGGGCGTCGCGGGGGAAGACGCCGCGGTCGTACTGGCAGACCGCCGCCAGCCAGCCCTCGCCGAACAGCTCGTTGACGGCCGCCTCGAACGCCTCGTGCCCCGGCACGTCGCCCAGCCCCCAGGAGGCGTCGACCAGCGCGTACACGCCGTGCCTGCCGTCCCTGCGCGCCTGGTCGCGGGCATCGGCCAGCTCGGCGTGCAGCCGCGCGGGGTCGAGGAAGCCGTCGGTGAAGTGGGTGTCGGCGCAGGCCAGGATCTTGATCTGGCCGGCCTGCTCGGCGTCGGCGAACCCCGGCACCAGCGGCGCCAGCCACCCGCGCGTGCGCTCGGGGGTGTCGGTGTGGGTGATGATCACCACTTTGGTACGGCGGCGCAGGCCGTTCACGGTGAACGCCCGCGTGAACGTCATCCGCTCCCGCTCGCCGTCGAACGGCAGGCAGACATGATCGCCCAGATCCGGATCCAGGACGGAGCCCGCGACGTGCACCACGATCCTGCCCTCCCCTAGCACGCGGTCGAGTCAAAAAGTACTCGCCCGGATGTGATCACGTACCGCATTCTCAGCAAAACGCACGGTGATCCGGTCCGGTCCGGTGTACGTTTTCGGCGGAGCCGCCCACGGGAGGGGTTATGAGGAGCATGGGCGTGGATGTGCTGGAGATGTCGCGACACCATCATGGGAGTTCGGTGGTGGTGAGGCTGGCGGGGGAGATGGACGTCGACAATGTCTCCCAAGTGCGGAAATGTCTGGACGAAGCGGTCGCCGCTCACGACTCCAAACTCGTCGTGGATCTGACAGCGCTGACTTTCATCGACACCACCGGCCTCGGCGTGCTGGTGCGGCTGCTCGCCTCGCTGCGCGAGCGCGACCGCACGATGGCGCTCGTCGCCCCCGACGGCCAGGTGCTGCGCAGGCTCCGCAGGACGAACCTCGCACCGCTCTTCCCCATCTACGACACCCTCCCCGAGGCGCTCGCCTGACGGCGGGGGCGCGGCGGTGGCCTGGTTGAATGGCAGCATGTCCCTCGACCCGAAGATCGCCGCGCGGTTGAAGCGCAACCCCGACGGCCTGGTGCCCGCGATCACCCAGCAGTACGACACCGGCGAGGTGCTTATGCTGGCCTGGATGAACGACGAGGCCCTGCATCGGACGCTCACCACCGGCAGGGCCACCTACTGGTCGCGCAGCCGCCAGGAGCTGTGGGTCAAGGGCGGCACCTCGGGCAACGTCCAGCACGTCAAGTCCGTGGCGCTCGACTGCGACGGCGACACCCTGCTGGTGAAGGTCGACCAGGTCGGCGCCGCCTGCCACACCGGCGACCGCACCTGCTTCGACGCCGACCAGTTCGAGATCGTGATCGGCTGACACCATGCGCAGCGACAAGCGGGAGCTGTGGATCTGGGTCGCCGCGACCGCGCTCGGCTGCCTGCTGGTGCTCGTCGCGGCCGGGCAGGACTGGGCGCGGGTGCTCCAGAGCGGCGTGGCCGCGCCCACCGGCGGCGACCTCAGCCCCGTCCTCACCCCCGTGGCGCTGGCCGGGCTCGCCGGGGTGGTGGCCGTGCTCGCCAGCAAGGGCACCGGCCGCCGCGCCGTCGGCGCCGTGCTCGCCCTGTGCGGCGCGGGCGCCGCGGCGGCGACCTGGACGGCGCTCGGCGCGTCCAATGTCACCGGCTGGCTCGCCGAGCAGAACGCGCTGCGCGGCGCCACCGACGTGCCGTGGGAGACCGCGCCGCTGTGGCCCGCCGTCGCGGCGGCGGGCGCGCTGCTGATGCTCGCCGGCGGCGTCACCGCGATCGTGCGCGGCGCCCGGTGGGCGGGCATGTCCGCCCGCTACGACCGGGCCCAGGACACGCCCGGCGAGGCGAAGGCGCAGGTCACCGACGACAGGGCGCTCTGGGAGGCGCTCGACAGGGGCGACGACCCCACAGAAGGCCGCTGAACACGGCCCGATGTCGAAACCTCCACTGTTCTGAGTCCTTGTCTTCTTGGCAAAGAATTCCTCACTAAGCTGCCGTATCAACTCGCCACGAATGATTGAGGAGCCAGCTCATGAGCTACGGGGATCAGAGCGGTAGCGGCGGCTACGGCGCGCAACCACCGGGCGGCGGCTACGGGCAGCAGCCCGGCTACGGGCAGCAGCAGCCGGGCTACGACGGAGGCTATGGTCAGCAGGCCCAGAGCGGCGGCTACGGCCAGCAGCCCCCGAGCGGAGGTGGCGGGTACAACCAGCAGCCTCCCAGCGGCGGCGGCGGCTACGGCCAGCAGCCGCAGAGCGGGGGCGGCTACGGTCAGCAGCCGCAGAGCGGCGGAGGTTACGGTCAGCAGCCGCAGAGCGGCGGAGGTTACGGTCAGCAGCCGCAGAGCGGCGGTGGCTACGGTCAGCAGCCGCAGAGCGGCGGTGGCTACGGTCAGCAGCCGCCCAGCTACCCGCAGGACCTCGGCTACGGCCAGATGCCCCCCAGCGGCGGCTACTCCCAGCAGCAGGGCTACGGCTACGACCAGCAGCAACAGGGCTACTACGGCGCGCCCCAGCAGACCCGCTCCACCAACGGCATGGCGGTCGCCTCGCTCGTCCTCGGCATCATCGGCCTGGTCTTCTGCGGGCTCACCAGCATCCCCGGCGTGATCCTCGGCCACATCGCGCTCAACCGGATCAAGCGCACCGGTGAAGAGGGCTCGGGCATGGCCGTCGGCGGCCTGGTCACCTCCTACATCACCGTCGTGCTCTGGGTGCTGGGCTGGATCATCTTCGGCGGCATGCTGCTCTCGCTCATCGGGCTGAGCACCGCGGCCACCGCCACGTACGACTACTGAGCATCCAGGAAAGGCGGATACTGAGGACATGAGCCACGCGACAACCGAGCGGACCGGCACGCGGCGCCTGAAGGTCCTGCTCCCGCCGCTCGGCGTCGCGGCCGTCACCTGCTCGGCCTTCGTGGTCGCCGCCGTGGTCGACCCCAACGAGCCAGGCCACTACCCGACCTGCCCGTTCCTGTGGGTCACCGGCCTCTACTGCCCGGGTTGCGGCACGCTGCGCACCATGCACGCGCTGGCCCACCTCGACCCCGTGGCGGCGCTCGGCCTCAACCCCCTGCTGGTGGTCATGCTGCCGATCCTGCTGTTCTGGTGGGGGCGCTGGGTCGTGCGCGCGTGGCGGGGCAGGTCCATGAGCACCGCCGTGCCCCACCCGGCGTGGCTGTGGGCGTTCATCGTGGTCGTCATGGTCTACTGGGTAGTCCGTAATCTGCCTTTCGGGGCGTTCCTCGCCCCATAGACGGGGACCGGTGGTGAGGGCGCCTCGCTGAGGCCGATACCATCGCAGGACAAGGCAGAGAGCGGACGCCGACGCGAACTCTCCGCCACACCCCCAGAAGCCGACCGGAGGGACCTCAGCGCGTGAGTGAGCGGACGGAAGGGCCGAGTGTCCTCGACGACATCCTCGACGGGGTGCGCGCCGACCTCGCCGCACGTCAGCAGGCCGTCTCGATTGACGAGCTCAAGCAGCGAGCCGAGCGGGCGCAGCCGCCCAGAGACGCCATGGCCGCGCTCGGGGGCGACCGCATCTCGGTGATCGCCGAGGTCAAGCGCTCCAGCCCGTCGAAGGGCGCGCTCGCCGCGATCGCCGACCCCGCCGCGCTGGCGGCCGACTACGAAGCGGGCGGCGCCCACGTCATCAGCGTGCTCACCGAGCGCCGCAAGTTCGGCGGCAGCCTCGACGACCTCGCCGCCGTCCGCGCCCGGGTCGACATCCCGATCCTGCGTAAAGACTTCATCCTCACCTCCTACCAGCTCTGGGAGGCCCGCGCCCACGGCGCCGACCTGGCCCTGCTCATGGTCGTCTGCCTGGAGCAGGAGGCGCTGGTCTCGCTCATCGAGCGCGCCGAGTCCATCGGGCTGACCCCGCTGGTCGAGGTGCACACAGAAGAGGAGCTCGAGCGGGCCGTCGCGGCCGGCGCGCGGGTCATCGGGGTCAACGCGAGAAATCTCAAGACACTCGAGGTCGACCGCGACGTCTTCGCGAAGATCGTGCCCAAGATCCCGGATAATGTCATCAAGATCGCGGAGTCGGGCGTGCGCGGCCCGCACGACCTGCTCGCCTACGCCAGGGCCGGCGCCGACGCCGTGCTGGTGGGCGAGAGCCTGGTCACCGGCAAGGATCCGCGCAAGGCAGTGGAGGCGCTGGTGACCGCCGGTGCTCATCCGTCGACGCGCCCCGACCACTCAGCAGAGGGATAGCAGTGGCAAACGAAGGCACCATCCTGACCGCCGCCGACCTGGCGGGCAACGGCGCGCACGGCGACGACCCCGACGTGCACGGCAAGTTCGGCATCTTCGGTGGCCGATACGTGCCCGAGGCGCTCATCCCGGCGCTCGACGAGGTGGCCGCGGTCTACGAGAAGGCCAAGAACGACGCGCAGTTCATCAAGGAGTTCGACCACCTGCTGCGCACCTACGCCGGCCGTCCCACCACGCTGACCGACGTGCCGCGCTTCAGCGAGCAGGCCGGCGGCGCGCGCGTCATACTCAAGCGCGAAGACCTCACCCACACCGGCGCCCACAAGATCAACAACGTGCTGGGCCAGGCGCTGCTGACCAAGCGGCTGGGCAAGAAGCGGGTCATCGCCGAGACCGGCGCCGGCCAGCACGGCGTGGCCACCGCCACCGCCGCCGCGCTGCTCGGCCTCGAGTGCGTCATCTACATGGGCGCCGTCGACTGCGAGCGCCAGGCGCTCAACGTCGCCAGGATGAAGCTGCTCGGCGCGACCGTGGTGCCCGTCACCAACGGCTCCCAGACACTCAAGGACGCCATCAACGAGGCGTTCCGCGACTGGGTGACCAACGTCGACACCACCCACTACCTGTTCGGCACCGTCGCGGGCCCGCACCCGTTCCCCGAGATCGTGCGCGACTTCGCGCGCATCATCGGCGTCGAGGCCCGCCGCCAGATGCTCGAGCTGACCGGCCGGCTGCCCGACGCGGTCTGCGCCGCCGTCGGCGGCGGCAGCAACGCCATCGGCGCCTTCCACGCCTTCATCGGCGACGAGGGCGTCCAGCTGCACGGCTACGAAGCCGCAGGCCACGGCCTGGAGAGCGGCGAGCACGCGCTCACCCTCACCGCCGGCTCGGTCGGCGTGCTGCACGGCTCGCGCACCTACGTCCTGCAGGACGACGAGGGCCAGACCATCGAGTCCCACTCGATCTCCGCCGGCCTCGACTACCCCGGCGTCGGCCCCGAGCACGCCTGGCTCAAGGACACCGGCCGCGCCACCTACCACGGCGTCACCGACGACCAGGCGATGGCCGCGTTCTCGCTGCTGGCCAGGACCGAGGGCATCATCCCCGCCATCGAGTCCTCCCACGCGCTCGCCGGCGCGCTCGAGCTGGGCCGCGAGCTCGGCCCCGAGGCGATCATCCTGGTCAACCTCTCCGGGCGCGGCGACAAGGACATGGGCACGGCCATGAAGTACTTCAACCTGTGACACCGCCGGCCCGCTGACGCCCGAAGGCTTCGGGCCGGGCGCCGAGCAGGGCATCATGGTGGGATTCGACCTTCGGAACGGACGGACATGACGACTCTTCAGACGGTCTTCGCCAAGGCGAAGGCGGACAACCGGGCCGCGCTCGTCGGCTACCTGCCCGCGGGCTTCCCGTCGAAAGACGGCGCCGTCGCCGCCGCCGCGGCCCTGGTGGAGGCCGGCTGTGACGTCATCGAGATCGGCCTGCCCTACTCCGACCCGCTCATGGACGGGCCGACCATCCAGGACGCGGTGCACCGCTCGCTCGTCAACGGCACCCGCATCGCCGACGTCATGCGCACCGTCGAAGGCGTGGCCGCCACCGGCGCCGCGACGCTCGTCATGACCTACTGGAACCCGATCGACAAATACGGCGCCGACCGGTTCGCCCGCGACCTCGCCAACGCCGGCGGCGTCGGCACCATCACGCCCGACCTGACGCCCGAGGAGTCCGAGCCCTGGCGCGCGGCCTCCGCCGCGGCCGGCATCGACACGGTGTTCCTCGTCGCGCCCAGTTCCACCGAGCAGCGCATCAAGGCCGTCGTCGACTGCTGCACCGGGTTCGTCTACGCCGCCTCGCTCATGGGCGTCACGGGCGCGAGGGAGACCGTCAACGTCGCAGCCCAGGGCCTGGTCGAGCGTACCCGCGCCCACACCGAGCTGCCCGTCTGCGTGGGCCTCGGCGTCGGCACCGGCGCCCAGGCAGCCGAGGTGGCCGGCTACGCCGACGGCGTGATCGTGGGCTCGGCCTTCATCCGCCGCATCCTCGACGCCCCCGACGAGGCGGCCGGCCGCGAGTCGATCGCCACCCTGGCCCGCGACATGGCGAAGGGCGTCCGCCGCTGACGCCTCGGCGCGGCCTGTACGGGGCCGCGCCGGGCCGATCGCTCCGCCACCCGGCTCTGGGCTGCGCGCGGCTGACCTGGCTCCGCCACCCGCGCCGGCACGCGTACCATCGGCTTGGCACGCCGCATCGGACGTGCGGCCACGGCCACCACCTTTGACGTGCGAGGGCCCGCCCCCACCGGTTGCGAGGTGCGGAGGCACCGGTCGGGCTCGTGCCGCTCGCGGTGGGGTGCGCCGTTGGCCTGCCTCCCGCCCCTGGGCGAGGCTCGGCCGCCACCTCGCACGTGCTGACGCCCTGCGCGCCTTGCCGCCGTCCTTCGGCGTGGCCGGCAGGGCTCGCCCTGCCTTCGCGCCAGGAGGGTGCGTTGCGCGCGCGTTCCTGACGTTCCGGACGGGGGATCGATCTTTGCCCGGTTGAGGGTGGGTTGCGGCGAACCTCCCAGTTCAGCGGCAGGATACGCGCTTAGCTGACGCTTATCCCGGACGTGATCGGATAGTCGCGGGTACTGTGCGCTTTCCGGCGCAGAGAAAGAGGAGAACACTAGTGGCCGCGTCACAATCGTCACTGATGGCGAGAACGGCGATACCCTGGGTGACGACCGTCGCCCGGCTGGTTCTGGGCGGGGTGCTGATCGCGGCGGGCGCGCTCAAGATCGGCAACCCGGCCGACTCCGTGGTCGCGGTCAAGGCGTACCAGCTGCTGCCGGAATCGATCGCCGTCGCGGTGGGCTACGCACTGCCCATCCTGGAGATCGTGGTCGGCGTGCTGCTGGTCGTCGGTCTGCTGACCAGGGCGGCCGCGGTGATCGCCGCACTGCTCATGTTCGCGTTCGTCTTCGGCATCGCCTGGGCGTGGGCGAACGGCCTGCGGATCGACTGCGGCTGCTTCGGCGGCGGCGGCCAGCTGGGTGCCGGACAGGAGCCGACCTACCTGCTCGACATCCTGCGCGACTTCGGCCTCGTGCTGCTCGGCGCGTGGGCCGTGCGCTTCCCGCCGGGCCGTTTCGCGCTCGACGGAGCTCTCGGTCTCGGGGGCGACAATGGTGTTGATGAGGGGGAGGACGAAGGATGAGCAAGGGCGAGCGCACCAAGACCAAGTCACAGTCCGCGCGCGACAAGATCAAGGCGCAGCAGGCCGCCCAGCGGGCCCGCGACAAGCGCCGCCGCATCGTGACGTACACCACCGCGGGCGTGGTCGCCGTGGCGGCCGTCGGCCTCGGTGCGTGGTACGCCGCGAGCACCTCGCGCTCCGAGGAGGCCCTCGGCGCCCTCGCGCCGATCACCGTGCAGTCCGACGGCACCGCGGTGATGGCCCAGAACGGCGTCACAGGGCCGGTCGTCGACATCTACGAGGACTTCCAGTGCCCGGCCTGCAAGGAGCTCGAGCGCGTCAGCGGCCAGACCTTCAAGAACCTCGCCGCCGAGGGCAAGGCCAAGGTCGTCTATCACCCGATCACGATCTTCTCGCAGGACCCGACGCGGGCCAACTCCGTACGCGCCGGCAGCGCGTCCCGCTGCGTCGCCGACGGCAAGCAGTGGATGGCCTTCCACGACCTGCTCTTCAAGAACCAGCCTCCGGAGACCGAGGAGGGCTTCCTGCCCGACCAGCTCAAGCAGTGGGGCAAGGACGCCGGCGTCGACACGCCCGGCTTCGACCAGTGCGTGACCAGCAACAAGAACGCCGACGCGCAGTTGGCGTACAGCAAGAAGGTCAGCGAAGAGCAGAAGCTCGATCACACGCCGACAGTGAAACTGAACGGAACAGAAATAGACAATCAGGTACTGTTCAGCCCGTCGCAGCTGCGTGATGAGATTACCGAGGCGGCCAAGTAGGCCCGCTTCCGCTACCCTCGCTTGACATGCCCCTAGCCTCGATTCCCAGCCCTTCAGAAGGGGTCTGGTATCTCGGAATCATCCCGATCCGGGCTTATGCGCTATGCATCGTGCTCGGCGTCATCGTCGCCGTCTGGCTGAGCGAGCGCCGCTGGCGCGCCCGCGGCGGCCAGGCGGGGACGATCGTGGACATCGCGGTTCCCGCGGTCATCTTCGGCCTGATCGGTGGCCGGCTCTACCACGTCATCACCGACTGGCAGACCTATTTCGGCAGCCGCGCGATCAAGGAGCCCTACCAGGCCCTGTTCATATGGGAGGGCGGCCTCGGCATCTGGGGCGCCGTCTCGCTGGGCGCGCTCGGCGTCTGGCTGGCCGTACGCAAACGCGGCCTGTCCATGAGCGCCGTCGCCGACACGGTCGCGCCCGGCATCGCCTTCGCGCAGGGCATCGGCCGCTGGGGCAACTGGTTCAACCAGGAGCTCTACGGCTCGCCGACCACCCTGCCGTGGGGGCTCGAGATCGACGTCGAGCACGGCGGCGAGCCCGGCGTGCTCTACCACCCGACCTTCCTGTACGAGTCGCTGTGGGACGTCGCGCTGGGTTTCCTGCTCATCTTCGCGGGGCGCCGCTTCGCGCTGCACCACGGCAGGCTGTTCGCCCTCTACGTCGCCGGCTACACGCTCGGCCGCTTCTGGATCGAGGGGCTGCGCATCGACCCGGTCGGCGGGGTCGATCACGCGGTCGAGTTCCTCGGGCTGCGCATCAACCAGTGGACCTCGATCGTGCTGTTCGTGCTCGCGCTGGTCTACTTCTTCGCCACCCGTAACAAGACGGGCGAGGAGATCGTGGCGCTGCCCGAGTCCGGCCCCGACGAGCCCGACCCGGCCCACGGCGCCGGCCAGGCCGACCCCGGCACGGGCGAGTCCTCGTCCACGACCACCGACTCTTCGTCCACGACCACCGAGGGCTCGTCCGGCGAGCCACCGTCCGGAGCCTCCTCGGCCGATGAGGCTGACGGCGACAAACCGTCCGGCACCGACAAGCCGGGCGCCGAAGCCTCCGCTTCCGACGCGTCGGGCTCTGACGCCTCCGCCTCTGACACGTCCGTTTCCGATGCTCCTGGCTCCTCCGCCGCTGGCGCGTCCGGCGCCTCCGCCTCGGTCGGCGCTGACCCGGCCGCGTCCGGGTCGTCGGCGCAGGGCGACGATGTCGTTTCTGCGGCGGCTCAGGAGGAGGGCGAGCAGGCGGGGCCCGTGGAGGCCGAGACCGTGACGAAGGAGAAGAACCCCCGATGAGCGATCGCGCGGAGGTCCACCACCACCATCGCGACGTCACCGGAGGCTGGCTACGGCCCTCGGTGTTCGGCGCGATGGACGGCCTGGTGTCGAACTTCGCGCTCATCGCAGGTGTGGCCGGCGGCAGCACCAACCCCAGGGTGGTCGCGCTCGGCGGCGTCGCCGGGCTGGCCGCCGGAGCCCTGTCCATGGCGGGCGGCGAATACGTCTCCGTCGCCAGCCAGCGCGAGCTGGCCCAGGCCGAGATCGCCGTCGAGCGGCGCGAGCTGGCCCACCACCCCGAGGACGAGCAGGCCGAGCTGGCCCAGACCTTCGTCGACAAGGGCGTGTCGCCCGCCCTGGCCGCCGAGGTCGCCCGCCAGATCTCCCGCAACCCCGAACGCGCGCTCGAGGTGCACTCCCGTAACGAGCTCGGCGTGGTGCCGGACGAGCTGCCGTCGCCGGTGGTGGCCGCCGTCTCGTCGTTCGTGTCGTTCGCGGTGGGGGCGGCGCTGCCGCTGCTGCCGTACCTGTTCGGGGCGCGCGAGCTGGTGATCTCCGCTGTGGTGTCCTGCTGCGCGCTGTTCGCCGCAGGGGCGCTGGTGTCGGCGGTGACCGCCCGCAGCTGGTGGTACTCCGGGCTGCGGCAACTCCTGGTGGGGGCGGTGGCGGCAGCGGTCACCTTCGCCCTCGGCAACGTCATCGAGGCGGCGGGGCTGTGATGGCCCGCCGACGCGCCAACCCTGGTTCCGGCCGCTCCGGCGGCGACGGCACCGGCCGCGGCCGCAACCGCTCCAACTCGCGCCGCTCTGCCACTGGCTCCGGCCCGGAGCCCGGCGTCGGCCCGGAGTTCGGGTCAGGATCTGAGTTCGGGTCAGGTTCCGAGTTCGGGTCAGGTTCTGGGTTCGGGTCAGGATCCGGATTCGGGTCCGAGTCCACGCCGGGGTACGGGCAGGGAGCCGGGCAGGGGCCCGGCGAAGGCGTCTGGCCCGGCGCAGGCGTCCCCGCCGACGGCCGTGACGGTGGCACCGGGGGCTTCGGTGGTTATGGCGTCGGCACGGACTACGTCGCCGGTGCGGGCGCGGGTCAGGGGGATGCCTACGGCGGCGCCGGGACGGGCGACGGCCGTGATGCTGGGGCACGAGGCAGGCGCAGCGCTGGAAGGCGCGGCAGCCGTGGCGCTCAGATGGAGGGCGGGCGCGGTGCTGAGGCGCGCGGCGGCGGTGCCGGGACGGGTGGCGGCGGTGCTGGGATGGGCGCCGACGGCGTTGGGACGGGTGCCGGGGGTGCTGGGATGGGCGCCGCCGGCGTAGGGACCGATGCCGGCGGCGCTCGGACAGGTGCTGGCGATGTCGGCCCTGGCGCTTGGTCGGATGCCGGTACGGTGAGCGGTCAGCGCAGCGACGGGTGGGAGGCCTTCGGCGACAGCCGGGGCCGAGGCCGTGGCCGTGGCAGGCGCGCCGCCGAAAACGCCCAACCCCTGAGCGATGCCCCGCCCGCCGGTGACGGCCGGTCGGGAACCGGCGGCTGGCCCGCCGACGACGCCCGGTCCAGTACTGGTGGTTGGCCTGCGAACGATGGCACCTCAGGCACTGGTGGTTGGCCCGCGGCCGACGGCGGTTCGGGTACTGGTGGTTGGCCTGCGGGTGACGGTGGTTCGGGCACCGGGGGTTGGGCTGCCGATGGTGGCCGCTCTAGTTCGGGCGGTCGGTCTGCTGGTGGTGGCCGTTCTGGTGCGCGTGGTCGGCCTGCGGGTGACGGTCGTTCGGGCACCGGTGGTTGGCCTGCGAGCGATGGCAGCTCGGGCACCGGTGGTTGGCCTGCGGGTGGTGGTTCGGGTGACAGTGGCGGTTGGTCCGCTGCTGATACAGGGGCCGGCACTGGTGGGTGGCGGGCCGGTGATGTGAGGTCTGTGAGTGATGGGCGCTCGGGTACCGGTGGTTGGTCGGCTGCGGACGGGCGGTCGGGTACCGGTGGGTGGCGGGCTGGTGATGTCGGGTCGGCGGGTGACGGCCGGCCTGTGACCGATAGCTGGTTCGTTGATGACGGGCGGGCTGCTGGGGATGGTCGTTCCGTTGGTGAGGGGGTTCCGGAGGCGGGGGCTGAGGGTGGCAGGAGGTCGCGTTCGGGGGGTCGGCGGGCGCGTCGCCATGGGCAGTCTGCTGCGGGCGGCACCGATGCCGCTGGGTGGCCGATAGCGGGGGCGGGCACGCCTAGCGATGCCTGGTCGGCTGCCGGGACCGATCCCGGTAGGCATGGGGGTGGGGCTCGAAGTGGTGGCTGGGAGGCAGCCGATAGCGACAGGAAGGCGGCGTCCCGTGAGGAGAGCGGTCAGGCGGTAGCGGGGGCGGATGACATCTGGGGGTCGGCTCTTGAGGGCCGGGCCGAGGGTGAGGCGTCCAGGCGTTCTTGGGGTGGTCGTGGGCGCAGGGCCGCTCGCCGGGCCGAGCAGTCCGCGGCGTCGGCCGGCGGGGAATGGTCGGCGACCGGGCCGGACGAGGACGGGCGGGCTGCGTCCGGTCGTGGGCGGCGAGCGGCCACGGATGAGGGCGGCAGGTCTGCGGGTGGTGGTTCGTCGGCGCCAGGGCCGGAGGACGGTAGGCGTGCCGCTGCTGGTCGAGGACGCCGGCGTGCGAACGCGGACAGCGGTGCCCCGTCGGCGGCGGTCAGCGAAAGCCGGGGCCGGGGTGGTGTCGAAGGCGACCCCCTGGGCGGGGCTGGTGCCGGGAGTGACTCTTTCGGTCGGGCTGGTGCCGGGAGCGGCCCGCATGGTCGGGCTGGCGCTGGGAGTGACCCTCTTGGCTGGGCCGCCGGCGGGAGCGACTCCGTTGGTCGGGCTGGTGCTGGGAGCGATGCCGCTGTTGCTGAGGGTGATGGCCGGGCTGATGTCGACGGTGGTCGGGGGCGGGGTGCTGCCAAGGAAGGCCGCGGTCGGGGAGCTGCCAAGGGGCGGCGGGCGGCTGCGGCCGGTGAGGCGCCCGCTGATGAGGATGAGGACTTCTGGGGTGGTTCCGGCGCTGCGGACGATGAAGGTGGGCAGCGGCGGAGGCTGGGGTTCCGTGGCCGGGGGAAGGGTGATGGCGGGCGGGCCAAGGATGAGGTGGACTTCGGTTCGCGGGCGCGCGGTGGCCAGGATGACGAGAGTGGTCTTGGGTTGCCGCTGGAGGGGCTGTCCCGAGGTGGTAAGCGGGGGCGGGGCGCCGCGGCCGGGAGTGCGGCGAGTGGCGGCGAGGCGTCGGAGGGCGTGGCCCGTGGTGAGGATGACGGGAAGGGGCGGAAGCGGCGGCGGACGCCGCGTTCCGACTGGCAGTTCCCCGTCCTCACCGACATGGGCATGCGGCCTGAGCGGCAGCGGCTGCTGGTGATCATCTCCACGGTGGTCGCCGTGATCGTGGCGGGGGTCGGGTTCGTGACGGTGATCAGGTCGCTGGGCACGTACACGCCGGAGAGGCAGGCCACCGCGGCCGTGCTCGCACCGGACACGGTGCTGCCCAAGGTGTTCCACGGCTGGAACTCGCCCAAGCTGTTCGACCCCGTGGCCGAGCGTACGAAGGACGGGAAGGCGTTGACGGAGAAGGAGGTGTTCAGCCAGAAGGAGCTGACCGTCTCCAAGAAGCTCAAGCTGAAGCTCGCCGCCAAGAAACTCGACCGCGACTGCTCGCAGGCGTTGCAGGGCGCGGAGCTCGTCGAACTGGCCGCCGAAGCGGGCTGTACGCAGACCGCCCGCGGCCTCTACCTCAGCTCCGACGGCCGCTACGTGGGCCAGTACACGCTGCTCAACCTCAAGGACGCCCAGTCGGCGGGCGACCTGGTGGAGCAGCTGAAGGTGCTCTACCGGGGCGGCTGGGTGCAGCCCCTGACCTCCGGCAAGGCCGCCTTCCCGCCCGGCGGCTACTCCGAGGCGGGCGGCTACGCGCTCGGCCACTACGTCGGGCTGGTGTGGCTGGGCCGGGTGGACGGCGCCGAGCCCACCGCCAAGGACGACTACGTCTCGCTCACCCTCGCCCTGCGCGGGGCCGAGAAGGCGGTCTACCGTCGCGTCGTGTCGATCACGGGGCCGTCGTCCTGATGTCCCGGCGCGTGTTCCTGTCGCTGGTGGCCGCTGTGCTGGTCGTGGCCGTCGCCGTGGGCGGATGGATGTGGCTGGGCAGGGAGACGCCCCGGCCGTCCGCCCTGCGTACCGAAGCGACCTCCGCCTTCTACGCGGCCATCGACAACCGCCAGAACGACGCCACCCCGCTCACCGCCGACGAGGTCTTCCCCTCCTCCGCCGAGACCCTGGGCACCCTGCGCCGGGTCGCGGCCGACACGTTCGCCGACTGCTCCGAGCTGCTCTCGGGCACCACGGCCGAGGGGTGCACGCAGGCGTTGCGGGCGACGTACCAGGGCGGGTCGGTGTCCGGTCAGTTCATCATCTTCAACCTGAGCGACGGGCAGGCGGCCGACGCGCTGGTGACAGACCTGCGCAAGGACGCGTTCGTACGGCAGGACATCCCCTTCGAGGTCGCCGGCAGCAGCGCGCAGGTACGTGCGATGGGGCATTACGTGACGGTGAGCTGGGTGGGCGGCAAGGCGTCCGCGCAGGAACTGGTCACCGCCCTCATCGCCCTGGATGGGTTGGGACGGGTGGTCCAGAGCCGCATCGTGGCGGCGACGTAGGAGCTGCCGGTCCGCCCGCACGCGCGGCTTGGATTCGCCTGCCCGCTGCGCAATGGGAGATGGACGGGCCAGGCGGAATCGAGGCGGGTGAGGCGGGTCACGGTGCCGCGCGATGAGGGCAGGGCATGGCCGGTGTTGATCCGGGGCGGACGGTGCCGGATGCTCAGGCCGGGCGTGGCGGGGTGCTCGTCTGCTGCGTGACAGGTGCCGGGCCGGGCGCGATGGGTGCTGGGCCAGACCCCACGGGCCGGGCCAGACCCGATGGGGGCGGGCGGGTCAGGTTGTGGTGGTGAGGGCGGTGACCGTGGTGGTGACGGCCGAGGGCAGCGCGGAGAGGTGGTGCAGCGGGGTTTCGAGGGGGATCAGGGCGTCGGACCAGTCGGCGGCCTCGCGGATCAGGGCGCGGGCTTCGTTCTTGGTGAGGGTCGTACCTTGGGCGCGGGCGACGGCGATCAGTGCCTCCCGCCACGTGTTGGCGATCTTGGCGTGTCCGTTGTCGAGTATTCTGCGCAGCACCGCCTCGGCCTCCGCGGTGGGCTCGGGGCGGCGTACGGCGTCGTAGGCGGTCTCGGTCGCGTCGCGGACGTCGTACACGGTGGTGAGGACTTCCGGCAGGGGCGGCAGAGCCGCGCCTACGACGCGGACGTGAGCGGCGCGGGTGGCCAGCAGCAGGCGCGGGATCGCGGACTCCAGGCCGGGTGGCACGGAGACGGCCACCCGGGTCGGCGCGGTGGCGTGGGGCTTGGCCAGCCACGTCGAGAGCCTGACACGGGGCTGGGTGAGGTCCTTCGGCCACTCGCCGACCAGCAGGTCGGGCTCGAAACCGGCGAGTGACTCGGCCGGCGCCACCGACGGGCCCGCGCTCTCGATCGACTGCGGGCCCTGCGTGTAGATGGCGGTGGACTGGCGGGACAGGCGCGACTGCACGGCGGGGCGGGTCTTGCTGGTGGGGCGCAGGAGGTAGAGGTCGGCGGCCGAGCCGATGGCCTCCGCGCCGAAGTATCGGTTGAAGTCGGGGTAAACGGCCTCGTAGGCGAGGTTGAGCTCGGTCAGCTCCTGCTGGACCTTGAGCGCCAGCATCGGGGTACGCTCGCTCGCCCCGTACGCCAGCAGCACCCGCCCCTCGTCCCGCAGCCCCTCCACCGCGCGCGCCACGAACAGGCCGATGCCCTCCGGCGTGTACGGCGGGTCGGTGAGCGCCAGGTCGTGGTCACGAGCCGAGGCGGGCAGGCCGAGCCGGAGGTCGGCCCAGCGCGTACGGACGCCGAGGCGCTGCTCGTCGATGTAGGCCAGGATGCGCTCGTCCACGTCGACCACCGTCACGTCCGTCTCCGGATGCACCAGCTTGACGGCCAGCGAGGTCAGGTCGTGGTCGCCCACGCACAGCAACCGGGTGCCGGGCAGCCAGAAGCGGGCGCCGAGCAGCAGCGCCCGCCGCAGCACGGTCTCGGGCGTGGCGGAGACGTGGTCGAGCACGTGGCGGGCGCGCGGCGCCTTGGCGATGAGGCCGGCGAGGCGGTCGAGCACGTGGGCGTAGTGAGGGACGAGATGCGCCACCGGGTCCTCCGGTGGCGGCGCCACGGCGATGAGGTCCTGGTAGGCGGGCGTGTCGATGAGAGGGACGCGCATCCGGTCACCGTCGTGCTCCAGCGTGAGCTCGCGGAGCAGGGCCTCGATGGTACGCCGCGACGTCGCGGTCTCCCTCACCAGGCCGGCCAGCGTCCACCACTGGCCGTCGCACAGCAGGGCCAGGGCGTGCCGCAGTCGCCTGCTGTCGGCCCTGGCCTCGGTGAGCAGCCGTTCCACCCCGTCACGCTCCATGACCGAACCCTATCGGTGCCCTACCCCCAAGATCCGCCCACCGCCGCCCGCCGGGTCGGAGAGGGACAGGTGAACGGGGGCCGCGAGGGCTGGGACGCAGGGCGGCCCCAGAGGGTTGCCCTCAGCAGGGTGGTCTCCAGAGGGCTGCCCCCAGAGGGTGGTCTCCAGAGGGTTGCCCCCAGAGGGTGGTCCCCAGCAGGGCGGCCCCCAGAGGGATGCCCCCACAGGGTTGCCCTCAGCAGGGCGGCCCCCACAGGCACCCCGGCTGCACGTGCGCCGCAGCGGCGCCTGCGATGCTGCTGGGGCGCGGGTGACCGGCGGCCCTCAACAAGGCGGCCCCGTGCCACGTGCGCGCCCCGCCGGCGACGGTGGTGCCGGTGAGGTGTGGGTGGCCGGTGTTCAGGTTTTGGACTTGGGTGAGGCCGGCCCGGAAGTGGGGGCGAAGGGGCCGGTGGGGGGCCTGGGGCGGTGGGTGGGGGAGGGGGATGCGCGGGTGGGTAAGGGAAGTCGATTCGGGTGGCGGAAATCGGGGGGCTGAGCGGGAATTTCGCGGGCGGTGTCCGGGGTTTGGGATAGCGAGTTCGGATGTCGGGACGGCTGCCAAGGTTCGCAATGCGGACGCGGCGGGCACCATTCCGGCAGGGTGAGGTAACCTCTACCCACGATATGCAGCAGGGCCAACGTCGTCCCTCGCCTGTGCAGGAGTTTCAGACAGACGAAGACGACGGGAGGGATTCAATGCCTGCTGCCCACCTCGGGTTCCCCGAGCCTCAGGGTCTTTACCACCCCGCCAACGAGCACGATGCCTGCGGTGTCGCCATGGTCGCCGACGTCGCCGGTCGGCGTGATCACGGCATTGTGGTCAAGGCGCTGACGGCGCTGTGCAATCTCGATCACCGGGGGGCCAAGGGTAGCGAGCCGGACACCGGCGACGGAGCCGGGATCCTGACGCAGATCCCCGATGAGTTCTACCGGGCGAGCGTGCCGTTCACGCTGCCCGCGGCCGGTTCGTACGCGACCGGCATCGCCTTCCTGCCGTTCGACTCCGAGGCCAGGGCGGTCGCCGTCCGCCTGATCGAGGAGATCGCGGCCGAGGAGGGCCTGAGCGTGCTCGGCTGGCGTGAGCTGCCGGTCGACCGCGACCTGCCCGGCCCGAGCGCGCGGGCCGTGATGCCGCACTTCGCGCAGCTGTTCGTCGCCGACCAGGACGGCCGTGCCGGGCTCGAGCTCGACCGGCTGGCGTTCTGCCTGCGCAAGCGGGCCGAGCACGAGGCCGACGTCTACTTCCCCTCGCTGTCCTCGCGGACGATCGTCTACAAGGGCATGCTGACGCCCGACCAGGTCGAGCCGTTCTTCCCCGACCTGAGCGACGAGCGTTACGCGACGGCGATCGCGCTGGTCCACTCGCGTTTCTCCACCAACACGTTCCCGAGCTGGCCGCTGGCCCACCCCTACCGCTACATCGCCCACAACGGCGAGATCAACACGGTCAAGGGCAACCGCAACTGGATGCGGGCGCGCGAGGCGATGCTCGCCTCCGCCCACATTCCGGGCGATATTTCGCGACTTTTCCCCATCTGTGACCCGGATGGCAGCGACACCGCCAGCTTCGACGAGGCACTCGAGCTGCTCCACATGGGCGGCCGCAGCCTGCCCCACGCCGTGCTCATGATGATCCCGGAGGCGTGGGAGAACCACACGGAGATGGACCCGGCGCGGCGCGCGTTCTACGAGTTCCACTCCACGATGATGGAGGCCTGGGACGGCCCCGCCTCGATCACCTTCACCGACGGCACCGTCGCCGGCGCCGTGCTCGACCGCAACGGCCTGCGTCCAGGCCGCTTCTGGGTGACCGCCGACGGCCTGGTCGTGCTGGCCTCCGAGGCCGGCGTGCTGGACATCGCGCCGGAGGACGTCGTCCGCAAGGGCCGCCTGCAGCCGGGCCGGATGTTCCTCATCGACACCGCCCGCGGCAAGATCATCGAGGACGACGAGATCAAGGCCGAGCTCGCCGCCGAGCTCCCCTACGAAGACTGGCTGCACGCCGGGCTCGTCCGCTTCGAGGAGCTGCCCGCCCGCCAGCGCGAGATCCCCACCCACGAGGCGCTCGTCAAGCGGCAGCAGACCTTCGGCTACACCGAGGAAGAGCTGCGCATCATCCTGTCGCCGATGGCGCGCACCGGCCAGGAGCCGATCGGCTCCATGGGCACCGACACGCCCGTGGCCGTGCTGAGCGAGAAGCCGCGGCTGCTGTTCGACTACTTCACCCAGCTGTTCGCGCAGGTCACCAACCCGCCGCTGGACGCCATCAGGGAAGAGCTGGTCACCTCCCTGGCCAGCACGCTCGGGCCCGAGGGCAACCTGCTCGACCCGGGGCCCAGCTCCTGCCGGCAGCTCGTGCTGCCGTACCCGGTGATCGACAACGACGAGCTCGCCAAGATCATCCACATCAACGACGAGCACGACCTGCCGGGCTTCCACCCCTACGTGATCAGCGGCCTGTACGACGTCTCCGGCGGCGGCGAGGCCCTGCTGCGGCGGCTGGAGGAGATCAGGGCCGAGGCGTCCAGGGCGATCGCCGACGGCGCCCGCATCATCGTGCTGAGCGACCGCGGCTCCTCCGAGGAACGGGCGCCGATCCCGTCGCTGCTGCTGACGGGCGCGGTGCACCACCACCTCATCCAGGAGAAGACCCGCACCAAGATCGGCCTGGTCATCGAGACCGGCGAGGCCCGCGAGTGCCACCACATGGCGCTGCTCATCGGCTACGGCGCCGCCGCGATCAACCCCTACCTGGCGATCGAGACCATCGAGGACCTGGTCGACAGCGGTGCGCTCAAGGCCGACAAGCACAAGGCCGTGCGCAACTTGATCAAGGCGTACGGCAAGGGCGTCATCAAGGTCATGTCCAAGATGGGCGTCTCCACGGTGGCCTCCTACACCGGCGCGCAGATCTTCGAGGCACTCGGCCTGAGCCAGGAGGTCATCGACTCCTGCTTCACCGGCACCACCTCCCGTCTCGGCGGCGTCGGCTTCGACGTGCTGGCCGAGGAGGTCGCGCAGCGCCACCGCCACGCCTACCCGCGGGTGGAGAACCCGCACCGCAGGCTTCAGGTCGGCGGCGAATACCAGTGGCGGCGCGAGGGCGAGCCGCACCTGTTCAATCCCGAGACCGTCTTCAAGCTGCAACACGCCACCAGGACCCGCCGCTACGAGATCTTCAAGGAGTACACGAACCTCGTGGACTCCCAGGCGGAGCGGCTGATGACCCTGCGCGGCCTGTTCAAGCTGCGCAAGGGCACGCCGATCCCCATCGAGGAGGTCGAGCCGGTCGAGAGCATCGTCAAGCGCTTCTCCACCGGCGCGATGTCGTACGGCTCCATCTCCATGGAGGCGCACGAGACGCTCGCCATCGCGATGAACCGGCTCGGCGGCAAGTCCAACACCGGCGAGGGCGGCGAGGACCCCGAGCGCCTGTACGACCCGGCCCGCAGGTCGGCGATCAAGCAGGTGGCATCGGGACGGTTCGGCGTCACCTCCGAATACCTGGTCAACGCCGACGACCTGCAGATCAAGATGGCGCAGGGCGCCAAGCCCGGCGAGGGCGGCCAGCTGCCCGGTCACAAGGTCTACCCGTGGATCGCGAAGACCCGCCACTCCACGCCCGGCGTCGGCCTCATCTCGCCGCCGCCGCACCACGACATCTACTCCATCGAGGACCTCGCCCAGCTCATCCACGACCTGAAGAACTCCAACCCGCGTTCCAGGGTCCACGTGAAGCTGGTCGCCGAGGTCGGGGTCGGCACGGTCGCGGCCGGCGTGTCGAAGGCGCACGCCGACGTGGTGCTCATCTCCGGCCACGACGGCGGCACCGGAGCCTCGCCGCTGACCTCGCTCAAGCACGCGGGCGCGCCGTGGGAGCTCGGCCTGGCCGAGACCCAGCAGACGCTGCTGCTCAACGACCTGCGCGACCGCATCGTGGTGCAGGTGGACGGCCAGCTCAAGACGGGCCGCGACGTCGTCATCGCCGCGCTGCTCGGCGCGGAGGAGTACGGCTTCGCCACCGCCCCGCTGGTGGTCTCCGGCTGCGTCATGATGCGGGTCTGCCACCTCGACACCTGCCCGGTGGGCGTCGCCACGCAGAACCCCGAGCTGCGCAAGCGCTTCACCGGCAAGCCGGAGTTCGTGGTCAACTTCTTCGAGTTCATCGCGGAGGAGATCCGCGAATACCTCGCCGAGCTGGGCTTCCGCTCGCTCGACGAGGCGATCGGGCACGTCGAGCTGCTCGACACGACGGCGGCCGAGGAGCACTGGAAGGCCAGCGGCCTCGACCTGTCGCCGATCCTGCACCGGCCCGAGCTGCCCGCCGGCACCGCGCTGCGCCGGCTCGTCGAGCAGGACCACGGGCTGGAGCACGCGCTCGACAACACGCTCATCCAGCTCGCCGAGGGCGCCATCGACGACGGCACCCCGGTGACGCTCGAGCTGCCCATCCGCAACGTCAACCGTACGGTCGGCACCATGCTCGGCTACCAGGTGACCAAGCGGCACGGCGGCAAGGGATTGCCCGACAACACCATCGACATCTCCTTCACCGGCTCGGCGGGCAACTCGTTCGGCGCGTTCATGCCGCGCGGGATCACGCTGCGGCTGACCGGCGACGCCAACGACTACGTCGGCAAGGGCCTGTCGGGCGGGCGCATCACGGTGCGGCCGCACGACGGGGCGCCGCTCGACGGCCACATCATCGCCGGCAACGTCGCCCTCTACGGCGCCACCTCCGGCGAGGTGTTCATCCGCGGCGTCGTGGGTGAGCGGTTCTGCGTGCGCAACTCCGGTGCGACGGCGGTCGTCGAGGGCGTGGGCGACCACGGTTGCGAGTACATGACGGGCGGCAAGGCCGTGGTGCTCGGCCCGACCGGGCGCAACTTCGCGGCCGGCATGTCGGGCGGCATCGCGTACCTGCTGGATCTCAAGCCCGAGCGGGTCAACCGCGAGATGGTCGCCATCGAGGCGCTCACGGAGGAGGACGCCGAGTTCCTCAAGGAGACCGTCGAGAAGCACTTCGCGGAGACCGGCTCGCCGGTCGCCAAGCAGCTGCTGGCCGACTGGGACGCGGCGCTGGCCAGGTTCGGCAAGATCATGCCGACCGACTACAAGAGGGTGCTGGAGGCCGCCGAGGCCGCCCGCATCGAAGGCAGGGACATCGACGAGGCCGTCATGGCGGCCGCGGTTCAGGGTTAAGGGAGGCGTACCGCATGGCTGACCCGAAGGGTTTTCTCACGCACGACCGGGAGCTGCCGGCGCGCCGTCCCGTGGACGTCCGCATCAGCGACTGGCGCGAGGTCTACCAGGACTTCTCCCAGGAGAAGCTGACCAAGCAGGCGGCCCGCTGCATGGACTGCGGCATCCCGTTCTGCCACAACGGCTGCCCGCTGGGCAACCTCATCCCCGAGTGGAACGACCTGGTCTACCGCACCGACTGGCAGGAGGCCATCGAGCGGCTGCACGCCACCAACAACTTCCCCGAGTTCACCGGCCGGCTCTGCCCGGCTCCGTGTGAGGCGGCGTGCGTGCTCGGCATCAACTCCGACCCGGTGGCGATCAAGCGGGTCGAGGTCGAGATCATCGACCGCGCGTTCGCCGAGGGCTGGGTGCGCCCGCAGCCGCCGGCCGTCAAGACCGGCAAGAAGGTCGCGGTCGTCGGCTCGGGCCCGGCGGGCCTGGCCGCCGCCCAGCAGCTCACCAGGGCGGGGCACGACGTGGTGGTGTTCGAGCGGGCCGACCGCATCGGCGGCCTGCTGCGCTACGGCATCCCCGAGTTCAAGATGGAGAAGCGGCACATCGAGCGCCGGCTCGAGCAGATGCGGGCCGAGGGCACCGAGTTCCGCACCTCCGTCAACGTCGGCGTCGACATCACCGCCGCCGAGCTGCGCGAGCAGTTCGACGCCGTGGTGCTGTCGGGCGGCGCCACCCAGTGGCGCGACCTGCCGGTGGCCGGGCGCCAGCTCAAGGGCATCTACCAGGCGATGGAATACCTGCCGCTGTCCAACAAGGTCCAGGAGGGCGACTTGCCCGCCTCGCCCATCTCGGCCGAGGGCAAGCACGTGGTGGTGATCGGCGGCGGCGACACCGGCGCCGACTGCATCGGCACCGCGATCAGGCAGGGCGCCGCGTCCGTCACACAGCTGGAGATCATGCCGCAGCCGCCCGCCACGCGGCCGGCCGGCCAGCCGTGGCCGACCTACCCGATGCTGTTCAAGATGGAGAGCGCCCACGAGGAGCTGGCCGAGGGCGGGGGAGCGCGCGTCTACGCGGTCTCCACCACCGAGTTCGTCGGCGACGACGACGGCAACGTGCGGGCCCTGCGCCTGGTCGAGGTCGAGGGGCCGCAGAACGGCTTCAAGCCGATCCCCGGCACCGAGCGGGAGATCCCGGCCGAGCTGGTCACGCTCTCCATGGGCTTCCTCGGGCCGGAGAAGGGCTCGCTGCTGCAGGACCTGGCCGAGGTCGCCGGTGACGGCTTCTACGACGCCAGGGGCAACGTGGCGCGCGACAAGACGTACATGTCGAAGGTCGACGGCGTCTTCGTGGCGGGCGACATGGGGCGCGGCCAGTCGCTCATCGTGTGGGCCATCGCCGAGGGTCGGGCCGCCGCCTCCGGCGTCGACCGGTTCCTGACCGGGGACACGGCGCTGCCGTACCCGATCCTGCCGACCGCGCGTCCGCTGGTCTGACCTGCTCGTTCTCCGGAGCGCCTGCCCTTGTGGCGGGCGCTCTGCTTTTTGCACACTCTGCATGTCTTGCAGAGTGTGCAAAAGGTGCGTACAGTGCAAGGCATGGAGAGTCCGCAGGAGCGGCGTGAGCGCCGCCGGGCCGAGAAGCGGCAGGCCATCAGGGTGGCCGCCGTCCGCATCGCGCTCGACCAGGGGCTCGAAGCCGCCACCGTGGAGGCGATCAGCGCGGCGGCCGACATCTCGCCGCGCACCTTCTTCAACTACTTCGCCTCCAAGGAGGAGGCGCTCGCCCCCGGCCCCATGTGGACGCCCGAGGAGTTCATCGGGCTGCTGCAGGAAAGGCCCGCGGACGAGCCCGCCTTCGAGTCGCTCAAGGTCGTGGCGCGTACGCTCGCCGCGCGGCTGCGGCCGATCATGGCCGACATGAAGCCGTTCGCCGAGCTGCGCAGGCGTCACCCCGAGCTGGCCGCCAAGGCCAGGGCCGTCGACGAGACGAAGCTGATGGAGAGCCTCTTCGGCGCCGTCAGCGGCCGTCCAGGCGTCACCAGCGCCGTGCACGCCAGGCTGCTCGTCATCGTCGCCTTCGGCGCGGCCATCTCGGCCGTGCAGGAGTCGCTGGCCGGCGGCGGCGCGGTGGAGGACCTGCTCGAGGAGGCGTTCACGCTGCTCGAAAACGGACTCTGACTCTCCTGAGGAAAGACAAGCGCGGCGACCGGGGTGGCACCCCCGATCGCCGCGGATCACTCCTGCCCTCTCGCGAAAAAGAAGCAAGGAGTCGACTCATGGTAGCGACAATCCCCCAGCAGTCCACCCCGAGGCGAACACTCTGGGTCAGCATGGGGTCACTCATCATCACCCTGTTCCTGGCCGCGCTCGACCAGACCGTCGTGGCCACCGCCATGCCCACCATCGTGGGGGAGCTGCACGGGCTTGAGAGCCTGTCCTGGCTGGTCACCGCGTTCGCCCTGACCTCCGGCATCGCCACCCCGCTGTTCGGCAAGCTCAGCGACATGTACGGCCGCCGCACCCTCTACCTCGCGGCCATCGTCCTGTTCGTCATCGGCTCGGCCCTGTGCGGCGTCGCCCAGTCGATGGGCCAGCTCATCGCCTTCCGCGCCTTCCAGGGCATCGGCGCGGGCGGCCTCATGGTGCTGACCATGACCATCGCCGCCGACCTCGCCACCCCCCGCGAGCGTGCCCGCTTCCAGGGCCTGTTCGGCGGCGTCTTCGGGCTGGCCTCCATCGCCGGGCCGCTCGTCGGCGGCTACCTCACCCAGCACATCTCCTGGCGCTGGATCTTCTACATCAACCTGCCGCTCGGCGCCGTCGCGCTGGCCGTCGCCTTCGCCGTGCTCAAGCTGCCCCGCCGCACCTCGCCGCACCGCGTCGACTGGCTCGGCGCCGCGCTCATCGCCGGCCTGCTGACCTGCCTGACCCTGCTCGCCTCCTGGGGCGGCACCGTGCACGCCTGGACCTCGCCCGTCATCATCGGGCTCGGCGCCGGCGCGGTGCTGCTGGCCGTGCTGTTCGTCCTCGCGGAACGCGCGGCGGAGGAGCCCATCCTGCCGCTGCGGCTGTTCCGCTCGGCCTCCTTCACCCTGCCCATCGTCACCGTCGTGCTCATGGCCACCGCGATGCTCGGCATGGCGACCTTCCTGCCCATGTTCCTGCAGCTCGCGCGCGGCGCCGGGGCGGCCGACTCGGGGCTGCTGCTGCTCCCGCTCATGGGCGGCATGATCGTCGCCTCCACGCTCGGCGGGCAGCTGGTGACCAGGCTCGGCCGGTACAAGTGGCTCATCGTGGGCGGGGCCGTCTGCGCCGGGATCTCCGGGCTGCTGTTCGCCACCATGGACCTCGGCACCGGGGCGGTCGCGTCGGGGGCGTACATGGTGCTGTGCGGGCTCGGGCTGGGCGTGATGGGGCAGAACCTGCTGCTCGCCGTCCAGACCACCACGCCCGCGGCCGACCGGGGCGCGGCCACCTCGGCCGTCACGTTCGCCCGTGGCGTCGGCGGCGCGGTGGGCGTGTCGGCGCTCGGCGGCGTCTTCGCCGCCGGCCTCGCGCCGGGGCAGGCCGCGCTCACCCCCGCCGCCGTCCAGGCGCTGCCCGAGGCCGTACGGCACGCCACGCAGCTGGCCTTCGCGGACGCGATCACCGGGGTGTTCGCGTGGACCGGGCCGATCATGCTGGCCGCCGCGGTGCTGCTGGCCTGGCTTCCTGACGTACGGCTGAGCCACCGCGACTGACACGCGCCTGAAGGGGCGAAGCGGGCTGGGGGATAGAGGTCCGCTTCGCCCACCATCAACCGAAATTTCACCACTCGGTTGCATCACTGGTTGACTGTCGGGAACATTCAGATTCTGCGGCATTCAGGCGTTGGGGGAACTATGCGGCGGCTCGCCTCTGGCATGACGGCGCTGGCCGCCGCGGTCACCCTCGCGGCCTGCTCCGCCACCGCCCCCCAGCCCGGCGAGGCCGCCCGCAAACCCACCCCGCAAGGCCAGGGACAGCCCGAATACCTCGTCTTCTACGAGCACGGCCGCGGGCGTGAGGCCAAGGCCGCCGTCGAACGCGCCGGCGGCACCACCGTCGCCGACAACACCAAGCTCGGCTACCTCCTCGCCGCCGGGGGCGACGGCGCCTTCCAGGCGGCCGTGGGCGGCGACCCCGCCGTCGTCGGGGTCAGCCCCGACCGCAGCATCGGGCGTACGGCATCGAAGCCCGTCACGCGAGCACTCCCCGACGAGCAGGCGTTCACCAAGCGGGCCGGCGAACCGCTCGCCCCCCGCCAGTGGGACATGCGCATGATCGGCGCCGACCGCGCCAACGCCAAGGTCCCCGGCAGCAAGAAGGTCCTCGTCGGCGTCATCGACACCGGCGTGGACGGCAAACACCCCGACATCGCCCCCAACTTCAACCGCGAGCTCAGCCGCAACTTCGTCACCGACCGCCCCAAGGACGACTACGGCGAGACCCTCGACGGCCCCTGCGAGGCCAAGAACTGCAAGGACCCCGTGGACGCCGACGACGACGGCCACGGCACCCACGTCGCCAGCACCATCGCCTCGCCCATCAACGGCATCGGCATCGCCGGCGTCGCGCCCGGCGTCCAGATCGTCAACATCAGGGCAGGCCAGGACTCCGGCTTCTTCTTCCTCAAGCCCAGCCTCGACGCCCTCACCTACGCCGCCGACATCGGCGTCGACGTCGTCAACATGAGCTACTACGTCGACCCCTGGCTGTTCAACTGCCGCGCCAACAAGTCCGACACCAAGAAACAGCAGCTCGAACAGCGCGCCATCATCACCGGCATGCAGCGCGCACTCGACTACGCGCGCAAGCGCGGCGTCACCCTCATCTCCGCCCTCGGCAACGGCTCCACCGACCTCGGCAACCCCAAGATCGACAAGCAGAGCCCCGGTTACCCCAAGGGCGACGAGAAGGAACGCACGATCGACAACTCCTGCGTCAACGTGCCGGCCGAGTCCAAAGGCGTCATCTCCGTCTCCGCGCTCGGCCCCTCCGGCCGCAAGGCCGCCTACAGCGACTACGGCGTCGAGCAGACCGACGTCTCTGCCCCCGGCGGCGACGTGCTCGACGGGCAGGGCGTCAACGTCACCAGGTCCATCCTCGCCGCCGCGCCGGAACACGTGCTGCGCGCCGCGGGCCGCGTCGGCAAGGACGGCAAGCCCAAGGGCGCCGACGTCGTACGCGACTGCACCGGCGGCCCCTGCTCCTACTACCAGTACCTCGAAGGCACCTCCATGGCCGCGCCGCACGCCACCGGCGTCGCCGCCATCCTCATCAGCCGCTTCGGCAAGCCCGGCAAGGGCGGGCTCGAACTCGCCCCCGACACCGTCCAGGACCTGCTCTACAAGACCGCCACCCCCAAGGCCTGCCCCAGCCCGCGCGAGTACACCTACAACGCCTTCGGCACCAGCGAGAAACACCTGTGCCAGGGCGACACCGACGACAACGGCTTCTACGGTCACGGCATCGTGAACGCCTGGAAGGCGGCGACCGCGCAGCCATGATGTACCGCCTCCTCGCCGACGCCGCGATGGGGGTACATCTCGCTTCTCTCGCCTACCTGACCTTAGGCGGCTTTCTCACCTGGCGCCGGCGCCGCACGATCTGATCCACCTCGCCGTCGCGGCCTGGGGAGTGCAGTCCGTCGTGACCGGCGTCGAATGCCCGCTCACACTCGTGGAAGACTGGGCACGTCGCCACGCGGGCGAGGCACGACTGCCCGCGAGCGGCTTCATCGACCACTACATCGAAGGCGTGATCTACCCGGAGGAGTACACGAACGTGGCGCGACCGGCGGTCGCCGTTCTCGTTCTGTTCTCATACGTCGGGTACGTTCTCCGTCGTCAGTGACTGCCAAGTGGTCTGTACCAATTAAGGTAGGACTCGTGACTCGTCGCGCGAAAATCGTCTGCACCCTAGGCCCCGCCACATCGTCCAAGGAACGCCTCCGCGAGCTCATCGCCGCGGGCATGGACGTAGCACGGTTCAACCTCAGCCATGGCAACCATGACATGCACAGAGAGGTGTACGACCGGGTCAGGGAGGTGGCGGCCGACCTCGGCCGCGGTGTAGGCGTCCTCGCCGACCTGCAGGGCCCCAAGATCCGTGTCGGCACCTTCGAGGAAGGCCCCGTCAGGCTCGGCTTCGGCGACGTCTTCACCATCACCGGCGAAGACGTCCCGGGAGACCGCGAACAGGTCTCCACCACCTACAAGGGACTGCCCAACGACGTCAGCCCCGGCGACACCATCCTCGTCGACGACGGCCGCCTCGTGCTCGAGGTCACCCGCGTCGACGGCGACCGCGTCATCACCCGGGTCGTCATCGGCGGCATGATCTCCGACAACAAGGGCCTCAACCTGCCCGGCGTCAACGTCAGCGCCCCCGCGCTGACCGACAAGGACGAAGCCGACCTGCGCTGGGCGCTGCGCACCGGCTTCGACATGATCGCCCTGTCGTTCGTCCGCCGCCCGTCCGACGCGGACGTGGTGCGCAACATCATGGAGCAGGAGGCCGTACGCCTGCCGCTGCTCGCCAAGATCGAGAAGCCGCAGGCCGTCGACCGCCTCCCCGAGATCGTCGACGCCTTCGACGGCATCATGGTCGCCCGCGGCGACCTCGGCGTCGAGCTGCCCCTGGAGCAGGTGCCGATCGTCCAGCGCCGCATCATCGAGCTGTGCCGCGAGAAGGCCCACCCCGTCATCGTGGCCACCCAGATGCTCGACTCCATGATGAACTCCCCGCGCCCCACCCGCGCCGAGACCTCCGACGTCGCCTACGCCGTCATGGACGGCGCCGACGCGGTCATGCTGTCCGGTGAGACCTCCGTCGGCAACTACCCGATCGAAGCCGTCTCCACGATGGACCGCATCGCCTGCGCCGCCGAGAAGTCCTCGCTGCACGCCACCCACACCCTCGAGCGCATGCCCGAGACCACCGGCGGCGCCATCGCCAGGGCCGCCGCCGAGGTGGGCGCCATCGTCGGCGCCAAGGCGCTCATCGCCTTCACCATGTCCGGCGAGACCGCGCGCCGCCTGGCCCGCTACCGCTCGCCCATCCCGCTGCTGGCCTTCACCAGCGCGCCCCACGTACGCGGGCAGCTCTCGCTGACCTGGGGCGTGGAGACCTTCCACGTGCCGTTCGTGCACCACACCGACGACATGGTGCGCCAGGTGGAGGCGTCGCTGCTGTCGCTCGGACGGCTGGAGAAGGGCGACAAGGTCGTCATCGTGGCCGGCTCGCCTCCCGGCACCCCCGGCTCCACCAACGCCCTGCGCGTCCACACCATCGGCTCAGCGGTCTCCCACGCCCACTGACCCCACCCGTCCAGCCTCCGGGCCTGCCGCCCGGGGCGGGGCTTACGGCGGGCCCCGGGTGCCGACGGCGGGGTCCGTGGCGGGGGGGCTTACGGCGGGCCCCCGGTGCCCGACGCGGGGTCCGTGGCGGGTGCTGGTGCGAAGGCCCGCGTGGGGCTCGGCGGGCGTCTTCGTGCCCGCCCGGAGAGGCCCGCGTGCGATTGGGCCGGCGGTTTTGCGCCCGCCCGATCAGCCTTACCGCGGTCCGGCGGCGCCTTCGCGCCCCGCTGGCCGGTCAGCGCGCCGCCGACCGGTCATCGGCCGCTCGGCGGAGTCATGAGGCCGTTGCCGTCACACATCGTGGCGGGCCGCCCGTTCGGCGGCCCACCAGGCACAGGCCGGGGTGTCAGTCGTTGGCGTGCAGGGCCGCGTTGAGCTCGACCTTGCCGCCCTGGCGCGGCAGCGCCTCCACCGCGCCCGTCTGCGAGTTACGCCGCAGCAGGATGCCGTTGGAGCCCGACAGCTCGGCCGCCTTCACCACGGTGCCGTCGGGCAGGGTCACCCGCGTGCCCGCCGTGACGTAGAGGCCGGCCTCCACCACGCAGTCGTCGCCCAGCGAGATGCCGAGCCCGGCGTTCGCGCCCAGCAGGCAGCGCTCACCGATCGAGATGACCTGCTTGCCGCCGCCCGACAGCGTCCCCATGATCGAGGCGCCGCCGCCCACGTCGGAGCCGTCACCGACCACCACACCGGCCGACACCCGGCCCTCGATCATCGACGCGCCCAGCGTGCCGGCGTTGAAGTTCACGAAGCCCTCGTGCATCACCGTCGTGCCGGACGCCAGATGCGCACCCAGCCGCACCCGGTCGGCGTCGGCGATGCGCACCCCGGAAGGCAGCACGTAGTCGACCATCCGCGGGAACTTGTCCACGCCGTAGACCGTCACCGGCCCCCGCCCGCGCAACCGCAGCCGCGTCCGCTCGAAGTCCGCCACCGGGCACGGCCCGAAGTTGGTCCACACCACGTTGGCCAGCAGGCCGAACAGGCCGTCGAGGTTCACCCCATGAGGGCGCACCAGACGCGCGGACAGCAGATGCAGGCGCAGGTAGACGTCGTGCGCGTCGGCCGGCGGCTCGGAGAGCTTGGCGATGCCGGTGCGCACCGCCACCACCTCCACGCCGCGCGCCGCGTCGGGGCCGGTCAGCTCGGCCAGCTCCCCGGCCTCATCGCCGGACAGCCGCCGCGTCCCCGCGGCCGGCGCGTCGCCCAGCTCGGGAGCGGGAAACCAGGTGTCGAGTACGGTGCCGTCAGCGGCGATGGTCGCCAGGCCGGTGCCGAAGGCACCGATCGAGGTCGGGTCGATAGCAGTCACGGGCCAAAAATACCGTTCTTGAGCTCAGCCCAGAGCGCCCAGGTCGGCCGACAGCCAATGTTCGGGCCGCATCCTGAACGTCACCAGCACATGGAGATCGGAACCCTGCACATATCCCGACACGGCGTCGGGCGGCAGATAACGGGACGAGATGCGGGTCAGATCCTCCAGCGTCGTCGGCCCCGACCGCACCACAGGGCCCTCCACCGACACGTACCGGTAGGTCGGGCTCGACCGCTGCACCAGCAGCGAGAACCGCCCCGCCTTCGCGATCAGCCTGGCCTTGATCGAGTCGCCGTCGGTCAGGAACCTGACCTCGCCGCCCGGGAGATAGTCGTACCACACGGGCACCGTCAGCGGCCCCCGCCCGTCACCCGACTCCACGGCCAGGCTCGCGATGTGCGGCTCCGCCAGGAACGCCTCCCGATCCGCCAGGCTCAACGGCATCCCACCCCACCCCCGTATTTCATCGATCGTGCAACGGCTATTCCCGCTGGGCGGGATCCCGAAAAGTCCCGACCCCACCATCCTTCACCCTTCCCTCCCTGACGCCTCCCACCCCACGAGCCCCACAGGAACGATCAGTATTTGGGCCCGACGTACCGATCGAGCACCTCCACCGCCTCCCGCCGCGCAACCGACAGCTCGTTGCGATTGTTGAACCGCCAGGCCACGCCGAGCAGGTCGAGTGCCTGGCAGCAGAGGGCCAGGATGTCGGCGGACTCGTTCTTGAAGTGGTAGCGGGGATAGGCGTACCAGCGGACGCCGCTGGGAAGCTCGCGCCGCACCCGGTTGAGGCCGCGGCAGCCGTCGGAGTGGATGAGCCCGCGCACGAACCGGCCCGGATGCGCCCGCACGATCTCCTCCTGCCAGCCGGCCAACCTGATCTCGCGCTCGTGCTTCCTGCCCGGGCCGTGCTGCGGGAAGAGACACGGCCAGTGCAGGGAGTAGCTGGTCACCTCCGTACACCCCTGGCGCTGTCGCCTACCTACCTTGGAGGTCGGCATGGTGTGCGCCATCGAACGGGCGGCTTCCTCGATCAGCCCTGGCCAGGTGTCGTCGCAGAAGATCGAGAGCCGGTGCACCGACCCGACGCGCACGATGTGCCCGTCGCCGAGATAGAGGCCCAGGAGGTGGGCGTAGGCGTGGGCGTCGAGCTCGCGGCCATGGCAGCGGGGACAGCCGTGGCCACTCGGGAAGTCGTCATAACGGGCGCGGCGCGCTCCGGTGCGCCACTTCTGGACGGCTCCGATCGACACGCCGCACGACTCCGCCACCTGACGGTCGGGCAGCCCTCGGGCCGACAGGCGCAGGGCACGGTCAACGGTTTCGCGAGGATGCACACGGCCAGTGTGGCGAACGTCACCGACAGTTTCGGTGCTGCTACGGTGGCGGCTGTGAGGGCCGGGGTGCCGGAAGCGGGATTCGAACCCGCACGCCCTTTCGAGCAGACGCTTTTGAGGCGTCCATGTCTGCCATTCCATCATTCCGGCTGGTATATCCGGACTTGTCCGGATCCGTGACGTACCTTACCGCCGATGCGATCGGTCGAGGGGCGCCAGCGTGGATCTAATCTACCGGACGTCTGTACTCTTCTGCTCGTGAGTACGCAGCGGCGAGTAGTGATCGCGGAAGACGAGGCCCTGATCCGCCTCGACCTCAAGGAGATGCTCCAGGAGGACGGCTACGTCGTCGTGGGCGAGGCCGGTGACGGTGAGCAGGCGATCCGGCTGGCCGACGAGCTGAAACCCGACCTCGTCATCCTCGACGTGAAGATGCCCGTGCTCGACGGCATCTCGGCGGCCGAGCGGATCACCGAGATGCGCATCGCCCCCTGTCTCATCCTGACCGCGTTCTCCCAGCGTGATCTGGTGGAGCGGGCCAGGGACGCCGGGGCGATGGCCTATCTGGTCAAACCGTTCACCAAGGCGGATCTGGTGCCGGCGATCGAGATGGCGGTCAGCAGGCATGACGAGATGGTGGCGCTGGCGGCCGAGGTGTCGAGCCTGTCCGAGCGGCTGGAGACGCGCAAACTGGTCGAGCGGGCCAAGGGCCAGTTGATGGCGCAGCACGGGTGGACGGAGCCGCAGGCGTTCCGGTGGATCCAGAAGGCGTCGATGGATCGGCGGCTGAGCATGCGTGAGGTCGCCCAGATCGTCATCGCGGACGCGGCGGACCGCTCCTGAGGCCGGAGCTCCTGAGGCCGGGACTCCCGAGGGGCGTCGGCCGGGCGCCGGCGTTCCTGAGCCGGGTTTTCCTGGTCCCGGGCGTCCAGTGGGCTGGGTTCTCCTGATCCCGAGCGTCCAATGGGCCCGGGCCTTCGCGTGTCCGGTTTCATGCGTTCCTGAAGCTGGAGCGTGCGAGGGTCCCGGCCGGTGTCCGGCGAGGGTGTTCCGTGTGGGTTTCGGGGTGCTTCCGGGTGGGTTTCGGCCGGGCGAAGCGGGTGCCCGAGAATTGGGATGTAAGGGGCTCGTGGGGTGTTTTTTGGTCTGCGTCCGGAAATATCGTCGCTCGGACCTGCCTAGCGAGTCATGTCCGTAACTCTCCTGAAACAAACCATTACTATCAGTGTTTACGACATTACGAATTGGCATAAAAGTATCGGAAGAACTCCCCATTTCACCCCACAACGGGCATGCTGAGCCCGGTAAACCCAGCGAAGGCGATCGTCCCTTCGCTGAGATAGGGGGAGTCTCATCTTGATGAACCGCATTGCTCCGGCCGGCCGCGTCCTGGCGGTCGCGGCCGCGGCGAGCCTGGCACTGACGGCGTGTGGCAGTGACGGCGGCGACACGGCCGCGCAGGAGTCCGCCGCCCCCGCGACCTCGGCGGCCTCCTCGGCGCCGGCGGCGAAGGGCGACGGCACGCTGACGCTCGGCACGGTCCTGCCCCAGACCGGTTCGCTGGCCTTCCTCGGCCCGCCCGAGTTCGCGGGCGTGGACGCGGCGGTGAAGGAGATCAACGAGGCCGGCGGGGTGCTCGGCAAGCCGATCGACGTGGTGCACACGGACTCGGGCGACACCACCACGAACATCGCCTCGCAGTCGGTGGACAAGCTGATCGCGCAGAAGGCGGACGCCATCATCGGCGCCGCGTCCTCGTCGGTGTCGGAGTCGATCATCGACAAGATCACGGGTGCGGGCATGGTGCAGTTCTCGCCGGCCAACACCTCGGACAAGTTCACCACGATCAAGGACGACGGCCTGTACTTCCGTACGGCGCCGCCGGACAAGCTGCAGGGCCGGGTGCTCGGTGACCTGATCGCGGCCGACGGCAACGACACGGTCGGCATCCTCGCGATGCAGGACTCCTACGGCTCGGGCCTGGCCGACCAGGTGACGACGACGGCCGAGGAAGCGGGCGCGAGCGTGGTGGAGCGGGTCGACTACGACCCCAAGGCCGCGGACTTCTCGGCCGACGTCGCCAAGATCAAGGCGAAGAACCCGAAGGCGGTCGTGCTGATCGGCTTCGAGGAGGGCGCCAAGGTCGTCGCGGAGCTGGTCAAGCAGGGCCTGACCGCGGACAAGGTGAAGTGGTACATGGTGGACGGCAACATGTCGAACACCAACTACGAAAAGATGCCGAAGGGCACCCTGAAGGGCGTCAAGGGCACGATTCCAGGCGCCGAGGCGCCGGACGCGTTCAGGGACAAGCTCAAGGAGATCAACAAGGATCTCGACGACTTCACCTACGCCGCCGAGTCGTACGACGCCGCGACCCTGATCGCCCTGGCCGCGGAGGCCGCCAAGGACGACAGCGGCCGCTCCATCGCCGCGAAGCTGGCCGAGGTCAGCAAGGGCGGCGAGAAGTGCAAGAGCTTCAAGGAGTGCGTCGACCTGCTGAAGGCCGGCAAGGACATCGACTACGACGGCGTCAGCGGTCCCGTCGAGTTCGACGACAACGGTGACCCGCAGGTGGCCACGATCGGCGTCTACCAGTACGGGGACGACAACAAGTACCCGAGCAAGGCGATCGAGTACCGTACGGGCAACATCGCGGGCTGACCCCCGGTTGACCGCCTCTCCCGCGCCGCGCCCGCGGGAGGGGCGGTTTTTCATTGCGGTTTCACTGCTGGTTTCACTTGGTCTCAGTGCCGGTTCCGCTGCCGGTTCTCACTGCCGGTTCTCACTGCCGGTTTTCACTGCTGGGGCAGCCCGCAGGCGCGGGCGGCGTACTGGATGAGCCTGTCCTGCAGGGGTTTGGGCGGTGCGACGATGACGACGCGTTCGTCGCCGCCGTCGAGGGTGACGCGTACGGGGAACAGGAACGCCTTCTTGGCCTCGGCGAAGGCGTGGGCGTCGCAGCGGCCTGGGGTGAGGCGGACGGGCAGGCGTACCTGCCGCGCCTCCGCGTCGAGCGTGCCGAGCGGCTCTGCGTGTTCGACGATGTAGTGGGTGGTGCCGCCCATGGAGGTGAGGCGGACGATGCCGGGTCCGCGCCGGGTGACGACGAGGTCGCCGCGCATGACCGCGTCCGAGCCTGATCCGGTCTGTTTCCACTCGGGGCCGAACTCGATGGTCACGGCCTGCTTGACGAGGTGTTCCGAGCATTCGTCGCGCAGCAGCCTGGCCAGGAGGGGGTCGGGGTGCGGCACGGGGAAGGCGACGGCGCGCGGCGGCCGGTCGCCGGTGCTGACCCGGGCGATGACGGTGGCGGGCGCCACCTCGGGCAGGCCGGTGGGCAGGCAGTTGGCGGGGCCGTAGGTGAGGGGCAGGTCGGTGCGTGCGGTCTTGCGGATGGTGGCGTCGGCGCGCTGCGGTGGCAGGGTCTTGAAGGACGCCGTGACAAGTTGGACATCAGCGAAATAAACCGGTGTTTCATGAATATTTCGGACGGCCACTTGAAGGACGTGCACCGGCTCGTCCGAACGGTATTGGGCCAGCGAGACCGTGACCCCCGGCGGCGGTGCGGCCGGCCGCGGGGAAGCCGGCGCGGCGGCGGTGCAGCCCGCCGCGAGGAGCGCCGTCACGAGGGCGGGGGTTATGCGCTTCACCAGATGCACATTAAGCATCCTTACGCAGGTCCCGTAAGTTGAGGAGTGATTACGACTCCGCATCCAAGTGCCGACAGTTCCTCGGCGCATCTGGTTGGAGCATGCGACGATTTTGTACGTTTCCTGCATTCGATCGGGAACGCTCGGCGGTGCTGACGGATCCCGGCCTGGAATGAAGGAGACACTTCATGATCCGCATTGCTCCCGTGGGACGGGCGCTGGCTGTCGTGGCTGCCACCAGCCTGGCCCTGACAGCCTGCGGTGGTGGCGGTGACACCGCCACGCAGACTTCCGAGAGTGCCGCACCGGCCTCTTCCGCTCCCGCGGCGAAGGGCGATGGCACGCTCACCCTCGGCACGCTGCTGCCCCAGACCGGTTCGCTGGCGTTCCTCGGCCCTCCCGAGTTCGCAGGTGTCGACGCGGCGGTGAAGGAGATCAACGAGGCGGGTGGCGTGCTCGGCAAGCCCGTCACCAAGTTCGACACCGACTCGGGCGACACGACCACGAACATCGCCTCGCAGTCGGTTGACAAGCTGCTTGCCCAGAAGGCCGACGCCATCATCGGCGCCGCGTCCTCGTCGGTGTCCGAGTCGGTCATCGACAAGATCACGGGTGCGGGCGTGGTGCACTTCTCGCCGGCCAACACCTCGGACAAGTTCACCACCATCCAGGACAACGGCCTGTACTTCCGTACGGCTCCGCCGGACAAGCTGCAGGGCCGCGTCCTCGGTGACCTGATCATCTCCGACGGCAACGACACCGTCGGCATCATGGCGATGCAGGACTCGTACGGCACCGGCCTGGCCGACCAGGTCCAGAAGACCGTCACCGACGGCGGCGGCGAGGTCGTCGAGCGCGTCGACTACGACCCGAAGGCGGCCGACTTCTCGGCCGACGTCGCCAAGCTCAAGGCCAAGAACCCCAAGGGCATCGTGCTCATCGGGTTCGAGGAGACCGCCAAGGTCGTCCAGGAGCTGGTCAAGCAGGGCATGCCGGCCAGCAAGCACAAGTGGTACATGGTGGACGGCAACATGTCGAACACCAACTACGAGAAGATGCCCAAGGGCACGCTGACCGGCGTCAAGGGCACCTACCCCGGCGCCGCCGCTCCCGACGAGTTCCGCGACAAGCTGCTCGCCGTCAACCCGAAGCTCGAGGACTACACCTACGCCCCCGAGTCGTACGACGCGGCGAACCTGATCGCGCTGGCCGCCGAGGCCGCCAAGAGCGACGCGGGCGTGGACATCGCCGCGAAGCTGGCCGAGGTCAGCAAGGGCGGCGAGAAGTGCACGAACTTCAAGGAGTGCGTGGACCTGCTGAAGGCCGGCAAGGACATCGACTACGAGGGCGTCAGCGGCCCGGTCGAGTTCAACGACGCCGGTGACCCGGCCGTCGCCACGATCGGCATCTACCAGTACGGCAACAACAACAAGTACCCGGTGAAGGCGCTGGAGTACCGTACCGGCAACATCGAGGGCTGAGCACCACCCGGCACTCGTCAGAGAAGGGCCCGGCCGTCACGGCCGGGCCCTTTCGCGTGCGCTCACGTGCAGCCGGCCACGATCTGGTCGGCGGCGGCGCGGTACTGCTTCAGCAGCGCCACCTGGCGCTCCCTGGGGACGTCGCCCTTGGACAGGCGGGCCGTGGTGAGCTCGACGGTCTCGGCGGCCGGCCGCAGCGAGCCGGGCAGCCGGTCGGCGAACTCCCGCGTGATGCCGTGGGCCTCGGCCAGGCGGCCGATGACGGCGTCCTCGAAGTTCTGCCGGTCCTCCTGGCCTCTGGGCTCCAGCATGAGGCCGGCGTACCCGATGGCCGAGACCACGCGCGCGCACGGGTCGTCGGTGGGGTCACCGCCGGTGCTGTACTTGGCCGAGGAGGACGCCGACTCCTGGCAGCCGACGAGGACGAGGGGCAGGACGAGCGCGACTGTCGCTAAACGGTTCACATGGCACATTGAAAGACGGGGAAGGGCTCCCGTGGGAGTCCCTTCCCCGTCTCGAAAGTGATCCGTTACGCCTTCGCGAGCGTGCCGAGGTACAGCTCGATGACCTTGGGGTCGTCGGCGAGCTGCCGCCCGGTGCCGGTGTAGGCGTTGCGGCCCTGGTCGAGGACGTAGCCGCGGTGGCAGATCTGCAGGCAGCGCCGCGCGTTCTGCTCCACCATGATCACGGTCACGCCCGCCTTGTTGATCTGCTGGGCCTGGATGAAGACCAGGTCCTGCAGCTTGGGCGACAGGCCCGCGGACGGCTCGTCCAGCAGCAGCACGGACGGCTCGGTCATGAGCGCCCTGGCCATCGCCACCATCTGCCGCTCACCGCCCGACAGGGAGCCGGCGCGCTGCTTGCGCCGCTCCTTGAGCGCGGGGAACAGCTCGGCCACGAACTCGAAGCGCTCCTTGAACTTCCCCGGCACCTGGAAGGCGCCCATCTCGAGGTTCTCCTCGATGGTGAGGCTGGGGAAGACGTTGTTGGTCTGCGGGACGTAGCCGACGCCCCGCGAGACCAGCGAGTGGGCCTTCATGTTCGTGATGTCCTCGCCCTTGAGCAGGACCGTGCCGCTGCGGATGTTGACCAGCCCGAACATGGCCTTCAGCAGCGTCGACTTGCCGGCGCCGTTGGGGCCGATGATGCCGATCAGCTCGCCCTGCTGGACGTACAGGTCGGCGCCGTTGAGGATGTTGACGCCCGGCAGGTAGCCCGCGATGAGCTCGTCGCAGCGCAGCACCGCGTCCTCGGCGCCCGCCAGGTGGTCGCTGCGGTCGGTGACGGCCCGCTCGGAGCCCGCCGGGGCCTGCTCCTCGATCTGCTCCTCGGCCTGTCCCTGGGGCGCTTCGTCGGCGCTCACTTCTGCGTCTCCTCTTCGATCTCGGCCTCCAGAGCCGCCTCGGCCTCGTGGAGCTGCGTCTCAAGGTCGCCTTCCGAGAGCGGCGCGTCGTGGTGGGCGCCCAGGTAGGCGTCGATCACGCGCTCGTCGGACATGATCGTCGAGGGCGGCCCCTCGGCGATCACCGCGCCCTGCGCCATGACGATCACCCAGTCGCTGATGTCGCGGACCATGTCCATGTCGTGCTCGACGAACAGCACCGTCATGCCCTGCTCGCGCAGGTCCTTGACGTGGCCGAGCAGCGACTGCGTCAGCGCGGGGTTCACGCCGGCCATCGGCTCGTCCAGCATGACCAGCTCCGGCCGGACCATGAGCGCGCGGGCCATCTCCAGCAGCTTGCGCTGGCCGCCCGACAGGGACCCGGCGAAGTCGTCGCGCTTGGCGTCGAGCTTGAAGCGGGCCAGCAGCTCCTCTGCCCGCTCGGTGATCTCCTCCTCCTGGCCGCGCCAGAAGGCCGGGATCATGGCGCGCCAGAAGCTCTCGCCCTTCTGGTGCTGGGCGCCCAGGCGCATGTTCTCCACGACGGTCAGCCGGGAGAGCGCCTTGGTGAGCTGGAACGTGCGCACCATGCCGGCCCGCGCGACCTTGTGCGCGGGCACACCGTTCATCGGCCGCCCGTTGAACGTCCACGAGCCCGCGTCGGCCGTGTCGAAGCCGGTGAGCTGGTTGAAGAACGTCGTCTTGCCCGCCCCGTTGGGGCCGATCAGCGCGGTGATGGAGCCGCGCTGGATCTCGACGTGCTCGACGTCCACGGCGGTGAGACCGCCGAAGCGGCGCACCACCTTGTCGACCACGAGGATGGGGTCCGGCTTGGGCACGCCGGGATCGCGGGCCAGGTCCTTGAACGCGGCCAGGGCGGCGGCCTTGCGGTCGCCTGGCGTCGTCTGGGTCTCAGCGTGCATCGATTGCTATCTCCCTCTTGTCACCAAAGATGCCCTGTGGCCGGAAGACGAGCAACAGGATGAGTCCGAGACCGACGAGGACGTAGCGCAGGGCACCGACCTGGTTGGTGTCGATGATGGTGATGTAGCCGGCGGCGACGGCCTCGCTGAGCACACCGTTCAGCAGGACGAGCAGCACCCAGAACAGCGACGCGCCGACGACCGGGCCGAGCACGCGCGCCGCGCCGCCCAGGATGATCATCGTGTAGAGGTAGAACGTCGTCTCCGTGCCGAACACGTCCGGCTGCACGGAGCCGTACGCCAGGCCGTAGATGAAGCCGCCCAGCGAGCCGATGACGCCACCGAGGATGAGCGCCTGCATCTTGTACGAGAACACGCTCTTGCCCAGGCTGCGCACCGCGTCCTCGTCCTCGCGGATGGCCTTGAGCACGCGGCCCCACGGGCTCTTCATCAGCAGGAAGACGATGAAGCAGCACAGCACGATGAGCAGCCAGCCGACGGTCAGCACCCACATCGAGCGGTTGTTGAAGAACAGCGGCACGGGCCCGAGGTTGAAGCCGTAGTCACCCTCGGGGTACGGGTTGAGCGCGTAGAAGCCGTCGCTGAAGCCGCGCTGGCCGTCGGAGCCGCCGAAGACGTCCTTGAACGTCACCGAGCGGAAGACGAGCCGGACGATCTCGGCGGCGGCGATGGTGACGATGGCCAGGTAGTCGGCCCGCAACTGCAGGGTCGGGATGCCGAGCAGGATCGCCAGGATGATCGCCCCGACGATGCCGACGCCGATGCCGATCCAGAACGGCAGGCCCATGACGGTGACCGTGACGGCCAGGCCGTAGCCGGCCACGCCCATGAACGCCGCCTGGCCGAAGTTGAGCAGGCCGGTGTAGCCGAAGTGGATGTTCAGGCCGATGGCGGCGAGGCCGTACAGCACCGTCTCCACGTTGACCGCGGACTTGATGGTGGTGCTGAGAATCGTGATCCAGTCCATTCTGATCCTCCCCCGATCAGCCGATCCGCTCGCGGCGGCCGAGGATGCCCTGCGGCCGGACGAGGAGCACGATGATGAGCACTGCCAGCGCGCCGACGTTCTTGAGCTCCGGCGGCACCCACAGCGTGGAGACCTGGATGAACAGGCCGACCACGAGCGAGCCGACCAGGGCGCCGAACGCGGTGCCGAGGCCGCCGAGCGTCACACCCGCGAAGATGAGCAGCAGGATCTCCTGGCCCATCGTGTACTTCAGGTTCTGGGAGAGCGCGAGCATGATGCCGGCGAGGGCGGCGATGGCGCCGCCGCCGGTCCAGATGATCCTGATGACCCGGTCGACGTTGATGCCGGAGGAGGCCGCGAGCGCCGGGTTGTCGGCCACGGCGCGGGCCGCCTTGCCGGTGCGGGTGCGCAGCAGCGCGAACCCGACGATGATCAGGACGACGAGCTCGATGCCCATCGCGACCAGGTTCTTGGGTGCGGCGGAGATGGGCCCGATCTCGATGCCGGGCTGGGCGGTGTACTGCGCGAAGGACTCGGTCTGGCCGCCGAAGAAGATCAGGAAGACGTAGCGCATGAAGAGCGCGACGCCGATCGAGATGATCATCATGGCGATGATGCCGGTGCCGCGCCTGCGCAACTGGCCCCAGAACAGGCGGTCCTGGAAGTAGCCGAGGACCGCCGCGGCGATGACGGCGATGAGCGCGGCGGGTATGAGATGCAGCCCCAAACCGACGTTGAAGCCGTAGGCCAGCAGAGCGCCCAGGGTGACCAGCTCACCGTGGGCGAAGTTGGTCAGGCCGGTGGTGCCGTAGATCAGCGACAGGCCGAGCGCCGCCAGGGCGATGATCAGGCCGAGGTTGAGGCCCTCGAAGGTGAGCTGCGCGGCCTGGGCCCAGAACGTGCCGGCGGCGCCGGCGTCCTCCTGCTGCTCCTGGCCGGGCGCGCCCTTGGGCTGGAGCGCGAACAGGACGGCCGAGCAGTTGCCCTCGTAGACGGTCGGCGTACGGGTGTTGTTGCCGCCGCGCACCTCCGCGTTCTGCGGGAGGGTGCTGGGGTCGAGGGCGACCTTGTATTTACCCGGCTCCTCGACCTGAACTTCCCACGTGCCCTCGGGATTGGTGGTGACCTCCTCGACGGGTTGCCCGCTTTCGGTGGTCACGGCGATTTTCACGCCGTTCACTGGCTGGCCTTGGAGTTTGAGCGTTCCCCTCAATCCCTGGCAGTCCGTCGGATCCGCGTGCGCGGGGCCGGCGAGCAGGAAGATGAGTCCACTCAGAAAGGCCGTGAACGCGATCACGGCTCTGCGCAATGGTGCTCCCTCAAGTAGGTCAAGGCGGGGTTGTGCCCCTCCATCTCGACACGCGCGCATCGCAGGCACAACTGGGATGCAATGGCGGGAGCTTATTGCGGAGACGCCCGTTTCAGTATCGTTCGTCACCAATTAGTGACATGTGTGTGTCAGTGATGTGAGCAAACAACACGGCAGGTCAGGGGCTAAATCGCGGTAGACGCCTGGCATCTTGAGGAAACGATCTCGTAACGATCGGAAGATGAAGATTGACGAGCCCGCGGGGGCGGCCGTTGGGGCCATGTCAGGCATCCCCGGCCGTACACGGGAGCACCCCGCATACGCGGGGCCGGACACGTTTTCTACTTGGCTTCCCCGCGGGCTCTGGTGAAGCAACCGTAGCGACCCGCGGGGGGCATGCGCAAAGGGTCGGACGAAGTGACGTAAGGGGCACTACGGTCAGGCGTCACGCAGCATGCAGGTGAGCCGCGAGGTGCACACCCTCCTGCCCTGCTCATCGGTGATCTCGATGTCGTACGTCGCCAGCGTCCTGCCTCCGTGCAGCCGGGTCGCGACCCCCGTCACCCAGCCAGAGCGGGCCGAGCGGTGATGGGTGGCGTTGATCTCGATGCCCACGGCGATCCGCCCGGCCCCGGCGTGCACGGCCGCGCCCACCGAGCCCAGCGTCTCGGCCAGCACCGCCGAGGCTCCGCCGTGCAGCAGCCCGTACGGCTGCGTGTTGCCCTCGACCGGCATGCGGCCCACCACCCGCTCAGGCGAGACCTCGAGGAACTCGATGCCCAGCCGGTCGGCGAGCGTTCCTTCGTGCATGTCGCCGAATATCGAGACGTCCATAGGGTCGGTCTGCGTCAAAGTGACGCCTCCACTCTTCCGAGCTCGGGTTTTCTGTCGGAGACGCAGACTAGGCTGCCTGTGTGCCGAAGAGTGAAGTGACCCCCAGCCGCCCGTGCCTGCTGCTGCTCGACGGGCATTCGCTGGCCTATCGCGCGTTCTACGCGCTCAAAGACGCCAACCTCATGACCACCGACGGTCAGCACACCGAGGCGGTCTACGGGTTCACCTCGATGCTGACCAACATCCTGCGCGACGAGCAGCCCACCCACGTCGCGGTGGCCTTCGACCGGTCGGAGCCGACGTTCCGCCACGAGGAATACGCCGACTACAAGGCCAACAGGAGCGAGACGCCCGAGGACTTCCGCGGTCAGATGCAGCTCATCTACGAGCTGCTCGACACGCTGCGCATCCCGCACCTGTCCAAGGCGGGCTTCGAGGCCGACGACATCATCGCCACCCTCGCCACCCGCGCCCGCGAGCAGGGCATGGACGTTTTGATCGTCACCGGCGACCGCGACGCGCTGCAGCTGGTCGACGAGCACGTCACCGTCCTGATGACCCGGCGCGGCATCAGCGACATGACCCGCTTCACCCCCGAGGCGGTCCAGGAGAAATACGGCCTGACCCCGCAGCAATACCCCGACTTCGCCGCGCTGCGCGGCGACCCCAGCGACAACCTGCTGAGCATCCCCGGCGTGGGGGAGAAGACCGCCGCCAAGTGGGTGCGCGAGTTCGGCTCGCTGACCGCGCTGGTCGACCGGGTCGACGAGGTCAAGGGCAAGGTCGGCGACAAGCTGCGCGAGCACGTCGCCCAGGTGCTGATGAACCGCCGGCTCACCGAGCTGCTGCGCGACGTCCCCGTCGAGGCCGAGCCGGGCGAGCTCGAGCAGGGCGCGTGGGACCGCGAGGAGATCAACAAGCTGTTCGACACCCTGCAGATCCGCGGCGAGCTGCGCGAGCGGGTGTTCAAGGTGCTCGGCACCGGCGAGCAGGAGCCCGAGCAGGGCTTCGAGGTCGAGACCGTGCTGCTCGGCCCCGACCGGGTGGCCGGCTGGCTCGCCGCGCTCCCCGAGGGCCGCGCCGGGCTCGCCTTCAAGGGCGCCTACGGCCGCGGCACCGGCCGCATCGACGCCGTCGCCGTCGCCTCACCCGACGGCACCGCCGCCTACATCGACCCCGTCAAGCTCACCGAGGGCGACGAGGCGGCCCTGCGCGCCTGGCTGGGCGACGAGACCAGGCCCAAGGCCGTCCACGACGCCAAGGGGCCCATCCTGGCCCTGTGGGCGCAGGGCATGGAGCTGCGCGGCCTCAGCTGCGACACCGCGCTGGCCGCCTACCTCGCGATGCCGGGCCAGCGCACGTTCGCGCTCGAAGACCTCGCCCGCCGCTACCTCCACCGCGACCTGCGCGCCGAGCACGAGGACAACGGGCAGGCCGCGCTGTTCGGCGACGACGAGGACGCCCCTGCCAAAGACCTCGCGCTGCGCGCCAGCGCCGTGCGCGAGCTGGCCGACTCCCTCGAGACCTTCCTGGCCGGCCGCGGCGGCACCCAGCTGCTCGGCGACGTCGAGCAGCCGCTGCTGACCGTGCTCGCCGAGATGGAGCGGGCCGGCATCGCCGTCGACAGCGAATACTTCGCCGCCCTCGAGGCCGAGTTCGGCGCCGCGGTCAAGCACGCCGTCGAGGAGGCCCACCGCTCGATCGGCGAGCAGTTCAACCTCGGCTCGCCCAAGCAGCTGCAGGAGATCCTCTTCGTCCGGCTCAACCTGCCCAAGACGAAGAAGATCAAGACCGGCTACAGCACCGACGCCGACCAGCTCGCCTGGCTCGCCACCCAGACCGAGCACGAGCTGCCCACGATCATGCTGCGCCACCGCGACCAGCAGAAGCTGCGCACCACCGTCGAGGGCCTCATCAAGGAGATCGCCGACGACGGGCGCATCCACACCACCTTCAACCAGATCATCGCCGCCACCGGCCGGCTGTCGTCGGAGAAGCCCAACCTCCAGAACATCCCGATCCGCACCGCCGAGGGCCGCCGCATCCGGCAGGGCTTCACGGTCGGCGAGGGCTACGAGACGCTGCTGACCGCCGACTACAGCCAGATCGAGCTGCGCATCATGGCCCACCTGTCGGGCGACGAGTCGCTGATCGAGGCGTTCGAGTCGGGCCACGACTTCCACCAGGCCACCGCCGCGCGCGTCTTCGACCTGCCGCCCGAGCAGATCGACGGCGAGCTGCGGGCCCGCATCAAGGCGATGAACTACGGCCTGGCCTACGGACTGTCCGACTTCGGGCTCGCCGGGCAGCTCAACATCCCGGTGGCCGAGGCGCGGGCGCTGAAGGAGGAATACTTCCAGGAGTTCGGCGGCGTCCGCGACTTCCTGCACGCCATCGTCGCCCAGGCCCGCACCGACGGCTACACCGAGACGATCATGGGCCGCCGGCGCTACCTGCCCGACCTCACCAGCGACAACCGCCAGCGCCGCGAGATGGCCGAGCGCATGGCGCTCAACGCGCCCATCCAGGGCTCGGCCGCCGACATCATCAAGGTCGCCATGCTCAACGTGCGCCAGGCGATCCGCGAGGAGGAGCTGGCCTCGCGGATGCTGCTCCAGGTTCACGACGAGCTGGTGTTCGAGGTGGCGCCAGGCGAGCTCGACCAGCTCACCCAGCTGGTGCGCGACCAGATGAACGCCGCCTACCGGCTGCGGGTCCCGCTGGAGGTCTCGGTGGGCGTCGGCCGCACCTGGGAGGACGCGGGCCACTAGCCGCGAAAGCCGCGCTGTGGGCGGTTCTGCATTAATCTGTGGAGCCGTCATCACCGAGCGGGCGGGAGTTTCGTGCGGTCATCAGCGTCCCTCACGCGGATCATCGTCGTCGCGAACGCGGTGGTGATCACGATCGCCGTCATCGGGCTCGCCCTCATGCCGGGTGAGCCGCGCCCGCACGCCAGGCCGCAGGCCGGCGCCACCGTCCAGGGCAGCGCCGAGCCGCCCGAGCCCACCCCGGTCGGGCAGCCGCCCGGGGTGGTGTCCACGCCCGAGTTCGCCAAGCAGGTGCGCGCCAACGAGGCGGGGCTGGTGCCGGTGCTGATGTACCACCGCATCCTCGCCAAGCGGCGCGCCTCGCTCGACCGCACGCCCGCCCAGCTCAGGAAGGAGCTGGAGAAGCTGGCCGAGCGCGGCTACGTCCCGATCACCGCGGCCGAGTTCGTCAGGGGCGAGATCAGGGTGCCGGCCGGCAAGTTCCCCGTGGTGCTGACGTTCGACGACGGGCATCCCAGCCACTTCGGGCTGGGCCCCGACGGCCGGCCGCTGCCGGACACTGCCGTGGGCGTCATCCAGGACGTCGCCGCCCGGCACCCGGGCTTCCGTCCTGTGGCCACGTTCTGGATCAGCAAGGAGCCGTTCGGGCTGCGCGAGCACGACGCGCAGGCGGCGGCCGTGCGGTGGCTGACCGACCACGGCTACGAGGTGGCCAACCACACCTGGAGCCACCCCGACCTGCGCACGCTCAAGCGCAAGAAGGTCAAGGAGCAGATCGTCCGGCTGGAGCGGCTGCTGAAGAAGCTCGGCGCGCCGCCGTCCCAGACCATGGCTTTGCCGTACGGGTCCCTGCCCAAGGGGAAGAAGCCCGCCAGGACCGGCTCCTGGGACGGCACGCGTTACGATTTCGCGGGCGTGTTCCTCGCCGGGGCCGAGCCCTCGCTTTCGCCGTACGCGAAAAAGTTCGACCGCGGGGCGATCCAGCGCATCCAGAGCAACGGCAAGAAGGGCGAGTGCCGCAAGTGGTGCTCCCAATACTGGCTCGATTGGCTGGACCGGCATCCCGGCAAGCGCTACGTCAGCGACGGCGACCCCGACCGCATCTCCATCCCGGAGAAGGTTCGAGGTAATATCATCGCCAAGCGAGGGCTCCAGGTCATCGCCTATTGACGTCCCGCCGGATTGACCCCGTGGCGTTGGTCTCATATGCTGATCGCTGCGCTGTGGGCTCGCGCGCGCCTCAGACGGAGCGGGCTCGCGCTCGGTCACGTCGATGTCGTAATTCCTCGGCTTGATGCGGAAGAGGGCCTGCCGCGCATCCGCCACATCGACATCCTGTCCGCGTTCGGAGCAATTCCACACATGACGTCCAGCACTGAGGCCACCTCGAGCACCCCGCAGGTAGCGGTCAACGACATCGGGTCCGAGGAAGCCTTCCTCGCGGCGATCGACGAGACCATCAAGTACTTCAACGACGGCGACATCGTCGAGGGCACCGTCGTCAAGGTCGATCGAGACGAGGTTCTTCTCGATATCGGCTACAAGACCGAGGGTGTCATCCCCTCGCGCGAGCTTTCGATCAAGCACGATGTCGATCCCGCTGACGTCGTGGAGGTCGGCGAACACGTCGAGGCCCTCGTTCTCCAGAAGGAGGACAAGGAGGGCCGCCTGATCCTGTCCAAGAAGCGTGCTCAGTACGAGCGCGCCTGGGGCACGATCGAGAAGATCAAGGACGAGGACGGCATCGTCACCGGCACGGTCATCGAGGTCGTCAAGGGTGGTCTCATCCTCGACATCGGCCTGCGTGGCTTCCTCCCGGCGTCCCTGGTCGAGATGCGCCGTGTCCGCGATCTGCAGCCGTACGTCGGTCGCGAGCTCGAGGCCAAGATCATCGAGCTCGACAAGAACCGCAACAACGTCGTCCTCTCGCGCCGCGCCTGGCTCGAGCAGACGCAGTCCGAGGTTCGCCAGACGTTCCTCAACACCCTCCAGAAGGGCCAGGTCCGCAAGGGCGTCGTGTCCTCGATCGTCAACTTCGGTGCGTTCGTGGACCTCGGCGGCGTCGACGGTCTGGTCCACGTGTCCGAGCTGTCCTGGAAGCACATCGACCACCCGTCCGAGGTCGTCGAGGTGGGCCAGGAGGTCACGGTCGAGGTCCTCGACGTCGACATGGAGCGCGAGCGCGTCTCCCTGTCGCTCAAGGCCACCCAGGAAGACCCGTGGCAGCAGTTCGCCCGCACCCACCAGATCGGCCAGGTCGTGCCGGGCCGCGTCACCAAGCTGGTGCCGTTCGGTGCGTTCGTCCGGGTCGAGGAGGGCATCGAGGGCCTGGTCCACATCTCCGAGCTGGCCGAGCGCCACGTGGAGATCCCGGAGCAGGTCGTCCAGGTCGGCGACGAGATCTTCGTGAAGATCATCGACATCGACCTCGACCGTCGCCGCATCAGCCTCTCGCTGAAGCAGGCCAACGAGGGTGTCGGCACCGAGGTCGAGTTCGACCCGACCCTCTACGGCATGGCGGCCACGTACGACGATCAGGGCAACTACATCTACCCCGAGGGCTTCGACCCGGAGACCGGGGAGTGGCTCGAGGGCTTCGACAAGCAGCGTGAGGAGTGGGAGCGGCAGTACGCCGAGGCCCAGCAGCGCTTCGAGGCTCACAGGAAGCAGATCGAGGAGGCCCGCAAGGCCGAGGCGGAGGCCGGCGAGGCCGCTCCCTCGTCCTACAGCGGTGAGACCCAGCCCCAGCAGGGTGGCTCCTCGTCGGCTCCGGCCAGCGGCGCGCTCGCCTCTGACGAGGCGCTCGCCGCGCTCCGCGAGAAGCTCGCGGGCGGCCAGAGCTGACGCCCCGCACCGGGCGCCGGCCGCCTGAGGCGTGACCTTCACGCCAGGTGGCGGCCATCAGCAGTGGGAAGGCCCCGCACGGTTCTCCGTGCGGGGCCTTCCGCGTGTCCCGGCCCTTCTCGGCCAGGCCCGTCGGGTGGCGCCCCCGCTCGTGGCCGGTCGCCGGGGCGCTTGGTGTGCGCCGGCTTCGGCGGCGGTCCGGCGAGCTGCGCCTCCGCTCGTGGCCGGTCGCCGGGGCGCTCGGTGTGCGCCCGCTCCGGCAGCGGTCGGTCGGGTGGTGTCTTTCGCCGGTCCTTGCCTCGGTCGCGGCTCGTCGTGCGATGTCCTCGCGGGGCTGTTTCCTGGTCGCGCTAATGCGGAACGATCCTTGCCGCGTTCGTCGTTAGCGTGCCGGGCATGGAAGAGATCACCGCTTTTCGTATCGATATCCCGCAGGCCGACCTGGACGAGCTGCGCGAGCGGGTGCGCAGGACCCGGTGGGCGGGGGCGCTGCCGGGCGGGTGGGACCGCGGCGTGCCCGTGGACCATCTGCGGGAGCTGGCCGCGTACTGGGCCGGCGGGTTCGACTGGCGGGCGCAGGAGGCCAGGCTGAACGCGTTCGCGCAGTACACCACCGTCATCGACCGGCAGCGGGTGCATTTCCTGCACGTACGCTCGCCGGAGCCGGGCGCCGTGCCGCTGATCATGACGCACAGCTGGCCGAACTCCGTCGCCGAGTTCCTCGACGTCATCGGCCCGCTCACCGACCCGCGCGCCCACGGGCTCGACCCCTCGACCGCCTTCCACGTCGTGGCCCCGTCGCTGCCCGGGTTCGCGTTCTCGCCGTTCCCCGAGCCCGCCGACCCGCGGCCGTGGAGCATCGACCGGGTGGCGCGCACGTGGGCCGAGCTGATGCGGCGGCTCGGCTACGACCGGTACGTCGCGCACGGCAACGACGCGGGAGCGCTCGTCACGCCGCGCCTGGCCGCCCTCGACAGCGAGCACGTGATGGGCGCCGTGATCACGGCCGGGCTCGGCGTCCCCACGGGCGAGCCCGGCGAGCTGGACGGGGCCGGCCCTGAGGACCTCGCCCTGCTGGAGGAGATGGGGCGGCGCATGGCGGGCGGCAGCGGCTACGGGCCCTACCTGGCCGCCCGGCCGCAGACCCTGGCGTACGGGTTCGTGGACTCGCCGGTGGCGCAGCTCGCGTACCTGGTGGAGCGGTTCAGGGAGTTCGACGGGTGGGAGTCGAGGGCCGAGCCCGTCGACAGGGACCTGCTGCTCACCAACGCCAGCCTGTACTGGCTGACCGGCACCGGCGGGTCGTCCTCCTGGCCGTACTACGAGGGGGCGGCCGGGCTGCCCGTCGACCAGAAGGAGGTGCCCACCGGGGTCACCCACGGCGGGCCCGAGGTGCTGCGGCGGATCGCCGAGCGCGGCAACGACATCGTCTACTGGGGCCGCGGCGAGAGCCCCAGCCACATGGTCGCCATGGCGTCGCCCGCCTCGCTCGTGGACGGTATAAGGGAGTTTTTCCACATCCTGCAGCGGCGGGACGGAGATTTTACCTGAGGGTCTTTGCAAGCCTGTGACCTGCTCCGGTGGGCGCTGGGAGACTGGGCGGCGCTTGGTGGCTGCGACTCTCGGGAGCGATCTGCGTGGGCATGGTTCAGCCGGTCATCAGGGCGGCGGCGGGCCTCACGACCGCCGCCGTCCTCGCCAGCGCCGTCCTCGTCACCGCCGTACCGTCCGCGTCCGTGGCGGCCGCCGCCACGGCCGGCGCGCCGGATCCGGTGGACGAGCGGGGCGGCGGCTTCTGGGCGGGCCGGCCCGGCGAGCCGGACGGCCCGGCGCTCGGGCGGGTGCGGTGGCGGGAGTGCGGCGACGGCCTGAGGTGCGGGAAGCTGTCCGTGCCGGTGGACTGGAAGCGGCCATCCGGGACGCGTACGGAGATCGACCTCGCCTGGCTGCCCGCCCGCGACCCCGCACGCAGCCTCGGCCCGCTGGTCGTCAACACCGGGGCGGGCTCCACCGTCCAGGACGTGCGCGCCAGGCCCGACACGGTGAGCGAGCTGGCCCGGTGGTTCGACGTGGTGCTGGTGGAGTCGCGCGGGATCGGTGACAGGGGGAGCGCGGCCATGGTGCGCTGCTCGGTGCCGCCGCCCGACCCCCGGCGGCTCCAGATCGCCTCTGGAGAGGCCGCGTGGCGCTCCTACGCCCGTCACAACGCCGCCTACGACAGAAGCTGCCGGATCGCGGCCGGGCCCGCCTACGACGGCCTGACGGCCTGGCAGGTGGCACACGACCTCGACGCCCTGCGCGACGCACTCGGCCGGCGCCGGCTGCGCTACTTCGGCAACGGCTACGGGGCGGTGTACGGGCAGGCGTACCTCGAGCTGTTCCCCGGCCGCGCCGGGCGGATCTACCTGGAGGGCGTCCCCGACCATTTCCAGCCCGGCCTGGGCCGCCGCCTCATCGCCCACGCGAGGGCGGCAGAGCGCCGGTTGCGCTACTTCCGCGACTGGTGCGTCAACCACCTGGCCTGCCCCCTGGACGGCGACGCCGTCGAGGTCCTGGACGACCTCCTCGCCCACGGGGCCGGCGGCGCCGATCCGGGCGGCGGCACACAGCGCACGGCTTCGCCCGGCGAACTGCTCCTGCCCGCGAACCCGGGCCCGTCCTCCGGCCCTCGTGAGCTGATGGCAGGCTCGCCCGACGGTCCCGGGCTGGACGCTCTGCTCGGCGAGACGCCGCTCAAGGCGGGCCCCGGGCTCGGCGAGCTGCTCGGCGGAGGACCGTCGGTCGTCGCCGGCGGTTCGGCGGGCGGGCGATCGTCCAAGGCAGGGTCAGGGGTCGTTCCCGGCAGGCGGGCGGTGGACGAGCGGCGCGTCGTCGCGGCCGTGCTCGCCGGGCTCGACCCGAAGCGGTGGCCCGAGCTGGCCAGGGCGCTGGCCGCCGCCGAGGAGGGGGACGCGCGGGCGCTGCTGGCGCTCGCCGACGTACGCCGGGCCGGCGCGCCCGCCACGGTCTCCCGGGCGATGCACTGCCACGACTTCATGCCCGACGTGCCCGATTACCGGACCTTCCTGCGCATGGAGGCCAGGCTGCGTGAGGTGGCTCCCCGGGTGGGCTGGCTGACCGGCCGCTACGAGGTCGGCAGGTGCCTGGGGCTGCGGGCCCGTCCGAGCTGGCCGCCCCACACCCCGCGACTCGACCGGTCCCGCCTGACCGGCGCCGAGACGTCCGCGCCGGCCGGAGGCGAGGGCCGGCCCTCCTCGGGAGACGCCGGTGACCGGCCGGCGCGGACCGGCAGCGACCTCGGGCCCAGGGCCGGCGGCGGCCAGGAGACCGGCGTCACCGGTCCTGCGGTGCCTCGTGACGGCGGAAGCGGCCGCCCGGAGCCGGGCCCGGCGAGCTCCATGGTGCCGAGTGACGACGGTGACCGGGCGTCGGTGCTGGTCGGAGTGGGGCGGCTGGATGTGGTCAGTCCGCCTGCCCCGGCGGCACGGCTGGGGCGGCGGATCCCCGGTGCGGTGGTGTTGTGGCACGGGGACGGGCATGACGCCTATCTGCTGCAGGGAGCCGGGAAGCTGCGTGCCGCCTGCCTGCGTGCCCGGGTGCACGACTTCCTCGTACGCGGAAAGCCGCCCAAGGCGCGCACGTCGTGTCCCGGCGAGCTGACGGCGGGGGCCGGGCGCGGGGAGTAGGCTGCGGCGGGTGGTGATCGAGCGGGCGGTGCCCGATGACGCGGGCGAGGTCCTGACCCTGCAGCGGGCGGCCTACCTCAGCGAGGCGCAGCTCTACGGCGACCCCTACATCCCGCCGCTGGTGGAGTCGCTGGAGCAGATGCGCAAGGTCATCGAGGGCGCGGTCGTGCTCAAGGCGGTCGAGTCGGGGCGCATCGTCGGCGCCGTACGCGGGCGGCTCTCCGGCGCCACCTGCCTGGTCGGCCGCCTCGTCGTGGCCCCTGACCTGCAGGGCAGGGGCATCGGCACGGCCCTGCTGCGCGCCCTGCACGAGCAGGTGCCGGAGGCGAAGGCGTTCGACCTGTTCACCGGTCACCTGTCCGAGGGCAACCTGCGGCTCTACCGACGGCTCGGCTACCGCGAGACCCACCGCGAGCGCATGGACGACCACCTGACCCTCATCCACCTCCGTATGACACCGGAGCCGGCGGGCGGAGAATGAGCTGCGCATGACGCCGGAACGTGGCGGGGGGAAGCGTGCTGCGCGTGACGCCCGAGCCGGCGGGCGGGGAGTGAGCTGCGCATGACGCCCGGATCCGGCCGCGTGAGATCCGGGCGATAGGCTTTCCGACGTGTTGAAGATCGGGCTCACCGGCGGCATCGGCTCCGGGAAGAGCGAGGTGTCCAAGCGGCTCTCGGCCAGGGGCGCGATGGTGATCGACGCCGACCTGATCGCCCGTGAGGTGGTCGAGCCCGGCACGCCGGGGCTGGCGCGGGTGACGGAGACGTTCGGCGACGGGGTGCTGCGCCCCGACGGCTCGCTCGACAGGGAGAAGCTCGGCTCCATCGTCTTCACCGACTCCGAGAGGCTGGCCGCGCTCAACGCGATCGTGCACCCGCTGGTGGGGGAGCGGGTCGCGGAGCTGCAGCGGGGCGCCGGCGACGACACGATCATGGTGTACGACGTGCCGCTGCTGGTGGAGAACAACCTGGCCCCCATGTACGACGTGGTGATCGTCGTCGACGCCCCCGACGAGCTGCGCATCCGCCGCCTGGCCGAACACCGCGGCATGGCGGAGGCCGACGCCCAGGCCCGCATCGCCGCCCAGGCGAGCAGGGACGAACGCCTGGCCGCGGCCGACATCGTGATCCCCAACGATGGCTCACTCGAGGAGCTCGACGCCCGCGTCGCCGAGGTCTGGGACGACCTTTTGCGCCGCGCCGCCGTGGGTTGACGACATGACATCCGTCCTTGACGATCAGGAAGATCGTCGTGTGGGTGCCGGCACCCCTGGCCCCGCCTCTTGACCTTCGGCGCCTTGCCGGTGGTCAGACCTGGCCGATCCCGCCGTCGACGGGCAGGTCGATGCCGGTGACGAAGCTCGAGTCCGCGGAGGCCAGGAAGAGCGCCGCGGTGGCGATCTCGTGCTCGTCGCCGAGGCGGCCGACGGGCACCCGCGAGGCGATCTGCTCCTTGAACCCCGGCGGGAGGTCCGCGAACGCGGCGGTGTCGATCGCGGCGGGGCTGAGGACGTTGACCCGGATTCCGCGCTGCTTCAAGTCGGTGGTCCAGGTCCGGGCGAACGACCGCAGCGCCGCCTTGCTCGCGGCGTAGACGGTCGTTCCCGGATCGCCCTTGTCCGCGGCGCCCGACCCGATGAGCACGATCGAGGCGCCGTCGGACAGCAATGGCAGCAGTTTCTGCACGGTGAAGAACGTCCCGCGCACGTTCACCCCGAACACGGCGTCGAACGACTGCTCGGTCACGTCGCCGATGTGCTCGTTCCACGTCCAGACGCCGGCGCTGGCGATGAGCACGTCCACCCGGCCCGCTTCGACCGCCACGACCTCGGCCAGGCGGGCCGCGTCGGAGATCTGGCCGACGTCGCCGAGCACGCCGGTCACGCCATGGCCGATGGCGGCCACCGCCGCGTCCAGCCGGTCCTGGCGGCGGCCGGTGATGACCACGTGCGCGCCCTCCTGGACGAACAGCTTCGCCGTCGCCAGCGCCAGCCCGGAGGTCGCGCCGGTGATCACCGCGACCTTCCCGCCGAGTTTGGCCATGTCGCTCTCCTTGTCGCAGAAAATGAGCATGCTCTCATTTTTCGGTGCTGCTCACTCTAGCGAAGTTGAGAGCATCCTCAAAGTTGAGACCTGTCGCACCTTGCTACGGTGACCTCATGCCTGCCACGGGGAACCCGCTGCCCGCTCGCCGGGATGCCCGCCGCAACCGCGAGCGGCTGCTCGAGTGCGCCCGGCGCGCGTTCGCCGAGCAGGGCGCGCAGGCCGCCCTCGACGGCATCGCCCGCGAGGCGGGCCTGGTGGTCGGCACCCTCTACCGGCACTTCCCGGCCCGCCTCGACCTGCTGTGCGCGGTGCTGGAGCCGAAGCTGCGCCACGTGATCGAGGAGATAGAGGCCGCGCTCGGCCTGGAGGATCCGTGGCACGCCTTCCGCAGCCTGCTCGATGTCCTGTGTACGGCCCAGGCCGGGGACCGGGCGTTCGCCGACTTCCTGGCCCGGCGGTTCCCCGGCGACGACCGCACCGAGACCGCGCACAGCGAGATCTGCGCGCTCGCGCAACGGGTGCTGGGGCGGGCGCAGGCGGCCGGCGTCGTCCGCCCGGACGTCACCGGCGCCGACCTCTTCCTGCTGTTGTGGGCGAGCAGCACGGTAGCCGAGGCCACCCGGCACGCCGCCCCGTCCCTGTGGCGGCGCCACGTTCACCTGGCGCTGGACGGGTTCCGGGCGCCGGACCGGCTCGACCTGGGAGAACCAGCGTGGGACGCGGAGCGGCTCTGCCACGCGATCGCCACCGGGCCGTCATGGCAGCCATGACGAGGCTTGCGATCGTGGGTCCGCTGGTCAGTGAGTCTTCGTTGGGTTCCGCTCACGGAGAGGCTTACGCCGGATTCCGATCGATCTCAGTGTCGCGTGCGGCGAGCCGGGCGAGCGCGGCGGCGCTGGGGCTGCCCGGTCGCGCGGTGTAGATCACCATCCGCAGATCGGTGCCGGGCAGCAGCAGAGTCTGGCAGTCCAGCTCCAGGGCGCCCAGCTCGGGGTGGTGCAGGTGCTTGCGCAGCGTCGGTATGGGGCGTACCTCGTGGTTGCGCCAGCCGGCGGCGAAGTCGGGGCTGTGCGCGGCGAACTCGTTGACCAGCTCGCCAAGTACGCGTTCGGCCGGGTACCGGGCGCTGGCTGTGCGCAGCTGGGCGGCGGCCTGCCGGGCGTATTCGCCCTGCGCGCCGTCGGCGGCCGAGCAGAGGGTGCCGTCCAGCCGGATGGACAGCCGTACGGCGTTGCGTTCCCCGGCGGGCAGCGATCCGAAGTCGGTGATCAGGTCGGCTGCCGCGTCGTTCCAGGCGACGATGTCCTGGCGTTCGTCGGTGAGGTAGGCGGGCACCGGCCCGAGCCGGTCCAGCAGCTCGCGGGCGAAGGCGGGCACCGGCGCCCGGCCGGTCTGCGGGGCGGGCGGGGCCTGCCCGGCCAGCCGCGCCAGGTGCTCGCGCTCGGCGTCGGTGAGCCGCAGTGCCGTGCCCAGCGCGGCTATGACCTGCGGGGACGGATGCGGAGCGCGGGCCTGCTCAAGTCGTTCGTAGTAGCTGGTGGAGACCCCGGCCAGCGTGGCCACCTCTTCGCGGCGCAGGCCGGGAGTACGGCGGGCGCGGCGGCCCGGCGGGTGGACGGCCGTGGCCGGCAGCTGGTCCGGGCGCAGCGCCTCCCGCCTGCGACGGAGAAAGTCGGCCAGTTCAGCTCTGCTCACCCGTCCAGGCTGCCACAGTGGCGGCCGCCTTAGCCACGGACCAGGGGTCCGGGGCTAACCCGTCCGTTCCGCGGCGCCCGGATCCGTGGCCAGGCTGGCATGACCACATTTCACGGGACACCGGAGGACGAACATGCCACGCACTCCTGAGGAGACGATCCGCCGACTGCTGGATCTGCTGCTGGCCAAGGATATGGATGCCATCGCCGATCTGTGGGCGGAGCAGGGCACCAGCGAGTTCCCGTTCGCTGCGGGGGACGCGCCGCGGCGGCTGGCGGGGCGGGATGCCGTCCGTGACTATCTGGCCGGATATCCGGAACGGATGGACGTACGGGAGATACCTGTAGTGACCGTGCATCACACGCAACGGCCGGACACCATCGTGGTGGAGTTCACCGCGCACGGGTACACCGTGCGCACCGGCGAGCCCTACCGCATGGACTACATCTCCGTGATCACGGTCCAAGATGGCCTGATCACGCACTACAGGGATTACTGGAGCCCGCTGGCCGCCGCCTCGGCGACCGGGACGCTGCCCGAGTTGCTCGGCTCGCTGCGCTCGGGGGCCGCCCGATGAGCGGCGTGCTGGTCACCGGCGGCACCGGGAAGACCGGCAGTGTGCTGGCGAAGCTGCTGCGGGGCAACGGCGTACCGGTCCGGGTGGCCGCTCGCAACCCCTCCGCCGGGGATCCTGACGCGGTCCGGTTCGACTGGAACGACCCGGGCACGCACCGGGCCGCACTGCACGCGACGGACCGCGTTTATCTCGTGCCTCCGGCGAACGCCGTGAATCCGATGCCGCTGGTTGAGCCGTTCCTGGACGAGGCGGAGCGGCTCGGCGTGCGCCGCGTGGTGCTCCTCGGCTCCGCCATCGTGCTGCCGAACGCCCCCGGCGCGCTTGAGCTGGCCGCACGGGTACGGACCCGGCCCGGGTGGGTCGTGCTGCGCGCGTCCGGGTTCATGCAGAACTTCCTGCGCCCGCATCCGCTGGGCGAGCGGCTCCGGCGGCACGGCGAGATCCACACCGCGGCCGGTGGCGGCCGGCTGGGCTGGATCGACGCGCGCGACATCGCGGCCGCCGCCTCCGCCCTGCTGACCGACCCCGATGACGGGTCCAGCGACAGGCCCAGCGACAGGCCCAGCGACAGGCCCAGCGGAGGGCAGGGTGAGCGGCCCAGCGAGAAGCGGGGTGAGTGGCTCAGGCACGGGCCGGGTGACCGGCGCGACTACCTGCTCACCGGGCCGAAAGCGTTGAGCTACCGGGACGCGGCGGCGATCATCACCGCCCGCACCGGCAGGCCGATTCAGGTGCTGCCCGTCGAAACCGACGAGCTGGCGGCCGGTTACCGGGCCGCCGGCATGCCGGCCGAATTCGCCGCCGCTCTTGCCGCCGTGGACGCCGGCCTGAGCGCCGGCCGGGACGACCTGGTCAGCACCGCGGTGCTGGACCTGACCGGCCGCCCGCCCCGCTCCTTCGACGCGTTCGTCCATGACCACGCGTCCGAGTGGGCAAACGGCGTGGCGCACTAGCCCGGTTCTTCGCAGGTAGGTGACCGCTGTCGCCGGCTGGACCTCGTCCGACAAGCAGCGGGCGGCGTAGACGGTACGGCGGATCATGCCGCTGATCTCCGGAAACCCGGCCTCGGGCAGCACGGTGATCGGCATGGACCGCATCGAGGTGTTCTAGAAGGGCGTGTCGAGCGGCACCTGCCGCACCCCCGGCAGGTACGCGTCCAGCTCGCCCAGCTCGAACCGCGACATCCCGACCACGTGCCAGAACTGCCCGCCCGGATCGCCCTGCAGCTTGTAGCGGCCGTCGGGCGCCAGGGCCGCCCACCCCTCGGGCAGCCCCAGCAGGGTCGCCCGCCGCGCGCCGCCCTCCCAGAGGATCACCACGCCGTCGTCGCCCGCGCTGGCCAGCAGTTCGGAGCCGGGCGCCGGGCTGAAGGCGACCGACCAGACGCGGCGGTTGTGGCCTGACAGGGTGTGGCGCAGGTCGCCGCCGGCGGCGTCGTAGACGCGGACGAGCGTGTCGTCGCCGCCGGTGGCCAGCAGCGAGCCCGCCGCGCCGAACGCCGCGCTCCACAGCCGCCCCTCGTGCCGCAGCGTGTGCACCAGGCGCGGCGCGTGGCCGGGGGGCAGCTCCCACACCAGGGCGCGCCCGTCGTTGCCGGCGCTGACCAGGAAGCGGCCGTCGGGGGAGTAGGAGACGGAGTAGACCCGGTCGCTGTGCCCCTCCAGGACGGCCACCCGGCGGCCGGTCGGCAGGTGCCAGACCCTGACGAGCGTGTCGTCGCAGCCGGTGGCCACGTGGTCGCCGTCGGGACTGAACGCGATCGAGCGCACCCGCCCGCGATGCTCGGTCAGGTTGCCCGCCAGCCGCCCGGTCGGCCGGTACCACAGGCGGACGGTGTCGTCGTCGTTGGCCGTGGCCAGCAGGTCGCCGGCGGGACTGAACGCCTCGGCCCACACGTGCTCGGTCTCGGCGTTGAGCTCGCGCTCGTAGTCGCCGGTCGAAGCGTTCCAGAAGTGCACGCCGCCGTCGTTGCTCGCGGTGGCCAGCACCGGCCCGGCGGGGGAGAAGGAGGCCGAGATGAGCCGGTCGTTGTGGCCGGTGAACTCGCGCAGCCGGCGGCCGGTGCGGGGCTCCCACAGGCGTACGGTGCCGTCGTTGCCGCTGGTGGCCAGCAGCGAGCCGTCGGCGCTGAAGGCGACCGAGGAGATGCGGCGGCCGTGGCCGCGCAGCACCCGCTGGCACTGGCCGCTGTGCGGGTCCCACAGGCGTACGGTGCCGTCGTTGCTGCTGGTGGCGAGCTCCTGGCCGTCGGGGCTGAACACGAACGGCCACACCGAGCTGCGGTGCCCGGTCAGCTCGACCCTGTTGCCGTCGCCGAGCCGCTGCAGGCGTACGACGCCGTTGGCGTCGCCGCTGGCCAGGATCTGCCCGCCGGGGCTGAAGGCGACCTGGTAGACGCTGGTCGCGTGGGTGGTGTGCACGCCGCGCTCCTCGCCCGACGGCGACCACAGGCGTACGGCGCCGGCGGTGTCGCCGCTGGCCAGCAGCGAGCCGTCGGGCGCGAACGCCAGCGAGTAGACGCTGCCGGTGTGGCCGGTCAGCTCGTGCAGGCGGGTCCAGGTCGCGGTGTCCCACAGGCGTACGGTGCCCGCCTCGTCGCCGGTGGCCAGCAGCCGGCCGTCGGGGCTGTGCACGGTGCGGAAGACGCTGCCGCGGTGCTCGCCGAGCGTCTCCTTCATCTGCCCGGAGCCGAGGTCCCACACGCGGACGGTGCCGGCCGCGTCGCCGGTGACGAGGGCGGAGCGGCCGAAGGAGGCGGTGTAGACGGGCGCCCGGTGCCCGGTCAGCTCGTGCACGAGGCGGCCGGTGGCGCTCTCCCACACGCGGACGACGCCGTCGCCGCCGCCCGCCGCCACCAGGTCGCCCGACGCGCTGAGCCGCAGCGGCCAGACGCCGTCGGGATGGCCCTCCAGGCGGCGCAGCGGCTCGCCGGTCAGCGCGTCCCACAGCAGCACGACGCCGTCGCTCGCGCCGGTGGCCATCAGCTCGCCGGCGAACGCCACCGCGTAGACGCGGCCCCGGTGCCCCTGCAGCGTGCGCACGGGCGCGCCGCCCACGCACAGCAGCACGCCGCCGTCCTCGTTGCCGACCGCGAGGGTGGCGCCGTCGGGGCTGTAGGCGATCGGCTCGGGCAGGCGGCTGGTCTGGAAGTGGTAGCCGTACGGGACGCCGATGCCGGCGGGCGCGAACTCCACCTCGACCGGCTGTCCTGGCACCACGGCAGCGCCCGGCAGGTGCGGCAGCGTGCCGGTGACGTCGATCAGCGTGGCGCGGTGCCAGCGGGCGCCCTCGACGGCCGCGTCGCTCAGGTCCACCTGCGCCAGCCGCGCCCCCGACAGGTCGGCGCCGCGCAGGTCGGCCCCGGCGAGCTGGGCGGCGTCGAGCCTGGCGCCGGTCAGGCGGGCGTCCTTCAGCACGGCCCTGGACAGGTTGGTGCCGACCAGCGTCGCCTCGGACAGGTCGGCGCCGGTCAGGTCGACCTCGCGCAGGTCCCTGGCCGACAGGTCCTCGCCCTTGAGGTTGGCGCCGCGCAGGTCGGCGCGGGCGGGCGTGCGCAGCCGGGCGGAGATCTTGACGGCGTTGGCGCGGGAGACGTCGTCGGCCGGCGGGTGGTTCACCCAGGAGCGCAGCGCGCGTACGTCGGCGAGGTCGCACAGGAACTCGACGGTCAGCGCCGACAGCGGCCGGCGCGACAGCAGGACCGGGTCGTCCATGGTGGCGGCGATGCGGCGGGCGATCAGCCACTCCATCACCGAGGTGTGGATGAACCCGAACATGCCCTCTTCCGTGCGCACGAGCAGGCTGCCCGACCCCATGCGGAACGCGGCGTGCGCGGCCGACAGCTGCCCGTCGGCCAGGTCGGTCAGCGTCTCGCCGATCTCGGTCAGCTCGTCCATGCCGAGCAGCGCGTCGCCCGACTCCCACAGGCGCACCGCCAGCGCGGTCACCGCCCGCCACAGCTCCTCGACGCTGAGCCCGCCGGTCGAGCCCGGCACCTTGGCCCGCCGCTCCTCGAAGGCCAGCCAGGAGGTGAGGATCTCCTCGTACAGCAGGGCGGGGCTGATCGTGTGGCGGGCCTCGGCGACCGTACGCAGGCGGTCGGCGTCGAGGTCGGCGATGAAGCTCAGCATGCGCGGGTTCTGGGCCAGCGCGAGCAGGTCCTCCATCTCCCGCATCAGCGCCATGCGTGCCCCGGCCTCGGCGTCGTCGCCGAACCTGTTGGCGAGGTAGGAGCTGATCTGGTCGGGCGCGAAGTTCTCCACGCCGAGCACCCGCCGCTGCGGCAGCACGCCCACCATCTCGCCCAGCGAGGTCAGCACCTGGCTGTGCGACTTGAAGTGCTGGGTGCGGCTGGCCACCACGATCTTCGCCTTGTCCTCGGCCGCCGACAGCAGCGTGGCCAGGTGGTCGGCCGCCCGGTCGTAGGTCAGCCTGGTTACCAGCTCGTCGAACCCGTCGAACAGCAGCACGATGCGTCCCTGCCTGAGCAGGTAGCGGAACGCCTTGAGGTCGATGACCTCCTCGCCGTGGCTCGCCAGGTGCGCCGCCACCAGCGCGTCGACCGAGTGCGCCTTGTCGAGCGCGCGCAGCTCGATGAGGATCGGCGTCAGGTGCGGCAGCTCGGCGGGGATGCGGCGGGCCAGCTCGCGCAGCGCGAACGTCTTGCCGTGGCCGAAGTCGCCGAGCAGCAGCAGGAAGCGGCCGTGGTCGGCCGACAGCAGCCGCATCATCTCGTCGGTCAGCCCGGCCCTGACGGCGCTGCCGGGGCGGTCGAGCTCGCGGTAGCGCTGGGGGACGTACAGGCCGGGCGGGTAGCGGCGGTCGGAGGCGAGCCGCGCGGTCTGCTCGGTGACGTAGCCGCTGAGGTCGAGCAGGCCCTGGAACTCGGTGAAGCTGCGCAGCCGCACGCCCTTGCGCATCAGCTCGTCGCGGACCGCGCGCGGCGCGGGCGGACCCTGGTAGACCAGCTCGGCCGCGAGCCCGGCGGCGTGGGCGGTGCGGACGAAGCCGTCGGCGCTCTCCACGGTGGGCTCGCCGACGTACGCGCCGATCATGGTTTGCCGGACGAACCCGTCCTCGGGGTGGGTGACCACGAGGTGGGCGTCGAACCTGCGGATCCTGGCCCGCTCGTGGCGGGCCTCGCACACCTCGGCGATGCGGTCGAGCAGCAGCTCGACGGGGCTGGGCGCGCGCTGCTCCGGCTCGGGCGCGGGCGGCGGCGCGGGCGGCGTCTGCCCGGTGAACGTGGTCTGCGCGGCCCGCCACCTGGCCCTGACCCGCTCGGGCGTGCCCTCGTCGGGCAGCCAGGTGCGCAGCCCGTCGGGGCCGATCTCGATCACCTGGTGCCGGCCGGCGCGCGGCGCGGCCACCCGGCCCTCGGCCGCGGTGCCGGCGCCGCCGTGGAAGAGCAGGTTGAGCCGGCGGCCGAGCAGCCGTTCGTACGTGGCGGCGTCGCGCAGCTCGGCCGGCGGGTGACCGATCGCGCCGAGCCGCAGCCACCCGCGCTCCTCGTACGGCCGCAGCCGCTCGGCGAACCACGCCGCCTGCGCCTCCCCGATCAGCGCGTACGCGTCGCGCTCCAGGTGGCTCATCGCCATCGTCGAGTTGAGCCCGGCCACGACCACGCGCAGGTCGGGCACCTCGAACAGGCTCCACGGCTGCCCGCCGTCGAACACCCGGTCGTCGAGCCCCTGGTAGACCTCGCCGAACAGGGTGGCGAAATGCCGCCACTTGGGCCAGTAAGGAGGCTGCGGGCTGACGTCGTCGGCCTCGCAGGTCATGAAGTAGGCGCTGGCGGCGGCCTTGGTGACGTCGCGCGGGCCGGGCAGCAGGACGAGCCGGTGCGGCTCGAGCCCGAGCAGCAGCCGCAGGTCGGTGACGAACCTGGTGGCCTGGCCGAACTGGCCGAGCGTGCCCGACTCGGTGAGGTCGCCCGCGACGACCATGAGGTCGGGGCGTGGCATGCCGCGGTCGTACATGGCGGTCAGGTCGGCCCAGATGCGGGCCTGCATGTCCTCGGGCGTGAACGGGTCGCCGGGCTCGGGCAGCCCCCGCCCGAAGCGGGGCCCGCCGATGTGCAGCACGCTGATCGTCTCGCGCCCCCGCCCGCCCGCGGCGGACGGCGGGAACGTGGGCGCGGTGACCGGCGTGCGCCTGGCCCTCGGCCGCTCGGCGGGCGCCGGCAGCGTCGGCACGGGGACCGGCCTGCTGGTGCCGTCGGGGAAGGCGGGCGCGGCCTCGGGCTTGGCGCGGCCGGCCAGCGCCTCTCCGACCCGGCCGAGCAGCAGCGCCCTGGCCTGGCCAGGGTCGGTGACGCCGAGCAGATCGACCCAGGTGATCGTGGACAGCAGCCCTTCGAGCGGCACGTCCTCCAGGCGGATGGTGACGAGCTTGTTGGACGGGTTGTCGGGGTCGGCGCGCAGCGCGGCCTGCCACTCCATGCGCCCGTAGCGGGAGCCGAGGTAGTTGCGCGAGAGCACGGCGACGACGAGCCGCGCCTCGCTGACGCCGCGGTCCATGAAGTCGATGAAGTTGGTGCCCGGCACGAAGTCCCACGCCTGGATCATGGTCTTGTAGCCCGCCGCCTCCAGCTCCCAGGCGATCCAGGTCGCCCAGGCCGTGTCGGCGGGGGAGTAGCTGACGAAGATGTCGGTCGGCCTGCCGTCACGTGCCATTTCCTCAGTATCCCCTGTGGCATCGGCGATTTGCAGTCCGTGTGCGATCATCGTCGGGTGTTGCGGCGTCTTGGCGTACTCGACTGGATCAGGATCGGGCTCCTGATCCTGGGGCTGGTCTTCGTGGCCACCGGGCTGCTGCCCTGGCACGCGGCCGTCGAGAGCCTGAGCGAGATCGGCCCGCTGCTGATCTTCCTGGTGGCGATCATCGTGGTGGCGGAGCTGACCAAGGAGGCGCAGGTCTTCGACGCGATCGCGGCGCGGATGGCGGTGCTGGGCCGCGGCAACTACGCCGCGCTCTTCTTCCTCTGCACGGCCTTCGCGTCCTTCGTCACGATCTTCCTCAACCTCGACACGACGGCCGTCCTGCTCACCCCCGTCATGCTCGCCCTCGCCCCCCGCGCCCGCATCGCCGCGCTGCCCCTGGCGATGACCACGATCTGGCTGGCCAACACCGCCAGCCTGCTGCTGCCGGTCTCCAATCTGACCAACCTGCTCGGCATGCGCAAGATCGGCCTCAGCACGCAGGAGTTCGCGGCCCGCATGTGGGCTCCGCAGATCGCCGCGATCGCGGTGACGATGGTGTTCCTGTGGGTGTTCTTCTGGCGCCGCGGCGAGCGCCGCGACCTGCGCTACACCCCGCCGGTGCTGGAGCCCGTCGGCGACCGGGTGCTGTTCGGGGCGGCCGCGGCCGGCTGCCTGCTGTTCATCGTGCTGCTGCTGGTCGGCGCGCACGTCGCGGTGGCCGCCTGCGCCGCGGCCGTCGTCGTCGTGGCCGCCTTCGTGCTGCGCGCCCGCGAGCGCCTGACCTGGCACCTGATCCCGTGGCAGCTCGTGATCTTCGTGACCGGGCTCTTCCTGGTGGTGCCGACGCTCAGCGGGCACGGCCTGTCGGCGCTGATGACCTGGCTGATCGGCACCGAGAGCGACCCCTACCGCACCGCCGCCGTCGGGGCCGGGCTGTCCAACCTGATCAACAACCTGCCGGCGTACAAGGCGGTCGAGACCGTCATCCCGGCCGCCGAGCAGGACCACCTGCTGGCGCTGCTGGCCGGCACCAACGTCGGGCCGGTCATCACGCCGTGGGCGTCGCTGGCGACGCTGCTGTGGTTCGAGTCGTGCCGCCGCCACGACGTGGCCGTGCCCATGCGGCGCTTCCTGCTCATCGGCGCCGGCCTGGCCGTCGTGGGCACGGCGGCGACGGTGTGGGCGCTGGTCACGTTCGGCTGACTCACGCGGCTTACTCAGGCGGCTTACTCAGGCGGCGACGGGCTCGTAGGCGCCGGCCACCGCGGCCAGCGCCCACCGCATGCGGGGGGCGTACGTCTCGGGGTGGTCGCCGGCCTCCTGCGCCACGTACGCGGCGCACCACGACGGGTCGCCGCCGCACGCGCACAGCCGCGCGTCCACGGCCGAGCGGATCTGGGAGGGTGACAGCTCGTCGGAGGGCTGCAGGGGGGTGACGAAGAGCACCTGCGCCAGCTCGGTGGTGGTGATCATGTCGGGCTCCTCTCCGCGGTGCGCCGGGTTCCGGCGTCACTTGAGTAGACCGCGCGGAGCGGCGTAACTCATCGCAGAACGACACACTGCGTGCGCGCACTTCTCCTCATTGGAGGAGCGCGAGCAGCCCTGGCAGGGCGCGCGGGTGGGCCGCCACGTAGCTGCGCACGTCGGCGGCGCCCCTGACGCACTCGTCGTACGGGCCGCCGTCGAGCGCCCTGATCTCGATGCCCGCCTCCTGCGCGAGCAGCGCGCCCGCCGGCAGGTCCACCACGCCGGTGCGGTAGCCCACGATGCCGTCGATGTCGCCGCGGGCCAGCATCGCCCACGACAGCAGCGGCGTCCACAGCTGCAGCACCCTGCGGGCGTTGAGGTCGAGCGCCGCCTTCAGCCTGAGCACGGTCGGGTCGTCCCTGGCGATGCCGTAGCCCTGGATCCAGGCCAGCAGCGGGCCGTGCGGGCTGGGCGCGTACGGGGCCGACAGCCGCCCCCCTGACGAGGCCAGCGTGCCCCCGCCCCTGACGGCCGACCACGTCTGTCCAGAGACCGGGTCGTGCACCACGCCGAGCTGCGGCAGCCCGGCCCGGCACAGCGCCACGCCCACCACGTACGCGGGCAGCCCGATCGCCACGTTGTTGGTGCCGTCAAGCGGATCGACCAGCCACGTCCACTCGCCGCCCGCGGAGCCGTTCAGCCCCGACTCCTCGGCGATCACCGCGTGCGAGGGGAAGGCCGTCAGGATCCGCTCCAGCAGCAGCTTCTCCGAGGCCAGGTCGAGGTCGGTCACCATGTCGCCGGCCGTGCCCTTGGCGTGCACGCGCAGCGCGCGCCTGGTGCCCTCCCTGATCAGCGCCCCGGCGGCCTCGGCGGCTTCGACGGCGACCGTGCGAGCGTGATCCAGGTCCATCGGCGTTGCCCTCTCAGGTGAGATGCGCGGTGATCAGCCGGACGGCCAGCGCCGTCTCGTCGGCGTCGAGCGGCTGCCTGGCCACGTGGTGCGCGCCGCCGCCGAGCGGGCCGAGCGACAGGTCGCGGCCACCCGGCCGGCCTCTGCCGAGCGCGATGGTGGCCGCCTCGCCGTCCTCCGGCACGACGCTGCTGTGGAAGCGGTCGGCGGCCAGCGTGTACGTCTCGCCCGGCCCGAAGACCTCCACCAGCCCCGTCGCGTGCCGCACGGTGCGGCCGGTGGGCGAGATGCGGTCGCCGTCGGCCCCGCTCACCACCTCGTAGACGCGGTGGGTGGCGTCGGCGCCCGCGTCGGCGACGACCGCGTGCACGTTGCGGACCTGGCCGTAGAGCACGTGGCTCTCCAGGTCCCAGCTGTGGCAGTGGATCTGCGAGGTGGTGGTCTCGGCGTGGGCCAGCGCCTTCGACCACACGTGCAGGCACACGCCGTCGCCGCCGTCGCGCTCCAGCGGCAGGCAGACGAACCCGAGCGGGTGGCGCACCGCGGTCAGGCCGGGCCGCGCCAGCTCCGCCAGGGCCCACGACCTGGCGCGCCCCTCGGCCACCGCCCTGCGGACGAGCCGGCGGCTCATGCGTACGGGTCCACGGCGCGCAGCGCCTTACGGGCGATGTCGACGACGTCGTGCCCGTTGTAGGACTTGGGCAGGGGCAGCCCCACACGCTCGAACAACTCCTGCACCTCCTCGATCGTGGGCTCGTCGCTCAGCGGCACCTTCCTGTACATCTCGAGCGGCACCCGCCGCGCCTGCTCGAAGCTCAGCCGCAGCTCGGTGTCGCAGTTCTCGTAGTAGAAGGTGTCGGCGAGCGCCGTCATGGCCTTGTTGGGGTCCTCGACCGTCATGATGAGGCGGCTGGAGGACAGGTCCCAGCGGAACGTGGTCATCGTGGACGACAGGCCGACCCCGATGTCGAGCAGGCCGTAGCGCTGCCGGTGCCAGAAGGCGGCCAGGACGGTCGCGTACGACTCCTTCCTGACCCGGTCGGTCGTCCACGTCTCGCCGGTGCCGTCGGGCGTGTCGGACAGCGAGCGGCGGTAGTGGGCGTACGTCTCGCACACCTCGAGGTCGGACGGGTCGATGACCTCGACGCGTACGGTGAGGTGGCGCTTGTCCCTGCGGGCGGCGGCCACGCACTGCGGCAGCGTCACGGCCCGCAGGTAGGTGCCGGTGCCGCCCTTGAACAGCCAGCGCGCGGTGTCGCGCCTGGCCTCGGCGTGGCACTGGGCGATCTCCTGCCTGCTGCCCAGCACGCGGACGAGCTGCAGCGCGTCGAGCGCGTGGCGGGTGCTGTGGGCCAGCGTCTCGATCTCCTCCAGGCGGGCCAGCCGGATCGGCAGCTCGGCCAGCGCGCCCGAGGTGATCGTCCGCTCGACGGGGGCCTGGCGGGCGCGGTCGCGCAGCAGCGCGGTGGCCACCAGCGCCATGATGACCAGGGACGACGAGTTCACCAGCTGCGTCTGGATCTTGTCGCCCTCGCTGCCGAAGATCTCCGGCGGCATGATGCCGAGCACGCCGACCACGAAGGCCAGCGCGAGCGCGATGGCGCCGTCGGCGTTGCGCGCCGCCCACGGGGCGGTCCGTCGCAACGCCGCCTTCAACCGTCCCATGCGCCCCGCCCCGCCCGTGCCGACGATCAGTCAGTGCCCGTCGTCATGGTAACGACCGCACCTGGTGGCTGCCAGGTCACGCGGAGACGGAAACCCCTGGCCGCACGGGGATATCGCCTCGCCTCCGGCGCGAGAGCGCCCGTAGGATCCGGGAATATGATCATGGATCCCGCTCTGATGACCTACTACGAGCGCGGCGGTGAGCGTACGCGGTTGCGCGAGGGTCGCGGTCGGCTGGAGTTCTGGCGCACGCGCGACGTGCTGCTGCGCACCCTGCCTCCGGCGCCGGCCCGCGTGCTCGACGTGGGCGGCGGCACCGGCGTGCACGCCGAATGGCTGGCCGCCGAGGGCTACGAGGTCGAGGTGATCGACCCGGTGCCGCTGCACGTGAGCGAGGCGGCGGAGCTGCCCGGCGTGACCGCCCGCCTCGGCGACGCTCGCGACCTGCCGGTCCCCGACGGCGATGCCGACGCGGTGCTGCTGCTCGGCCCGCTCTACCACCTGCCCGAGCGCGCCGACCGGCTGCGCGCGCTGCGCGAGGCCCGCCGCGCCGTCCGGCCCGGCGGGATCGTGGCCGGAGCCTTCATCAGCCGGTACGCCGCGCTCCACGAAGGCGTGCGCCTCGGGCTCCTCCTCCAGGAGGAGGGGCGCGCGGCCGCTCGCACCGCGATGGAGACGGGCGTCATGATCTCCACGAACCCCTTGGGCGGGTTCCGCGGCTATCTGCACGACCCCGGCGACATCCCCGGCGAGTTCACCGCCGCCGGGTTGCCCGAGCCGCGCCGCTACGGCCTGGAGGGCGCATTCGGGCTCTACGGCGACGTGGACGACTGGCTGGACGACGACGGGCGGCGCGAGCTGCTGCTCGACGCCGCCCGGCAGATCGAGTGCGAGCCGTCACTGCTGGGGGTCAGCGGCCATCTGCTCGCCGTGACCCGGGTTCAGAACGCCTAGAACCAGCCGCGGCGGCGGGCCATCTGCTCCAGCCCGCGCTGCAGGGCCGCGTCCGCCGCCTGCGGCGGCTCGTCGTAGCGCACGGTGAACCGGTTGTACGCGTCATGGCTGGAGGTCAGGAAGCCGCCCCGCTTGTCGGCCTCCAGGATGACGTCCATCTGCCGCGGCCCGGCGATGAACGTCAGCTCCAGCTCGTTGAAGTGGCGCCGCCACTGCCCGCCCGCGTAGTACTCGATCTCCTGGAAGAACGGCATCGTCGAGCCGTACAGCGTGCCGCGTTCCAGGTCGGCCTTCTTGAACTGGAAGCCCAGCCGGTCGAGTGCCCCGAGCACGTGGTCCTGGGCCGGCAGCGGGCCGACGTACAGCGGGTCGAGGTCGCCCTTGTCGAGCGCGCCCGCGAGCGCCAGCTCCGTCTGCACGCCCAGCTTCATGCCGTGCAGCGGATGCCCGGCGATCGCGCTGATCGGCGTCTCCCACGGCATCGCGATCTCGAACGGCTGCTGGTGCTGCGCGCCCGCCGCGAGCTGGAACGTCCCGGCCACCTGCTGGCGCAGGAAGCTGTAGCTCGTCTTGTACTCGTTGTCGCCCGACTCCACCTCGACCACGGCGGTCAGGTCGATGTGGATGCCCTCGACCTTGTAGTCGGAGTTGCCGCCACGGAAGTGGACGACGCCGCGCAGCGGCCCGCCCGGCTTGACGCTCGTGTCGGTCAGCACCGTGTCGACCTCGACGCCCGCGCCGAACGCGGCCATCAGTTTGCGGAACACCATGGGGTTCTCCTAAGCGGAAGGTGAGTGGCCGTTCACGTTTCCCGCCCCCGTCCCCGAGATGCGGGGGAGCAGCTGGGCGAGCAGGAGGGTGCTGAGCGCGGAGTCCGACTGGCCCTGCTGGGTCCTGACGACCAGCGGCTGCGGCGCGTTCTCCGCGAGCTTGGCGCCGACGTCGAGGCGCCTGCGGGCCAGCTCGTACTGCAGCACGGCCCGGTTGTCCCGGTACGACTCGGCCAGCCGCCGCAGCGCCTTGGCCTCGTTCTCGGCGGCGGTCAGCTCGGCCCTGCCGCGCGCCTCGATCTCCCACGTCACGCGCTGCGCCTCGGTCTCCTGCTCCTCCAGCATGCGCGCCACGTCCTTGCGCGCGGTGTTGTAGGCGGCCTTGACCTCGACCACGCGGGCGTCACGGGTCTTCTTGGAGCGCTCGATCTCCATCAGCAGCGTGTCGATGCGGCGCTTGCGGGTCAGCTCCCACTCGCGCTCGTAGGCCGACAGCTCCTTGGCGACCTTCTCGCGGGTGGCCAGGTGCTGCTGGTACTGGTCGGGCAGCTGCACGTCGGGGATGTTCGCGCCGGTGATGCGCACGCCGTAACGGCCGAGCTGGCGGTTGAGCGCGTCCTGCATGTCGCCGACGTCGGAGCCGCGCAGGTCGTACGCGCGCTCGGTGTTGACGCGGCGGCTGCGCTGCCTGATAGCGTCCTGGACGGCGCTGGACAGCACGAGGTCGAAGTTGCCCGCCCCGATCGTGCGGACGAACGCCACCGGGTCCACGATCCTGAACTTCAGGAAGAACTCGATCGACTTCAGCGGCACGTTCTCGGCCGTGGGGCAGGCCACGATCGGCGCCGAGTACGGGATCTCCGTCGAGGTGTCCACCACGGCGTCCACCCGGTCCCACGGCAGCCACAGGTAGTGGCGGCCGGGCGGGAGGGTGCCCGTGATGGCGCCCCAGCGGCTGCGCACGCCGGTGGTGCCCTCCTCGATCTCGATGATGGCCTTGCGCCACATCGTGAGCAGCGCCAGCAGCAGGGACACCAGCGCCGCGAACGCCGCGATGAGCGTGAAGTCGGTCATCACGGCCATGCCGGCGAAGTAGATCGCCAGGAACACCAGCGTCATCCACGCGAAGCCGCGCCGGTCCTTCGGGATGACGACCGGCACGAGCTGGCCCTGCTCGCCGCCGCGCAGGAGCTGGCGGATCTCACTCCAGGAGGCCAGCGACTCCTTGATCTTCGAGAATTCCCTGCTCATCAGATGCCACTCCCAGGCTGCTCTCCGTGGTGCTTACCGCCCGGCAGCAGCCGCTCGACGGTGCTTTCGAGGTCGGTGTCCGGCTCCGGCGTGTGCGGCGGCTCCTCCACGCCGGCCGCGGTCTTCTGCAGCAGGCCGGAGATCTCCCGCTCACGGTCGCGTACGCGGGCCGCGATCTCGTCGAGCCTGCCCCGGATGGCGGCCATGTCCTCGGCGGAGAACAGCGCCGCGTCCTTGCCGCCCACGAGCTGCTGGGCGAGGACCAGGAAGTCGATGTCGGTCTCTTCGCCCACCTGCACCACCTGCGGCAGCCGGGTCGCGACGGACTCCAGCTTGGCCAGCAGGTCCTGCTGGAAGCGGTAGTCGAGGATCTCGGGAGCCTCGGCGGCCGACAGCGCCCTGATGTCCAGCGCCTGCGCCTCCAGGAGCGCGGCGTTGGCGTTGGCCGTGGACTCCGCCTCGACCAGGCGCTGCCTGGCCTGCGCGGTCGCCTGGTGGGTGGCGCGTTCGAGCGCGGTGTCCATGCGGGCCTGGTAACCGGCGATCTCCGCCTGGATGGCGCTCAGCGTCTCCTGCAGCCCGGCCAGCTCCTTGACCAGGTCACCCTCGTTCTGCTCCTTGCGCAGCTGGAGCTCGTACTCGTAGGTGTAGGCCTCCTTGGCGACGCGCACCATCTCGGGCGCGGCCAGGTCCATGCGGTACTCCTGGCTGGACGGCTCGGCGTGCGTGATGTTCACGTCGGTGAGCCGTACGGCGGGCAGGAACTGCTGGTTGAGGCTCTCCAGCATGCCGAGCGTGCTCTCGCCGACGAGGTCGTAGATCTCCTCGGCCCGCTGGGCGTAGATGAGCGAGCGGGTGACCTCGCTGATGGCGTTCTGCAGCTTGGACTGGAAGCCGCTGACCGAGCCGAGCACGAAGATGAACTCCGCCGGGTTCTCGATCCTGAACTGCAGGAACAGGTCCACGCTCGCCTTGACGCCCTGCTGGGTGGGCGCCTCGCTGATCGGGGCGTTGAACGGGTACTCGCGCGTGGTGTTGACGATGTAGCTGACCCGCTTCCACGGGTTGAACAGCGTCACCCGCCCGGGGTCGGCGATGTGCACCAGCTTGCCGAACTGCGTGATGAGCGCCTTGCAGCCCTCGGGCACCATCACCACACTGCGCCGCCACCACAGGAACGCGGCGGCCAGCACCAGCACCACCCAGTAGTGGGGGCCGAAGACCATGTCGGCGTTCGGGACGATGTTGCCGAGCGCGCCGATGAGGCCGAGCAGCACGAGGATGCCCAGCGGCACGATCACCTTGGCGGTGCTGCCCTTGGGGATCACCACCGGCGAGATGACGTGCATCCCGTCCTCGGTGAAGCTGCGGTTGACGATCTCGCCCGCCTCGTTGAGCGAGGCCGTCCTGGCTTCGATGACGGTCCCCAGCGAGGGGCCGCCGTCGCGGGCCGCGGCGAAGTCGTGCGGGTTCAGCGCGAAGCCCTGGCCGCCCTGACCGCCCTGGCCACCTTGGCCGCCCTGACCACCCGGCCCGGCCTGGCCCGTGTACTGCCCCACGGCCTGGCCGACGGCCTGGCGTACGTCACCCCCTTGGGCCACCGCCTGGGCTACGCCCCGTCCTGCCTGGATCAGTGCCTCTCTGGGTCGTGACATGAAACCTTCCTTTTCCGCTACAGGCGGATTCGACCGTATCGGCTACTGCTTACGGTTCGCTTGCAATGTGATGCCATATGGGTATTGCTGGCTGTAGCGGGAGCGCGACGATCGGCGATCACCGGCGGCGTTCATCGGCCACCCCGGGGCTTCGCGGCGATGCCCTGCCCCGCCGTTCAGGGGAGTGGCCGCCCTGACCGTTTCTGTCGGTGGGGCCGCCTACAGTGGCAACATGCGACCGGTCACTGATTTGCAGCGGAAGGTGGCGCCCTTCGAGGTCGTCACCGAGATGACTCCTTCGGGCGACCAGCCGACGGCCATCGCCGAGCTGGAGCGCCGCGTCAAGGCCGGGGAGAAGGACAGCGTGCTGCTGGGCGCCACCGGCACCGGCAAGACCGCCACCATCGCGTGGCTGATCGAGCGGCTGCAGCGGCCCGCCCTGGTCATGCAGCCCAACAAGACGCTCGCCGCGCAGTTCGCCAACGAGCTGCGCGAGATGCTGCCCAACAACGCGGTCGAATACTTCGTCTCCTACTACGACTACTACCAGCCTGAGGCGTACGTCCCGCAGAGCGACACCTATATCGAGAAGGACTCGTCGATCAACGACGAGGTCGAGCGGCTGCGCCACTCGGCCACCAACTCGCTGCTCACCCGCCGCGACACCATCGTGGTCGCGTCGGTGTCGTGCATCTACGGCCTGGGCACGCCGCAGGAATACGTCGACCGCATGGCCCGCCTGCGCGTCGGCATGGACATCGACCGCGACCAGCTCCTGCGCCGCCTGGTCGACATGCAGTACACCCGCAACGACCTGGCCTTCACCCGCGGCACGTTCCGGGTGCGCGGCGACACCATCGAGATCATCCCGAAGTACGAAGAGCTGGCCGTGCGCATCGAGATGTTCGGCGACGAGATCGAGAAGCTCTCGACCATGCATCCGCTCACCGGCGAGGTCATCACCGAGGACGAAGAGCTCTACATCTTCCCCGCCTCCCACTACGTCGCGGGCGAGCAGCGCATGGCGGCGGCCGTGGCCGGCATCGAGGCCGAGCTGGCCGAGCGGCTGTCCGAGCTCGAGCGGCAGGGCAAGCTGCTGGAGGCGCAGCGGCTGCGGATGCGCACGACGTACGACATCGAGATGATGCGGCAGATCGGCACCTGCTCCGGCATCGAGAACTACTCGCGCCACATGGACGGCCGCGAGCCGGGCAGCGCGCCCAACACGCTGCTCGACTACTTCCCCGAAGACTTCCTGCTGGTCCTCGACGAGTCCCACCAGACCGTCCCGCAGATCGGCGCCATGTACGAAGGCGACGCCTCCCGCAAGCGCACGCTGGTCGACCACGGGTTCCGGCTGCCGTCGGCGCTCGACAACCGGCCGCTGAAGTGGGAGGAGTTCCTGGAGCGCATCGGCCAGACCGTCTACCTGTCGGCCACGCCCGGCCCCTACGAGCTGGGGCGGGTCAAGGGCGAGGTGGTCGAGCAGGTCATCCGCCCGACCGGCCTGGTCGACCCCGAGATCGTGGTCAAGCCCACCAAGGGCCAGATCGACGACCTCGTCCACGAGATCCGCGAGCGGGCCGAGCGCGACGAGCGCGTGCTGGTCACCACGCTGACCAAGAAGATGGCGGAAGACCTCACCGACTACCTTCTCGAGCTCGGCATCCGGGTCCGCTACCTGCACAGCGAGGTCGACACGCTGCGCCGCATCGAGCTGCTGCGCGAGCTGCGCGTCGGCGAGTTCGACGTGCTGGTCGGCATCAACCTGCTGCGTGAGGGCCTCGACCTGCCCGAGGTGTCGCTGGTGGCCATCCTCGACGCCGACAAGGAGGGCTTCCTGCGCTCGGAGACGTCGCTGATCCAGACCATCGGCCGGGCCGCCCGTAACGTGTCGGGTCAGGTCCACATGTACGCCGACAAGGTCACCCCCTCCATGGAGCGGGCCATCGACGAGACCAACCGGCGCCGCGCCAAGCAGATCGCCTACAACGAGGCCAACGGCATCGACCCGCAGCCGCTGCGCAAAAAGATCGCCGACATCCTCGACTCGCTGCAGCGCGAAGACGCCGACACCCAGCAGCTCATGGGCGGCGGCCGCCAGCAGTCCAGAGGCAAGGCCCCGGTCCCCGGCTTCGCCGCCCGCCAGGCCGGCCAGCACGCCAAGGCGATCGCCGGCGAGATGCCACGCGCCCAGATGGAATCCCTGATCGAGTCGCTGACCGAGCAGATGCACCAGGCCGCCGCCGACCTCCAGTTCGAGGTGGCCGCCCGCCTCCGCGACGAGATCAAAGAACTGAAGCGCGAACTCCGCGACATGCGCGAAGCAGGCGTCCAGTAGGAAGACCAGGCGTGAGGCGGCCCCGCACGGGGCGGCCTCACGCGAGCCGCACCACGTGAAGCGACCCCGCCGGGATGCGGCGGCCCGCAAGCAGCGGCGTCCCCATGAGGCGGTGTTCCCGTGAGGCGGTGTTTCCGTGAGGCGGTGTTTCCGTGAGGCGGAGTTCCGTGTGGAGGAGTCTCTGCGCGGCGGTTCCCGCTCGAAGGAGGCCGTGAGGCGGGCCCCGGCGTGGCGACCCGCATCTCGACTTGCGCTCATGCGTTCACGGGGACCTGCATGTCGGCTTGCGCTCACGCGGACCCGCGTTTCGGTCTGCGGCTCACGTAGGCCCGCGTGAGGTGAGGGAGCGGCTGTGGGGTGGCCTGTGACCTGCGGGAATGCTTTACCTTCTGGGGGGCAGCGTTCAGGGTATGAACAAGTCGATCATCGGTGCCGTGGTCGGTGCCACGGTGCTCGCAGGAGGCTGCGGCGCCGTGACGAGCGAGGCGGAACGACTGACCGTACGTTCCTCGCCGACCCTAGGCACGCCCACCGCCGTTCCCACCGACAGCCCGGCTGACAGCCCGACCGGCACACCGACCGGCACGGAGACCGGTGAGGGGACCGGCAGTCCCGCGCCGGGCGACGCCCAGGCCAGCCTGGAAGGTCTCAAGCAAGCCGGGCAGGCGGCGATCGCGGCGGTGCCCGGCTCCAAGGTCATCTCCATGGAGAGCGAGGAGAACGGCCGCCGCTGGGAGGTCCAGGTCGTCGGCGAGGACGGCACCGAGCACCAGCTGGACGTCGAGGGCGGCAAGGTCGTCAACGGCCCCACCACCGAGGAGGACGACGCCGACGACAAGGCCAAGCACCGCGAGCGGTTGACCGCGGCCAAGCTCGACTACGCCCAGGCCGCCGACAAGATCGTCGCCGCGGTGCCCGAGGGGCGCATCACCGAGCTGAACCTGGACGACGAGCAGGACAAGACCGTCTGGGAGTCCGACGTGATCACAGCCAACGGCACCAAGCAGGAAGTCGCCATCGACGCCGCGACGGGTGAGGTCACCCGCAAGAGCGGCTCCACCTCCTGACCACGGCCCCCGAAACCAACCCCCAACCCCTTACCCCGCAAGTCACCTCCCAGCCGCCCGCTTACCCACGGCAGGACCGCAGCCAGAGGACTGACCCCTCCACTGCTGGTCCGCTGCGTGGCGGGGCGCCTCAAGGTCGTCTTCGCTACTGCCGGCCCCCTTTGTGGCGGGTTGCCTGAGGGGCGACTGCAGTACCGGTGGCCTCCTTCGTGGTGGGTCTGCCCGGGGCGGTCTCGCTATCGCGGATCTCCTGTGTGGCGGGTCCCTTGTGTGGCGGGTTTCCTGGGGATCAACCTCACTTCCGCTCGCTTCCTTCGTAGCGGGGCGTGCCTAGGGCCTGGTGAGGGAGTCCAAAGTGGCGAGGGTGGTGTGGAGCCAGGTCAGCTCGGCTTGGGTGGTGGCGTGGGCGATGGTGAGGAGGCCCTGGCGGAAGGGGTCGGGGAACTCCTCGGCGGCCATCGGGCGGGGGCCGTCGTAGAAGAAGCTCGTCGGTTGTTCCAGGAAGGCCAGGCGTCTTCTGAGGACGTTCGCCTGGTCCTTTGGGTTGTTCAGGTGCCGGAGGAAGGCCAAGAGCGTGAACCAGCGGTTTTCGTCGCTGATATCGAGGTCGGCCGGGTCGCGGAGGCGGCGTTCGAACTCCTCCTGGCCTTCCTGGGTCAGATAGAGCATGCGGCGGGGGGCTGCGGCGGCGCCTGGCTCGTCCTTTCTGAGCAGCCAGCCGGCCGTGGCCAGGCGTTTGATCGCGGGGTAGAGGGTGCCGTCGGCGACCGGGCGTACGTGGCCCATCAGGGCGGCCACCCGCGTACGCAGGTCGTAACCGTGCAACGGCTGATCCCTGAGAAAACCCAGGATGGCCAGCTCCAGCATGCTTCCGATCATACCTCGGCATCGATATATATTGAGACCGATACACGAGGAGAGCCTTCATGCACGATGCCATCGTCCACCCGGGCGGCGCCCGCATCCGCTGGGTCGAGCTGCCGGGCGCGGAGCCGGCCCGCGTCTACGTTCACGGCCTCGGCGCCACCTCGGCCCCCTACTACGCGGAGGTCGCGGCCCACCCGCTGCTGCCGCGCCACCGTTCCCTCCTCATCGACCTGCTCGGGTTCGGCATCAGCGACCGGCCGCAGGACTTCTCGTACACGCTGGAGGCCCACGCCGACGCCCTCGCGGAGGCGTTGCACAAGGCGGGCGTGGAGGGCGCGTCGATGATCGCGCACAGCATGGGCGGGGCCGTCGCCATCGTGCTGGCCGCCCGCCACCCCGGCCTGGTGGCCGACCTGGTCCTGGTGGACGCCAACCTCGACCCCTACCCGGCGACGCCCGTACGCCCGGGCACCAGCGGCATCGCCGCCTACGGCGAGGAGGAGTTCGTGTCGGGCGGCTGGAAGGAGGTGCGCGACCGGGTGGGGCCGCACTGGTGGTCCACGATGCGCCTGGCCGACCTGCGCGCCCTGCACCGTACGGCGGTCAGCCTGGCCCGGGGCAGCACACCGGCGATGCGGGAGCTGCTGGCCGGGCTGACGATCCCGCGCGCCTTCCTGTTCCCCGAGGGTGACGAGCCGGCCGGGGCCGAGGAGCTGCGGGCGGCCGGGGTGCGGGTGGTGGGCATCCCGGAGTCGGGGCACAACATCATGCTCGACAATCCCGAGGCGTTCGCGCGCACCCTCAAGACTCTCCTCCCCGCGTGAGACACGAGTTCCAGCGGGACCTCCTCGCGTGAGACACGAGTTCCAGCGGGACCTCCTCGCGTGAGGCGCGGGATCCGGCGGGACCTCCTCGCGTGAGGCGCGGGATCCGGCTTGTCCTCCCCGCGTGGGGCGCGGGATCCGGCGGGACTCAGCGGGTCGGCGGCCGCCCCCGCCATGTCAGGGGAGGTCTTTGCGTTCCTGCATCGTGCGGCGGTAGAGGTCGTCGATCTCGTCGAGGGGGTCGGGCGCCTGGCGGCGGGCCTCGATCTCGAGGTCGGTGCGCTGGCCGAGGTCGGCGATGCCGGCGCCGGTGTGGTGCACCTGGTCGCTCAGCAGGTCGGCGCGCAGGCGGGCGCACATGGCGGTCAGCGTGGCGTGGTGCTGGCGCAGCCGGTCGAGGGTGGCGTGGTCGACGTAGGGGGACAGGCGGCGCTGCTGGGCGTACATGCCGAGCTGCTGGTCGTGCACGTCGGCCTGGGCGGTGAGGTCGGCGAGCAGCCGGGGCAGCTCACCGAGCCCCCAGCCCTGACGCTGGGCCTGCTCGACGGCCTGCCGGGTGAGCGCGACCTCGCGGCGCAGGTCGAGCCGGAGCCGCTCGACCTCGGCGGCGTCGCCGGCGCCCATGGCGTTGACGTGGGTGGTGATGCGGGAGGTGGCCTCCCTGGCCTTGACCGCTGCCTTCTTGCCCAGCTTGACCAGCAGCCAGATGCCCAGCCCGCCCAGAAGCAGGAGGAACGCCAGGACCACAAGGACGACGACTAGGAACTCGCTGATCTCCGCCACCTCCTGCTCGGTGCTGCTGCTTTGAAGGATAGTGCCGATCGGGCGCGCCGCGCGATGAGCGTGCTGAGCAAGCCCTTGATCGGGAGCGGGCGCTGTGCTGACATGGCGGCAGGGATCACCCTCACGAAGGGGCGGGGCAGGCGTGCTGGACGGCAAGGTCGTCATCATCACCGGCGGGGCGAGGGGCATGGGAGCGGCGACCGCCCGGAGGTGCGCGGCGGCAGGCGCCCGCCTCGTGCTCACCGACGTGCTCGCCGAGGAGGGCGCGGCCACCGCCGGGGAGCTGGACGCCAGGTTCATCGCCCACGACGTGACGAGTGAGGACGCCTGGGCGGCCGTGGTGGAGGAGACCGTGGACGCGTACGGGCGGCTCGACGGCCTGGTCAACAACGCCGGCATCGCCACCGCCCAGCTCATCGAACAGCAGTCACTGGCCGACTTCGAGCGGGTCATCCAGGTCAACCTGACCGGCACGTTCCTCGGGCTCAAGGCGGTGCTGGGCGCCATGCGGGCGTCGGGCGGCGGCGCGATCGTCAACCTGTCGTCGGTCGCGGGGCTGTTCGCGCTGCCGGGCACCGGCGGGTACGGGGCGTCGAAGTGGGGCGTACGCGGGCTCACCAAGATCGCGGCGGTGGAGTTCGCCAAGGACCGCATCCGCGTCAACTCCGTCCATCCCGGGATGATCGTCACCCCCATGACGCTGCCGCTGGGCGCGGTGTCGGGGGAGGGCACGTTCCCGCTGGCCCCGGCCGGGCGGTGGGGCGAGCCGGAGGAGGTCGCGGAGGCGATCGCGTTCCTGCTGTCCGACGCCGCCTCGTACGTCACCGGCGCCGAGCTTGCCGTGGACGGCGGATGGACGGCGGGCGAGGTCGCGCTGGCGCCGAAGATCGGAGGCTAGGTGCCGTACGCGCAGGTCGGACCCGACGTCAGGCTCTTCTACACCGACGACGGCGACGCCATGAGCGCGCCGCCGCTGCTGCTCGTGCACGGCTGGGGCACCGACTCCCACCAGTGGTCCTGGCACATCGACGCCCTCGCGGAACGGCACCGCGTCATCGCGGTGGACCTGCGCGGCCACGGCTACTCGTCGGTCCCCGAGACCGGCAACACGCCGCGCGCGATGGCCGCCGACCTCGACGCCCTGCTCGGCCGGCTCGGCATCCCGCAGGTCGTGGCCGTCGGCCACTCCATGGGCGGCCAGGTGGTCTCGATCCTGGCCGTCGAGCATCCGGAGCGCGTACGGGCACTCGTCACCCTCGACCCCGGCTACGGCATGAGCGCCGAGATCGCCGCCGGGTTTCCCGGCATGATCGCGGGCCTGCGCGGCGAGCGGCCGCACGAGGCCGCCGAGGGCATCGACGAGTGGTGCACCAACGCCGCCACCCCCGCCCTCATCAGGCGCTGGCACAAGCGCCGCCTGTACGGCATGCCGCCGCACGTGCTGGCGGAGGCGTTCGAGGCCATGTTCGTCACCGGGGACGCCATCGGGGTGCGCCCGGCCAGCGACGACTACCTGGCGCGCAGGCGGTGCCCGGTGCTGTCGATCTGGGCCGATCAGGGGCGCGCGCAGTGGGAGAGCGGGCTGCTCAAGGACCCGGCGTCGGCGGTGCTGTGCTGGGAGGGCGCGAGCCACCGGCTGCACGAGGAACGTCCCGAGGACTTCGTGACCGCCGTGGAGGGCTGGCTGCACCGCTTATGAAGCCGCCCAAAAACTGCCCAAAAACCGCCCAAAGGCCGCCTCTGAGGCCCCATCTGGAGGCCGGCTCTGAACCCGCCTCTAGACCCGTCGAGGCGGGCGAACCTCTCGCCGGCGGGCGCGGACCCGGCGTACCCGGCGGATCAGCAGCCAGGCGAGCACGGCCAGCACCAGCAGCGCGACGATCACCAGCACGGGCGCGAACACCGCGACCAGGCTCATCCCGATCGATCCGGCGTCCTCGGCGGTGCTCAGCACCGGCGCGCCGAACCCGGCCGTGCCCGCGTTGACCACCGGGCGCACGAGGGACTTGACCGCGTGGACGGCCAGCGCCGCCACGATGCCGATCAGCCACCCCGCCCACGGATTCTCGGTCATCCACGCGGAGCGCTCGAACTCGGCGGCGGCCGCGGTGGCGGAGAAGACCACGCCGCCGGAGGCCGGGCGGATCACCGTCTGGATGGTGTCGTTGACGCTGTCGATCGCGGGCACCTTGTCCAGCACGAGTTCGGCGGCCAGGAGCACGGCGATGATCGCGAGCACGCCCCAGTTCGACAGCCAGGCGTAGCCGTCGGGCAGGCGTACGGCGTCGGTGACGTTGGCGAGCACGCCCACGACCAGGAGGGGGATGTAGGCGTTGAGGCCGGCGGCCGTGGACAGGCCCAAACCGGTCAGAGCGGCGAGCATCCCCCTAGTCTGCCCCTCAGTCCGGCCTGGCTGCCTCGTCCATGAGGTCGCCGAGCGCGCGATCGGTGAACTCGGTCAGCGCCCGGTCGTACTTCTCCATGCCCCACGACCAGAAGTCGAAGTCGATGGTGTCGTTGGCGCCGTCCTGGATGGAGGCCCACAGCGTCCAGCCGTACTTGGACATCAGGCCGAGCAGCCGGGCGCGGGCGATCTTGTGGCGCAGGCGGCGGCCGTAGTAGGCGGTGACCAGCTCCTCCAGGTGGCCGGGCGGCAGGCCGGACTCGCTCCAGACGTTGCCCAGCTCGAAGCAGGCGTCGTTGTTGCCGGAGTATTCGTAGTCGATGAGCCACAGGCGTTCGCCGTCGTCGAGGATGTTGCCGGGCAGCAGGTCGTTGTTGCACGGCACGGTGCCCTCGTCCCTGACCGCCAGGCAGGCCCTGATCCGGGCGACGACGGGCATGAAGTCGAGATAGCGGGGCGGCAGCCGGAAGCCGCGCTCGCGGACGATCGCCAGATAGCGCCGCTGCACGTCGAACATGTCGAAGTCACGGACGAACCGCGGGCCCGCGTGCAGCCGCCGGCACGCCTCGGCCACGCGGGGCAGGTTGGCCGGGTCGTGCAGGTCGGCCTCGGTGAACGTGCGCGCGGGGACGTACCCCACCACCAGGACGCCCAGGTCGGGCAGATAGTCGTGCACCGGCGCCCCGACCCCCGCCGCTGCCGCGGCGAGCGAGTTGGCGTGCTCGGCGTCCCTGTCGATGGCCAGCAGAGCGCCGTCGCTGGCCTGCACGCGCACGACGTACGCGCCACGCGGGGTGGTGACCTTGTAGTTGTGGTTGGTGAGCCCGCCGGGCAGCTCCTCCACGGAGCGCGGCACGCCGGACAGCAAGGGAATGCGATCGAGCACCTCGGGCGCGGCCATGCTCGATGCTAGCTCCGCCGCCCTAAACGGTCTAGACCTTTTAAGGTACGCGGGTTAGCCTCGCGACCATGAGCGACTCGGCCCGCATCGTGATCATCGGCGGCGGGGTGGGCGGCGCGTCCGTCGCCTACCACCTCACCCAGCTCGGCGAGCGCGATGTGGTGCTGCTCGAACGCGACGCGCTGACCAGCGGCTCCACCTTCCACTCGGCGGGGCTCGTCGGCCAGCTGCGCGCCGACCCCACGCTGACCAGGATGAACCAGTACTCCGTCGAGCTCTACCGCACGCTCGACGCCGGCTGGACCGAGTGCGGCGGCATCAAGCTGGCCTCCACGCCCGAGCGCATGGAGGAGATCCGCCGCCAGATCGGCTGGGCGCGCACGTTCGGGCTGCCGCTGGAGGAGATCTCGGTGGCCGAGGTGGTCGAGCTGTTCCCGCTCATGGACCCCGAGGGCGTGGTCGGGGCCGCGTACCTGCCGACGGACGGGCAGATCGACCCGTCGCAGCTCTGCTACGCCCTGGCCGAGCGCGCTCGCGCGGGCGGCGCGAAGCTGCGCACCGGCACCCGCGTGCTCGGCATCGAGGTGACCGGCGGCCGGGTCACCGGCGTGCGCACGGACCAGGGCGACATCGCCTGCGAGATCGTGGTCAACTGCGGCGGCATGTTCGCCGCCGAGATCGGCCGCATGGCAGGGGTGCGCGTCCCGATCGTGCCCATGTCGCACCAGTACGTGGTGACCGACGCCTTCCACGACCACGCGAACCTGCCCACGCTGCGCGACCCCGACCTGCTCGTCTACTACCGGCAGGAGGTGCGCGGCCTGGTCATGGGCGGCTACGAGCGCCGCTGCGCCCCCTGGACCGCGGGACCGGACGCGTACGACGCGATCCCCGCCGACTTCAACGGCCGCCTGCTGCCCGAGGACTGGCCCAGGTTCGAGGAGATCTCCGACAACTCGCGCGTCCGCGTGCCCGCGATGGCCGACGTCGGCATCCGCAAGCTGATCAACGGGCCCGAGGCGTTCACCCCCGACAACGAGTTCTGCCTGGGGGAGACCGAGGTCGGCGGGTTCTTCGTGGCGGCCGGGTTCTGCGCGCACGGCATCGCGGGCGCGGGCGGCATCGGCAAGGTCATGGCCGAGTGGATCGTCGAGGGCGAGCCCGGCATGGACCTGTGGCACATGGACGTGCGCCGCTTCGGCCGCCACTACAGCTCGCCGTCGTACACGCTCAAGCGGGCGGTCGAGAACTACGAGACGTACTACGACATCCGCTACCCCGGGCACGAGCGCTCGGCGGGCCGGCCGCTGCGGGTCTCGCCCGCCTACGGCTGGCACGCCGCGCACGGCGCCGCCTTCGGCGAGAAGTCCGGCTGGGAGCGGGTCAACCACTACACCGCCAACGAGACGCCTGGCGAGGACGAGCGGCCCGCCGGGTGGGCAGGGCGGTCCTGGTCGCCGGCGATCGGGGCGGAGCACCGCGCCACGCGTACGGCGGCCGGGCTGTTCGACGAGAGCTCGTTCGCCAAGATCGAGGTGACCGGGCCCGACGCCGCCGAGCTGCTGGAATGGGTGTGCGACAACCGGATCGCCCGCGACGTCGGCGCCGTCACGTACACGCAGGCGCTCAACCGGCGCGGCGGCATCGAGTGCGACTTCACCGTCACCCGGCGCGGCGAGCGGGAGTTCCTCGTCGTCACCGGCACCGCGTTCGGCGCCCACGACCTCGGCTGGCTGCGCAAGCAGGCCGCCCGCACGAGCGCGGACGTCAGGATCGCCGACGTGACCGGCCAGTACGCCTGCTTCGCGCTGTGGGGGCCGCGCGCCCGCGACGTGCTCGCCGGGCTGACGCCCGAGCCCGCCGACCACCCGTTCATGACGGCGCGCGAGCTCACCGTGGGGGACGTGCCGGTGCTGGCGCTGCGGGTGACGTTCGTGGGGGAGCACGGCTGGGAGCTGTACTGCTCCAGCGAGTACGGGCTCGCGCTCTGGCAGACGCTCTGGGCGGCGGGACGACCGCACGGGCTGGTGGCCGGCGGCTACCGGGCCATCGACAGCCTGCGCCTGGAGAAGGGCTACCGGGTGTGGGGCGCCGACCTCGGGCCCGAGACGACACCGTACGAGGCGGGCCTCGGCTTCTGCGTCAAACCCGACAAGGACTTCCTCGGTAAGGACGCGCTCGACCCCCGTCCCGCGCGCCGGCTGCGCTGCCTGACGCTGGACGACCCGCGCATCGTCGCCCTCGGCAACGAGCCGGTACGCCTCGCCGGCCGCGTCGTCTCCCGCGTCACCTCCGGCGGCTACGGCTACACCGCCCGCGCCTCCATCGCCTACGCCTACCTGCCGGCGGACGAGAGCGCGCCGGGCGCGCCCGTCGAGGTCGAGGTGGAGGGCCGGTGGGTGCCCGGCACCGTGGTCAAGGGGCCGGTGGTGCCGTGACGCCGCTGCGTACGGAGATGCGCACCCGGTCGGGGCGGAACAGGTCGAGCGCGTACTCCACGGGGACGCCGCCCGCCGCGTAGGCGGTGCGCTCGATCAGCATGAGCGGCGCGCCCGCCTCGATGCCCAGCTCCGCCGCGTCGCCCGGCTCGGCGACCACCGGGTCGAGATGTTCGACCGCCGTGCGAGGGCGCAGGTCGTAGCGGGCGGCGAGCAGGTCGTACAGGGAGCCGGTCAGGTCCTGGTCGAGCAGTCCTGGCAGGGCGGGGAAGTAGGAGCGCTCCAGCGCGACGGGGGAGCGGCCCGCCGAGCGTACCCGCGCCACCTCGTGCACCGGCTCGCCCGCGGGGACGCCGAGCGCCACCGCGGCGGCGGCCGGTGCGGGCACGGTGGCGGCCCGCAGGATGCGCGCCTCGGCCCGTAGGTGGGCCCGGCGCATCTGCTCGGTGAACCCGGCCAGCCCCGTCAGGTCGCACTCGATGCGCGGTCCCGGCGGCGGCTCCGCCACGAACGCGCCGCCCGACCTGCCGGGCACGCGCAGCAGCACGCCGTCGCGTTCGAGGGTGGCGAGCGCCTGCCTGAGCGTCATCCTGCTCACGCCGAGCCGCCCGGCCAGCTCCCGCTCGCCGGGCAGCCGGTCACCCGGCGCCAGCTCGCCTCCGGCGATCGAGTCGAGCAGCCAGCGCTCGATCTGCACGTGCGCGGGGACGCCGGTGCCGCGCTCCAGCTCAGGCGGGGTCCCGACCACAGGCGCAGGGTACCTCTTGCCGCCGGCTTGGCAACGCCTTGGGGTGGGCGGAAAGGGCGGGGGAGCCGCGCTCGCCCCCGCCGTCACTCAGCCGTGCGGCCACCCCGCCGCGTCAGCCCGCGTCAAGGCCGCCAGGCGGCGTGAGCCCGGCCGCGTCAGTCCGCCGTGAGGCGGCCCAGCCGTTCGACCGCCTCGCCGAACTCGCTGACCAGGTCGTAGACGACCTCCCTGGCCGGGCGTACCTGGTCGAGCTGGCCGACCACCTGCCCGACGAAGTAGTTGACCAGCTCCACGGCGCCGGGCTCGCCCTTCTCCGCCGCCGCGCCGATCCGCGCCATCGCGCCCTCGGCCAGCAGCAGCTGCAGCGGCATGCCCAGCGGGCCGGGGCTCTCCTGCCCGGAGTCCCACTCCTCGGTCCAGGCGGACTTGAGCTGGCGGGCCGGCTTCCCCGTACGGGAGCGCGACCGTACGGTGTCCAGCGACGAGGCGGCCAGCAGCTTCCGCTTGACCGCCGGAGAGGTCTCCGCCTCCTCGGTCGTCAGCCAGAGCGAGCCGCACCACACGCCCTCCGCGCCGAGCGCCATGGCCGCCGCCATCTGCCGCCCCGACGCGATGCCGCCCGCGGCCAGCACGGGCACCGGCGCGACCGCGTCCACGACCTGCGGCACCAGCACCATCGTGGAGACGTCGCCGGTGTGGCCGCCCGCCTCCGTGCCCTGCGCCACGATGAGGTCGGCGCCGGCCTCGACCTGCCTGCGCGCGTGCTCGACGGTGCCCACCAGGGCCGCCACCGGCACGCCCGCCTCCCTGGCCTTCGTCACCATCTCGGGCGGCGGCGGGCCCAGGGCGCTGGCGATCAGCCCGATGCGGTGCTTCAGCGCCACGTCGATCAGCCCGGTCGCGCCGGCCGCGGTGACCCGCCTGCCCATCTCGTCGGCGGTGGCGCTCATCGGCCGGCCGGGCGCGCTGACGCCGTATTTGGTCAGCAGGTGGGTGACGAAGTCGCGGTGCCGGTCGGGGACGGCGTCCATGAGGTGCACGCGCCGGTCGTGCGCCGATGAGTCGATCTTTCCGGGGACGAGCACGTCCACCCCGTACGGCCGGCCGCCCACCCGCTCGTCCAGCCACGTCAGCTCGGTGTCGAGCTGCTCGGGCGAGTACGCGACCGCGCCCAGCACCCCGAACCCGCCCGCGTTCGTGACGGCGGCCACCACGTCGCGGCAGTGGCTGAAGGCGAAGAGCGGAAACTCGATCCCTAAACGCTCACTTATCGCGGTGCGCATGAACCGACGCTAACGGTCAGAAGCTTGTTCGGTCCATCCCCTGGAGCTCAGGTCGTCGCGTCGAACGTGACGGGCGCGTGCCATCCCATCTCGGGCGTGTAGCCGCGGACCCGCCTGGCCGGCACACCCGCCACAACACTGTGGTCGGGGAACTCGCCGCGCACCACCGCGCCGCCCGCCACCACGCACTGGCGGCCCAGCGTGGTGCCCGGCAGGATGATCGCGCCCGCGCCCAGCCAGGAGCCGGCGCCGATGGAGACCGGGCTGTTGCGCGGCCACTGCCGGCCGATCGGCACCTCGGGGTCGTCGTAGACGTGGTTCTGGTCGGTGATGTAGACGTACGGGCCGGTGAAGACGTGGTCGCCGATGTCGATGGACTGGTGCGCGACGATGTGGGAGCCCCTGCCGATCGAGCAGCCGCCGCCGATGCGCAGGACGGAGCCGTCGCCGAGGTCGTGACCCGGCATCATGCCGCACGACAGCGACACCCGCTCGCCCACGAGCGTGTGCTCGCCGATCTCCATCCACCGCTCGCCGAAGATCGCGCCAGGGGGGAAGGCGATGCTGACACCGTCGCCGAGCCGGCCGAATCGGTAGCCCGCGGGAGTGGACGGAGTGATCGCCCCGGCATGCCGGATCGCCGTGTACGTACGGTGAATCAACGCGCCCAAAGCCCGCCGAACGAGTGACATAGGGACCAAAGTTACCGCTAGGTCAAGCCGTTCGGGCATGTGAGGGGCGTTGTTTGATATCCTGAGAGCCCGTGGACACTTCGACCACACCTCGAGCCACGGGAGCCCCTTTGCGCAGCGCATCGCAAACCAAGCATCTGTTCGTCACCGGCGGTGTCGCCTCCAGTCTCGGCAAGGGGCTCACGGCATCCAGCCTCGGTCGCCTTCTCAAGGGGCGCGGTCTCAGGGTCACCATGCAGAAGCTCGACCCTTACCTCAACGTCGACCCCGGCACCATGAACCCGTTCCAGCACGGCGAGGTGTTCGTCACCGACGACGGTGCCGAGACCGACCTCGACGTCGGCCACTACGAGCGGTTCCTCGACACCAGCCTGCTCGGCTCGGCCAACGTGACCACCGGGCAGGTCTACTCCAACGTCATCGCCAAGGAGCGCCGCGGCGAATACCTGGGCGACACCGTGCAGGTCATCCCGCACATCACCAACGAGATCAAGGACCGCATCCGGGGCATGGCCGGTCCTGACGTGGACGTGGTCATCACCGAGGTGGGCGGCACGGTCGGCGACATCGAGTCCCAGCCGTTCCTGGAGGCCGTCCGCCAGATCAGGCACGAGGTGGGCCGCGACAACGTGTTCTTCCTGCACGTGTCGCTGCTGCCGTACATCGGGCCGTCGGGCGAGCTCAAGACCAAGCCGACCCAGCACAGCGTGGCCGCGCTGCGCAGCATCGGCATCCAGCCCGACGCGATCGTGCTGCGCTCCGACCGGCCGGTGCAGACGGCCATCAAGCGCAAGATCAGCCTGATGTGCGACGTCGACGAGGACGCCGTCGTCTCCGCGGTCGACGCGGCCTCGATCTACGACATCCCGAAGGTGCTCCACGCCGAGGGTCTCGACGCGTACGTCGTGCGCCGGCTCGGCCTGCCCTTCCGCGACGTCGACTGGACCGAGTGGGAGCAGCTCCTGCGCCGGGTGCACCGCCCGGCCAAGGAGGTCACGATCGCCCTCGTCGGGAAATATATCGATTTGCCGGACGCGTACCTCTCGGTCACCGAGGCGCTGCGCGCCGGCGGCTTCGCCAACGACGCCCGCGTCAACATCCGCTGGGTCAAGAGCGACGACTGCGAGACCCCCGAGGGCGCCGAGCGCGAGCTCGACGGCGTCGACGGCGTGCTGATCCCCGGCGGCTTCGGCGTCCGCGGCATCGAGGGCAAGATCGGCGCCATCCGCCACGCCCGCGAGAACAAGATCCCGCTGCTCGGCATCTGCCTCGGCATGCAGGGCATGGTCATCGAGGCCGCCCGCAACATGGCCGGCATCGAGGACGCCAACTCCTCCGAGTTCGACCCCGACACCAAGCACCCGGTCATCTCCACCATGGCCGACCAGGAAGACGTCATCGCCGGCGAGCGCGACATGGGCGGCACCATGCGGCTCGGCAGCTACACCGCCAAGCTCGGCGAGGGCACGCTGGCCAGGCACCTCTACGGCGGCAAGGCCAAGGCCGACGAGCGCCACCGCCACCGCTACGAGGTCAACAACGCCTACCGTGAGCGGCTCGAGCAGGTCGGCCTGGTCTTCTCCGGCCTGTCGCCCGACGGCCGGCTGGTCGAGTACACCGAGCTGCCCCCCGAGATCCACCCGTTCTTCATCGGCACCCAGGCGCACCCCGAGTTCCGCTCCCGGCCCACCAGGGCCAACCCGATGTTCAAGAGCCTCGTCGGAGCCGCGCTCGTCTACGCCGACAGCCGCGTCGGCAGCGCCAAGGTGCACCCGTGAACGGCCACCCCAACGGCTCGTCGCCGCAGGGCGCCGCGGGCGGCCGGCTGATCGCGGACACGCCCGAGTCGTGGGACGTCGTCGAATCCCGCCACCGCTTCAAGGGTCACATCATCGACGTCGTCACCGACACGGTCAGGATGCCCCGCGACGAGGTGGCCGAGCGCGACTACGTCGTCCATCCAGGAGCCGTCGCCGCGCTCGCCCTCGACGAGCACGACCGCGTCCTGCTCATCAGGCAATACCGCCACCCCACCCGCCACCTGATGTGGGAGCTGCCCGCCGGGATCCGCGACGTGGCGGGCGAACCGCTGGTCGAGACCGCCGCGCGCGAGCTCGCCGAGGAGGCCGGCTACCGCGCCGAGACCTGGTACACCCTGGCCGACCTGCGCTCGTCGCCCGGCATGACCGACGAGCGGGTCAGGGTGTTCCTCGCCCGTGGCCTGACCAAGATCCCCGACGAGGACAACGACTTCGTCCAGCGGCACGAGGAGATCGGCATGCCGATCGAATGGGTGCCGCTGGCCGACGCGGTGGAGAAGGCCCTCATGGGTATGATCCACAATTCCACGGCCGTGGCCGGTATCCTCGCCGCATATGCGGCATCGGTTGAGGGGTTCGCCCTGTTGCGCCCCGCCGACGCTCCGGAGGCGTGACGGAAGGACCTGTTCGTGGAGGCAGTGCTCTCCAGCTACCTCGCCCATCTCGCGGTCGAACGAGGTCTGGCTGCCAACACGCTCGCGTCCTACCGCCGTGACCTGCGCCGCTACGTCGACCACCTCCAGGCGCGCGGGCGCCTGGAGCTCGACCAGGTGGGGGAGGCCGACGTCCAGGCCTTCCTCGCCGCGCTGCGCGAGGGCGACGGCGAGCACCCCGCCCTCGTGGCCAGCTCCGCGGCCCGCGCGGTCTCCGCCGTGCGCGGGCTGCACCGCTTCGCCCTGCGCGAAGGCGTGACGGCCCACGACCCCGCCCACGAGGTACGCCCGCCCCGCCGGCTGCGCCGCCTGCCCAAGGCCATCGGCGTCGCCGAGGTCGAACGCCTCATCGCCGCGTCCGGCCCCGACGGCGCGCCGCTCACGCTGCGCAACAGGGCCCTGCTCGAAGTCCTCTACGGCACCGGCGCCCGCATCTCCGAGGCCGTCGGGCTGGCCGTGGACGACCTTGAGGACGACCAGGTGCGCCTGCGCGGCAAGGGCGGCCGCACCCGCATCGTGCCGCTGGGCCGCTACGCGTGGGCCGCGCTGGACGCCTACCTCGTACGCGCCAGGCCGGGGCTGCTCGCCCACGGCCGCGGCACCCCCGCCGTCTTCCTCAACGCCCGCGGCGGGCGGCTGACCAGGCAGGGCGCGTGGGAGGTGTTGCAGGCCGCAGCCGAACGAGCCGGACTCGACGGGATAAGCCCCCACGTACTCCGGCATTCCTTCGCAACTCACCTTTTGGACGGCGGCGCGGACGTTAGGGTGGTGCAGGAGCTGCTCGGCCACGCCTCGGTGACGACCACGCAGGTCTACACCCTGGTCACGGTCGACAAGCTCCGTGAGGTCTACGCCGCCGCGCATCCGCGCGCCCGGCAGTGATCTATAGTCTTTTGGGACGTGCGCCGCCCACGGCGTGCCGCCTTGCCGCGTTAAGTGGTGACGCCATAGTGTCCGTCCGGACGGTCCGGTTCGGGATCGTCAGGGAGGTTCGAGCTGGTGACTGTGACGACCAAGGGTTCGACCCCGGGGACCCCCGACAACCCCTGGGGCGACACCAAGACCAACGCGCCCTCCAACGGCGTCAATCTGGGCCCGACACAGCGGCCCAGACCCGTGTTCCCCGAGCCGGTGCCCCCTGCGGTGCACGGCCCGGCGCGCGTGGTCGCGATGGTCAACCAGAAGGGTGGCGTCGGCAAGACCACGACCACCATCAATCTCGGCGCCGCGCTGGTCGAATACGGCCTCAAGGTACTCCTGGTCGACTTCGACCCGCAGGGCGCGCTCTCCGTCGGGCTCGGCATCAACCCGCTGCAGCTCGACCTGACCGTCTACAACCTGCTGATGGAGCGCGGGGTCACCGCCGAAGACGTCCTGCTCGAGACCGGCGTCGACGGCCTCGACCTGCTGCCCAGCAACATCGACCTGTCCGCCGCCGAAGTGCAGCTCGTCACCGAGGTCGCCCGCGAGCAGGTGCTCGGCCGCGTCATCAAGCCGCTGCTGCCCCACTACGACGTCTGCCTCATCGACTGCCAGCCGTCGCTCGGCCTGCTCACCATCAACGCCCTCACCTGCGCCCACGGCGTCATGGTGCCGCTGGAGTGCGAGTTCTTCGCGCTGCGCGGTGTCGCGCTGCTCATGGACACCATCTCCAAGGTGCAGGAGCGGCTCAACGAGGACCTCGAGATCGAGGGCCTGCTCGCCACCATGTACGACGCCCGCACCCTGCACGGCCGCGAGGTGCTGGCCCGGGTCGTGGAGGCGTTCGGCGACAAGGTGTTCCACACCGTGATCAACCGTACGGTGCGCTTCCCCGACGCCACCGTGGCGGGCGAGCCCATCACGACGTTCGACCCGTCGTCGCTCGGCGCCAACGCCTACCGTGAGCTGGCCCGCGAGGTGCTCTCGCGCTGGCCCGCGCCTGCCACAATGGCCAGGTGACCGCAGAGCAGACCGAGACCCAGGGCTTCCAGGTTCATCTGGACGTCTTCGAGGGCCCCTTCGACCTGCTCCTCGGCCTCATCGCCAAGCACAAGCTCGACATCACCGAGGTCTCGCTCTCCAAGGTCACCGACGAGTTCATCGCGTACATCAAGTCGCGGGGGCCCGAGTGGGACCTCGACCAGACCAGCCACTTCCTGCTGGTCGCGGCGACCCTGCTCGACCTCAAGGCGGCCAGGCTGCTGCCGTCGGGCGAGGTCGAGGACGAAGAGGACCTGGCGCTGCTCGAGGCCAGAGACCTGCTGTTCGCGCGGCTGCTGCAGTACAAGGCCTACAAGGAAGTGGCCAAGGTCTTCGCCGGGCGGATGGCCGAGGAGGCGCTGCGCTTCCCGCGTACGGTGCCGATGGAGGAGCAGTTCGCCAACCTGCTGCCCGAGCTGATCCTCGGCATCGGGCCCGAGCAGCTCGCCCGCATCGCGGCCAAGGCGTTCACCCCCAAGCTGCCGCCCACCGTGAGCGTCGGCCACATCTACCAGCCGCTCGCCAGCGTCAAGGAGCAGGCCGCCATCCTGGTCATGCACCTGCGCCGGATGCGGCGGGCCACCTTCCGCGCCCTCACCGCCGACTGCGAGGGCACGATCGAGGTGATCGCACGCTTCCTGGCCGTGCTCGAGCTCTTCCGCGAGTCTGCGGTCACGTTCGACCAGGTCGAGCCGCTGGGGGAGCTGCACGTGACCTGGACGGGCACCGACGACGGCGACGTCGCGGTGGGGGACGACTACGAGGAACCGGCGGAGAAACGCACTGATGACTGACGACAACCCGCTGCCCAACCCACGCCGCTCACCCGACTCCGACCCACCCCTGCCCGCCTGGATGACCCTCCCCGGCTCCCTGATCCAGCCGGGCGCCCCTCGGGTGGAAGGCACCGACGCCACCGACCCGGGCGACCCGGCCGGCCCTGCGCCCGTCGACGACGCGCCGCCACACACCGAGCAGGCGGAGGCGAACGCGGCCGCAGAGGCGCCGGAGGCGCCGGACGAGGCCGCGCAGGCATCCGACGCGGTTGCGGCCGCTCAGGCACCGGACGCGCCTGAGCGCCCAGTGGCTGAGGTCGCGGAGACGCCGGACACGTCCGAGTCTTCGGAGGCTGAGCCGGCGGCCCCTTCTGTGGATGAGGCCCGTTCCCCGGTGCGGGACGAGGCTGATGGGGGCGTTCCGCGGGCCGGGTGGCGGGACGCCACCGAGGCCGAGAAGCCCGCGGTGGCGGCGTCCGCTCGTGGGGGCGAAGAGCCCGGGAACACCGGTGCCGGCGGGGGTGGCGGGGAGGGGCCGTCGCTGGAGGCGGCGCTGGAGGCTATCCTGATGGTGGTTGATGAGCCCGTCGCCGAGGTGACGCTGGCTCAGGTGCTGGAGCGGCCGACGCATCAGGTGGCCGCTGCGTTGCGCGCGCTGGCGGCGGAATACACCGCCGCCGGGCGGGGTTTTGATTTGCGAGACGTCGCGGGCGGCTGGCGCTTTTACACGCGTGCCGACTGCGCGGCGCTGGTCGAGCGGTTCGTACGCGACGGCCAGCAGACGCGGCTGACCCAGGCCGCGCTGGAGACACTCGCGGTCGTGGCCTACCGGCAACCGGTGAGCCGTGCCCGCGTCGCCGCGGTGCGCGGCGTCAACAGCGACGGCGTCATGCGGACGCTCGTCGCCAGGGGGCTGGTCGAGGAGGCCGGCACCGACCCGGAGAGCCAGGCAGTGCTCTACCGGACAAGCTCATACTTCCTTGAACGTCTGGGACTGCGGGATCTGAGCGAGCTGCCTGAGCTCGCCCCCTTCCTCCCCGACGACGTGGAAAATCTCGAGGAGACGACAAAGTGATCAACAGGCGTAGCACCCCGTCCGGTGATGGACGCGGTCGTGGACGTGCCGGCGGCTCCGGCCGTGGCGGGCGTCCCGCCTTCCGCTCCGGTGACACCCGTGGCGGCGGCGCGCGTGGAGGGGACTCCCGCGGTGCCCACGGTGGCCGGGGCGACTTCCGGCGCGACGACGACGTCCGCGGCGGAGGCGACTTCCGCGCCCGGCCGTCCCGCGACTCCCTGCGCGCCGACCGGGGCGGCGCCCGCGCCCGGTACGACCGCGGTGACGGCGACCGCCGGCAGGGCCCGCGCGACGACAGGCGCAGCGACAGGCGCGATGACAGGCGCGATGACAGGTACGCCGGCGGCGACGACCGCCGGCAGCGATTCGGCGGCGACCGCGACCGCTTCAGCGGCGGCGACCGCGATCGTTTCGGCGGTGGTGACCGTGGCCGGTTCGGTGGCGGTGACCGCGGGCGGAACAGCGGTGGTGATCGCGGGCGGTACAGCGGCGGTGACCGGCAGGAGCGCTTCGGCCGGGACGACCGCGCCGGAGGGCGTGGCGACCGCTTCGATCGGAGCGACCGGGCTGACCGGCCCGGGGGACGCGGCGACCGCTTCGGCGGGGGCGACCGGTTCGACCGGGGCGGCGACCGTTACGAGCGCGGTGAGCGCTTCCGTGACGAGGGCCGGGGCGGTTACCGTTCCGACCGATCGGATGACCGGCGCGACGACCGGCGCGACGACCGGCGAGACGATCGGCGGGGCGAGCGGCGTGACGAGCGGGGCGCCAGTGCGTTCCGTGCGGGCCGGAGCGGGCGGCGTGAGGACGCCGCGCCCAGGTCCGTGAGCTCGACGCGCGCCCGCTACGGCCGGAGTGACGGCGACGACAGGCCGGCCCGGCGCGACTGGAGCGACCGTCCCGAGCGTGACGACCGCCAGGCCCGCCCGCAGCGCTCCGGCCGGCAGGACCGCCCCGAGCGCGGAGACCGCTTCGAGCGCGGTGAGCGCACCGACCGGCGTGACCGTCCCGAGCGTGGCGGTCGTCCTGAGCGGGGCGAGCGTCCTGAGCGGGGGCGGTTCGAGCGGAACGGGCGTCCTGGCGCGCGTACCGGGCGCAGGGACGACGTGCAGACCGTCGGCGGGGGACGGCGCGGCAGTGGTTCCGGCGGCGGCCCCGGCAGCCCTCAGCGTGACCGCGTCAAGGCGGCCAGGCAGCCGCTTCGCGACCGCGACTTCTACCCCGAGGGCTACACCGACGAGCGCGACACCACCGAGGTCCCCGACGGCGTGCGGCTGCAGAAGGTGCTCGCCCAGGCGGGCGTCGCGAGCCGCAGGGCCTGCGAGGAGATGATCGGCGAGGGCCGGGTCACGGTCAACGGCCAGGTCGTCCGCAGGTTCGGCGCCAAGGTCGACCCGGCGACGCAGGTCATCCACGTCGACGGCATGCGCATCCCGACCGCCCCCGACCTGGTCTACTACGCGCTCAACAAGCCGATCGGCGTCGTGTCCACCATGGACGACCCGCAGGGCCGTCCTTGCCTGGCCGACTACGTCGAGGAGCTGGCGCCCAGGTTGTTCCACGTCGGGCGGCTCGACACCGAGACCGAGGGCCTGCTGCTGCTCACCAACGACGGCGAGCTGGCCAACAGGCTGACGCACCCGAGCTACGGCGTGCAGAAGAAATACTGGGCCAAGGTGCCGGGCCCGATCCCGCGCGACCTCGGCCGCCGCCTCAAGCAGGGCATCGAGCTGGAGGACGGCATCGCGAGGGCCGACGCGTTCTCGATCGTGCAGGAGCACGGCCAGCAGGCGCTGGTCGAGGTGGTGCTGCACGAGGGCCGCAAGCACGTGGTCAGGCGGATGCTGGAGGAGGCGGGTCACCGGGTGATCGACCTGGCCAGGATCGAGTTCGGGCCGGTGAAGCTGGGCCGCACGAAGCCGGGCACCGTCAGGGCGCTGTCGCTGAAGGAAGTCGGCGAGCTGTACGCGGCCGTGAAGCTGTAATCTGGCCGGACGCAGGAGCCCGTGCGGTACCTCCGCACGGGCTCCATGGCCGTGGAAGGGAACGAAGCACATGGTGCGGGCGATCCGTGGGGCGATCCAGGTCGACGCCAACGACCGTGACGCGGTCATCTCGGGCACGACCGAGCTGGTCAGCGCGATCATGGAGCGTAACGACCTGACTCCCGACGACGTGATCAGCGTGCTGTTCACCGCGACGCCCGACCTGACGGCCGAGTTCCCCGCGCTGGCCGCGCGCAAGCTGGGCTTCCATGAGGTGCCGCTGATCTGCTGCACCGAGATCGACGTTCCCGGCGCGCTGCCGCGGGTGGTGCGCCTCATGGCCCACATCGAGACCGACCGGCCGCGTTCCGAGATGCAGCACGTCTATCTGCGGGGTGCGGTGGCGCTGCGGCAGGACATCGCCCAGTAGATTCGCCGTAAGGCAGGACGCGGCGGGCATGCCGGCCGCGCGGCACCTCTCAACCGTTCAGCCCGACCAATCAGGACATCGAGATGGATCTTCGTACCGTGCTCGTCGTCGGCACCGGTCTCATCGGCACCTCTGCGGCGCTGGCCCTGCGCAAGCGGGGTGTGCGGGTGCTGCTCGCCGATCAGGATGAGGGGGCCGTACGACTGGCACGGGAGCTCGGCGCCGGCGAGGAGTGGCGGCCGGGCGCCGACGCCGAGCGGGCCGACCTCGCGGTCATCGCGGTGCCGCCCGCGCACGTGGCGACCGAGCTGCTGGAGCTGCAGCGGGTCGGCGCGGCCCGCTTCTACACCGACGTGGCGAGCGTCAAGGGCGAGCCCATCCATCGGGCCATGCAGCTCGGCTGCGACCTGTCCTCCTACGTCGCCTCGCATCCGCTCGCCGGGCGGGAGAAGTCGGGGCCGGGCGCGGCCAGGGACGACCTGTTCCTGGGCCGGCCGTGGGCGCTGTGCCCCACCGAGGAGGCCGATCCCGAGGCGAAGGCGGCGGTGCTGCGGCTGATCGAGCTGTGCGGGGCCAACGCGGTCGAGGTCAGCGCCATCGACCATGACCGTGCGGTCGCGGTCGTCTCCCACGCTCCCCACGTGGCGGCCTCGGCGGTGGCGGCCCGGCTGGCCGACGCCACCGACGTCGCGCTCGGGCTGGCCGGTCAGGGCATCCGCGACGTCACGCGCATCGCGGGCAGCGATCCCGGGCTGTGGCTGGGCATCCTGTCCGGCAACGCGACGCCGGTCGCCGAGGTGCTGGAGGCGGTGGCCAACGACCTGGCCGACGCGGCGAACGCGCTGCGGGCCCTGGCCGACGGCGACGGCACCGCGACCAACGAGATCACCCAGCTGCTCAAGCGCGGCGTGGTGGGTCACGACCGCATCCCCGGCAAGCACGGCGGGCCCGCCTCCTCCTACGCCGTGGTGCAGGTGGTCATCGGCGACCGTCCCGGTCAGCTCGCCCGCCTGTTCCAGGCGTGCGACGAGGTCGGGGTCAACGTCGAGGACGTCCGCCTTGAGCACGCCCCCGGCCTGCCGCTGGGCATCGCGGAGCTGTCCGTGGAGCCCGGCGCCGCCGCCGCCCTCACCCAGGCTCTGCACGAACGCGGCTGGCAGGTCCCCTGAGACCATCTCGCCCGCTGTCCGGGCGGGCCGTTCATGGACGTACGCCGGGCGGGTCCCCGTGAGGGGGCCCGCCCGGCGCGTTCCGGCGATCAGCGCTTGGTGATCGCCTGGCTGACGGCGTTCGGGCCGTCGTACTCACGGTCGGGCATGGCTTCGAGAGCCTTGACTATGTCGTTGCTCGCGTTGTGCTCGCGAGCGGCCTTGATCAGGTCCTGCTTGCTGGCCGGGTAGTCCACCCCGCTCAGGTGCTTCTGCAGGTCGATCGGGTTAGGTGCTGTTGTCATGACCCTCTGATGCCCATCAATCACGATATGTAACGACTTTCCAGCATGCGTCGTTTCCGTTCCACTGCCGGCGGGAGGCGGCGGCGTTCTGAAAGGGCCGCGGGGAGCCGGCGCAGCGCCGTACGGAGACCGCGCCGGCCTGCCCGGCCGCCGCGCAGCGCGTCGAACGCCCGCCGCGCCACCACCGGCCAGGGGCGCCGCAGCACGGCCGTCAGCAGCGCGTTCCTGACGGCCAGGGCGCGGCGGCCCTCGGGGTCGCGGGCGGGCGAGGGGTGGTGGTGGGCCACGACCTCGTCCACGTACGCCAGCCCCCACCCCAGCGCCGCGAGATCCAGCGCCAGCCGTTCCTCCTCGCCGAAGAAGAAGACCACGTCGTCGAACCCGCCCGCCTCCAGGAACGCGTCCCTGCGCACCACCACCCCGCACGCCAGGAACCCCAGCACGCTCGGCCCCGGCATTCCGGGCTCGGTGCCGAGCGGCGAGTCGCGCATGCGTTCCGACACCGTGTCCAGCCGCTCGTCGGGGCCGACCAGCACGCGCGCACCCAGCACGGCGAGGCGGGGGTGGGCGTCCAGCACGTCGGCCGCCCGTTCCAGCGCCTTCGGCGCCCACCAGGAGTCGTCGTCGGCGAAGGCCACGTAGGGCGTCCCGGCCAGCTCGACGCCGAGGTTGCGGCCGGGGGCGCCCAGGTTCCTGCCCGCCTCGACCACGTGGACGTCGGGGAAGTGGCGGCGGACGAACCCGGCGGTGCCGTCACCCGAGCCGTTGTCCACCAGGATCACCGGGCGCGGGTGCAGCGGCAGCGTACGGGTCAGCGTCCGCACCCTGTCCCTGCTGACCACCACGACCGTGACACGCGGTTCGCTCTCCACACCCCTCGCTCTTACCTGCACGCCCCCGCTTAGTCGTTGACAGGCCGCGCATGGGCGGGTAGAAAGATCGGTAACAGTGTTACCGAGAAGAAACGGCGTTACCGTGAATACCCCGTACCAGCAGGCCCAGCGCGAAGGGCAGAGCGTCGTCAGGGCGGCCGTCCTCGACGCGGCCAAGCTTCTGCTCATCAGCGAAGGGCCGGCGGCGCTGACCGTCCGGCGGATCGCGGCCGAGGCCGGCTGCTCCACGAAGGTCATCTACACGCTCTTCGGCGCCAAGGACGGCCTCAGCGAGGCCCTCTGGCTGGAGGGCTTCGCCCGGCTCGAACAGCGGCTGCTGGCGGTGCCCCACGAGGAGGGCCCGCTCGACCGGCTGATGGCCGTGCTGGGCGCGTACCGGGCGTACGCGCTGGCCGAGCCCGACTACTACCGCGTCATGTTCCTGGGCGCCCTGCCGGGCTTCAGGGCGGGGGAAGAGGCGACGCGGACGGCCAAGCACACCTTCGGCCTGCTCGTGGCGTCCGTGGCCGCGTGCCTGGAGGCGGGGGAGCTGACCGGCGGCGCGGCGGCCGAGATCGCGGACCTGCTGTGGATGGCCGTCCACGGCGCCGTGAGCCTGGAGATCATGAGCTATTTCGAGGAGGCCGACGCGTCGCCGCGCTACCGGCTGCTGTGCACCTCGGTGCTCACCGGGTTCCTGCCGGCCCACGACCGCCGTTCATGAAGACGAGAGGGAGAGCATGATGGGCACCACCCCGTTCACCGGCGGCTTCGCCCCGGCCACCGAGGAGATCACCGCCTTCGGCCTTGAGGTCACCGGCCGCATCCCGGCCGAGCTGAACGGCCGCTTCCTGCGCAACGGGCCCAACCCGCTCGGCCTCGACGACCCCGGCGCCGCCCACCTGCTCATCGGCGAGGGCATGGTGCACGGGGTGCGGCTGCGCGACGGCCGCGCCGAGTGGTACCGCAACCGGTGGGTGCGCAGCGCCCCCGTCGCGCGGCGGCTCGGCGAGCAACCGCGGCCGGGGCCGGTGCACTCCGGCCTCGACCTCGCGCCCAACACCCACGTGATCGGGCTGGCCGGGCGCACGTTCGCGACGCAGGAAGGGGGCGCTCGGCCGTACGAGCTGAGCTACGAGCTGGACACGATCGGGCCGTGCGACTTCGACGGCGGGCTGCCCGGCGGCTACACCGGCCACGCCCACCTCGACCCGTTCACCGGCGAGCTGCACGCGATGGCGTACTTCTTCGGCTGGGACCACCACCAGCACATCGTCATCGACGACAAGGGCGTGGTGACGGAGGTCAGGAAGATCCCGGTCCCCGACGCGCCGATGATGCACGACTTCGCGCTCACCGAGCGGTTCGTGGTGATCTACGACCTGCCGGTGACGTTCAGCATGCCGCACGCCGAGAAGGGCTCGCCGCTGCCCGTCGCCTGGAACGAGGACCACGGCGCGCGGCTCGGGCTCCTGTCGCGCGCGACCGGCGAGGTGCGCTGGTTCGAGGTGGCGCCGTGCTGGGTGTTCCACACGCTCAACGCGTACGAGGAGGGCGACGAGGTGGTCGTGGACGTCGTCCGCTACCCCAAGCGCTTCCTCGACTCCCGGCTCGACCTCGGCGGCCCGCCCACGCTCGACCGCTGGCGCATCGACCTGCGCACAGGGCGTGTGTCCGAGACCCGGCTCGACGACCGGGCGCAGGAGTTCCCGCGCATGGACGAGCGCCGCACCGGCCGGCCGTACCGTTACGGCTACACCGCCGCCACCCTCGACATGGAGGAGCGGTTCTACCCGGGCGCCACCGACCTGGAGGACATGCCCGACACGGCGTTCGACAACACGCTGATCAAGCACGACCTGGAGCGCGGCACGCAGGAGACGCGGCGGTTGGGCCGCGAGGCGTTCGCGGGCGAGCCGGTCTTCGTCCCCGCAGGGGAGGGCGAGGACGACGGATACGTGCTCTCCTACGTCAACAACCCCGAGCGGGGCGCGGGCGACCTGGTGATCCTGTCCGCCCAGGACTTCACCGGCGAGCCCCTCGCCACCGTGCGGCTGCCCGCCCGCGTGCCGCTCGGCTTTCACGCAAGCTGGATCGCCGACTGAGCCGGAGGCGGTAGCCTCTTCGAGGCAAGCTGAAACGTGAAGAGGGAGAGGCCGTGACCGGTCTGGTCGTCGCGATGGACGGCCCTTCGGGGTCGGGTAAGTCGAGCGTGTCGCGCGGGGTCGCCCGCGCGCTGGGCCTGCGCTACCTGGACACCGGGGCGATGTACCGCGCGATGACCTGGTGGATGCTGCGCCAGGGCGTCGATCTCGCCGATCCGGCCGCGATCGCGGCCCGCTGCGGCGAGCCGGCCGTCGGCTCCGGCACCGATCCCGACGGTCCCACCATCCACGTCGACGGCGTCGACGTGGCGGGGCCGATCAGGGAGGCCGAGGTGACCGGCGCGGTGTCGGCCGTGGCGGCCGTCCCCGAGGTGCGTGCCCGCCTGGTGGCGCTGCAGCGCGAGATCGTCGGCGCCGGTGACATCGTGGTCGAGGGCCGCGACATCGGCACGGTCGTCTGCCCCGACGCCACCGTCAAGGTTTACCTGACGGCCAGCCCCGAAGCCCGTGCGCTGCGGCGCAGCGCCGAGGTGGCGGGCTCGACGCTGGAGGCGCAGCGCGCGGCCATGGCCAAGCGTGACACTCTTGACTCGACACGTAAGACAGACCCGCTCTCGATGGCGGATGGCGCCATCGAGCTCGACACCACCGCGCTGACCTTGGACGAGGTCATCGCGGAGGTGTTGAGACTGGTCAAAGAGCGCACCTGATCCGAAGTCCGGTGCGGGACTCACAAAGGACGTAAAATCGTGACAACGGGGGATTGGGTCGAGGCCGACCTCGACGAGCTTGAGATCGGCGAGCACGAAGACGCCACGCCGCTTCCGGTCGTCGCCATCGTGGGCCGGCCCAACGTCGGCAAGTCCACGCTGGTCAACCGCATCATCGGCCGCCGTGAGGCGGTCGTCGAAGACGTGCCGGGCGTGACCCGCGACCGCGTCACCTACGACGCCAACTGGCGTGGCCGCCGCTTCACCGTCGTCGACACCGGCGGCTGGGACCCCGACGCCACGGGCATGAACCTGCGCATCGCCGAGCAAGCCCAGGTCGCCGTCGAGCTGGCCGACGTGATCGTGTTCGTCGTCGACGCCACCGTGGGCGCCACCGACGCCGACGAGATCGTCGGCTCCGTGCTGCGCCAGTCGGGCAAACCGGTCGTGCTGGCCGCCAACAAGGTCGACAACCAGCAGCTGGAGCTGGAGGCCGCCGCGCTGTGGTCGCTGGGGCTCGGCGAGCCCTTCCCCGTCTCCGCGCTGCACGGGCGCTCCAGCGGCGACCTGCTCGACGTCGTGCTCGACGCGCTGCCCGAGACGCCGCGCCTCACGTTCGAGGCCGAGCGCGGTCCCGCCCGCGTCGCGCTGCTCGGCAAGCCCAACGTCGGCAAGTCCTCGCTGCTCAACAAGCTGGCGGGGGAGGAGCGCGTGCTCGTCGACCCGATGGCCGGCACCACCCGCGACCCCGTCGACGAGCTGATCGAGCTGGGCGGGCGCACCTGGCGCTTCGTCGACACCGCCGGCATCCGCCGGCGCGACCGCGAGCTGCAGGGCGCCGACTTCTACGCCGCCATGCGCACCCGCGCCGCCCTTGAGCGCAGCGAGGTCGCGGTGGTGCTCATCGACGCCAGCCAGCCACTCACCGAGCAGGACCTCCGCATCATCGGCCTGGTCATCGAGTCGGGCCGGGCCATGGTGGTCGCCTTCAACAAGTGGGACCTGCTCGACGAGGACCGGCGCTACTACCTCGAGAGGGAGATCGACCGCCAGCTCGTCCGCACCCCGTGGGCGCTGCGCGTCAACATCTCCGCCAAGACCGGGCGCCACCTCGACCGGCTCGTGCCCGCCCTGGAGAAGGCGCTCGACTCCTGGTCCACGCGGGTGCCCACGGCCCGGCTCAACGCGTTCCTGACCGAGCTGGTGCACGAGACCCCGCCGCCGGTGCGCGGCGGCAAGCAGCCGAAGATCCTCTTCGCCACGCAGGCGTCGGTCGAGCCGCCCAAGTTCGTGCTGTTCACCTCCGGCTGGCTGGAGGACACCTACCGGCGCTTCATCGAGCGGCGCATCCGCGAGGAGTTCGGCTTCGCGGGCTCGCCGATCGAGGTGACGATGAAGATCAGGGAGAAGCGCGCCAAGAAGGACAAGTGATAAGGTCTGCGGCAACGCGTTGACGGAGACGAGTAACCGCGGGCACCACGGCCTCAGAGAGCCGCCGGCAGCTGCGAAGGCGGCGCCGTGACCCGCCGGTGAAGACACTCCCGAGCGCGGGGAGGAAATGCCCCGCCGGCCTGACCCCCGTCATCGGGTCGTTTCGAGGCCGCCCCCTTCGCGGGGGCGGCGAAAGTGCGGTGGCACCGGGAGCTCCCTTCTCCCCCGCACTCCCAAGGGGTCATACACGTCTCGCAGGAGTTGTGATGATCTCTCGTATTCTCTCCGCGGAGCTCGCCGAGCACGCGGGACAACGAGTGACGATCGCCGGCTGGGTCCATCGCCGCCGGCAACTGAAGTCCGTTTCCTTCCTCGTCGTACGCGACCGCGCCGGGCTCGCCCAGGCGGTCACCGACTCAGCAGCCGTTCTGCCGCCCGAGGAGAGCGTGGTCGCCGTCACCGGCACGGTGGCCGTCAACCCGCAGGCCCCGGGCGGCCACGAGCTGGTCTCGCCCTCGATCGAGGTGCTGGCCGAGCCGGGCACGCCGCCGCCGTTCGACCTCTACCGGCCTGTGGTCGGCGCGGGGCTGCCGACCGTGCTCGACCACGCGCCCGTCGCGCTGCGGCACCCGCTGCTGCGGGCGCCGCTGGAGATCGCGGCGGCCGGCGTGGCCGGGTTCAGGGAGACGCTCGACCGGCTCGGGTTCACCGAGATCCACACCCCGAAGATCGTCGGCTCGGCCACCGAGTCGGGCGCGAACGTCTTCGCCATCGACTACTTCGGGCGGCCCGCCTACCTCGCCCAGTCGCCGCAGTTCTACAAGCAGGCGATGGTCGGAGTGTTCGAGCGGGTCTACGAGGTCGGGCCCGTCTTCCGGGCCGAGCCGCACGACACCGTACGGCACCTCGCCCAGTACACCAGCCTGGACGCCGAGCTCGGCTTCGTCCGCGACCACCGGGACGTGATGGCGGTGCTGCGGGAGGTGGTGGCGGGCATGCTGGAGTCCGTACGCCGGCGGGCGCCGCGGGCCCTTTCGCTGCTCGGCGTACGGGTGCCCGAGGTGCCGGCGGAGATCCCCTCCGTGCACTTCACCGAGGCGCAGCGGCTCACGTCCTCGTCCGAGCCCGACCTGTCGCCCGCGCAGGAACGGTGGCTGTCGGAGTGGGCCGAGCGGGAGCACGGGTCGGAGTTCCTGTTCGTCACCGGCTACCCGATGTCCAAGCGGCCCTTCTACACCCATCCCGACCCCGCGCGGCCCGGCTACTCCAACGGGTTCGACCTGCTCTTCCGCGGGCTCGAACTGGTGACGGGCGGGCAGCGGCTGCACCGCTACGACGACTACGTCCGCGCGCTGGCCGCCCAGGGCGAGGGGACCGGCCCGTACGAGGGGTATCTCCAGGCGTTCCGGTACGGGATGCCGCCGCACGGCGGGTTCGCCCTCGGGCTCGAACGCTGGACCGCCCGCCTGACCGGCGCCGCCAACGTCCGGCAGGCCACCGCGTTCCCCCGCGACCTGCACCGCCTGTCGCCCTGACCCCCCGCCTGGGGGCGGCCCTCTTCGTGGGGGCCGCCCCTAGCGGCGGGCCGGCATGCGGACGGCGACCGCCGCCCCCAGCAGGCAGATGAACGCCGTGACCAGGAACATCTCGGTGTACTCGGTGTGCAGCGCCGCCTGCACCAGCTCGGTGTAGTCGGCCAGTTGCCGCTGGTACGTCGCCGCGTCCACGCCGAACGGCAGCGGCGTGTCCAGGTGGGCCGTCAGCGACTGGAACCGGTAGAAACCCCAGGCCGAGACGGCCGCGATGCCGACCAGCATGCCCATCATCCGCGCCACCACGACCGCGGCCGACGCCACGCCGTGCTGGTCGGGGCGGCTCACCCTGAGCACCGCCGACGACACCGGGGCGATCACCAAGCCCAGCCCCAGGCCGGCCAGCGCCAGCGTGAGATCGACCGTCAGGCCCGCGCCGGCCAGGTCGAGCGGCCATCGGCTCATCAGCGCGTATCCCGCCGCAGCCGGGATCATGCCCGCCATCGCCACCGCCCGGTCGCCCAGCCGGCGGGCCAGCAGCCCGCCGAGGAACGCGGCCACCGTCAGCGCCGCCAGGAACCTCGCCAGCACCAGCGACGCGCCCAGCTCGTCGGTGCCCAGCAGGGTCTGGGCGGTGATCGGCACGAACACCATGGTGACGAGCAACGCCGCCCCCGCCAGAAAGCTGACCGCGAGGGTGGCCAGCAGCGGGCCCTTACGGGCGCCGGTGAGATCGATCAACCGTACGGGCGACCGCACCTCCCACCACACGAACCCGGCGCCGACCACGACGCTCGCCACGATCAGCGGAACCCCCCAGGGCGGCAGGACGGCCGCCGCCGGATCGGGGTTGTAAAGCCCGATCACGAGCAGCGCCAACGCCAACGCCAACAACCCCCCACCCACGAGATCCACCCGCCCACCCGCGGCAACCGCAACGCCCGCACCGGCTGCGGCGCTCTCAGGGGTGGTGGCGGGGCGCCCGCCGACAGCGGACGCGCGGGCCTCGGAGGTCTCGGGGCGCGAGTCCGCGTCGGCATCTACGGCCGCGCCAGGTGGGGCGCCTTCGGCTGCGGAGACGGTCTCGCCCGGTCGGCGGCGCGCGTGCGCGGAGGCGTCCAGTGCCCCGCCGGTGGCCTCGCCTTCGGCGGGCGGCGCGGCGGATACGGCAGAGGGGTGCGCGGCCACGATCGGGCCGGCGGTTTCTCGGCGCGCATCCGCGCCGGCCTCAACGGCCCTGGCCGGGCCGGGTGGGAGGGTGAGGTGGATGGCGAGGGCGGCGAGGGCGGCCAGGGGGACGTTGATCCAGAAGATGGCGTGCCAGCCGCCCAGTTCCAGGCCCGCCACCACCGTGCTGGGGATGCCGGCCAGGAGGCCGCCGTACAGCGGGCCGAGGGCGCTGCCCAGCTCCTGGGCGGCACCAACCGCGCCGAGGGCCACCGGGCGCTCGTGTTCGTCCCACAGGTCGCCGATCAGGGCCATGGTGATGGGCAGCAGGGCGCCGCCTGCCACGCCTTGCACCGTGCGGCCGGTCACCACCATGATCTCGCCGCTCGCCAACGCCGTCAGCACGGAGCCGAGGGCGAAGGCGGCCAGGCAGGCGTGGATGAGGGGGCGGCGGCCGTAGCGGTCGGAGAGCCGCCCGAGCAGGGGCATCGCGGCGACGTACCCCAGCAGGAAGCCCGTCACGATCGGGGTGGCGCGTTCGAGGTGGTTGAGCGGGATGCCGACGTCGCCGGCGATGGCGACCAGGACGGTCACCACCACGTACGCGTCCAGCGCCGCAAGCAGCACCACCGCGCCGCCCGCGCCGAGCACCACCCGGCGGGCGCGCCTCATCGAGCCCGCCTCAATCGAGCCCACCTCATTGAGCCCACCTCATTGAGCCCGCCTCATGGGGCCCGCCTCACGTCCCGTCGCACGTGCGTCACTCCGCGGGCGGCTTGATCGTGACCGGCGCGTCGTAGTCGCTGAACGACACCGTCACCGTGCCGCCCTGCAACGGCAGGCTGGCCTTGGTGAGCCGGCTGCTGGCCTGGTCGATCCAGATCTTGCCGTTGACGCCCTGCGTGACGCCGGGGACGATCTGGCCCACGACGTTCGCGGGGAAGGTGGTGGCGACCCGGTAGGAGCCGTTCTCGACGGCCTCGACCTTGGGGTCGGTGCCGGAGGCGAGCAGCTGCGCGACGCCCTTGGTGGGCTCGAGGATGACCGAAGGGTCGTAGATCTGCGCCAGCTGCTGCCGCGTCATCTTCTGGAACCCGCCAGTGGCGCCCTTGAAGTGCACGGTGTCGCCCACGACGGCGAAGGTGACCTCGAGGAGGTTGCCCAGCGCTTCGAGCGTGATCGTGCCGTCGGCGTCGCCCTCGGCCGTGAGCCGGCCGTCGGCCTTCTTCAGCGGCACGTCCGGCTTGCCCTCGGTGGCGATGGAGAAGCTGGCCGACTTGACGGTCTTCATGGCGTCGACGGCCTTCTTCATCACGTCGGGCCCGGCCGGCAGCTCTGGCCCCCCGCCGCCTGACGAGCACGCCGTCGCCAGCGCGAGGACCGCCACGATCAGTAGCTTTCTGAGCATGACCGGATGCTAGCGATCGGCGGGAGGGCGCGTGGCTCCTCGCGCATATCGGTTGGGTGTCAGCGCAGCTTCTTCAGGTGCTCGACGATCGGCGCGTACGCCGCCTCGATCGCCTCCAGCTGGTCGTCGGTGAGCCGGTCGACGAAGTGCTCGCGCACGCCCTTCACGTGGTAGGGGGCCACCCGCTGGATCGTCTCCCAGCCCTCGTCGGTCAGCACGGCGTAGGTGCCCCGCCGGTCGTCGCGGCAGTCTTCCCTGGTCACCAGCCCCTTGGCCTCCATGCGGGAGATCTGGTGCGACAGCCGGCTGCGCGACTGGATGGTGACGTCGGCCAGCTCGCTCATGCGCATGCGGCGCCCCGGGCTCTCGGAGAGGTTGACGAGGATCTCGTAGTCGTTGAGCGAGAGCGAGTGCGCGTGCAACTCGCGATCGAGCCGGTGCATGAGCAGCTTGTGCACCGCCAGGTGCGTGCGCCACGCACGCTGTTCGGCCGGGGACAGCCACCGGGGCTCGCGCATGATCCCCAATCTAGCGCACGTAAGGTGGAACGCTATGGGCGGGAAGTCGGGAGAGAGCCTCGGCACGGTGCTCGTGGCCGGCGCCGCCAACCTCGCCATCGCGCTGGCCAAGCTCATCGCCGGGCTCATCGGCGGCTCGGCGGCCATGCTGTCGGAGGCGGCACACTCGGCCGCCGACACCGTGACCGAGCTGCTGTTGCTGGTGGCCGTGCGCAGGTCGGGCAGGCCGGCCGACCGGCGGCATCCGTTCGGGCACGGCAAGTCGGGCTTCGTCTGGGCGATGATGGCGGCGGTGGCGACGCTGGTGGGCGGCGCCGGGTTCTCCGTCACGCACGGCCTGCACGAGATCAGCCACGGCGAGGAGCTGTCGAACCTCACCCCGTCGTACGTCGTGCTGGCCGCCGCGTTCGTGATCGAGGGCGTCTCGTTCCTCAAGGCGCTGTCGCAGCTGCGCCGCGAGGCCAGGCGGCACGACGTCAACCCGCTCCGGCTGGTGCGGGTGACGTCCGACACGGCGCTGAAGGCCGTGCTGTTCGAGGACGCCGCCGCGCTCGTGGGCCTGCTGATCGCCGCCGGCGGGCTGCTCGCCTCGCAGCTCACCGGCTCGGCGCTCTGGGACGGCGTCGCCTCCGTGACCATCGGCCTGCTCCTGCTGGTGGCGGCGCTCATCCTGATCGGCTCGAACCTGTCGCTGCTCATCGACCAGGCCGCGCCCGAGGGCATGGAGGCCGGCATCAGGGCCGTGCTGCTGGAGCAGCCCGAGGTGGCCGACGTGGTGGAGCTGCTGACGATGGTGATCGGGCCCGGCGCGGTGCTGGTCGCCGCCAAGATCGATTTTTGGGACGAGGCCGGCGCCGCCGGTCTGGAGATCGCCTGCGACGAGGTGGATCGGCGGTTGCGGGATCGGTTCCCCGAGGTAGAGCAGGTGTTCCTCGACCCCACGCCCACGCGCCGCTGATCACTCCTTGGCGGGCTTGCCGTCCAGGTCGTACTGGTCCTCCGACGCCGCGCCCAGCACCGTCACCTCGTTGATCCTCCAGATGCCCTTCTCCTTCACCAGGCTGATCTTGAGGTGCGAGTCCTTGACGGAGCGGATCGCCTCCGAGGTGTTGACCTGCTGGTCGACGACCACGATGGCGTGGGCGGTGGCCTCGTCCACGCCGGCCAGGTAGACCTCGCGCACGGTCGCCTGGGAGGTGGCCTTGAGCTTGACGATGACCTGGGCCATCGCGCCGCCGAACGCCGCGTCGTACGTCGCCAGGAAGTCGCCCGTCGCCTGGGCGGCCAGCGTGGCACGGGTGGTCTGCAGGTTCTGGTAGTCGTAGCTGAGCAGGGCCCGGCTGAACGCGCCCGCCGCGCCCGACACCTCCACCCGCAGCGCCCGCTCGGCCTCCAGCCGGGCGGTGGCCTCCTGGGCGCGGGTCGCAGAGACCCACTGCAGCACGGCGGTGGCCGCGACGGCGACCACCAGCATCGCCCCGAGCGCCCCGAGCAGCTTGGCCCGCGTGAACCCACCCCTCGACCGCGCCTCCTGCTGGGTTGCGGCGGGCGTCTCGGGTGAGGGGGCCGCCTCGGCGGCGGCCTCCGGTTCGGCGGGGGAGCCGGCACGAGCAGGGGCCGGCTCGGCCGAGCCGGCGGGCTCAGAGGCGGAGGCGGGGGCTGGCTCGGCGGCGGGCCCAGATGCGGGCTCGGCGGCTCGCTCAGAGGCGGGCTCCGCGGCGGGCTCGGAGATGGGGAGGGGTGGGTCTTCCTGGGTGGCGGGGGCGGTGGGGTGCCGGGTGGTCATAGGGGCTCCTCATCGGCGGCGGGCGGCGCGGCCCGCGGCGGTCCAGCCCACGACGCCGCCGCCCGCCAGCACGGCGAGCATGATCGCGACGATCAGCGGGGCGTTGTCCAGGGGGTCGGAGGGCCCGGGGCCGCCGGTGGGGGCGGCGACGGGGTCCGAGGTGCGTGCGGGGGTCTTGCTCCGATCGGGTCTCGGGGTGTCCAGGGCCGAGGGACGTCCGGACGGCTCCGGGTCGGCGACCTCGCGGTACCGGTCGCCGGAGCGGCCGGGGCGCGGCTCGGGGTCACGGTCGGGGCAGGCGCGCAGCCGGGGCACGGTGGGCGGCCCGAGCGGCCCCGCGTACTCCTCGGCCGGCGTCGGCCCGCCGGGGACGCTGAACAGGAACTCCGCCCGCCCGTACACGGTGTCGCCGCGCCGGTCGCTGATGTCGTCGGCGAGGCTCAGCGCGGTCGGCACAATGCTCAGCAGGTGGTGCACGTTCCGCTCGGTGGCGGCGGAGAAGGCGGGCCGGTGCGGCAGCCCGGCGGCGGTCAGCAGGCACGAGAAGCCCGGCCGCGAGGCGCGCACGGCCGCGTCGAGCTGCCCGAACACGCCAGGGCCCCGGTCGAGGATGGCGTTCAGGTCCTTGCGGGAGGCCCGCAGCGTCGCGGTCACCGTGCTCAGGTCGGTGATGCCGGAGGCCAGCTCGCCCCGCTTGCCGGCCAGCGTGTGGGTGAGCCGGGTGAGCTGTACCGACAGGTCGTCCAGAACGTCGGCGTTGTCGGCCAGCGTGCCGGTCAGGGTGTGGGCGTCGTCGATGATGCGCCTGATGGCGGGCGCCCGCCCGTCGAGCGCGACGGCCAGCTCGTGCACGATGGTCTCGGCGTCCTCGGGCGGCACCGCGTTCAGCAGCTTGCCGACGCCCTCGAACAGCTTCTTGTAGTCGAGCGGCACGGCGGTCCTGGCCAGCGGGATCGTGTCGCCGGCCGCGAGCCTGGCGCCGGTGACGCCGGTGGCGGGCGGCGACAGCTCGACGTACGGCTCTCCGACGGCGGAGCGGCGCCGCACTTCGGCGGTGACGCCCTTCGGCAGCCTGGTCTCCCTGTCGATGTCCAGCCCGACCACGATCTTCCCGGGCGCGAGCCGCACGTCGCCGATCTTCCCGACCCGTACGCCCAGGTAGGCGACGTCGAACCCGCGGATCAGCCCGGGGGAGGAGGCGAACTCGGCCGACACCCGGTACGGCCGCTCGACGGCGTCCAGCCGGATGATCGTGGTGAACGCCCACACCGTCATGACGATCCCCAGGGCCACGAAGAACCCGAGGTTGAGCGCGACCCGGTTCTTCATCGCGGCGGCTCCAGCAGCCGGCGGACGGCGTCCACGGTGTCGCGTACGGGCCGTCCTGGCTGGGGCAGCAGCACGCCGCGCAGCCACACGTACGTGAGCACCTGCCCGTTGACGGTGATGGGCGGCGCGTCGATGAACTTCTGCAGCCTGGCCACCAGCCCCTTCAGGTCCTGCCCGCCGCGCTGCATGGCCGTGGAGATGCCCTCCAGCTCGCGCAGCAGCGTCCGCAGCCGGGCGGCGTGCCGCGGATAGACGGTGAGGTTGGCCTGCTCGGCCAGCTTGGTCAGGGCGGCCACGGCCTTCTTGACGTGCCCCCGCCCGTGGGCGAGCCGGTCGGTGGCGGCGGCCAGCGTGCCGGGCAGCCGGTCCAGCTCGCCGCTGCCCTCGGCCAGGTCGTCGCCGAGCTTCGCCAGGGCGTCGATGGAGGTGGCGAGGTCCTTCCTGGCGGCCGCGTAGGCGTCGGTGACCTCGGCGGTCTGCCTGATCAGCCGGTTGACCTCGTCGCCCTGCCCGGCGAAGGCGGTGGACGCGGCGTCCAGCACGGCGTTGACGTCCTGCGCGCCGAGCGCCTCGATGAGCGGCCCCGCTCTCGCGGTGACCTGCTCGATGTCCGGCTCGACCGAGGTCTCCGAGATGGTGGCGCCGTCCTTCATGTACGGCCCCGTGGTCAGGTCCTTGCCGGGCGGCGGAGTGAGCAGGACGTAGTTCTCGCCCAGCACGGAGGTCTTGGCCACGGTCGCGGTGCTGCCCGCGGGCAGCCGGTGGGCGGACTGGACGGACATGGTGACCTTGGCTCGGTAGCCCTCCAGGCGCACGTCGGTGACCGACCCGACGCGTACGTCGGCGATCTGCACGCTGTGCCCGGAGACCAAGCTCTGCACGTCGTCGAAGACCGCGTACAGGGTGAGGTCGCCGGTGGTGGCGCCGAGCGTGCGCAGCGAGCAGGCCGCCGTCACCGTGACCACGAGGACCAAGGCCAGGACGCGCCTCATCGGCCGCCTCCCCTGCGTTCGAAGGGGCAGTTGCTCAGGCCGGCGGGCAGGCACGGCACCTCGCCCAGGTTCAGGGAGTCGAACAGCGGCCGCAGCCACGCCCTGGTCATCGCGTTGAGCACGACGCGGATCTGCAGCACGTGCTGTTCGCGGTCCCAGGAGTCGATCAGCACGTCGGCGAAGTCGGCGGCGCCCTTGACCGCCCGCGCCATGGAGGCGCTGTTGGCCCTGACCGTCAGCACCAGCTCGGCCAGCGTCGTGGTGGCCTGGGGCAGGCGTTCCGCGTACTGCTCGATGATCACGTCGCCGCGCCGCACGAACCCCGCCATGGACGTGACGAACCCGCGCAGCCGCCGCCGCTCCTCGGCCAGCAGCGCGCTCGCCTCGGAGAAGGCGTCGATGGCGCCCCTTACCTGGCGCTCGCGCTCGTTGAGGCTGGTGGCCAGCTCGTTGAGGCCCTCCGCCAGCTCGACCAGCCGCTGGTCCTGCGCGGCGAGCACGCCGGTCAGCTCGGAGGTGCTGCTGATGGCGTCGCCGATGGTCTTCCCGCGTCCCCTGACGCCGTCGGCGAGGTCGCCCGCGACGCCGCCCAGCTTGCGGGAGTCGAGCGCCTCGGTCAGCTTGGTGAACGCGTCGAGCGCGTCGTCGATCTCCACCGGCAGGTCGGTGCGCTCCAGCGGGATCACCGCTCCCGGCGCGATGCGCCGATCGCCCGGCTTCCACGGCGGGTAGAGCACGACGTTGCGCTCGCCGAGCGTGTTCTGCGGCGCGACCACGGCCTTGACGCCGGACGGCAGCGGCACGTGCGGGTCGATCCGCAGGTCCACCCGTACGCGGTCGCCGTCGATGCGGATGCGGTCCACGTAGCCGGCGTCGAGGCCCATGACCTTGACCCGCGCCTCCTCGTACAGGGCGGGCGTCTTGGCGAAGACGGCGCTCAGCCGGTACGGCTCCGCCCCGCCCACCGTGCACCCCGACGCGAGGAGCACCCAGGCCGAAAGCACCGCGACGAGCCGCCTCATCGGTCGCCCCTCCTGTCCTTCGCCCTGTCCTTGGTGACGGCCGCCAGCACTTCCGGGTTGATCGGCCCCAGCCCGGTCGCGATCGCCTCCAGCCACGGCCCCTGGCCGCCCATCGTGGACAGCCCGGAGAACGTCGGCCCCGCCCAGGCCAGCAGCGTGTTCAGCCGCTCGTTGCCGGCGCTGAGCCGGGTGGTGATGGCGGCGTTGTCGTCGAGGACCTGGACGAGCGAGCGCTCGTGCTCCCTGATCAGGCGGGTGGTGCTGCGTACCAGGTCGCTGCCGTCGCCGAGCAGCGTGCGCAGCTCCTTCCTGCGCCTGCGCAGCTCCTCCAGCATCACCTCGACGGCGTCGATGAGCCGGCCGAGCTGGGCGTCCTTCTTCTTCAGCACGTCCATGACGCGGGCGCCGTTGTCGAGCAGCCGGCGCAGCTGCGGCTCGCTCTTGCTGACGGTGTCGGACAGGTCGCCGATGTCGTCGAGCAGCCGGGTGACGCGGCCGCGCTTGACGACGTCGAGCTTGCCCAGCTCGGTGAGCAGGTCGTCCACGGCCTTCGTGTCGAGGCGTTCGACCAGCCGGGTCGCGTCCTTGACGGCGTCGTTGACCAGCGTGGGGACGCCGGTGCGGGTCATCGGGACGCGCCGCCGCCCCTCTGGCAGCTCGTGCATGTACGGGGGCGAGACGGCTCCCGACAGCTTGACGTACCGGCCGCCGAGCAGGTTGGACAGGGCGATGTCGGCGCGGGTGCCGCGGCCGAGCCGGACGCCGTCGTCCACCCGCCAGGTGACGATCACGTGGCCCTGCGCGTAGTCGGCGCGCACCTCGGTGACCTCGCCCACCCGTACGCCGGCCACCCGTACGTCGTTGCCGGTGCGCACCCCGCCCGAGTCGGCGAACACGCCCGACATGGTGTAGCCGCCCTCCAGCAGCCCCAGGTTGCCGACCAGGAACGTGGCCACCAGCACCGTGGCGAGCGTGGCCAGCGACACCAGCCCGACGGCGTGCCGGTTGCGATCCCTGAAGGACTTGAGCGCCATCACGACCCCACCAGCAGCTTCCGCAGGTCCTTCTCGCTCTGCACGCGGGTGTTGCGCAGCGGCGGCGGGGTGCGCATGCCGTACGGGCAGGGCGCGGGCCCGAGCGCCAGGCAGGGGACCGCGGTCATGAAGTAGTGGCCCCGGTTGACCGACGAGTACGCCCGCTCGAACAGCGGCGGGAAGGTGCCGACCGCCTGGTCGATGCTCCTGACGTTGCGCCTGATGCCGCCGGTCAGCCCCGACAGGTTGTCGACCAGGGAGCCCAGCTCGCCGGCGTTCTTGCCGAGCACCTCGTTCGTGGTGTGCATGGTCGCCGCCAGCTCCACCAGCGCGTCGTCCACCAGCTCGCGGTTGTCGGCGAACGACTCCGACAGCGTCACCAGGTTGTCCACCAGCCGCTCGATCTGCCTGTCGCGCCTGGCGACCACGTCGCTGACCGTGGCGTAGTCCTTCAGCAGCTGCTCGATGGTCTTCCTGCGCTGCTCGACCGTGGTGGTGATGGCGTTGACGTTGTCGAGCAGCCGCGGGATCGTGCGGTCGTTGCCCTTGAGCGACGTGGCGGCGGCGGTCAGCAGCCGGTTGATCTGGTCGGGGTCGAGGCTGCGGGTGAGCGGGCCGAGGTCGCTGATCAGCTCGCCGATGTCCACCACCGACGAGGTGCGGGCGATGCGCGCGCCGGGGGCGAGCCTGCCGGGCGCGGTGCCGGGCAGCAGGTAGACCACGCGCTGGCCGACGGCGTTGCGCCAGCGTACGGCGGCCTCGGTGTCGGACGGCACGGTGATCTCCCGCTGCACCTCCAGCGTCACCTCGGCGCGGCCGTCCACGACCCTGATCGCCTCCACCTGGCCGACGGGCGCTCCGGCGATCTTCACCTGGTCGCCCTCGACCAGCCCCGACACGTCGTCGAAGACGGCGACGAGCCGGTAGCCGTCGCCGGTGCTCACCCGCGCGACCTGCACGCCGATGGCCGCGATCAGCGCCACGCACACGCCGGTGAACAGCGCGGCGCGCAGCAGCGTCCAGCGGCGGCGGGCGATCTCCATCAGCGCCTCCCGTCGGTGGGGCCGCAGATGCCCACCACCAGCTCGCACACGTCGCCCGACAGGAACGCCTCCACCTGCAGCTGCCTGGTCCCTCCTGGTCCCGGCGCCTCGATCAGCTCGTTCAGCAGATCGACCAGCGTGTTCAGGCCGCGTACGCCGTCGCCCGCGAGGCCGAGTTGGGCATAGATGAGCGCGGCCACCCGCTCGCCCGAGTGCACCCCGGCCCGCAGGTTCCCCCTGTGCTTGGCCAGGCCGTGCGTGACCTGCCCGGAGACCGAGGTGACCTCCTGCAGCAGAGCCCGTACCTTGTCGGCCCGCTTGAGCAGGTCGGGGGTGATGGCGTTGACGTCGGAGGAGATGGCGACCAGCTCGTCGCCCTTGCCGGACAGGGCGGTGCCGAGCAGCGCGCCGTCGCGCAGGAAGCGCCGGGCGCGGAAGCGCTGCCGGTGCGCCACCGACATGACCGTGCCGGCGTCGCCGATCAGCTCCCGCAGGTCCTCGCCCTGCCCCTCCAGGCCCTTGGCCAGGGTGTGCACGATGACCGTCACCTCGCGCGGATTCACGGCCTTCAGGCCCCGGTAGGCGTCGCCGAGCGTGTCGGACAGATCGAGCGGGTCCTCCGTACGGGTGATGACGGCCCCGGCCGCCAGGTACGGCCCGCGCGCCTCGCCCCGCCCCGGCCGCAGGTCCACGAACTTGGGCCCGAACACCGACGCGGGCTCCACCGACGCGGTCGCCGTGCGCGGCACCCTGATCGCGTCGTCCACGTGCATGGTGACCACCGCCCTGCCCTTGGCGTCGAGCGAGACGTCCGTCACCTCGCCCACGGTGATGCCGCGGATCTTCACGGGGGAGCCGGCGTCGAGGCCCTGCCCGGCCCGGCCGAACACGGCGTCGTAGCGGGTGCCGGGGACCTCGGTGGCGGTGCGCACGGCGTACAGGACGGTTCCCGCCAGCACCACGAGCATGGCGAGCGCGATGCAGAGCCGGGTGGAGAGGGAGAGCTCGCTGCGGTTCACCGCGTCACCCCGTCAGCGGGATGTTGCCGCCGCCACCCCAGAACAGGTACGACAGCAACAGGTTGAGCAGCACGATCGTGACGATCGACTGGCGGATGGCCCGGCCCGCCGCCACCCCCACGCCCACCGGCCCGCCCGTGGCGTGGAACCCGTGGAAGCAGTGGATGACGATCACCGCGAACGCGAACACCGCGACCTTCGCGACGCTGAACACGATGTCGCTGACCGGCAGATACAGGTAGAAGTAGTAGTCGTAGACGCCCGGCGCCAGCCCGAACAGCACCGTGCACATCAGCCGCGTGGCGAAGAAGCTGGCGAACAACGCGATCAGGTAGATCGGCACCAGCGCCAGCAACGCGGCCACGACGCGGGTGCAGATCAGGTAGGTGAAGGCGTTGATGCCCATCACCTCCAGCGCGTCGATCTCCTCGGAGATCCGCATCGCGCCCAGCTCCGCCGTGAACGACGAGCCGACCTGCGCCGCCAGCGCCGTCGCCGCGATGATCGGGGTGATCTCGCGGACGTTGGCGAAGCTGCCCACCAGGCCCATGAACGACTCCGCGCCGATGGCCTGCAACCCCTGGTAGCCCTGCAGCCCCACGGTCGCGCCCACGACGAAGGCCATCGTGAACACCACGAAGATCATGCCGCCGCCGATGACCGTCGCGCCGACGCCCACCACCACGTCGCTGACCTGCCGTAACACGACCTTGCCGTATTTGAGGCGGAGCACGACGTCGCGGACGCAGTAGAACAGCACCTTGCCCACGAACAGCGGCCAGTCGGACAGGGACGCGAAGCGCTCGGCGGCCCGCAACGCCGTCGTCACAGCGACCTCGGCGGGTAGGCCAGGAAGTACACGGCCGAGATGACGTAGTTGAAGGTGAACACCAGCATGAACGTCACCACGGTCGACTGGTTGACCGCCCGCCCCACCCCGACCGGGCTGGTCGCGCACGTCATGCCCTTGTAGCAGGCCACCCCCGCGGCGATGAACCCGAAGATCCACGCCTTGAGCAGCGTCACGTACAGGTCGGATGCCACCACCAGCGACAGCGCCCCGTCGAAGTACGCGCCCGGCGTGACGCCCTGCACCACCACGTTGAAGAAGTAGCCGCCGGCCGCGCCCGCCACGATGACCAGCGGGCACAGGCACACCGCGATCGTGCTGGCCGCCCACATGCGCGGCGTGACCAGCCGGTGGACGGGGTTGACCGACATGACCTCCATCGCGCTCAGCTCGTCGCGGATGTGGCGGGCCCCGATGTCGGAGGTCATGGCGCTGCCGCCGGCCCCGGCGATCAGCAGCGCGCTGGCCAGCGGCGCCACCTCGCGGATGAGGCCGACGAAGACCGCGCTGCCGGTGGCCGACCCGGCGCCCAGCTGCCGGGCCAGCTCGCCCACCTGTAACGCGACGGTGGCGCCGAGCGGCAGGGAGACCAGCAGCACGGGGACGCTGGTGACGCGGGCCAGGAACCAGCACTGGTCGACGAACTCCCAGAACCAGCGCCTGACGTCCCAGCTGCGGCGCAGGCCCTCCAGCACGATGACGAACAGCTCACCGACCTGGCCGAGGGCCGCGCCGGCCCGGCGCCCGACGTACCCGGACCAGGCCATCACCACCTCCGCCGCCTACGGATTGGCAACCCTACTGACGGGTTGTCCAGTAGTCGATGCTCCGGTGAGAATTTGCGTAAAAGGTATGAGAGCCCGGTTCGAACTTGTCAGCCACGCACGAAACGTGTGCGATCCACTACAGAAGCGTGCCCATCCACGACTCGATCTCGTCGGGGTGGCGGGGCAGGCCGCCCGACAGCAGCTCCGCACCGCCGGCGGTGATCACCAGGTCGTCCTCGATGCGCACGCCGATGCCGCGCAGCTCCTCCGGCAGCGTCAGGTCGTCGGGCTGGAGGTACAGGCCGGGCTCGACGGTCAGCACCTGGCCCTCCTCCAGCACGCCGTCCAGATAGACCTCGGCCCGCGACTTCGCGCAGTCGTGCACGTCGAGGCCCAGCATGTGGCCGCTGCTGCAGAGCGTGTAGCGGCGGTAGAGGCCGGTCTCCAGCAGCGTGTCGGCCGGCTCCTTCAGCAGGCCCCAGTCGCGCAGCCCTTCGCAGATGACGCGCATGGCCGCCAGGTGGAAGTCGCGGAAGCGGGCGCCGGGCCGCAGCGTCGCGATGGCCGCCGTCTGGGCCTCGTAGACCAGCTCGTACACCTGCCGCTGCACCGCGCTGAACCGGCCCGACAGCGGGAACGTGCGGGTGACGTCGGCCGTGTAGAGCGTGTCCGACTCGACGCCGGCGTCCATCAGCAGCAGGTCGTCGCGGCGCAGCGGGCCGTCGTTGCGGATCCAGTGCAGCACGCAGGCGTGCGAGCCCGACGCCACGATGCTGTCGTAGCCGACCGCGTTGCCCTCCAGGCGGGCCCGCAGCCCGAACACGCCCTCCAGGTACCGCTCGCCGCGCCGGTGGCCCATCGCCTGGGGAAGGGCGCGCACGACGTCCTCGAAGCCGCGCACGGTCGCGTCCACCGCCGAACGCAGCTCGCCCACCTCCCACTCGTCCTTGATCAGCCGCATCTCCGACAGGAACGACTCCAGCTCCGCGTCGCCGCCGCCTCGCTCGACCCTGGCGTCCACCGACGCGTCCACCCCGCGCAGCACCCGCGCCGGGCCCTTCAGGTCGAGGTCGCGGATGTGGGCGCATTCCACCTGGTACAGCTCGGCCGCCTCCGCCAGGTCGGGGCGCGGGCCCGCCCAGAACTCGCCGTAGCGGCGGTCCCGGTAGAACTCCTGGCCCTCCTCGCGCGGGGCGCGCGGCCTGACGTACAGGACGGCCTCGCCGGACGGCTCGATCACCAGCACGTCGTCCGACTCGCCCGCCCCCGTCAGGTACGAGTACGCGCTGTGCGGACGGAACCGGTAGTCGCTGTCGTTGCTGCGCACCTTCAGCGTGCCCGCCGGGATCACCAGCCGCTCGCCGGGGAAGCGCTGGGCCAGCGCGGCCCGCCGCTTGGCCGCCCACGGCGCGATCGGCAGGGGCGCGATGCCGGCCCGGCGCTCGCCCGCCCACCCCGTCCGCATGAACGCGGCCAGCTCGTCGGTGACGGGCAGATCATGGCTACCGGTGTTGAGCACCTCGGTCATTTTCACGGTCCCTGAGTGACATGTCGGAGTTCGTACGCAGGCAGCCTACGGGACCGCTTGACTCCGCCCCCACACGCTTGTTTGCTCTGGACGCGGGCTTGGAACACTGAGGGACAGAGGTGATGCACATGCTCATCGGTTCGATCCTTCGGAACAAGGGCAGCCACGTGACCTGCGTGTCACCGGCCGCCACCGTGCGCGAGCTGCTCACGGAGCTGGCCGAGCACAACATCGGGGCGGTGGTCGTCTCCTCCGACGGCGTCACCATCGAGGGCATCGTCTCCGAGCGCGACGTCGTGCGCCGGCTGCACGACCGCGGCGCCTCGATCCTCGACGCCCCGGTGTCCTCGATCATGACGACCGAGGTGACCACCGTGGGGCCCGGCGAGAACGTCGAGTCGTTGCGCCGTACGATGACCAACCAGCGCTTCCGCCACATGCCCGTCGTCGACGGCGGCCGGCTGATCGGCATCGTGAGCATCGGCGACGTCGTCAAGAGCGCCATCGAGGAGCTGGAGACGGAGAAGGCGTCGCTCGTCGACTACCTTCACCGCTGACCGCCTGTGCTGACCGGATGGGTTGACAGGGGTGGCACGCTGGGTCCGTGATGTACGGGCCACCTCCCCCTGACTACCCGCAATATCCGCGCGCGACGAGCAGCCCGCCGATCATCGTGCTCGTCTCGGGGCTGGCCGCGCTGCTGGGGTTCCTGCTGGGAGTGTTCGTCGGATTCGGGGCCGGGTCCACGTCGCCGTCGTCGGGGGACGAGCCCGCGCCCAAGGTGACGGTGACGGTCGAGTCGAGCCCGTCGGCTCCGGTGGAGAGCAGCGCTCCCGTGCAGCCCGTCCCCACTGATCCGGCCCAGACCGTTCCCACCGGCCCTGCCCAGACCGTTCCCACCGGTCCCGCCCAGACGCCGCCCGCACAGACCCCGCCCGCTCAGACGCCGCCCGACCAGAGCGTGCCGAGTCAGACGCAGCCGGGCGGCGGGACCCTCACCAACCCCATGTCCCTGCGTACCCTCCACGTCGGCACCGACATCCAGCCCGGCACCTACCGCACCACCGGCCCTGCCGCCGGGTTCACCATGTGCTACTGGGCCCGGCTGCGCAGCGCGAGCGGCGACGTGATCGCGGCCGGCATGCCGACGGGCGCCGCCACCGTCACCGTCCAGCCCACGGACAAGGCCTTCCAGACCGGCGGCTGCGCGGAGTGGACGAAGTCGTGACGCGGGTGTTGGCACTGGTAGGGCGAGCGTAGGAGGATGCGCACAGCCCTACCAAGGAGGAAGACATGTCGGTGTTGCAGAGCTTCGTGGACAGCGTGCGCAGCGGGGCGATCGAGGTGATCGACCTGACCGCGCCCCTCACCGCGGAGACGCCGATCCTCCAGCTGCCCGAGCCGTTCGCCAACACGATCCCGTTCCGGCTGGAGGAGATCAGCCGCTACGACGACCGCGGCCCGGCGTGGTACTGGAACGACATCCACACAGGCGAGCACACGGGCACCCACTTCGACGCCCCCGTCCACTGGGTCACCGCCCGCGACGGCCAGGACGTCTCCCAGGTGCCGGCCCGCAGCCTCATCGCGCCCGCCGTCGTGCTCGACTTCGCCGCCGAGGCGTCGAAGGACCCCGACTTCCTCCTCCAGATCGACCACGTGAAGGAGTGGGCACGCGCCAACGGCCCGCTCCCCGAGGGCGGCTGGCTGCTCTACCGCACCGGCTGGGACGCCCGCTCCGCCGACCAGGCCGCCTTCCTCAACGCCGACGAGAACGGCCCGCACACGCCCGGCATCTCCTCCGAGTGCGCGCAGTGGCTCGCCTCCGAGGCGCCCATCCAGGGCATCGGCGTCGAGACCGTCGGCACCGACGCGGGCGCCGCCCACTCCTTCGACCCGCCCTTCCCCTGCCACTCCTTCCTTCTGGGCGCCGGGAAATACGGCCTCACCCAGCTCCGCAACATCGACCGGCTGCCCGTCACCGGCGCCGTCGTCGTCGCGCCGCCGCTGCCCATCGTCGGCGGCTCGGGCAGCCCCGTCCGCGTGCTCGCCCTGGTGGAACGTTGATCGTCGCCGAGGCCGTCGGCCGCGCCCTGGCCGCCTGCGGGGCCGGGACGGTCTTCGGGGTGGTCGGCAGCGGCAACTTCCACGTCACCAACGCCCTCGTGGCGGCCGGCGCGCGCTTCGTCGCCGCCCGCCACGAGGGCGGGGCCGCCACCATGGCCGACGCCTACGCGAGGATGAGCGGCCGGCCCGGCATCGTCACAGTGCACCAGGGGCCGGGGCTCACCAACGCGCTCACCGGCATCACCGAGGCGGCCAAGAGCCGCACCCCGATGGTCGTGCTGGCCGGCGAGGCCACCGAGGCGCAGTCCAACTTCCACATCGACCAGGCGGCGCTCGCCACGGCGGTGGGCGCGGTGCCGATGCGCGTCACGAGCGCGGACGAGGCGGTCGCGCAGGCGGTGCGGGCGTACCGGGTGGCGGCGGGGGAGCGGCGTACGGTGCTGCTCAACCTGCCGCTCGACGTCCAGTCCGCCCCTTACACGGGTGCGGTCGAGGTGCCCGCCGCGTCTCAGGCTTCCTCGGCGGTGGCCGAGGCGGGCGAGCTGGCCGCGGCGCTGGAGGCGGCCGAGCGGCCGGTGTTCATCGCGGGGCGCGGTGCCCGGCACGCCAGGCGGGAGCTGGAGGCGCTGGCCGAGCGCACGGGGGCGCTGCTCGCCACCTCGGCCGTGGCCAGGGGCCTGTTCCGGGGCAGCCCGTGGGACCTCGACGTCTCCGGCGGCTTCGCCACCCCGCTGGCCGCCGAGCTGATCCGCGGCGCCGACCTCGTCGTCGGCTGGGGCTGCGCGCTCAACATGTGGACCACCCGCCATGGGTCCCTCGTCTCGCCCGGCACCCGGGTGGCGAAGGTCGATCTCGAACCCGCCGCGCTCAAGACCCACGTACCCGCCGACGTCGGCGTGGTGGGCGACGTGGCCCAGGTCGCCGCCGCGCTGGCGGGCGTCGTTCCGGCGAAGGCCGGTTACCGTACGCCTGAGCTGGCCGGCCGGATCCAGGCCGAGGGGCGGTGGCGGGCGGTGCCGTACGAGGACGACGGCGACGGCGGCCGCATCGACCCCAGGACGCTCACCATCGGCCTGGACGACCTGCTGCCCGCCGAGCGCATCGTGTCCATCGACTCCGGCAACTTCATGGGCTATCCGTCGATGTTCATGGACGTGCCGGATGAGAACGGGTTCTGCTTCACTCAGGCGTTCCAGTCGGTCGGGCTCGGCCTCGCCACCGCCGTCGGCGCCGCGCTGGCCCGCCCCGACCGGCTTCCCGTCGCCGCGCTCGGCGACGGCGGCTTCCTCATGGGGGTCGCCGAGCTGGAGACCGTGGTGCGGCTGGGGCTGCCGATGGTGATCGTCGTGTACGACGACGAGGCGTACGGCGCCGAGGCCCACCACTTCGGCCCGCACGACCACCCGCTCGGCACGGTCACCTTCCCACCCGCCGACCTGGCCGCCATCGCTCGCGGCCACGGCCTCGCCGCCGTGACCGTCACCCGGCGCGAGGACCTGGCCGACGTCTCGACCTGGCTCTCCGGCCCTCGTGACCGCCCGCTCCTGATCCACGCCAAGGTGACCCGCGACCGCGGCTCCTGGTGGCTGGAGGAGGCCTTCAAGGGCCACTGACACCGGAGCAGGCGCGGGCCTCCTCGATCGGGGGTGAGCCCGCGCCCGCTGTCAGAACGTGCGGTAGGTGCGGGCCTTCTGGGCTGCGGCGAGCCTGTCGGCTGCGGGGGGTGAGCCCGCGTCCGCCGTCAGAACTTGCGGTAGGTGCGGGCTTCCTCGGCCGCGGCGAGCACGTCGGTCAGGGACGAGCCCGCGCCCGCCGTGACCGCCGCCGCGATCGCCCCCTCCAGGAACGGTACGTCGGCCACCACCGCCCGGTGCTCCTCGGCAACCAGCCGGGCGGTCAGCACGGAGCTGCCGATGTCGGGGATGAGCAGCACCCCGCGCCCCCTGTCGACGCTGCGCACCGCCGCCTCGACGACGTCCACGCTGGTGCCGAGCCCGCCGTCGGCCGTCCCGCCGGCCGCCGCGAGCGGCACGTCCTCCCCCGCGATGCCCCGGGCCAGCGCCACCGCCTCGGCCGCCAGCCCGGCGCTGTGCGAGACCAGCACCACGCCCACCATCACAGAGCCCCGCCGCCCAACGATCGCACCGCCTCCCCGGCCTCCCGCCACATCCCGGCACCCCGCCGCTCACCGGCACCATGCCGTGAGGGGGCGCTTGCGGCGTTCATTCCACCACGCTCGCCAGCGCCTCCAGCAGTAGGGCCGCGGAGGCCGCGCCGGGGTCCTCGTGGCCGATGCTGCGCGGACCCAGGTAGCTGGCCCGGCCCCTCCTCGCCTGCATCGGGATCGTCGACTTGGCGCCCTCCCTGGCCGCGTGCGCCGCCTGCTCGACGGCCTGCCGTACGCCGACGCCGTCGCGTACGGCCAGAGACAGGGCGCGGGAGGCGGGCGCGAGGGCGTCCACCATCGTCTTGTCGCCCAGCGCGGCCTTGCCCAGCCGCTCGACCGCCACCACGCCCTCCTCGAACGCCGCCGCGAACCCCGCCAGCGTCACCGGCGACTCGGGCAGCGCCCTGCCCATCTGCCGGAACACCGACCCGTAGAGCGGCCCCGCCGCGCCCCCGACGCGGCGGATGAGGGTCACGCCCGCCGTCGTCAGCACCTCGGCGGCCGAGCCGGGCGGGTCGTCGGCCAGCGCCTTGCAGACCTCGGAGAAGCCGCGGTCGAGGTTGGTGCCGTGGTCGGCATCGCCGATCGCCGCGTCCAGCCTGGTCAGGCGGTCGCGTTCGCGGCGGATCAGCCTGGCGCTCTCCTCGAACCAGGCCACGAACAGGTCGGTGTCCATCATCGCCCCCAGCGCAGCCCCGGCGTCTCGACCGGTGCGTCCCATAGGCGGGCCAGCGTCTCGTCCAGCAGGCAGATGCTGACCGAGAAGCCCTGCATGTCCAGGCTCGTCACGTAATTGCCCACCAGCGAGCGCGTCACCCGCGCCCCCTTGCCCTTGATGTACGCCGCCACCTCGGCGAACACCACGTACAGCTCCGACAGCGGCGTCCCGCCCATGCCGTTGACCATGACCAGCAGGTCGCCCCGCAGCGGCAGGTCACCGTGGATCGCGTCCATCGCCACGTCGGCCAGCTCCCGCGCCGGCGCCAGCGGCACCCGCCTGCGCCCCGGCTCGCCGTGGATGCCGATGCCCAGCTCCACCTCGGCCTCCGGCAGGTCGAAGATGGGCTTGCCGGCGGCGGGCGGCGTACAGGAGGTCAGGGCGATGCCGAACGAGCGGCTGCGCTGGTTGACCTCCGTCGCCACCGCGGCGACCTCGCCCAGCGGCGCGCCCTCCTCCGCGAGCGCCCCGGCGATCTTCTCCACGAACAGCGTCGCGCCCGTGCCGCGCCGGCCCGCCGTGTAGAGCGAGTCCTCGACGGCGACGTCGTCGTTCACCAGCACGCTCGCCACCTCGACGCCCTCGACCGCGTCGGCCGCCATCTCGAAGTTCAGCACGTCGCCGGTGTAGTTCTTGACGATGTGCAGCACCCCGGCGCCGCCGTCCACGCCCATGGTCGCCTCGATGATCGGGTCGGGCACCGGCGCGGTGAAGATCTCGCCGCAGCAGGCGGCGTCGAGCATGCCGTAACCGACGAACCCCGCGTGCAGCGGCTCGTGCCCCGAACCGCCGCCCGACACCAGGCCCACCTTGCCGGGCCGCGGCCCCTCCGCGCGGTAGACGACCTTGTCGCGGACCCGCAGCGTGGGGTGGGCGGCGACCATGCCGTTCAGCGCGTCGTCAACGACGGAACCAGCCGTGTTGATGAGCTTCTTCATGGTCAAAACATCTGCCCGTTTTCACGACCGCGCAAGCGTCATAACGTGGGCCGGGTGGATGTCGTCTACAGCCCCTACGATCCGGTCATCAACGACGAGCCCTACCCCGTCTACGCCAGGATGCGCGCGGAAGCACCGCTCTACCACAACCCCGACCTCGGTTTCTGGGCGCTGTCCCGGCACGCCGACGTCTCCGCCGCGCTGATCGACAGCGAGCTGCTGTCCAGCGACCACGGCCCCATGCTCGACCCCGGCGCCTGGGGTCCCCACGTCCGCGGCTACCTGTCGTTCGTCGCCATGGACCCGCCCCAGCACACCCGCATGCGCGCCACCGTCTCGCGCGGCTTCACCGCGCGCCGCGTCGCCGCGCTCGAACCCATGATCAGGCAGATCGTCCGCGGGCACATCGAACGGGCCCTCGAACACGGCACGTTCGACTTCGCCCGCGACATCGCCGCCAGGCTGCCGCTCGACGTCATCGCCGAGCTGGTCGGCGTGCCGCCGTCGGACCGCGCGGACATCCGGCGCGACTCCGGCGCGCTGTTCGACGCCGACCCCGCGGGCGCGATGAGCGAGGAGGGCGTCAAGGGCCTGCTCTCGCTCGGGGGCTATTACCGTACGATCATCGCCGAACGCCGGGCCGCCCCCCGCGACGACCTCGTCTCCGTGCTCGTCGCCGACGACGAGCTGACCGACGACGACATCGTGGCGTTCCTCTTCCTGCTCATCGGCGCCGGCGCCGAGACCACCGCCCACCTGCTGAGCGCCGCCTGGTATTGGGCCTGGCGCAACCCCGGCCAGCGCGCCGCCGCCTTCGGCGGGGCCATCGACCGGTGGACCGAGGAGACGCTGCGCTACGACGCCCCCGCCCACGGCACCGCCCGCCGCCTCACCCGCGAGACCGAGTGGTACGGCGTCCGGGTGCCCGCCGACGCCAGGATGTGGCTGCTGATCGGCTCCGCCAACCGCGACGAGAGCGTCTTCCCCGACGCCGGCGTCTACGACCTCACCCGCGACACCCGCCGCGCCATCAGCTTCGGCGCCGGCCGCCACTTCTGCCTCGGCGCCCCGCTCGCCCGCCTGGAGGCCCGGGTAGCGCTGGAGGAGCTCACCCGCGCCGTCACGCCCGACTACGACATCGACGAGAGCGGCATCCGCAGGACCGCGCACGGCAACGTGAGGGGGATGGTCAGCCTCCCCACGTCCGTCAAACCCGCCTGAGTAGGTTACCGTCTGCTCATGGCTGAGATCGTGTACCCGCCGGTGATCGCCGCCGCGCGGACCCTCTTTCGCGTGCTCGACATCCGCTTCCACATGGAGGGGACCGAGCACGTGCCGCGGTCGGGGGGAGCGGTGCTGGTCAGCAACCACATCAGCTACCTCGACTTCATCTTCGCCGGGTTCGCCGCATTGCCGTCGAAGCGGCTGGTGCGGTTCATGGCCAAGCAGGACGTGTTCGAGCACCGCATCTCCGGGCCGCTGATGCGCGGCATGCACCACATCCCGGTCGACCGGGGCGCGGGGGCCGGCTCGTACGCCACCGCCCTGCGCATGCTCAAGGCCGGCGAAGTCGTCGGCGTGTTCGCCGAAGCCACGATCAGCCGCTCCTTCACCGTCAAAGAGATCAAGAACGGCGCCATCCGCATGGCCCAGGCCACCGGCACCCCGATCATCCCCGTCGGGATGTGGGGCAGCCAGCGCCTGTGGACCAAGGGCCGTCCCCGCAAGCTGCTGCAGCGGCACGTCCCGATGACCATCCTGGTGGGCGAGCCGATGTACCCCAAGCGCGGCGAGAACGTCAACGACCACGTCGCCGACCTGCACGGCCGCCTGTCGGAGTTGGTGGACAAGGCCCAGCGCACCTACCCGGAGGTGCCCCCCGGCGTCTGGTGGCAACCCGCCCACCTGGGCGGCACCGCCCCCACCCCGGAGGAAGCGGAAGCCATGGACGCCGCAGAAGCCGAGGCCCGCGCCGACAAGGAGGACTGACGCCCGCAGCTCATGGCTGCTCCTTCGCCCACCTGACCTCGCCTCGGCCACGGCAATCGGGCCGAGGCGTCGGCGGCTCCGTCTCAGATGGCGGCTTGGTAGCTGCTGGCGCGCATGCCGGCCAGGAGGCCTGCCGTCTGGTCAAGGGTGAAGCGGCGGATGGGGTCGTGGTGGAGGAGGCCCTCGATCAGGGGGCGCATGACTCCGGCGCGGCGCGGTGGCGGGTAGGGGCCGCTGCGGGCCATGCCGAGCACCGTGGCGGCGTCCTGGCCAGGGTAGGGCGGCTGGCCCTCGATGGCGCTGTAGAGGGTGGCGCCGAAGGACCACATGTCGGCTTCCTTGCTGGCCGGCCCTCCGTGCAGCCGCTCGGGCGCCATGAACGCCGGGGTGCCGCGCAGCCGCCGCGAGGTGGTCATGCGGATGTCGCCCTCGGCGGTCGCTATGCCGAAGTCGGTGAGCACCACGCGGTCGCCCGTCAGCATGACGTTGGCGGGCTTGACGTCTCGATGCAGCACCCCTGCCTCGTGGGCGGTGCGCAGCGCCGCGAGCAGGTGCTGGCCGATGGCCGCCACCGACTGCGCGGGCAGCGTGCCCACCTGTGAGAGCAACTGGTGCAATGAGAGCCCGTCAAGGTATTCCATCACGATCCAGAGCTTGCCGCTCTCCTCGATCAGGTCGTGCACCGTGACGATGTTGGGGTGCGTCAGCCCGGCAGCCATCCTGGCCTCGCGGAGCACCCTGCGGCGCACCATCTCGACCTCGCCGGTAAGGGTCAGCTCTTTGAGCGCCACCGTACGGTGGAGGAGCTGATCGAACGCCCTCCAGACGACTCCCATACCCCCACGACCGGCCTCCTCGTTCAGGAGGTACCGTCCGCCGATCTCCCGCATACCATCCCCTCAAGCTCGGGGATAATCATGTCACCTCGGCACAGGCTCTTGGGTGCCTAACGTGATCCGGATATGTCGGAAAGTGTGGGTGCCCTGGTCAGAGGCTCAGAAATTTGATCTGACAAAGCGCGCCACAACAGCCCGACAGCGCACAAACATACTCCAGTCGCGCCGGTGAGGACGGCAGGAAGCCCGGCGAATTCGGCCACGACGCCCCCCAGCGCCGCCCCCAGCGGCATCGCGCCCATGCCGACGAGCCGGTATGCCGAGTTGACCCTGCCGAGGAGTTCGGCCGGGATCAGCCGCTGCCGCGCCGAGATCACCAGGACGTTGCCCGCCGCGCCGAGCACGCCCCAGAGCACGGCGGTGGGATAGAGCGTCCACGCGGACGGCACGAGCACCGGCACCAGGAGCAGCAGGGCGCTGACCAGCCAGGCGCCCAGCAGCGTGCGGAACTCCCCGAACAGCCCCGCCGCCCGGCCCGCCAGCAGCGACCCGGCCACCGCGCCGACCGCGAACGCCGTGGTCATCAGGCCGTATTGGGCGGGCCGCAGCCCCATCGCCGACTCCTCGCCGACGGCCCAGAGCACGAAGACGCCGAAGTAGGCGGCGTTGGCGAAGTTGCACGCGCCGGCCGTGAGCGCCAGGCCGCGCAGCACCCGATGTGACCCTAAGAACCGCAGCGCCTGCGCGATGTCGGCCCGCATCGGCCGGTCGCGGGCGGCCGGGGCCGGTGCGTACGTGCCGCGCATGCCCAGCAGGAGCAGGCCCGCGGCGGCGTACAGGATGGCCGGGGCGCCGAACAGGACGGCGGGGACGACGGCCACGAGCAGGCCCGCCAGCGGGGCGCCGACGAAGTCGTTGCCGATCATCTGGGCGGTCGAGACGCGGCCGTTGGCCCTGGTCAGGTCGGGACCGGAGACGGTCATCGGCAGCACGGACTGCGCCGAGAGGTCGGCGAAGACCTCGCTCACCCCGGCCAGCAGCACCGCGGCGAGCAGCAGCCAGAGGTCGAGCAGCCCGGACGCGGCCAGCGCGGTGACGCCGGCCAGGATCGCGGCGCGCACCAGGTTGGCCCGGACCATGACGCGCCGGCGGTCGGCCCGGTCGGCGACGGCGCCCGCGTGCAGCGCGAGCAGCAGCCACGGCAGCGTCGCGGCCGCGCCGACCAGGGAGACCAGGGTGGGGGAGCGGGTCAGCGAGACGGCCAGCAGCGGCGCCCCGACCTTGAGCAGGCCGTCGGCCAGGTTGGACATCGCGGTCGACGCCCACAGGAAGCCGAACGAACGGCCAAGGCCCGCCATGGCGCCCTCCGATAATGTGTAAGGGAAAGTGTGCACAGGATTCTTTGCAAAGATAGGTTTGCACAAATGACGAGCAAGCGCTACTCGGCGCGTACGCTGGACGCGAACGCGCTCAAGTCGTTCGCCCACCCGCTGCGGCTGCGCATCTACGAGCTCCTCGACGAACACGGCCCCTCCACCGCCACCCGCCTCGCCGCCCTCCTCGGCCAGAACACCGGCGCCACCAGCTACCACCTGCGTGAGCTGGCCCGGCACGGGATGATCGAGGTCGTGGCCGGGATGGGACGCGGCAAGGAGAAGTACTGGCGCATCACCCCCGGCGGCTACTCCTACGGCGACCAGCCCGTCGATCCCGAGGCGGCCGGCGCGCTCGAATTCCTGCTGGACGACCTGATCCGCCAGCGCAGCGCCGAGCTGGCGCGCTGGCGCGAGGTGGCCGACCGTGCGCCGGCGGAGTGGTACCAGGTCAGCGGCTTCGCCCGGCGCTCACTCCGCCTCACGCCCGAGGAGACAGGGCGGATGCGGGACGAGGTTCTTGAGGTGCTCGAACGCTACCGAGCGGTCTCCGACGGCAGAGCCGAATCCCTCGGCCCCGAGGACGTGGCAGGCTCTGCCGCCGACGCTGAGGGGAGTGCTCAGGCGCCGGGAGGCGCTGAGGGCCGGGTCGCTGCTGATGACAGACGTGATGCGGAGACGGCCCAGGCCGGGGGAGCGGGCGACTCGGTGGCCCGCGGGGTGAGGCCCGGCAGCCTTGGTGAAGAGGGAGGGGCGACGGGCGGCGCGGGGTCCGTTCAGTCCGCCGCGGAGCTCGAACGGTCCGGTGAGACGGCGGTGGGGCATGTGATCGTGCACTTTGACGTGCTGCCCATCGGGGCGGTGCAGGAAGGCTGAGCGTCTGCCCGGTGAGGCTCGGTCAGGGCGTGAGCCTGGGTGCCGCCCTGTGGGCAACCCCACCGCTCGGCGGCGGCCCAGGGTGATCGTCTCGGCGACGGCGGTTCGAGGTGGCCGCCTGTGGCGGTGTCAGGGGGTTTGGGTCAGGAGGTGGAGGGCGCGGTCGGGGATGCCTTCAGGGGCCGTCTGGAGGCTGCCGGCCGTGAACGGGGGCTCGGGGTCGTACTCGATGGCCAGCTGGACGCTTTGCGCGGTTTCCTCGTCCACGGCCTTGCCCACCAGCGTGAGTGCCATGTCGATGCCGGCCGACACCCCCGCCGCCGTCACGATCTTGCCCGTGTGCACCACCCGGGTGCTGACGGGTTCGGCGCCGTACTGCTTGAGGAGGTCGAGGAGGGCCCAGTGGCTGGTGGCGGGGAGGCCCTCCAACAGGCCGGCGGCGCCGAGCAGGAGCGAGCCGGTGCACACCGACGTGGTCCACCGGGTGTGCTCGTGGGCCTGCCTGATCCAGTTCACCAGGGCCTCGTCAGAAAGGACGTCCAGGGTGCCGGTGCCGCCGGGGACCATGATGACGTCGGGGGCGGGCACCTCCTCGTACGAGGCGGTGGCGGCGAGCAGGAACGTGCCGAAGTCGTCGGCGACGGGCCCGCGGTCGGCGGCGACGAGCGTGACGGTGCAGCCGGGCACCATGGACAGGACCGTGTAGGGCCCCGCCACGTCCAGCGCGGTGAAGCGGGGATAGAGCGGGATGGCCACGTGCATGACGAGTTACCTCTCCTTCGACTGGAACCGGCGCCGATGGTCGCCGGGTGAGATCCGCCAGTGCCGCCTGAAGACGCGGTAGAGGGTCTCCGGCGAGCCGAGCCCCGACTCCCTGGCCACCGCGTCGAGCGGCAGCCCGGTGACCTCCAGGAGCCGCCTGGCGGTGTCGGCGCGGCTGCGTTCCACGTACCGGCCGGGTGACATGCCGGTCTGGGCGGTGAAGACGCGGGAGAAGTGCCGCTGGCTCATGCCGGCCCGCGCGGCGAGCGCGGGCACGCTGAGGTCGGCGGCCGGGTTCGCGTCGATGTAGCCCTGCAGCTCCCTGAGCGGCTCGCTGCGCGGCGTCAGCGCCCGCATGGCGGTGCTGAACTGGCTCTGCCCGCCCGGCCTGTGCAGATAGACCACGAGGCCGCGGGCGACGTTCCTGGCCAGGCCGTGGCCGTGGTCGCGGGCGACGAGGGCGAGCGCCAGGTCCACGCCGGACAGCACGCCGGCCGACGTCCACACGTCGCCGTCCTCGATGTAGAGGGGGTCGGCGTCGACGTCCACGCCGGAGTAGCGGCTGCGCAGGTCGTCGGCGACGAGCCAGTGCGTGGTGGCGCGGCGGCGGTCGAGCAGTCCGGCCTCGGCGAGCAGGAACGCGCCGCTGCACACCGACGCCGTACGCCGCGCGCCCGCCGCGAGCCGGGCGATCTGCCCGACGAGCGCGGTGTCGGCCAGCCGCTCGGGTACGGAGGGCCCGCCCGCCACCAGCAGCGTGTCCACGGGCTCGGTGACCTCGGCGAGCGGCCTGGTCACGACCGGCACCCCGTTGCCCGCCGTGACGTGGCCGCCGGAGACCGACCCCACCTCGACCTGATAGGCGTCGCGGCGGATCAGGGTCGCGGTGCCGAAGACGTCGGCCGGCCCGGCCATGTCGAGCAGCTGGAAACCGGGGAAGACGACGATGAGGACTCGTCGCTGCATGCCTTCATGCTGGTCGCGGCCCACGGATGGCGTCAATGACACGTTCCTTGCAGATCCGGCCATCCGGAGGACGCCGAGAGCCTCCCGGGGCAGGACCGGGAGGCTCTCGGCGGCGACGGGCTGTGGAGAGGTCAGCCCATGTGCGGGTAACGGTGGTCGGTCGGCGGTACGAACGTCTCCTTGATCGCGCGGGCGCTCACCCACCGCGTCAGGTTGAAGATCGAGCCCGCCTTGTCGTTGGTGCCGGAGGCCCGCCCGCCGCCGAACGGCTGCTGGCCCACGACGGCGCCGGTCGGCTTGTCGTTGACGTAGAAGTTGCCGGCCGCGAAGCGCAGCCGCTCGGAGGCGGCGGCGATCGCGTAGCGGTCCTCGGCCACGATCGACCCGGTCAGCGCGTACGGGGCGATGCCCTCCATCTGGTCGAGCACCCTGTCGTAGTCGCCGTCGTCGTAGACGTGCACGCCGAGGATCGGCCCGAAGTACTCCTTGACGAAGATCTCGTCGGCCGGGTCGGCGCACTCCAGGACGGTCGGCTTGACGAAGTAGCCGGTGGAGTCGTCGTACGAGCCGGTGAGCATGTCGATGTTCGACGCCGCCCGCGCCCGGTCGATGGCCTCCTTGTGCTTGGCGAAGGCCCGCGCGTCGATGACCGCGCCCATGAACGTCGACAGGTCGCCCGCCACGTCGCCCACGGTGAGGGACTCGGCGGTGGCGACGAAGTCGTCACGCATGCGGTTCCAGACCGAGCGCGGCACGTACGCCCGCGACGCCGCCGAGCACTTCTGCCCCTGGTACTCGAAGGCGCCCCTGATCAGCGCGGTCGAGAGCACGGCGGGGTCGGCGGAGGGGTGCGCGAGCACGAAGTCCTTGCCGCCGGTCTCGCCGACGAGGCGCGGGTAGCCGTGGTAGCCGGCGATGTTCTCGCCGACGGTGCGCCACAGGTGCTGGAACGTCGCGGTGGAGCCGGTGAAGTGGATGCCGGCCAGCGCGGGGTGGGTCAGCGCCACCTCGGAGACGGCCTGCCCGTTGCCGGTGATCAGGTTGATCACGCCGGGAGGCAGCCCGGCGGCCTCCAGCAGCCGCATCGTGAAGTGCGCGGCGAACTGCTGGGTGGGCGACGGCTTCCAGACGACGACATTGCCCATCAAAGCCGCAGAAGTCGGCAGATTTCCGGCGATGGCGGTGAAGTTGAACGGCGTGATCGCCAGCACGAACCCCTCAAGGGGCCGGTACTCCATCCTGTTCCACACGCCGGGCGACGAGATCGGCTGGTCGGCGTAGATCTGCCGGGCGAACGAGACGTTGAACCGCAGGAAGTCGATCAGCTCGCAGGCCGCGTCGATCTCCGCCTGCTGCACCGACTTCGACTGCCCGAGCACGGTCGCCGCGTTCAGCGTCGCCCGCCACGGCCCGGACAGCAGGTCGGCCGCCCGCAGGAAGATCGCCGCCCGCTCGTCGAACGACAGGGCCCGCCACGACGGCGCCGCCGCCAGCGCGGCGTCGATGGCGTCCTTCACGTCCTGGGCCGTAGCGTCATTGGTACGGCCCAGGACGGAGCCATGGTTGTGCGGCTGCACCACGTCGATGGGCGCGCCGCCGCCGAGGCGCTGCTCGCCGCCGATGGTCATGGTCAGGTCGGCCTGCGAACCGGCCAGCTCCTTGATGCGGTCCTCCAGCGCGGCCCGCTCGGCGCTGCCGGGCGCGTAGCCGTAGACGCGCTCGTTCGCGGGCACGGGGACGTTGCTGATGGCATCCATTTACTTACCCCCAAGGGCACGAAGGAAGAAGGCGACGTTGGCGGGGCGCTCGGCCAGGCGGCGCATGAAGTAGCCGTACCAGTCGTCGCCGTAGGGGACGTAGACGCGGACCGTGTGACCCGCTCCCGCCAGGGACTCCTGCAGGTCGGTCCTGATTCCGTAGAGCATCTGGAACTCGTGGTCGCCGATCGTCCGCCCGAACCGGTCGGCGAGCAGCTCCGTGATCGCGATCATGCGATCGTCGTGCGTCGCCACCATGGGGTAACCCTTCCCCGCCATGAGGATCCGCAGGCATCGCACGTACGCCTTGTCCACGGGGGTCCTGCCCTGGTGGGCGACGGAGGCGGGCTCGCGGTAGGCGCCCTTGACCAGCCGTACGCGGGAGCCCTCCGAAGCAAGGTCCCGGCAGTCCTGCTCGCTCCTGAACAGGTACGCCTGGATCGCCACCCCGGTGCCCGGATAGTCCTCGCGCAGCTTGCGCAGGATCGTCAGCGTGGAGTCGACCGTGGTGTGGTCCTCCATGTCGAGCGTCACGGTGGAGTCGTTGGCCGCGGCGGCGGCGCAGATCTCGCGGGCGTGCTCCAGCGCCATCGACTCGTCGAGCCGCTGCCCGACCGCCGACAGCTTGACCGACACCTCACCCCGCGAGCCGAGCCCGAGCGGCCTGACGGCCCGCAGCAGCGTGATGTACGCGTCGGCGACAGCCTCGGCGGCCCGCGCGTCGAGCGTCTCCTCGCCCAGGTGGTCGACGGTCACGGCGAGCTTGGCGTCGCGCAGCCGTTCGATGGCGTCACGCGCCTGCTCAACGCTCTCGCCCGCGACGAACCGCTCCACGACCCTCTTGGTGAGCGGGAAGCCTGACACGGAACGGCGGACGAGCCCGCTCCGCGAAGCGGCGAGCAGCAGTTGACCCAGCATGCTTCAAGTGTAAAAAGCCAGCTCAGAGGGGGCCATCGACGCGCGTAACGCCCGGTGTGGGAGGCTGTCGTACAAATGCACAACTCGGCTGACCTGCAAGAGATCGTCGACGAGATCGCCGCCCGGCTGGGCGCGTCCGCGACGCTGGAGGACCGCTCGTTCCGGCTGCTCGCCTACGGCGCCCAGCACGGCGACATTGACACGGTCCGCCAGGAGTCGATCCTGCGCAGGCGCGCCACGGGAGAGGTGCGCGACTACTTCGAGCGCTACGGCATCGCCCGCGCGAGCGGGCCGGTCAGGATCCCGGCGGACGCCGAGCTGAAGGTCCTGGCCCGGGTGTGCTGGCCGCTGCGGCACGCCGACGTCACCTACGGCTACCTGTGGCTGCTCGACTCGGGCGAGCTGACCGACGAGCGGCTGCGCTCGGCCGCGCCGCTGGTCGCGCGGGCCGCCGCCGCGCTGGCCCAGGAGGCGCGCAGCAGGCAGGACCTCGGGCACGGGCTGCGCGCCCTGCTCTCCGCCGATCCCGAGGAGCGCGCGTCCGTCTCGCTGGAGGTGAGCGGGCCGGTGGCGGCCATCGCCGTACGCGAGTCGCAGGAGCGCGTGGCGGCCCTGTGGACGCTGCCGCGCGGCGTGCTGGCACGTACCGGCTCGCCGGTCGCCCTGCTCGCCCCCGCGCACCTGGCGGGGGAGGTGGCGCGGACGGTGCAGAGCGCGTACGGCACCGCGGCCGGCGTCGGCGCGCCCCGCGACGACCCGGGGGAGGCGTGGCTGAGCTGGCGCGAGGCCCGCCAGGCGCTGCGCATCGCCGAGCACTTCCCGCGCCACGCCCCGATCGCCCGCTGGGAGGACCTCGGCGTGCACCGTCTGCTGGCCAGGCTCAGCCAGGCCGACCTGCGCGAGCTGGCGGCGGAGACGGCGGGGCTGGACGCGGAGCTGGCCCAGACGGTGGAGGTCTATCTCGACCGGGGCGGCCACGCCCAGAAGACCGCCGCCGAGCTGGGCGTGCACCGCCAGACCCTCTACTACCGGCTGGCCAAGGCCGAGCGGCTCACCCATCGCGACCTGTCGGACGGCGACGACCGCCTGGCGGTGCACCTGGCGCTCAAGGCCGCTCATCTCATCGGCGGTTGACCCCCGGACAGGGAGACGGCAGGTGGCCGAGGCCACCTGCCGGGGTCGCGTGATGGGGAATCAGGCGCAGGACTCGTAGACGCGGACGAGCTCCTGGCTCACCCGCTCCCAGGAGTAGCGCGAGCGGGCCCGGTCGGCGCCCGCGTAGCCGAGCGCGGTGCGCAGGGTGGGGTCGTACAGCAGCTCGCGGGCCAGCCGCGCGGTGCGGGCGGGACGGTCCGGCGGCACCAGCAGCCCGGTGACGCCGTCCACGATGGAGTCGAGGTGCGCGCCGACGGCCGAGGCGATCACCGGCACGCCGCAGGCCATGGCCTCCAGCGCGACGATCCCGGTCACGGCCTCGCGCGGCACCGACACGACGGCGTCCGCGCTGCGCATCAGCTTCGGTACTGCGGTCCGCTTCACCTGGCCGAGCAGCGTCACCCGGTCGGCCACGCCGAGCTGCTCCGCCAGGGCGCGCAGGCGGCGCGCGTCGCGGTCCTGGTCGAGCTCCTCGGGCTCCGGGCCGCCGGCGATGACGAGCTCCACGTCGCCGAGGCCGGGCAGCGCCCTGACGATGGTGTGGGCGCCGCGGTCGATCGACAGCGGGCCGACGTGCAGCAGGCGCTTGCGGGTGCCGCGCGTGGCGACCGCGCCCCGGCGCTGGAAGCGCTCGGTGTCGACGCCGTACGGCACCACCGCGATGTTCCCGCGCGGCACGCCCAGCCTGATGAGGGCGGACTCCTCGTCGCCCGAGCCCGCGATGACCGCGTTGGCCCGGCGCCCGAGCGCCCGCTCCAGGTCCTTGTGGCCGGCGTCCACCCGGTGGAACGTCTGCGTGACCGGCACTCCGAGACCTTCGGCGCCGGCGACGGCGACCAGCCCGCCGGTCCACGAGTAGGCGTGGATCACGTCGGGGCGATCCTGCGTCCATCGCTTGCCGAGGTGGGCGCCCACCTCACTGAGGTAAGGGGACACCTCGTCGGCGGCCAGCTCCTTGGCGGGCCCCACGTCGATGTGCTCCAGAGTGACACCCGGGGCCACCCGCGTCTTGGGCTTGCCTTCGGCGTTGTCACGTCGGGAGTAGATGGTGACGTGGTGCTCGCGCCCCAGCTCTCGTGCGACGGAGAGAATGCGGTGGCGCTGGTTACCGTTGGAAGAAGCGACGATCGCGATATTCATGGCACACCTCAGCGTGGAAAAAGCAGCCTCAAAGGTGTGCCTGCGTCTTAGGCACGTCGTTCTACTTCTCAGACGATACCCAGATTTCCGCCGATCGCAAACCCCCGCAGATCAGACACCGCGCAGGGCGAAAACCACGATCTCATCCCAGACCTGGCCGCCCGAGAACGCGTGCCGATCGGCCTCCACCGCCTTGACCACGGTCGACGGCGCCTGCCCCGCGCACCGGCCCAGCACGTCGGCCAGCCGCTCCTCGCCGTACGGCTCGCCCCGCTCGTTCCGCGAGGAGACCAGCCCCTCCGAGTAGAGCACCAGCGTCTCGCCGACGGCCACCGTCAGCGTCTGGACCTCGGTCTCCGCCTCGGCGGAGATGCCCAGCGGCACGCCACCTCCCGCCCCGAACCGCACCGCCCCGTCGGGCTGCAACAGGGCGGCGGGATGGTGGCCCGCCGACGACAGCCGGATCTCGCGGCCCTTCACGAAGCCCGCCACCGCCATCACGAACATACCGGTGCCCTGCGCGACCAGCGCCTCGTTCACCTTGCGCATGACCAGGTCGGGATCGGGCTCCCAGGCGCTGAGCACCCGCAGGCCGCCGCGCACCATCGCGCTGACCGAGGCCGCCTCCTCGCTCTTGCCGGCCGCGCCGCCCAGCGCGAACCCCCAGCCGCCCGACACCGGGAACACGTCGTAGAACTCGGCGCCCACCGACGAGCCGGGGTGGTAGACCGCCGCCGCCTCGTAGCCGGGCACGTCGGGCAGGTTGCGCGGGGCCACGCTGGCCGACAGCGCGTCGGCGGCCCGCGACCGGCTCTGGAAGCTCACCTGGGCGCGCAGGGCCAGGCCGAGCTGCAGCCCCACCTCCTGCATGACGGCCAGGTCGGCCAGGCCGAACGGCGGCCGGTCGTGCGCCCGCACGAGCGTCAGCACGCCGTCGCCGTGCCCGATCGGCACCGACAGCAGCGAGCCCGCGCCCATCACGGTCAGCAGTGGCCCCTCCGCGCAGAACCCGAGCACGCTCTCGTCGTCCACCATCTCCTGCACCACGCCGGAGCGGCGGTCGAGCACCTGCATCACGACCATGCTGCCCGCCGGATCGGCCGACTCCACCTGCCTGACCAGGTCGCCCAGCGGATGGTTCTTCGGCGCCATGACGGCCGCGCGGTGCGGCAGGCCGTCGCGCATCAGGTCGGCGATCACCCAGTCGGCCCACTCGGCCGCCAGCAGCCGCGTGGCCCGCTGCAGCGCGCCAGGACGCATCAGCGCGTCCTCTTCGAGCAGCAGCCTGGCCATCCTGGCCAGCAGGTCCTGCCGCCGCGCCGCGGCCAGCAGCAGCGCGCCGTCGGCCTGCTCCGGCCGCCGCGCGCCCGGCTCGGGCAGCTGCACCTCCGTCGGCAGCGCCACCGCCGCGATCATCTGCTGCGGCTCGCCCGGCATGGTCAGCCGGGTCAGCGCGAGCTGCACGGTGTGGGTGCGGCCCTGGTGCGCGAGGCGCGTCTCGAACGCCGACGGCTGGCCCGTCTGCAGCACCGCCGTCAGATGCGAGCGGAACGCCGCCCGCCGCGACACGTCCACCAGCAGCGGGAACGAGCGGCCCACGAGATAGCCGTCGGGGCTGCCCAGCATGCGGGAGGTCTCGGGGTTGATCCGCCTGACCACGCCGCCGCCGTCGAGCACGATGACGGGCACGGGGAAGGCCCTGAACACCTGGCGCAGCAGCTTCAGCTCCCGCTGCCCGCCGTCCTTCTTGCCGCCAGGACGCCTGGGGGCCTTGCGCAGCTCCTCCCGGGCCTCCGCCAGGAGTTCCGCGGCCGTGTCGAGCTCGGCCAGCGCCGCGTCGAGTGTGGGCGCGAGGTCCTTGGGGTAGGCGGCCCTCGCTTCGCGCAGCGAGGAGACGCGCCCGGCCAGCGCGTCTAGCGCGTGTTCGAGGTCCGGCATGGTCATGGTCTGAACGCTACGCCACCCGGGATAATGCTAGCCATAAGGGGTAGATGCTTGTTGCTATGGAATCGACCGCGATGATCACCCCCGGACTCGCGCGCGACCTCGCCGCACTGGGCCGCCTGGGCGAGGACACCTCGACGGAGAGCGTGCTCAGAGGACTGACGGCGGCGCTGGCGGCAGGAGTGCCCGGCTGCTCGGGAGCCTCGGCCGAGCACTGGCGCGACCACCGGGTGCTGGTCTCCGGCTCCCACAGGGAGCTGATCCTGCTCGTCGAGGGCGAACGTGAGCTGGGCGAGGGCCCGTCCATCGAGGCCAGGCAGAGCGGCGGCCGCGCCACCGTGACCGACGTGCTCAAGGAGACCCGCTGGCCGCGCTACGACGCGCTGGCCACCCGCTCCGGCGTGCGCTCCGTGCTCACGGTGCCCATCGAGGTGCCGCCCGCGCTGCTGGTCGTCGGCCTCTACTCGGTACGCCCTGGCGCGTTCTCGCCCCAGGGCGCGGTGTCGCTCGCCGACATGCTGACCGAGCAGGTCGGCGTGGCGATGGCCAACATGTGGGAGTTCGAGGAGGTGCGCACCGACGCCGCCCAGCTGCAGGAGGCCCTGGCAGGACGCTCGCTGATCGACCAGGCCAAGGGCATCATCATGCAGACCAGCGGGTGCAGCGCCGAGGCCGCGTTCGAGGAGCTGCGCCGCATCTCCCAGCACCACCAGGTGAAGGTGGCCGACCTGGCCAGGCTCCTGGTCGAGGAGCACCAGCGCAAGTCGTCGAAACGCGGCTGACCCTCACTGGACGCGGCTCACCGGACGCGGCTCACTGGACGCCGCCACTGGACGCCGCTCACTGCACACGGCTCACTTGATCGCGGCGACCGCGTCAGCGAGCGTGTCGTAAATCGGCAGCCGCTGCGCCAGACCTGTGATCCACATCACCTTCGACTTGGTGTACTCCACCCCGATGAGCGCGAACTTGGTGCCCGCCGTGAGGCTGGTCTGCCAGTGATGCACGATCAGCCCGAGCGCGCGCGAGTCCATGAACGTCACCCCGGCGAGGTCGAGGATCAGGTCGTCGCCCGCCATGGCTAGATAGTCGGCGAACTGGGCGCGTGTCGTGGCGTCGAGCACCCCGTCGACCCGCACCACGGTGATCCCGTCCACGGTCGACGACGTCAGGCTGAGGGCCGCCACGGGCTCCCCGCCGTTCTCCGGCATTGTCACGAAGCAACCCTACTGTCACCACGCGATCGAGGAATACTTCCAGCCCGATGGGGGACACTGGATCCGAGGTCCAGCAGAGGGCTTCTGTCTCGAGAACAGACGAGGCGTGCCTCTGCATGGGCTTTTTTCCTTGCGAGGCCGCCTGCGATCCATATAGGGAGCAGCGATGGCTGTGCAGGAATACGTCCTCGAGGAGATGACCGCGGAAGAACTCCTGGCCGAAATGGTCAGGGAAGAGACGCCCGACAGCCACAGGGAACGCCTGCGCGAGCGCATCGTCGAGATGCACAGGCCGCTCGCCATGGAGATCGCGCGACGCTACCGCTACCGCGGCGAGCCATTGGAGGATCTCCTCCAGGCCGCGTATGTTGGCCTGATGAAAGCCGTCAACGGCTTCGACCCGACCCTCGGACACGCGTTCAGGGGCTACGCGGTCGTCACGATGACCGGCGAGGTCAAGCGGCACTTCCGCGACCGCACCTGGGCGATCCGGGTGCCCCGCCTCTACCAGGAGCGCCGCTCGGAGCTCAACCGGCTCGTGGCCGACCTGAGCCAGGACCTCGGCAGGTCCCCGACCGTTGCGGAGCTCGCCGCCAAGATGAACATCACGGAGGAGGACGTCCTGCTGACGCTCGACGCCTCGGCCGCGTACAGCACGCTCTCGCTCGACGCGCCGCTCGGCACGGACGACGACGCCGCCTCGCTCGGCGACGTCATCCCCGAGGACGACGACACGCTGAGCACCATGGTCGACAGGGAGGCCGTCAAGCCGCTCATCGACGCTCTGCCCTCCCGCGAGAAGCACATCCTGCTGTTGCGCTTCTTCGGCAACATGACGCAGGCCGAGATCGCGGCCGAGTTCGGCATCTCGCAGATGCACGTCTCACGCATCCTGCGCAAGGTTCTCGACCAGCTGCGTGCCGAGCTGGTCTCCTGACGAGGGCGGTCACCGGGTGAACGAGGACGTGGAGCCTCAGTCGGGCCACAAGGGCCCGCCACCCGGCGCGCCCGTGAAAGGCCTGCGGTTCCGCCTGCCGGACCTGCCGCGCGTGCGGCAGTACGCCGAGGAGGAGGCGCGGGCCTCCGGCATGCCGGAGGACGCCATCGGCGACTTCGTCATCGCCGTCAACGAGGTCGCCACCAACGCCGTCACCCACGGGCACGACCACGCGTTCCTGCGGACGTGGACCTCTGACGGCGACCTCGTCGTCGAGGTGCACGACAACGGCTCGTGGAAACCGGGGCCGATGCCCGGCTCCGTCGGCGGCATGGGGCTGTGGGTGGCTCGCCTGCTCTCCTCCGACCTGACCTTGCAGGTCGGCGGCGAGGGCAGCACGGTCATCATGCGCTTTCCCGGCAAAAGCTGACATCCGCGTCCAACGCGTATGGCGAAGGGGCCCGGCTCGCCGGGCCCCTTCACTTCGTTCTAGCGGCGGGCCCTGCTGCGCCAGCCGCCGTTGCCCGTACGGATGCCGGCCGTGCCGACGCCCGCCTGGTGCAGCGCCAGCAGCGTCAGCCCCAGCAGGACGAACGTCATCCCGGAGAAGCCGCCGGGGATCGACGCGCCCACCAGGTCGAGCAGGAACCCTAGACCGAAGATGATCGCTGCGATGATCGCGAGCATGCCACGTCACCTCATTCCCTGAGCATGCTGGACGCCGTGGTCCTGCGAGATCCCCTGGGCGTGCTGGACGCCGTGGTCCTGCGAGATCCCCTGAGCGTGCGGCGCGCCGTGGTCCTGCGAGCCGCTGAGCGCGAGCAGGCGCTCCAGGACGTTGCGGTAGTCGCGCAGCGCCAGCCGCAGCTGCTCGGTCTCCGCCTCGCCGGCGTCCTTCCAGCGGCCGCGCAGCGCCTCCGTACGGCTCGTCAGGCTGCTGGTGAGCGACTCCACCACCTCGCCGACCAGCCCGTCCGCGCGTCGCACCGCCTCACCGGGGTCGTCCACGAACGACGCCTGCAGGTCGCGCCAGCGGGCCTGCACCTGGGTGGGGTCCTGGTCGAACAGGACGATGTCGTCGGGGGCCGCGTGCGCCGGCGCCTGGTCCGCGTACGGGTCACGGCCGGTCGCCGCGGGAGCCGCGGGGGTCGCCGCGACGCCGGTGCCGGGGATGGCCGTGCCGTCGTGGGGGTCGTCGTCGTACGGGGAGATGCGGTCGGTCCCGGCCTCGGACGCGGCCAGCTCGTCGCCGTCGCGGGCGTACTCGCCGTCGCGGACGGGCTCGTCGCTGACGATCACGTCCTCGACGGGCTCCCGGTGCGCGACGTCGTCCTTGGGGTCGTCCTTGGGGTCGTCCCTGGGGTCGTCACGCAGATCGTCTGCGAGGCCGTCCCGCTCGCCGTCCCTGTAGTCGTGCTCACGGTCGTTCGCGGTGTCATGCGTGGTGTCATGCGGGGTGTCGTTTCCGGCGTGGTCGTACGTTCTGCCGGGCTGCGACGGCACCTTGAGCTCGTCGCTGCTGCTCATATCGTGCTCACCGTCCTCGGGTGGTCTCGTGGAGGAGCTCCTCGAACAGCGCGCGGTAGTGCACCATGGCCTGCCGGAGGTCCTCGGTGGAGGCCTCCTTCCTGGCCGCGCGCCCGCTGATCTCGTGAGCCGTCCTGTAGTGGTCGAGCGTCGCCGCGTGCCCGACCGACAGGTCGGACAGGCGCTGCTCGAAGTCCTCGGTGGGGTAGCCCCGCTCGGCCATGACGGCCGTCACGAGCTGGTCCGCCTCCGTCACCGCGAAGCCGGGCGCGTCCACGAAGCGCTCCTGGACCTCGATCCAGCGGCTCGCGTACGCGTCGCGGGACTCGTCCGACAGGGGCCTGATGTCCAGCTCGGCGTGGCGCTGCTCACGGTCGAGCAGCTCCTGCTCCGCCTCCCGGCGGTTGTCGTGCTCGGAGACTATGCGTTCGTACTCCGGGCCGAAGCGTTCGCGGAGGTGGGAGCGGCGCTTCTGCTGCTGCAGCATGAACCAGCCCACTGCGGCGAGCGCCACCACCACGACCACGACGACGGCCACCCATACAGAGGTGGTCATGTTCTCGCCTCCGGTCTCTTCGATGAGACCAGCGACTGCCCTCGAACAGGTATGTCGAAACGCGAGCCTCAGTGAGCGTCGAGTGCTTTCCTCGCCGCCTCCAGCACGGCTGCGACATGTGAGCCCCCTGGGGAGGCCGGCACCTCGCTGAACCCTTCCGCGGGGTCGTAGCGCACGTCCAGGCCCGCGTCCACGAGCCGCTGAGCCCACCGCAGCGCCGTGTTCAGCCGCTCGGCCGCCGGCGGCTTGCCCTGCGCCGCGGCCGACAGGTTACGCAGGTTCGTGGCGGGCCCCGACTGGGAGTGCGTCCTGGCGAGCTTCCACGGCAGGGCGGCACTGTGGTCGAGCATCGGCTTGGCCAGCCCCGCGGCCCGCTTGGCCTGCAACACCCCCGATTCGCTCACCCCGAAGTGCGCCGCCAGCTCCTGCACGCTCCGCCCTTGAGCGACGAGCCTGGCCAGCTCATCCCGATCGATGCTCGGCCTCCGCCCCACTGGCCGCCTCCGCTCCCGCTTTTCCGTGTACGCGCGCACCTCTGATGTGCGCTAAGGTTATGACGTCCCGCCCCGCAGGGGGCGGCCGACACAACCGGGACGTAGCGCAGCTTGGTAGCGCACTTGACTGGGGGTCAAGGGGTCGCAGGTTCAAATCCTGTCGTCCCGACCAGATTTTCGCTGGTCGATGAGGGTGTCACTCTAAAGAGTGGCACCCTTTCGCATTGATGAGTGCTTTCCGAGCACGAATCTGCTTACGGTGGACGGCTTTGGTGGCGGCGGTGCCACTGTTGACGACCAGGTGGGGCAATGTCGTCCAGGGGACGCCGGAGCCGGAGAGCAGCGAGACGAAGCTGTGGCGCAGCTCCCGAGGCGTCCAGTAGTACTCGCCAGGAACCGGGGCTCTTCAACCCTCAAGGACGCTCCGGCCCCCGAGGTGGGGGACCACCTCGCACGCCATCGATTCAGGCAACCCCAGCAGTCCGGCTCTGACCGCAGGACAACACGTGACCGAGGAACGACGACCGGCGAACGTACACGCGAAGCCGGGCTTGACGCTCTGCCCCCGGCCCGCTGCCGCTACGCGGTGAGTCGACGGCGTACGAGGTGGCAGGCGAGAGGACTGGATCGCAACATGGTCACCGTGGCGGAAGAAGGGGCATGGCAGGTGGTCGTCCAAGTGGATCGGCCAGCGCTTCACTCCTCCCGGCATCTCGTGCGCATCTCCGTCCAGCGCGAGCAAGGCCAGAGTGCCGTTACGCAGCACCGCTATCACGGTCCCGAAGCGTCCGAGGAGGAAGGAAGCCCACGCTCGTGTTGCTGCCGGGCTGTGGAGCATGCCCGTGATCTCGGCGCGGCGGCCGACTCTGGTGGAGGGGGTGGTCACAGTGCCTGCTCTCCTGCTTCCTGCTCCTTCAACTGCTCGGCGAGCTGGGCGATGTCGTCCGCGTCGATCGTCTGTGCCAGGCCGTGATCTATCTCGCGCTGAGACAGCCGACGGCCATTCCGGGTGGCCCAGATGCGACCGGCGGAACTACGCCAAATGCACCAACCGGGAAATGCCGCTTGGAGGTCTTCGAGAATTACCGGGGTTGACATGGGATCAGCGTGCTTACCTGCGCGTGACAAACCCACCGCGTTACCAAGACGTCCAGGACGTTATGGCGTTACGCTCCAGACGTCCCTGACGTCCTCAGCGCGAGGTGTACCGTGGCCAATGTCCCCCTACGCAGAGCCATGCTGAACGCCCAGGTCACGAACCAGAACTTGGCCGACCGATGTGGCGTGGACGTCAAGACGGTGGAACGCTGGCTGCAAGACGAAACGCGCGTTCCGCACATGCGACACCAATGGGCCGCCGCAGAGGCACTAGGAGTTGAGATCGCCGTGCTATGGCCAGAAGCAATCCGCAATACGGTGAAAACCGGGCCGGACAAGGAAGTCTTGACCGTTTATCCCTATCGCTCTGCATGTCCGAAATCAATCTGGCGCAATCTCATCAATTCGGCGCGCAACGAAATCGTATTCGCCGGTTACACGAACTACTTCCTGTGGCTGGAACACCCCAACCTCGCGAAGGTGCTCAAACGGAAGGCCCAGCAGGGCTGCAAGGTCCGGTTCCTCGTCGGTGACCCGGAGAGCGAGGTCACCCGGCGGCGTGAGGAGGTGGAGAACGTTCCGCTGACCGTCTCCACGCGCATCCGGATCACCTTGTCAGAGGCCGAACAGCTACGAGACGTTCCGGGCGTAGAAGCCCGGTTCGGCGACGAGCACATCGCCATGAGCGTGTTCCGGTTCGACTCGGAGATGCTCGTCACGCCCCACCTGGCCAAGCTGGTCGGGCACGACTCGCCTATGCTGCACCTGCGGCGGTATCAGGATGACGGCCTGTTCGACCGGTTCGCCTACCATGCCTCTGAGCTGTGGAGCAACGGCCGAGACGTATGGCAGCAGGCCCAGCCAACCGGCCAGATTCTGGGTGACTAACTGAGTGACAACCGGCCCGGACGACCAAGGATCTGAGGGGATCGTACGGGACGGCCGTACCAGGTGGGGGCGGGTTTCGGCCGTTATCCCGCCCCGTCGTGATGTGCCTGGGGGTCAAGGGGTCGCAGGTTCAAATCCTGTCGTCCCGACGGTTGTAGAAGGCCAGACGATCTTGGAGTGACTCCGGATCGGCTGGCCTTTTTGCTTGGGCGGCCGGCAGGGCAATGATCTGCAGCTCCTTTAGCCATCGTGGGGCATGTCGGCGTCGTTCCTGGTGGCGGGCGTGTTTAGATCGATGGGTTCCTGTCCGGTGGCCACTGGCCGCATGGTGCGGCGAGCAGTGCCGCGTCGCCTGGCTCGGGACGATTCCTGCCGGGTCGCGTCGCGAGCCGCGTTCCACCGCCGTGACGTGGGGCTCGTCATGCTCGCGGCCCGTCACGCAAGTACAGGACGGGAGCCCTTCGTGATGCATGAGAACGAAGTCTTCGACGTGGTCGTCGTAGGCGCGGGCCCGGTCGGAATGACCGTGGCCGAACGCGTCGCCCGCGCCGGTCCGACGGTGGCCGTGGTCGAGGAACGCCTGGTGGGCGGCGAGTGCAACTACTACGGATGCGTCCCGAGCAAGGCCATGCTGTGGCCGATGGAGATCGCGGCCGACGTCAGCCGGATGCCGGGCCTCGAACTCGGCGGTCCGATCGACGCCGCCGCGGTGCTGGACCGCCGGGAGGAGTTCGTATCGCATTTCGATGACAGTGACTACGTGAGCGGGCTGAACGATCTCCCCGCGACGTTCGTGCGAGGCCGTGGCCGGCTGTCCGGGCCCTCGCAGGTCGCGGTGCGGACGCCGGACGGTGGCACCCTCTCCCTGCGGGCCGGCGAAGCCGTCGTCCTGGCCACCGGCAGCACCCCCGCCATCCCCGGCATCCCAGGGTTGCGGGAGGCGCGCCCGTGGACGAACCAGGAGGCCACCAGCGCGCGGCAGGTGCCCGAGCGGCTCGTGGTCATCGGCGCCGGGCCGGTCGCCTGCGAGATGGCCCAGGCCCTGCATGCCCTCGGCGCTCGTGAGGTCACCATGCTCGTCCGCGGAGATCGGCTGCTGGCGCAGACTGAGCCGTTCGCCGGGGACTTGGTGGCCAAGTCTTTCGCCGGCCTCGGCATCGACGTGCGTTTCCGGCATACGGCGGTCCGGGTTGAACGGCCCGTCCCGAAGGGTCCGGTGAGTGTGCACACCGATGCCGGTGAGCGGATCGACGCCGATGAGATCCTCGTCGCCGCCGGGCGCCGGCTGGCCGTAGCCGATCTCGGGCTGGAGACCGTCGGTGTCGATGCTGACGGGCCGATCATCGTGGACGCGCGTATGCGGGCGACCGCGGTCCCGGACGGCTGGCTGTACGCGGTCGGCGACGTCAACGGGCGCAACCTGCTCACGCACATGGGTAAGTACCAGGCCCGCGTCTGCGCCGATGTGATCACCGCTCGGTCCGGCGGGCTGGAAGGCGATATCGCTGACGAGCGGGGGGCGCCCCAGGTCATCTTCACGGACCCGCAAGTGTGCGCGGTGGGACTCACCGAGGCACGGGCTCGCGCGGCCGGGTTCATGGTGCGCACGGTCGAGTACGACCTGGCCGCCGTGATCGGTGCGAGGCTGCGCGGCGACGACTATCAGGGCCGGGCGAAACTGGTCGTCGACGAGGAACGCCGCGTCCTGCTGGGCGCCACCTTCGTCGGCCCTTCGGTGGTCGACCTGCTTCACTCGGCCACCATCGCGGTGACCTGCGAGGCATCCCTCGACCAGCTCCGGCACGCGGTCCCCGTCTTCCCCACCGTCAGCGAGATCTGGCTCAGCCTGCAGACGGAGTACGGCTTGTAGAGGCGCTCGAGCCGAGAGGCCGGCGGCGTGCGTGCTGCCTCCACTCGACCCTCGTGTGCTTCCTCCGGGAGCTGAACGCGCTGGTCAGGGCGTGAACGTGGGGTGAGGGGGCAGCCTCCTTTCGAGGTCCCGGTAACGGGGATCACCTTCTCCGGTGCCCGCGCCACTGTGGCGGTGCCGCCTTGGGGCGCAGGATGCCGTACGTCGTGGGAGTCGTGATGCGCGCCATCGTCATCGAGAGATTTGGCGGTCCTGACTGCCTGGTCTATACCGAACTGCCCGACCCCGAGCCCGTCGCCGGTCAGGTCGTCATCGAGATCAAGGGGTTCGGTGTCAATCATGCCGAGATGCACATGCGCCGGGGTGAGTGGGCCGAGGCCGCGAAGGTGAGCGGCATCGAGTGCGTCGGACTGGTCAAGGCGTGCCCTGGTGGTGAGTTTCCGGTGGGCGCCAAGGTCGCGGCGTTGATGGGCGGTCTCGGACGCACCATCAACGGCAGCTACGCCGAGTACACGCGGGCGCCGGCCTCCAACGTGGCGCTGATCGAGTCCGATCTGCCGTGGGAGGTGCTCGCGGCCATCCCGGAGACCTACGCGACGGCGTGGACCTGCCTGTTCCGCAACCTGGAGATCGCTGAGGGGCAGTCGCTGCTCGTTCGTGGGGCGACCTCCTCTTTCGGTCAGGCCGCACTCAAGCTGGCGGTCAACGCTGGTGCCCAGGTCATCGCCACCAGCCGCAACCCGGAACGTTTCGCCATGCTGGAGGAACTCGGCGCGCGGCGCGCCGAACGGGAGGAGCCCGACCTGTGCCGGCGCATCGGCGAGGCCAGGCAGCTCGACGCGGTACTCGACCTGGTGGGCAACAGCACCATCCTGGACTCCCTGGCGATGCTGCGGCGCGGCGGCCGTGCCTGCCTGGCCGGTTGGCTGGGCGGGCTCGATCCCATCGCCGACTTCAATCCGCTGGCGCAGATGGCGAGCGGCGTCTACCTCACCTTCTTCGCCAGCTTCGTCTTCGGCACTCCCGGCTTTCCGCTCTCCGACGTCCCCCTGCAGCAGATAGCCGAGCAGGTGGCGGCGGGCCGGCTCAAGGTCGAGCCGGCGCGCGTGTTCCGCTTCGACGAGGTCCCCGAGGCGCATCGGGTGATGGAGGCCAACCAGGCCGGCGGCAAGATGGTCGTGGTCCTCGACTGAACGGAGGACGAGGGCCGCCGCGAAACGTCACGTGGTAGGCGGCGGTCATCGTCACCGTCGATTCGGAGCGTCCCGGCTTCGGTGGAGATTTTGGTGGATTGATGCGCCGATCGGGATCGGGTTCAGAGTGGGCGTTTCGTGCCGGACTCGCCGTCGGCCAGCACCATGACCTGCGGGGTGCGGACGACCGTGGCGGCCTGTGCGCAGTCCGAGGGGTCGGCGGCCTGGGCCGGGGCGGTGGTGAGGGCGAGGACGGCGACCAGCGTGGCGGCCGAGGCGGCGGTGCGGCGGGCCCAGGGGCGGGTTCTCATGCGGATCTCCCGGTACTCGAGGCGCGGGTGTCCCCCGGAGAAGGGGTCCCCGATCATTGGTCAGGTTCAGGATCCGTGGCGGGCATGCGTGTGTCCATCGCGTGGCCGCGGATGGCCAGTTGTCGGATGAATATCGAATTTGTACGATGACTTGCGTACGCCAGCCCCACCCCGACCCCGCGAGGTTCCTCATGGCCGACCGCATCCGTCACGTCACGCTCTCCTCCGTCACGCTTCCCCTGGACGTGCCCGTCAGCGACGCCAAGGTGCTCACCGGGCGGCAGAAGCCGATGACGGAGATCGTGTTCCTCTTCGCCGAGATCGCGACCGAGGACGGGCACTCCGGCACCGGGTTCAGCTACTCCAAGCGGGCCGGCGGCCCCGCGCAGTACGCGCACGCCAAGGAGGTGGGCGAGAACCTCATCGGGCAGGACCCGTCCGACATCGGCAAGGTGTACGACACGCTGCTGTGGGCGGGCGCGTCGGTGGGCCGCTCGGGCGTGGCCACGCAGGCGCTGGCGGCCGTGGACGTGGCCCTGTGGGATCTGAAGGCGCGGCGGGCGGGGCTGCCGCTGGCGAAGCTCCTTGGGGCCTACCGGGACTCGGTGCGGGCGTACAACACCTCGGGGGGCTTCCTGCACGCGCCGATCGAGGAGGTGAAGCAGCGGGCCTCGCAGTCCCTCGCCGACGGGATCGGCGGGATCAAGATCAAGGTGGGGCAGCCGGACATGAAGGAGGATCTGCGGCGGCTGGCGGCGGTCAGGGAGCATGTCGGGGACGGGGTGCCGCTGATGGTGGACGCCAACCAGCAGTGGGACCGGGCGTCGGCGTTGCGGTTCGGGCGGGCGGTCGAGGACCTGGGCCTGGTGTGGATCGAGGAGCCGCTGGACGCGTACGACGCCGAGGGGCACGCGCGGCTGGCCGCCGCGCTGGACACGCCGATCGCCACCGGCGAGATGCTCTCCAGCGTCGCCGAGCACGTCCGGCTCATCGAGGCCCGCGCCGCCGACGTCATCCAGCCCGACGCGCCCCGCGTCGGCGGCATCACCTCCTTCCTGCGCCTGGCCACCCTCGCCGACCACGCGGGCCTGCAGCTCGCGCCGCACTTCGCCATGGAGATCCATCTCCACCTGGCCGCCGCCTATCCGCGCGAGCCGTGGGTGGAGCACTTCGAGTGGCTGAACCCGCTGTTCAACGAGCGTCTCGAGACGCGCGACGGGCGCATGATCGTGCCGGACCGCCCCGGGCTCGGGTTCACGCTGAGCGAGCAGTGCCGTGCATGGGTGACGGACAGCGTCGAGTTCGGGAAGGCGTGACCCGCGTGGGCGACGCGATCGCGTACGTCCGGTTCGCCCGGTACGCGGTGCCGCTCGCGGCCCCCGTCAGCGACGCCAAAGTGGCCACGGGACGGCAGCGACCGCTGTCCCAGATCGACGTGCTGACCTGCGAGATCGGCACCAGGGACGGCCTGCGCGGGCTCGGCTTCTCCTACACGACCAGGGCGGGCACCCCGGCGCAGTACGCGCACGTCAGGGAGGTGGGGGAGAGCCTGCTCGGGCGCGACCCGTCGGACATCGGCAAGACGTACGAGGCGCTGCTGTGGGCGGGCGCGTCGGTGGGCCGCTCCGGGGTGGCCACGCAGGCGCTGGCGGCCGTGGACGTGGCCCTGTGGGATCTGAAGGCGCGGCGGGCGGGGCTGCCGCTGGCGAAGCTCCTGGACGCCCACCGGGATTCCGTGCGGGTCTACAACACCTCGGGCGGTTACCTCCAGGCGCCGCTGGACGAGGTCAAGGAGCGGGCCGCGCAGTCCCTCGCCGACGGGATCGGCGGGATCAAGATCAAGGTGGGGCAGCCGGACATGAAGGAGGATCTGCGGCGGCTGGCGGCGGTCAGGGAGCATGTCGGGGACGGGGTGCCGCTGATGGTGGACGCCAACCAGCAGTGGGATCGCGCGTCGGCGTTGCGGTTCGGGCGGGCGGTCGAGGACCTGGGCCTGGTGTGGATCGAGGAGCCGCTGGACGCGTACGACGCCGAGGGGCACGCGCGGCTGGCCGCCGCGCTGGACACGCCGATCGCCACCGGCGAGATGCTCACCAGCGTCGCCGAGCACATCGGCCTCATCGAGGCCGTTGACGTCATCCAGCCCGACGTGCCGCGCGTCGGCGGCATCACCCCCTACCTCAAGATCGCCGCGCTGGCCGACCACGCGCACACGCAGGTCGCGCCGCACTTCGTGATGGAGATCCACGTGCACCTGGCCGCCGCGTTCCCGCGCGAGTCGTGGGTGGAGCACATCGAGTGGCTGGCGCCGCTGTTCGAGGAGCGGATGCGCATCGAGGGCGGGCGGATGGCCGTGCCGGACCGTCCAGGGCTGGGCCTGAGCCTGGCCGGGCGGGCCCGCGACCGGCTGATCGACGACGTCGAGTTCCACGGCTCCGGCCGGTAGATTGTCCGCCGTGCCGAGCGACCAGAGCGATGCCACGCCGACCGGCCGGAAGGCGGCGCGCAGGATCGGGCGAGACGGCGGGCGCGGGCTGGCGCACGAGCTGGTCGAGCGGCTCCGCGCCCGCATCCTGGCCGGCGAGATCAGGCCGGGCGACAAGCTGCCCACCGAGTCGTCGCTGATCAAGGAGTTCGGGGTCAGCCGCACGGTGGTGCGCGAGGCCGTCTCGCGGCTGCAGGCGGCCGGGCTGGTGGAGACGTTCCAGGGGCGGGGCTCGTTCGTGCTGGCGCTGCCGCCGCCCACGGCGTTCTCGGTGGAGGCGGCGCAGGTGCGCACCCACCGCGACGTCCTCGACATGATCGACTTCCGCATCGGCGTCGAGACGGAGGCCGCGGGGCTGGCGGCTGAGCGGCGTACGGATTTGCAGCTCAAAGCCATCGAGCGGGCCCTGATCGACCTCGGGCGGTCGGGCGAGCAGCCCGGACACGCCGTCGAGGCCGACTTCGCCTTCCACATGAAGGTGGCGCTGGCCTCGGGCAACCGGTTCTACTCCGACCTGCTGGCCTCGCTCGGCCCCATGATGATCATGCTGCCGCGCACCCGGCTCGAACACGTCTACACGGTCTCCGACGCCACCCACCTCACGCGGGTGACGCTGGAGCACGAGAACGTCTACCGCGCCGTCGCCGACAGGGACGCGGCGGCGGCGCGGGCGGCGATGCGGCTGCACCTGTCCAACAGCCGCGCCCGCCTGCAAGCCCCGTAGGAGGGCTACCAGCGGGCGGTGTTCGGGGTGAAGCCGGGGACGATCGAGCGCATGTACGCGGTGTCCTCGCGCCCGCGCTGCCCGCAGCGCAGATACTGCTCGTGCAGCGCGGCCAGCGCGTCCTCGTCCAGCTCGACCCCGAGGCCGGGGCCGTGCGGCACGGCCACGCCGCCGTTGCGGAACTCCAGCACGCCCGGCTTGACGACCTCCTCGGTCTTCCACGGGTAGTGGGTGTCGCAGGCGTAGGTGAGGTTGGGCGTGGCGGCGGCCAGGTGCGTCATCGCGGCCAGGCTGACCCCGAGATGCGAGTTGGAGTGCATCGACAGCCCCATGCCGAACGTCTCGCAGATGCCCCCGAGCAGCGCCGAGCGGCGCAGCCCGCCCCACAGGTGGTGGTCGGAGAGCACGACCTGCACGGCGTCGGCGGCCACGGCCGGCTTGAGGTGCTCGAAGGCGATCACGCACATGTTCGTGGCCAGCGGCAGCTCGGTGTGCTTCGCGACCTCGGCCATGCCGTCGATGCCGGGCGTCGGGTCCTCGAGGTACTCCAGCACGCCGGACAGCCGATCGGCCACCTCGATCGAGGTGCCGACCGTCCATGCGCCGTTGGGGTCGATGCGCAGCGCGTGGCCGGGGAAGGCGGCGGCCAGCGCCTCGACGGTCTCGGCCTCGTGGCGGGGCTCGTACACGCCGCCCTTGAGCTTGACGGCGGTGAAGCCGTACTCGTCGACCATCCGGCGCGCCTGGGCGACCAGTTGCTCGGGCGTGCGGCCCTCGCCCCAGGCGTCCTCGTCATGGCCGGGGTGCCCGGCCCATTTGTAGAACAGGTACGCCGAGTACGGCACCCGGTCGCGTACGGCGCCGCCCAGCAGGTCGCTCACCGGCCGGCCCAGCGCCCTGCCCTGGAGGTCGAGCAGCGCCACCTCGAACGGCGACACCACGGTGTCCACGGCGCTGGAGACCTCCAGCATGCCGCCGAAGCTGGCCCCCGCACCGCCGGTCGAGGCGCCGAGCGTCTCGGTGACGACGCGGCGCAGGGCGTGCAGGTCGAAGACGTCCGCGCCGGGCAGGGCCGCGGCCACCGCCTCCAGGCGGCCGAGATGCGCCTCGTCGGCGTACGTCTCGCCGAGCCCCACCAGCCCCTCGTCGGTGTGCACCTGGACGATCGCGCGCAGCACGTACGGCTGGTGCACGCCCACCACGTTGAGCAGGGGCGGGTCGCGGAAGGCGACGGGCGTGACGACGACCCGGCTGACCCGGCCGGCGGTGACGGTCATCAGATCCTCTCCTCGACACGATCGGCGTCCTGCGCCGGTCTGCGGCGCACGGCTCTGCGGAGCAGCGGCCAGGCGGCCACGATCACCACGATGGCGAACACCGTCCCAGAAATGGGGCGGGTGAGGAAGCCCGCCGGGTTGCCGCCGAAGATGAGCAGCCCCTGACGCGCCGAGCTCTCGATCATCGTGCCCAGCACGAACGCCAGCACCAGCGGCCCCGGCTCGAAACCGAACTTCTTCATCAGGTAGCCCAGCACGCCGAACACGATCACCAGGAAGATGTCGTAGACCTGGTTGCGCACGGTGTAGGCGCCGAGCAGCGTGATCAGCACCGTGATGGGCGCCAGGATGGCCGGGCGCACCCGCAGGATCCTGACGAACACGCCGACCATGGGGATGCTCATGATCAGCAGCAGGATGTTGCCGATGTACATCGAGTTGATGACGCCCCAGAACACGTCGGGGTGCTCGGTGACGAGCTGCGGCCCCGGCTGGATGCCCTGGATGAGCAGCGCGCCGAAGATCAGCGCCATCGTGGCGTTGGCCGGGATGCCGAGCGTCAGCAGCGGGATGAACGAGGAGGTGGCGGCGGCGTTGTTGGCGGTCTCGGGCGCGGCCACGCCCTCCACCGCGCCGCGGCCGAAGCGCTCGGGCTGCTTGGCGCGCCGCTTCTCCAGCGCGTACGCCGCCAGCGACGACAGCACGGCCCCGCCGCCGGGCAGCACGCCCAGCACGAACCCGACCAGCGAGCCCCGCCCGATCGCGCCCTTGGACTGGCTGAGGTCGCGGCGCGACGGCCAGACGTTGCCGACCTTGGCGGGGGAGTGCACCTTGTTGTGCCGCTCCTCCAGGTTGTAGAGGATCTCGCTGAGCCCGAACAGGCCCATGGCGATCGGGATGAAGTCGATGCCCTCGGCCAGGTTGAGGCTGCCGAAGGTGAAGCGCTCCGCGCCGGTGAACGTGTCGCGGCCGACGGTCGCGATCAGCAGGCCGACGCAGGCGGCGATGATGGCCTTGAGCTTGTTGCCGTTGCCGATCGAGGAGATCAGCAGCACGCCGAGGATGCCGAGCGCGGCGTACTCGGGCGGCCCGAAGTCGAGGGCGAAGCCGGCCACGATCGGCGCGACGAGGGTCAGGCCGATGATCGAGATCGTGCCGCCGACGAACGAGCCGATGGCCGCGATGCCGAGCGCCGTGCCCGCCTTGCCCTGTTTGGCCAGGGCGAAGCCGTCGAAGACGGTCACGACGGAGGACGCCTCGCCGGGCAGGCGCAGCAGGACCGAGGTGATCGTGCCGCCGTACTGGGCGCCGTAGAAGATGCCCGCCAGCATGATGATCGCCGAGACCGGCCCGATGCCGTACGTGATCGGCAGCAGGATCGCGATCGTCGCGCCGGGCCCGAGGCCGGGCAGCACGCCGATGAGCATGCCGATGATGACGCCGACCAGGCAGTAGAGCAGGTTGGCCGGCTCCAGGACGACGCCGAAGCCGTTGAGGATCGGGGAGATGTCCATGTGACTCTTCTCGGGGCCTTCCTCAGATGAGGCGGGGGAGCGGGATCTGCAGCAGCAGCACGAAGAGCACGTAGAACGCGGCCACGGCGCCGATGCTGATCACGATGGACGAGCGCCACGACTCCTTGCCCAGCCAGCGCAGCCAGACGAACATCAGCAGCGCCGACGGGATCTCGAACCCGATCACCGGCAGCAGCGCGGCGAGCAGCACGAGCGTCACCAGGCCGACCACGGTCTGCAGGCTCGCGCGGGAGAACCGCTCGGTGTCCCGCAGGCCGCGGCCGGTGACGAGGAGCACCGCCGACAGCACGACGATGACGACGCTGATGGCGAACGGCCACAGGCCGGGGCCCGGCTGGGTCAGCGCGCCGAGGCCCAGCGCGTACGAGCCGGCCGTGCCGAGCAGGCCGACGACCAGCGCCACCAGCGCGGCGCCGACCTGGGCGGCCGGGCCCGCGTGCGGGGGCCTGGCCTCCTCCATCTCGGCCTGGATCCGGTCGGCCTCGGCCTGCAGCACGGCGGCGTCGCCGGAGTCCGGTGGCGGCGCCGGGTCGGACACGGACATGGGGGTACTCCTTCGCAGGAAGGGGGGTCAACCGGCCAGGCTGATGCCGAACTCGTCGAGCTTCGCCTTGAACGTCGAGGAGTCCTTCTGCAGCGCGTCGAGGACCTCCTGCGGGGAGACCTCCATCGGAGTGAGCGAGTTCTGCTCGTTGAACTTCTTGTACTCCGGTGTGGCGAACGTCTTCTTCGCCGCGTCGAGCAGCTTGGACTTGACGTTCTCCGGCGTGCCCTTGGGCGCGGTCAGGAAGCGGTACTGCGTCACCTGGACGTCGAAGCCCTGCTCGATGGCGGTCTTGACGTCGGGCAGGTAGGGAATGCGCTCCTTGGAGAACACGGCGAGCGGCACGAGCTTGCCGCCCTTGATGTTCTCGATGGCCTCGCCGATCTGCATGGTGGAGACGTCCACCTGGTTGCCGAGCAGGGCCGTCAGGTTGGGGGCGCCGCCGTCGAAGGGCACGGCCGTGGCGTCGATGCCGGCGGTCTTGAACGTCAGCGCGGAGGCGAGCTGGGCTCCGGTGCCGACGCCGGTGGTGCCGTACCGGATGGTCTTGCCGGCCTTCTTCATGTCCTCGATGGACGTGAAGCCGGACTTGGGGTTGGTGGCCATGACGTAGTCGTCGCGGGAGACACCGGTGATGACCTCGAACGAGTCGATCTTGGTGGCCTCGGCGGGCGACACCGTGAGCGGCGTGATCGTGAACAGCGAGGCGTTCTGCACGGCGATCTTGTAGCCGTCGGGCTTGGCGGCCTGCAGCTCCTTGGCCGCGAGCGCGCCGTTGGCGCCGGGCTTGTTGATCACGGGCGCGGAGACGCCGAGCTCTTTGGCGATGCCCTGGGCGAGCGCGCGGGTGATGAGGTCGGAGGAGCCGCCGGCGGAGGCGCCGACGCTGAACTCGATGTTGCCCGACGGATATTCCCCGTCGCCGCCCCCGGAGGAGGTCGTCTTGACACCACCGCACGCGGTCAGCGCCATCGCGGCGACGGCACCGGCGACACCCAGGAGGATGCGGCGGGGGGCTGTCCGAGATGTCGGCATGGACTTCTCCTTCATCCGGGCGGGGGGCCGCCCGTGGCTTGCTCTGTGCGGAGATGCAGTTGCGTCAGGTTACGGCAAGGTTTCCGCTGTTTTGGTTCTCCGGAGACTAAGGACCTGGCTTGATGCCTGTCCAACCTCTTTTCGGTATCGAGTGATACTCTGCGAGCATCATGCTGACCCTCGACCAGATCCGGGCCTTCGTCGCGGTCGCCGAAGAGCTGCACTTCGGCCGCGCGGCCGACCGCCTGCGCATGACGCAGCCGCCGCTCAGCCGGCACATCCAGAAGCTCGAACGCGCCGTCGGCGTGACCTTGCTGGAGCGTGACAACCGCCGCGTCGTGCTCACCGACGCCGGGCGCGGCTTCCTGGAGGACGCCCGGCGCATGCTCTCGCTGATCGACACCGCGGGCGACCGGGCGCGCCGGATCGCCAGCGGCGCGGCGGGCACCGTGCGGCTCGGGTTCACCGCCGTCTCGGCCATCAGCATGCTCGGCACGCTGCTGCGCCGCCTGGCCGAGCAGCTCCCCGACATCGACGTCATCCTGCACGAACGGGTGACCGCGGGGCAGGTGGACGGCCTGCTGCGCGGCGAGCTCGATCTCGGTCTCGCCCGGCCGCCGTTCGACATCGCCACGCTCGACTCCCGGGTCGTCTTCCGCGAGCCGCTGTGCGCCGTCGTGCCCGCCGGGCACCGGCTGGCCGGGCTCGGCAGGCCGCTCGCGCCCGACGACTTCGACGGGCTGCCGGTGATCAGCTACAACCCCGTACAGTCGCGCTACTTTCACGAGCTGACCGTGCGCTTCCTCACCAACGCCCACCCCCGCATCGAGCAGCAGGTGCACCAGATCCTCACCGCCGTGCTGCTCGTCGCGGCCGGGCGCGGGGTGGCGCTGGCGCCCGCGAGCGCGCGCTCGCTCGGCGTCGACGGCATCGCCTTCTGCGACCTCGTACGCGGCGGCGGCGACCCGCTCGACGCCGGCACGGCCATCGGCGAACCCGTCGAGCTGCACGTCATCTGGGACCGCGACTCGACCAACCCCGCGCTCGGCCGGGTGCTCGACCTGCTGCCCGACCTGGAGGCATGATGCTCTTAAGGCATCGCCGGATACAGAATCGCACTTGGACAGGAATCACTCCTCCTTCTTAGCCTGTCGGACGTCAGACCTTTCAGCCGATGCGGGGAAACCCCACGGCCGCATGTCGAGCGAGGAGCCTCATCGTGTCCAGTTACTCCCCGCAGGAGCTCGCCACCCAGCTCAAGAGCGGTTTGCTGTCGTTCCCCGTCACCCACTTCACCGGCGACCTGGAGTTCGACGAGCCGCGCTACCGCGAGCACCTGTCCTGGCTGAGCGGCTACCCCGTCGCCGGCCTGTTCGCCGCGGGCGGCACGGGTGAGGGCTTCTCGCTGACCGGCGCGGAGATCGACCGGGTGGTCCGCGCCGCCGTGGACGAGGTCGACGGGCGCGTCCCCGTGATGGCCCCGGCCACCGGTGGCACCGCCAACGCCGTCGCCCAGGCCAAGGCCGCCGCGGCGGCCGGCGCCGACGGCCTGCTGCTGATGCCGCCCTACCTCACCGAGGCCGGCCAGGCGGGCCTGGTCGAGCACGTCTCCGCCGTGTGCGCCGCCACCGGCCTCGGTGTGATCGTCTACAGCCGGGCCAACGCCGTGCTCAACGACCGCTCCGTGGCGGCCCTCGTCGAGCGGAACGAGACGCTCATCGGCTTCAAGGACGGCGTCGGCGACATCGAGAACCTCACCCGCATCTACGCCTCCGTCGGCGACCGCCTGGCCTACATCGGCGGCCTGCCCACCGCCGAGACGTTCGCGCTGCCGCTGCTGCAGCTCGGCATGAGCACGTACTCGTCGGCCATCTTCAACTTCGTGCCGCAGTACGCGCTCGACTTCTACGCCGACGTGCGCGCCCAGGACCGGGAGGCCGTCTACCGGCGCATCCGCGAGTTCGTGCTGCCCTACCTCGACATCCGCGACCGGATGAAGGGCTACGCCGTCTCGATCATCAAGGCCGGGCTGACCGCCGTCGGCCGCCCCGCCGGGCCCGTGCGCCCGCCGCTGCAGGACCTCACCGAGGGCGAGCTCGCCGAGCTGACCGCGCTCATCAACAAGATCAGCTAGGGGGATCGTCCCGAGATGTCGCCCACCATCGCGAGCGTCGAGGTCGTCCCGGTCGCCGGGTACGACAGCATGCTCCTCAACCTCAGCGGCGCCCACGGGCCGTTCTTCACCCGCAACGTCGTCATCGTCACCGACTCCGACGGGCGTACCGGGCTGGGCGAGGTGCCCGGCGGCGAGGCCATCAGGCGGACCATCGAGGAGGCCGGCACGCTGCTCGCCGGGCAGCCGGTCGCCCGCTACCGCGCCCTGCTGCGCGACGTGGCCGGCCGTTACGCCGCCCGCGACGCCGGCGGGCGCGGGCAGCAGACCTTCGACCTGCGCACCACCGTGCACGCCGTCACCGGCCTGGAGTCGGGCCTGCTCGACCTGCACGGCCAGTACCTCGGCCTGCCCGTCGCCGACCTCCTGGGTGAGGGCAGGCAGCGCGACCGGGTGCCGATGCTCGGCTACCTGTTCTACGTCGGCGACCCCGGCAGGACGGACCTGCCGTACCTCGTGGACGACGAGGGCGACGACCGGTGGTCGCGGCTGCGCCGCCGGGAGGCGCTCACCCCCGACGCGGTGGTCGCGCTGGCCGAGGCCGCCCAGGAGCGCTACGGCTTCACCGACTTCAAGCTCAAGGGCGGCGTGCTGGCCGGCGAGGAGGAGGTCGAGGCGGTCAGGGCGCTGGCCCGCCGCTTCCCCGAGGCCCGCGTCACGCTCGACCCCAACGGCGGCTGGCCGCTGGCCGACGCCGTACGGCTGTGCCGGGACCTCGGAGGCGTCCTGGCCTACGCCGAGGACCCGTGCGGCCCCGAGGGCCGCTTCTCGGGGCGGGAGACGATGGCCGAGTTCCGGCGGGCCACCGGGCTGCCGACCGCGACCAACATGATCGCCACGGACTGGCGGGAGCTGGCCCACGCCGTACGCTCGGACGCGGTCGACATCCCGCTGGCCGACCCGCACTTCTGGACGATGGCGGGCTCGGTGCGCGTCGCGCAGCTCTGCCACGACTTCGGGCTGACGTGGGGATCGCACTCCAACAACCACTTCGACATCTCGCTCGCCATGTTCACCCACGTCGGTGCCGCCGCGCCGGGCGAGATCACGGCGCTCGACACGCATTGGATCTGGCAGGACGGCCAGGCCCTCACCACCAAGCCCTTCCCGATCACGGACGGCGCCGTCCAGGTGCCCGACACGCCGGGGCTCGGGGTCGAGCTGGACAGGGACGCCCTGGCCGAGGCCCACGACCGCTACCTGCGCCACGGCCTCGGCGCCCGCGACGACTCCGTGGCCATGCAGTACCTGGTCAAGGACTGGACATTCGACCCGAAACGCCCCTGCCTGGTGCGCTGAGGGTCAGAACAGCGTGAGGGGCTCGTGCGGCTCCGGGTCGGGGAGCGGGGCCAGGTCCGGGACGAGGGCGCGTACCTCGTCGTGGAAGCGGCGGGCCAGCGCCGGCGCGTCGGCGTTGTCGGGGGTGTGGATGAACACCGTCGGTGAGCGGCCCTCGCGGAGCCACCCGGCGACCGTCGGCACCCAGGGCTGCCAGCCCGCCACCGTGCGCTCCTCGTCGTCGCGGCCGAGGTAGCGCACGATCGGGTGGGCGGTGAGCGCCCGCATGCGGCGGGGGAGGCGTGGCTTGCGCTCCCACGCCTCCCGCTCGGCGGCGCTGGACGGCGGCGCGGCGAACATGACCGTGGTGTCGAACGGCACCCACTCGGCGCCCGCGCCGTCCAGCATCCGTTCGAGCAGGCGGCCCGCCCGCTCGTCGGTGAAGAACGCCGGATGGCGGACCTCCACGGCGCAGCGCACGCCGCGCGGCAGCCGGCGCAGGAAGGCCGCGAGCGTGCCCACGTCGGACGGCCCGAACGAGCCGGGCACCTGCACCCAGAACGCGTGCACGCGCGGCCCGAGCGGCTCCATGGCGTCGAGGAAGGCGCTCAGCTCCGCCTCGCCGCCCATCAGCCGGTGCTCGTGGGTGACGGCCTTGGGCAGCTTGACGACGAAGCGGAAGCCGGGCGAGGTCTGCGCCGCCCACGACTCGACCGTGGCGCGGGCCGGCGTGGCGTAGAACGTGGTGTTGCCCTCGACCGCGTCGCACCAGCCCGCGTACGCCTTCAGCCGCTCGGCCTGAGGCAGGTGGGCGGGCACGAAACGCCCCTGCCACCGCGCGTTCGCCCACATCGCGCATCCCACATGAAGCCGCATGGCCACGACGCTACCGGACACCCGCGAAGGCAAGATCCCCCGTTGCGTCCCCATGACGGCGCTCCACGTAAGGTGGCGGCATGGGCATGGTCGGGACGGTCGGGCTGGTGCTGCACCCCCAGCGCGACTCCAAGAAGGCGATCGACACCATCCTGCGGTGGGCCGCCGACAAGGGTGCCACGGTGCTCGGCCTGCCCGAGGAGGTGGGCCGCATCGACTGCACCGCCGTACCCGTCGACACCGACGCGCTGGTCGAGAAGGCCGACCTGCTCGTCGGGCTGGGCGGCGACGGCACCATGCTGCGGACGATGCGGCTGCTGGCCGGGCGGCCGACGCCCATCCTCGGCGTGAACCTCGGCAAGCTGGGCTTCCTCGCCGAGATCGACGTGGACGAGCTGCCGAAGACGTTGTCGGCCATCGACCGGCACGAATACACGATCGAGCCGCGCATGGCCATCCGCACCAGCGTCAACGGCACCGAGATGACGGCGTTCAACGACATCGCGCTCGTCCGCTATCCCGGCCACGGGCTGGCCAACGTCGCCGTCACCCCGTCCGACAGCCCCTTCGTGCGCTACTCCGCCGACGCCGTCATCGTCGCCACCAGCACCGGGTCCACCGCCTACAGCTTCTCCGCCGGAGGGCCGATCGTCTCGCCCCGCGTGGAGGCGGTGCTGGTCGTGCCCGCCGCCGCGCACTCCGCGTTCAACCGGGCCCTGGTGCTGCCCGCCGACGAACAGGTGAGCCTCCACGTGCTGCCGAGCAGCGGGCGGCTGGCCGTCGAGGTGGACGGCGCCGTGAAGGGGCACCTCGCCCCCGGCGACAGCCTCACCGTGACCGCCTGGCCCGGCGCGGCCAAGGTGGTCCGGCTGGGCACCACGTTCTACGAACGCGCCCGCCGCAAGCTCCGCGTGGACGGCAGCATCGAAGCCGACTGAGCCCAGGCCAGGGCCGGCTGGGGGCGCCCGCGTCACACTGGCGCGGCGTCAGGTTCCTGCGCGGCGGCGGTGGCGCGCCGGGCGCTGGGGCTCCGCCTGTGACGTCTTGCCGGCAGGTGTCGTTCCCGGAGGCGGACCGGCCGGGCGGGGGGTGAAGAAGCCGCCGGGGTCCCGCTCCTGTGGCGCGAAGAAGTCGCCGGGGTCCTGGTCCTGCGGGGCGAAGAAGTCCGACGGGCCGTCGTCGTCCCGGCCGCGAGACTTGCGGTCACGGGCCGGGGAGTCCTGGGGCGCGGGGTCCTGGGGCGGGGTGGCGCGGGAGCGGGTGGCGGCCAGGGCGGCCAGGGCCGTGGTGATGGGGACGGCCGCGATGAGCCCGAGCGTGCCGACCACGCCGCGCACGATCTCCTGCGCGATCACCGGCGTCGTCATCACCTCGCCCAGGGGCTGCGCGCCGATGCTGAACAGCAGCAGCAACGGCAGCGACGCCCCCGCGTACGCCAGGATGATGGTGTTGATCACCGACGCGATGTGCGCGCGCCCGATGCGCCCGGCCGCGCGGTAGAGGCGGGCGAAGCCGTACGACGGGTTGGCGCGGGCCAGCTCGGCCACCGTCACGGCCTGGGTGACGGTGACGTCGTCGAGCACGCCGAGCGCGCCGATGATGATCCCGGCCAGCAGCAGGCCCTGCGTGTCGATGTTCAGGCTCATGCCGAGCATCAGCGCGCTGTCGTCGGTGACGCCGTTGAGCCTGGCCACCCCCAGCGCCGCGTACGACAGCAGCCCGGTCAGCGCCAGGCTGGCCAGCGTCCCCAGCACGGCGACCGACGTGGACGGGGAGAAGCCGTGCGTCAGGTAGAGCACGGTCAGCATGATCGCCGCCGACCCGACGATGGCCACCAGCATCGGCGGCCGGCCCTCCAGGATGCCGGGGATGACGAACGTCAGCAGCAGCACGAACGTCACCGCCAGCCCCGCCAGCGCGGTCACCCCGCGCCAGCGCCCGAAGGCGATGACCGCCAGCGCGAACGCCACGCCGAACAACCACAGCGGCAGCGACCTGTCGTGGTCGGAGAGCTGGTAGGCGCCGTCGGCGTCGCGCAGCAGGATCACGTCGTCGCCCGGCGTGAAGCGCTGCGCGCCCGGCCCGCCCGGCAGCCGGAGCTCCACCTCGCTGCCCAGGTCGGGCCCGTCGCCGACCTTGACGACGGCCTCGCCGCAGGTGGCCGGGTCGGGCCTGGGCGCGCCCTCGGGGGCGTCGGGGCAGCGTCCGAGCGTGACGCTGACGACCGTGCCGGTGAGCCGCTGGACGCCGGACTCGGGCGCGGGCCCGGCGGCGGTGCCCTCGGGCCAGAGCCAGATCAGCGCGGCCAGCGTGACGATCGCCAGCGGCACCAGGACGGCCAGCCCGGCCGTCACCGTACGCCGTGAACCGCCCGCTTCGGTGACGGTGGTGCCGTGAGCGTGGTTGGCGCCCATCGCGTGAGAGGTCCTCCTTGGCCGACTGGCCGACGAAGTAGGACAGTACTGCACCTCGCGGGGCGGGGTAGGCGCAACGGCATGACATGGCTGGCCGGCACCTCAGGGTGGCAGTACAAGGACTGGCGCGGGGTGCTCTATCCGCCGGGGGTGCCGCAGCGGCTGTGGCTGGAGACGTACGCGGGGGAGTTCCCGACCGTCGAGAGCAACAACGCGTTCTACCGGCTGCCGAGCAGGGAGGTGTTCGCCGGCTGGCGGGAGCGTACGCCACCGGGGTTCGTGATGGCGGTCAAGGCCAGCAGGTTCCTGACGCACATCAGGCGGCTGAACGAGCCTGAGGAGCCGGTGGCCAGGCTGATGGCCGCGGCCGCCGGGCTGGAGGAGAAGCTGGGGCCGATCCTGCTGCAGCTCCCGCCCACTCTCAAGGCCGACCCGGGGCTGCTCGACCGCTGCCTGGCCTGCTTCCCGCCCGGCACCAGGGTGGCCGTGGAGCCGCGGCACCCGTCCTGGTGGACCGATGAGGCGCGGGCGGTGCTGGAGTCGCGTGCGGCGGCGCTGTGCTGGGCCGACCGGCTGGGCCGGCCGCAGGCGCCGTTCTGGCGTACCGCGACGTGGGGTTACCTCCGCCTGCACCAGGGCAGGTCGGCCTACGCGTACGGGGAGCGCGCCCTGCGGACGTGGGCCGCCCGCGTCGCCGAGGCCGGCTGGCCCGACGCCTACGTCTACTTCAACAACGACCCGGGAGGAGCAGCCGTGCACAACGCGCGACGTTTCGCCGCACTTCTTGCCAGACTCGGCTAGTGCACACCCGTCTTTACCGGAACGGCCGCCTGGAGAGCGAGGGCTTCCCCATCGCGGACGTCTCCCGGTACGTGGGCGACCGGGACGCCACGGTCTGGTTCGACCTCTGCGCGCCGTCGCCGGCCGACCTCGCCCTGATCGGCGAGGAGCTGGGGCTGCACGAGCTGGCCCTGGAGGACGTCCTGGCCGGACACCAGCGGCCGAAGCTGGACATCTACGACAACCACCTGTTCATCGCCGCCTACGGCGTGCACTTCGACGACGACCGCCGCGTGCACGCCGTCGAGGTGGACGTCTTCGTCACCGCCAACGCCCTGGTCACCGTCCGCGAGAGCGGGCACTTCGACATCGCCGAGGTGGTCAGGCGCTGGGACGCCGCCGCGCACCTGGCGGGGCACGGCGTGATGTTCCTACTGCACGGCCTGCTCGACTACGTCGTGGACACCCAGTTCGAGCTGGCCCAGGACCTCGACGCGGAGGCGGAGGAGCTGGAGGAGTCGCTGTTCGCCGAGCAGCTGAGCAACGGCAAGGGCCTGCAGCGCACCCTGTACGTGCTGCGCAAGAACGCCACCAAGCTGCGCCGGGTCTCGCTGCCGATGCACGAGGTCATCGGCAGCCTGCTCAGGCGCGACCAGGCGCTGATGGGCGACCCGGTGATGGCTCCCTACTACGAGGACGTCCGCGATCACGTGCTGCGCGTCGGCGAGTGGGTGGACGCGGTCCGCGACATGCTCGCCAACGTCCGCGACACCCGCCTGGCGCAGCAGGGCTTCCGGCTCAACGAGATCATGAAGAAGATCACGAGCTGGGCGGCGATCATCGCCGTGCCCACCGCGATCACCGGCTTCTACGGGCAGAACCTGCCCTACCCCGGCACCGGCGAGCAGTGGGGGTTCTGGCTGTCCACGGCGCTGATGGGGCTCACCTCGGTCGCGCTCTACGTGGTGTTCAAGAAGAAGGACTGGCTCTGATCGCAGGGCCCGCCCCGCACGTCGGGGGTGACCCGCAGCGCCACCCGCACCTCGGCGGCGCCGCCGCGCGGAAAGAGCGGCAGGCAGCGCCCTCCCGAGACCAGCGTCCTGCGGCCGAGCGAGGTGGTCAGCAGCGACAGCTCCCGGTACGCCACGGGCTCGGCCAGGCGCAGCACGAACCGGCCGCCCGGCAGCCTGGCCCGCTCGCCCTCCAGCGCGTAGTAGTCGAGCACGCCGCCGCTCGCCGAGACCACCGCCCGCATCGTGAACCGGCCGCCCTCCACGGTGAACACCTCGGCGGACGGCGCCCGGTACATCGAATGCACGTACGCGATCGCGAAGCGGCCCGCCACGACGGGCAGGCCGTTCACGGTCAGGCGCCCCGGGCCGCCGGCCGCGCCGAGCGCCGCCACCGCCACGAGCGCCAGGACCAGCCGGGTCAGGCCTTCTCCTTGTAGTAGCGGGCCGCGCCGGGGTGCAGCTCGACCGGGGCCACCTGCTGGCCGAGCGCCGGGTCCAGCTTCTTCGCCTCGGGGTGCACCTTCTCCAGCTCGGCCTTCTTCTCGAACAGCGTCTTGGTGATGTCGTACGCGAGCTGCTCGTCCATCGAGTCGGGCACCAGCAGCACGTTCGCGATGCCGACGGTCTTGATCAGGCCGGACAGCTTGTAGGTGGCGGCCAGGTCGACGTCGAGGCTCACGTACTGCTCGCCGTGCGTGGACTGCATGGTCGGCAGCACCTCGCTGGTGTCCATCATCTTCATGTCCGGCCTGCTCACCGCGAGGTCGGTGATGCCTGCCGTGGGCAGGCCGCCGACCCAGAAGAACGCGTCGATCGTGCCGTCCTTGGCGGCCTGCACGGACTCGTTGATGGACAGCTGCTGCTTGGTGACGTCGTTGTCCGGGTCGAGCCCGGCCGCCTCCAGCACGCGCCGCGCCACCACCTGCGTGCCGGAGTTGGCGGGACCGAGCGAGACGCGCTTGCCCTTCAGGTCGGCGACCTTGGCCGCGCTGACGCCGGGGGCGAGCACCAGGTGCAGGTAGTTGTCGTAGATGCGGGCCAGCGCCTTGATGGGCTGCTCGGCGGTGAAGCCGTCCTTGCCGTTGACCGCGTCGGCGGCGGTGTCGGCCTGGGAGAAGCCGATCTGGGCCTTGCCGGAGGCGAGCAGCTTGATGTTCTCCACCGAGGCCGAGGTGACCGACGCGGTGGCCTGCGTGTTCGCGATGCCGGCCGACAGCTGCTTGGCCAGGCCGCCGCCGTAGACGTAGTAGACGCCCGTCGTGCCGCCCGTGGCGATCGAGATCCGGTTGCCCGCGCCACCGCCCGCGCCACCGCCCCCGCAGCCGGCCACGGTCAGGACGGCGGCGGCGACGATCGTGAGTATCCGCTTCACCTTGGGTCCCTTCTCCTTCTTCTGACGAGATGCACGGCGGCGGCCACGGCCAGGACGGCGAGGCCGGCGACGATGGGGACGGGTTCGAGGAAGAGCAGCAGCACCGCGGCCACCGCCGCGAGCACCCGCTCGGGCCAGGCGGCCGCGCCGCCGGTGGCCACCGCGAGCGCGGCCACCGCGACCGCCGACACGGCGGTCATCAGCAGCACGGTCCCGAACGGGCCCTGCCCGAGCAGCGCCTGCCCGTTGGGGGTGAGCACGAAGGCGAACGGCACCAGGAAGGCGGGCAGCGTGTACCGCCAGGTCATCATCATCGTCCGGTACGTGTTGCCGCCCGTGATCGCCGCCGCCGCGACCGCCGACAGCGCCGTGGGCGGGCTCACCTCCGACAGCACCGCGTAGTAGAAGACGAACATGTACGCCTCGGGCCGCGTCACCCCGAGGTCGAACAGCGCGGGCCCGATGATCACCGCGGCGATGATGAAGCTCGCCGTCACCGGCACGGCGAGGCCCAGCAGCAGCACCGCGACCGCCGCCATGACCGTGGTCGCGATCAGGCTGCCGGCGCCGACGTCCACGATGATGTCGGCGAGGTTCTGGCCGAGCCCGGTCAGCGTGATCGAGCCGACGATGATGCCGGCCGCCGCGCAGACCGCGGTCACCGGCAGCACCTCCAGCGCGCCCTTGGCCAGCGCCCGCCCGATGCGCCGCGGCCCCATCCGGCGCTCCGGGTCGAGGAACGACAGCAGGAACGCGACCACCGTGGCGATCACCACCGCCTGGAACGCCGACCGGTCGAGCGCCATCAGCACCACGATGAGGATCAGCGAGCTGAAGTGGTAGCCGAAGCGCAGCAGCAGCCGCCCCGCGCCCGGCGCGTCCACCTCGACCGCGCGGGTGCCGAAGCGGCGCGAGTCGATCTCGATGGCCAGGAAGATGCCGAGGTAGTAGAGCAGGGTCGGCACGGTCGCGTACAGCAGCACCTGCAGGTAGCTGACGCCGAGGTATTCGGCGATGATGAACGCCGCCGCGCCGAGCGTGGGCGGCGACAGGATCGCGCCGATGCCGCCGGCCGCGAGGATGCCGCCCGCCGCCTCCCTCGGGTAGCCGGCCCGCCGCAGCACCGGCCAGGCCACGCTGCCCAGGCTCACCGTGGTCGCCACGCCAGAGCCCGACACGGTGCCGAGCAGGAAGCCCGCCGTGGTCACCGTGCGGCCGGGCGCGGACCTCGACCTGCGGAAGGCGGCGAAGCTCAGGTCGATGAAGAACTTGCTGGCGCCGGAGTGGTCGAGCACCGCGCCGTAGATGGTGAACAGGATGATGTAGCTCGCCGCGACCTGCATCGGCACGCCGAAGAAGCCCTCGGTGCCGGTGTAGAGCTGCGAGACGATCTGCGAAATGTCGAAGCCGGGGTGCCCGATCGTCCAGTCGATCGGCAGGTACGCGCCGTAGTAGGCGTACAGCAGGAAGCCCACGCAGATGACGGCGAAGGCCAGGCCGACCGTGCGGCGTACCGCCTCCAGCAGCAGCACGGTCAGCGCCACGCCGAACACCACGTCGAGGTCGGTCAGCGCCGCTCCGGAGCCGCGCTCGCGGAAGGCGTCCATGTCGAGCAGCGGGTAGACGAGCACGGCCAGCGAGGCGGCGGCCAGCAGCCAGTCGGCCACGCCAGGCCGCTCCGGCTTCGTGCTGTCCCGGGGCTCGGGTGCGGGCCGCCGCAGCAGGCGCCGCACGACCGCGTCCAGCCCCGAGCGGTAGCAGAGGAAGACCAGCGGCAGCGCCACCGCCAGGAACGTCATCCGGTGCTGAATCGCCTCGACCGGCCGGAACACCACCAGCAGCGAGTACGCCGACAGCAGCCCGCCCACGACCCACACCCCGGCACGGAGCGGACCGCCCAGCTCGCGCGCCGGGCGCTCCTGCTCGTGGGCGGAGACCAGGTCGGCCTCACGATCGCTCAGCTCGGTCAAGCCGTCCTCCTCGGACCTCGGCCGTTGCAGCGGACTTTACGAGCCCTTTACACGATCGGGGAAGCCTCCGTTATCCGATTGATCTTTACCGTCAGCCGAACGGCCGCGCTCGCCCGGCCAGCTCCTCCACCGGCACCTCACCGGCCTGGGAGCCGTCGCGCAGCCGTACCGACGCGCTCCCGCTCGCCGCCTCGCGCGGCCCCACCACCAGCTGGTACGGCACCAGCCGGTGCGCCCTGATCCTGGCCCCGAGGCTGCCCCGGTCGGCCGGCGCCAGCTCCGCCCGCAGCCCCGACTCCAGGCAGCGCCGCAGCAGGCTCTCGGCGGCCGGCAGCTCGGCGTCCGACAGCGGCAGCACCACCGCCTGCACCGGGGCCAGCCAGGCGGGGAAGGCGCCGCCGTGCACCTCGACCAGGTGGGCGACCAGCCGCTCGATGCCGCCCACCACGCTGCGGTGCACCATCACGGGCCGCCGGCCGCCTACATAGGTCAGGTCGAAGCGCTCGGGCTGGAAGTAGTCGACCTGGACGGTGGACAGGGTCGACTCGCGGCCCGCCGGGTCGGCGATCTGGATGTCGATCTTCGGGCCGTAGAAGGCGCCCTCGCCGCGCTCCTCGTCGTACGGCCGCCCGCGCTCCTTCAGCACCTCGCGCAGCACCGACTCCGAGCGCGCCCACATGGCCGGGTCGTCCACGAACTTCGCGCCCTCGCCGCGCAGCGACAGCCGGTAGCGGGCGGCCCTGATGCCGAGCCGCGCGTGCGCCGCCTCGATCAGGTCGAGCGCGGCCGACACCTCGGCGGCGGCCTGCTCGGGCGCGCAGAACACGTGGCCGTCGTTGAGCTGGATCGAGCGCACCCTGGTCAGGCCGCCCAGCACGCCCGACGGCTCCGAGCGGTACATGCCGCCCAGCTCCGCGATGCGCAGCGGCAGCTCGCGACGGCTGCGCTGCCTGGAGCGGTAGATGAGCGCGTGGTGCGGGCACAGGCTGGGCCGCAGCACGAACTCCTCACCGCCCACCAGCATCGGCGGGAACATGTCGTCGGCGTAATGAGCCCAGTGGCCCGAGCGTTCGTACAGCTCGCGTTTGCCCAGCACCGGCGAGTTGACGTGCTGGTAGCCGTTGCGGCGTTCGAGCTCGTGCACGTAGTCCTCGACGGCCTTGCGCACGGCCGCGCCGGCGGGCAGCCAGTAGGGCAGCCCTGAGCCGATCAGCGGGTCGGTGTCGAAGATGCCCAGCTCGCGGCCGAGCCTGCGGTGGTCGTTCATGATCAACCTTTCCGTGGAAAGGGCGAACGACCAGCTCCCCGGGCGTCCGCCCGGGAAGCAAGGAATCAGCGCGCCGGGACGGTGTCCGGCGTCGTCGTGACGTAGGCGCGCTGCTGCATGGCACGACCATAGCACCCCGGGTTTCGGCAAAGCCAAGGGCGCAAATCGGTAAATGATATAAAGACAGGCGTGGCCCAGATCACCGTTGACGTGCGCCATCTCCAGGCGTTCGCCGAGGTCGGCTACCAGGTCGCGGGCGGTGGGGGCGCCCACGGCGCGATGGCGGCGCTGCGCCGCGTCGTCCCGCTCGACGCCTACGAGTTCGTCGCCTACGACCCCGCCACCGGCCGCCACCAGAGCGTGATCTCCGACGGCCACCCGCGCATCGACCACGACGCGGCGGAGGAGTACGCCGCGCTCGACGCCTACCGCAGGGCCCTCGACACCCGCGCGCCCGTCGAGATGCCCGAGCCGGGCACCGAGCGCTACTTCCGCCGCCACCTCGCCCCCTACGGCTGGCGGGCCGGGCTGACCGCGCCGCTCTTCCTCGACGAGGGCCGCTTCACCGGGCTGCTCCACCTGACCGCCAGGCAGGCGTTCCCGCGGCGCACCGGCGCGCTGGTGGCCGCCGTCAGCCCGCTGCTCGCCCACGTCACCGACCTCAACCGGTGCGTGATCGACCCCGTGGGGCTGCCCGCCGGGTTCCGCGCGGTGGCCTTCGACCGGCTCGGCACGCGGCGCGAGGTGCCGGGCCGCGAGGTGTCGCCCGTCCTGTGGGACGACCCCGCGATGGCCGCCTACGCGCGGGCCTTCATCGACTCGCGCGAGCTGAGCAGGCAAGGGCTGTGGCTCGGCGGCGACGGGCGCTGGCACGAAGTGCGGCTGGTCAGGGCCGGGGTCGGGTTCCAGGGGGCGCTCCAGGGGGCGGTGGCGGCCGAGCGGCCGTGCCCCCTGCCGTACGACCTGACCGGGCGCGAGGTCGACGTCCTCACCCGGGTCGCGGCCGGCGACTCCAACCCGCAGATCGCGGCGGCGCTCGTGCTCAGCGTGCGCACGGTCACCACGCACCTGGAGCACATCTTCGCCAAGCTCGGCTGCGACAGCCGCACCCGCCTGACCACGAAGGCGCTCGCCGAGGGGCTGTGCCGGCTCGACCTCTGACCTTCGCTGAGTCGGACCGCTGCCGAGTCGGACCGCTGCCGAGTCGGACCGCTGCTGAGTCGGACCGCTGCCGAGTCGGACCGCTGGTGACTCAGACCGCGACGCCGGCCGGGACGGGCTCCTCCAGCAGCTCGAACCAGACCGTCGTCGAGCCCTGCTCGCGGGTGAAGCCCCAGCGGTGGCTGAGCGCCTCGATCAGCGGCAGCCCCCGTCCGTTGGTCTCCTGCGTCCCCGTACGGCACACGCACGGCGGCCCGTCCGAGCCCGCGTCCGTCACGAACACCCGCACCGCGCTGCGCGAGCTGGCCAGGCTCACCGTGAACGAGCCCCCGCCGCCCGACCTGGTGTGCAGGATCGCGTTCGTGGCCAGCTCGCTCGTCAGCAGCACCACGTCGTCGTAGAGCGGATGATCGCGGCCGAGCGCCGTCCTCACCAGCGCCCTGGCCCTGGAGACCTGCGACGGCGTCCCCGGCAACCGGACCACGTGGTCGCCTGGGCCTGGCCGGTCGTCCTCGTTCACCTGGTGCGCGTCCGGCGGTGCCACGGCGACCTCCCCCAAAATCCGGTGACGTCATGAGACGCGCCAGAGGGGGCCCGGAGATTATCGCGAAAAGGTAGGAATCGCCTTTCCGAGGTCGCCTGCACGGCCTCGCGCGCCGACCGAGTACGCTGCGATCGACGAGTCGTCTAGGCCCATGGGGGAGCAGGAGGTCGCGTGAGCAGCCTGGAGGCCGTCTGGGTGCAGCCGTACGACCGGCCGGGCACGGCGGTCGTGACCGGAGTCTTCGACATCCTGCACGTGGGCCACGTGCGCTACCTCGGTGCGGTGGCCGCGCGCGGGCTGCCGCTCGTCGTCGGCGTCGAGGACGACCCGCGGGTGCGGGCGTGGAAAGGTCCTACCCGGCCGGTCAACCCGGCCGAAGAGCGGGCCGAGGTGCTGGCCGCGCTCCGGTTCGTGACCGGCGTCTTCGTCGTCACCGGGCCGCCCGAGGCGCACGGCCCTGAGGACTACATCGACCTGCTCGCCCCGATGCGTCCCGCCGCGCTCGCCCACACGGCCGGCGACCCGCACGCCGGCGCCCGCGCCGCCGCGGCGGCGATCCTGGGGGCCGACTGCTGGGAGATGGACGCCATCCCCGGCCGCTCCACCACCCGCATCGTCAACGCGGCCTCCAAAACCTGACCCCGCGCCTTGCTCAGGCAGATGGGTGAGTGAATCACCGACCTCCTGGTCGTCGCTTGGGGAGAGTTGTCACCTGAGCCCCTGCGGACAGCCTGACCTTCTGGTCTGTTGTTCGGGGCTTTTTGGCTCTTTGGGATCGGGGTGCCTTACCTGGGGTTTTGTGGCTGGTGGGGTGAGTGTGGGGCATGATCGCGTACTGTTTCGTGCCATGACGGCTGAGCTGGTGGCGAGGCGGGTGACGAACATCCTGGCACCTCAGGTGCTGGTCATCGTCATGCCGCCGGCCGTGGGGCTGCTCGCGCAGGGGTGGAGCGGCGCCGCCTGGGGGCTGGTGGCGTCGATGCTCTGCGGCGGGGTGCCGGCGGCGGTGATCGCGGTGGGCGTACGCAGGGGGTTGCTGGACTCGCACCACATCGTGGACCGGACGCGGCGCACCAAGCCGCTGCTGGCGGCCGTCGCGGCGGTGCTGGTGGCGCTGGCCCTGCTGGTCGTGCTGGGCGCCCCGACGCTGCTCGTGGCCACCGTGACGGCGATGCTGATCGCGCTGGCGGTAACCGTCCCGATCACGCTGCGCTGGAAGATCTCCTTCCACGCCGCCGTCTCGGCGGGCACGGTCGTGGTGCTCGCGCACGTGCTGCCCGCCTGGCCGGCCGCGCTCATCGGGGCGGCGGTGGTGGCGCTGGTGTGCTGGGCGCGGGTCAGGCTCTCCCACCACACCTGGCCCCAGGTCGCCGCAGGAGCGGTGACCGGCGCGCTGACGACGTGGGGCACGCTGGCCGCCTTCGGCCTCGGCTGACGACCGGAATAGGCGGGGCCGCGAGCGGGTTTGCGGGGATATGGATGCCAAGAACCGCGGCCGGGTGCGCGTCGAGCGTACGGCCAAGCGTGTCAGGACCTACCTAGGCGGCCGGGTGGTGGCCGACACCACCTCCGCCCTCCTGGTCTGGGAGGTGCCCTACTACCCGGCTTACTACTTCCCGCTCGCCGACGTGGACGAGTCCGCGCTCAAGCCGACGGGCGCGACCAAGCACTCGCCGAGCCGGGGCGACGCCGTGGTCTACACCGTCACCTCGGGGACGAAGGAGGCCGCCGACGCCGCGCTCGCCTACCCCGACTCGCCCCTGGAGGAGATCCGGGGACACGTGCGGTTCGAGTGGGACGCGATGGACGCCTGGTTCGAGGAGGACGAGGAGGTCTTCGTCCACCCGCGCGACCCGTACACGCGGGTGGACATCCTGAGCAGCTCGCGCCACGTCCGCATCGAGGTGGACGGCGTCACGGTGGCCGACTCGCACAGCCCGCGACTGCTGTTCGAGACCGGGCTGCCGACGCGTTACTACCTGCCGAAGACCGATGTACGGCTCGACCTGCTGGAGCCGACCGGCACCGTCACGCACTGCCCGTACAAGGGCACGGCCGAGTACTGGTCGGTCAACGGCAAGGAGGACCTCGCCTGGTCCTACCGCACGCCGCTGCCCGAGAGCGAGAAGGTCGCCGGGCTGGTCGCGTTCTACGACGAGAAGCTCGACGTCTACGTGGACGGCGTGCTGCAGGACCGGCCGAAGACCAAGTTCGCCTGACGCTCAGGTGAGCAGCCGGGTCAGCACGCGGGTGCCGAACTCCAGGCCCTCCACCGGCACCCGTTCGTCCTTGCCGTGGAACATGCCGAAGTAGTCGAGGTCGGGCCGGAGCATGAGCGGCGCGAAGCCGTAGCCCTCGATGCCGATGCGGGCGAACGACTTGGCGTCCGTGCCGCCCGCCATCACGTACGGCACCGGCCGCGCCCGCGGGTCCTCGGCCACCAGCGCCCCGGCCAGCTCGTCGAAGAACGGCGACGGGTAGGGGACGCCCGGCGCGTCCTCCAGGTTCACGAACTCGCGGGTGATCTTCGGACCGAGCAGCTCGTCGATCACGCCGAGGAACTCCTCCTGGAGGCCGGGCAGGTAGCGCCCGTCCACGTGTGCCTGGGCCGTGGAGGGCACGACGTTCACCTTGTAGCCGGCGTCCAGCATGGTCGGGTTCGCCGAATTGCGGATCTGGCCCTTGAACAGGTGGCCGAGCGCGCCCAGCCGGGCCGCCTCGGCGTCGAGGCGGTCGAGGTCCACGGGCTGGCCGGTGATCTCGCCGAGCTCCCTGATGAGCGCCGCGACCGGAGGCGTCAGGCGTACCGGCCACTCGTAGGACGCCACCCGCGACAGGGCGTGCGCCAGCGTGGCGACCGGGTTGTCCCTGGGCGGGCGTGAGCCGTGGCCCGCCACGCCGTGCGCGGTCAGCCGCATCCACGCGGTGCCGCGCTCGCCGACCGCGATCGGGTAGACCCGGTCGTCCCCCGAGGCGACGCTGAACCCGCCCGACTCGCTGATCGCCTCGCTCACCCCGTCGAACAGGTCACGGTGCTCGCCCACGGCGTGCCGCGAGCCGTAGTCGCCGGTCGCCTCCTCGTCGGCCAGGAACGCCAGCACCAGGTCACGCTTCGGCCGCTCGCCGCGCGCCGCCATGCCGAGCACGGTGGCCAGCGTCATCGCGCACGAGCCCTTCATGTCGACCGCGCCGCGGCCGTACACGCAGTCGTCCACGATCTCGCCGGAGAACGGGTGCATGCGCCACTCGGCCGGGTCGGCGGGCACCACGTCGAGGTGGCCGTGGATCAGCAGCGCGTCGGGCGAGTCGCCGTCGATCCTGGTGACGACCGTGGTCCGCTTCGGCGCCGACTCGAACACCACCGGCTCCATCCCGGCGTCGGCGAGCAGCGTGGCGACGTACTCGGCCGCCGGCCGCTCTCCCGAGCCCGGATTGGTGGTGTCGAATCTGATCAGGTCCGAGCAGATCTCGGCGACGCTCTTCACGCTCTCCCCTTCAGTGTCAGAGGCGGCACGTCGGGGGTCTCCATGCCGAAGATCAGCCCGTAGAAGGCCAGCTCGGCCTCCAATACCGCGACGATGGTCTCTTCCCTGCGCCAGCCGTGCTGCTCGCCGGGAAAGGTGAGCAAGGCCCACTCTTTGCCATGTTTGTCCAGTTCGGCGGTGAATCGCTCGGCCTGGCTCACGTCCACGATCGCGTCCTCCAGGCCGTGCAACATGAGGCAGGGGCCCGAGGCCCGGAAGGCGTTCAGGAGCGGGGAGCGTTCGGTGTAGCGCTGCCGCGTCTCGGGCAGCGGGCCCACCAGGCCGTCCAGATAGCGCGACTCGAAGTCGTGGGTCTCGGCGGCCCAGCTCTCCGGGTCGGTGATCGCGTAGTGCGCGACCCCGCCCGCGAACACGTCGCTGTGCACCAGCGCCGCCACCGTGGTCCAGCCGCCCGCGCTGCCGCCCCTGATGGCGATCCTGGCCGCGTCGGCGACCCCGCGCTCGACCAGCCCGCGCGCCACTATGGCGCAGTCCTGGACGTCCACGACGCCCCACTGGTGGCGCAGCCGCTCGCGGTAGGCGCGGCCGTAGCCGGTCGAGCCGCCGTAGTTGACCACCGCCACGCCGATGCCCCTGCTGGTGAAGTAGGCGATCTCCAGGTCCAGCAGGATCGGCATGTTGCCGGTGGGGCCGCCGTGCACGAAGATCACGTACGGGCCCGGACCCTGCGCGCCGGACGGCGGGTAGAGGTGGGCGTGCACGCCCTCGATCGTCACCGCCTCGGGGTCCGGCAGCAGCGCGCGGTCCGGCAGCGGCTTGGGCGCCGACACCACCTCGTGCCCGCCGTCGTCCAGGCCGACCAGCGTGACCTGCAGCGGCGTGTACGGCGTCCCCTTCACCGCCACGGCCTTGCCGCCCGCGACCGAGACCGTCCCCGACCAGTGGGTGGCCGTGCCGCCCAGGTCCCGCAGGTCGCCGGTCCGGGGGTCGAGCACGCCCAGGCGGCGGCGGTCGGCGGTGCCGTGCACGACGACCAGCCGGCCGTCGTCCGCGACCGCGAACGTGGCCAGGCCGGGCTTCCACGGCGCCACGCCGAACTCGGACTCCATCGGGGTCAGGTTGCGGGGCTCGCCGCCGCCGAGCGGGACGAGGTGCACGTTCCACCAGCCGGTCGGGTCGGTGACCGCGTACAGGCTCGTCGCGTCGCGCCACTCGGCCTGCGTGACCGACTCGCTCGGGCCGCCCGCCACCACCTCGTGCGGGCCCGCCGTGCCGTCGGCGGCCAGCGGGGCGACGCACAGCTCGGTGCCGTCCCAGGGCATGTTGGGGTGGTCCCAGCCGATCCAGGAGACCTTGCGGCCGTCGGGGGAGATGCGGGGGTTCATCACGAAGTCCTGGGCCTTGACGATGACCCGCGCGTCGCCGCCGTCCAGCGGCACCGCCACCAGGTCCCGCACGTCGTGGGTCTCCCTGACCGCCCACACCTCGTCGCGGCCCGGCGGCAGGTACAGGTCGCCGTAGCGCTCGGGGCCCTCCGGGGTGAGCGCCACGGGCTCGGCGCCGTCCAGGCGGTAGAGGCGCTGGTCGGCCCAGTTCGTGAAGACCAGGCCGCCGCCGGGCAGCGGGCGCCAGGAGCGGCCTCCGTACTCGACGACCCGGTTGCGGGCGTTCCAGCCCTCGGGAAGGGCGTCCACGCGGGTGCCGTCCGGCAGGCGGCGGACCACGCAGCGCCGGCCGCCCTCGTGCGGGCGGGGCTCGTCCCACCAGACCTCGACCCCGGCGGGCGTGGCCACCGCCTCCACCCACTGGGGACCGCCGTCGGTCCTCGCCACGTCGATCGGGCTAATGCTCATGAACTCACCAATTGCCGTTGGTACTAGGAGGAAGATGGACGTCTGGGGGGTGCAGCACGTACGCGATGCCGCCGCTGCCCGAACTCCGCAGCCACACGTGCTCGAACGCGGCCCGCGGGTAGACCCGCCTGACCTCGCCGTCCGTGGGGGCGGCGGGGTCGTTCACCACCACGTCGCCCTCGGCGGTGAAGCCGGTGACGACCAGGATGTGACCGTTCGTGCTGTAGCAGGAGCCGGGCAGCTCGTGCGCCTTGAACGACTGGGAGGTGATCACCGGGATGCCGGCTCTGACGAACGGCTCCAGCTCCGCCGCCGACCGCAGCCGCGTTACGAACCCGGACAAACCGTACCGGCCGGCGTAGGCGACGTTGAACGGCCAGTTGCCGGTGCCCTGGTAGCTCGCGTCGTACGTGCCCGCCGCCGCGTGGTCCACCGCCGGGGCCGGGTCGCCGCCGCCCACCCAGGCCAGCTCCTCGGGGGCCGGGCCGCGCCCCCAGAACGCCAGCACCATCGCCACCGAGGCCGGGCTGCACCAGTTGGCGCCGCCGCCGTCGTAGCGCGGGTGGTGGCCGGCGTGCGCGTGCTGGGAGTGACGGGGCACGTCCAGCTCCACCGCGCCGCCCGGGCCGGGAGCGCTGGGGGCGGGCGGGTGCGGCGGCAGGGCCGAGGCCATCACGCCCAGGCCCGTCACCACGGCGCCTTCGCCGTGCCTGGTCACCCGCACCTGGTAGGCGGTCACCGGCCGCCTGGCCACGAACGTGTCCACCGCCACGTCGCCGTCCTCGTCGCCCTGGCCGGGCACCGACGTCCGCGGGTCGCCGTGCTCGGACCAGCGGCCCATGACGTACCACTTGGTCCAGGTGTCCTCGGCTTCGGAACGGGCTCTCGCGCGTAACGCGATCTCGATCCACGAGCCGGGCGGGGTGCGGGCCGTCCACGACGGGATGATCTGGGTGGCCGCGAAGCCGATCGGGTGCTCCGCACCGGTCCACTCCTGCGCGCCTTCCTGTGCCGTCGGTACGGCGAAGCGGGTGAAGGCGACGCGGGCCAGATCGACGGTGAGCACCAGGCACATTGTGGTTTTGTGCCGCATGCCGCACATCGGATGGTTTACGTACCGGGGCGAATGTGTCGGTGATCAACCCTATGGTCTGGGGCATGACTTTCCCTTTCCAGGCACACTCGCACCCCGTGCCCTGCCCGCCGGCCGGCATGCCCGGCCGCACGCCCGCCGGTGACACGGCCTTACCCGGCGCCCGGGCCGCGGGGGAGGCGGCGCCGTGAACGTCGGGGAGGAGCCGCTCGCCACGTCATGGGACGCGGTGGCAGCCGCCGTCGCCACCGCCGACCCCGAGACGGCCGCCGACCTCCTCCACCGCCTCGACCCCCGCGCCCCGTGGCGGCCCGGCCCACGAGGCGCGCACAGCCCTTACACCCCCTCCGATCCCACGCCGCGAGCCTCCTTGGGGCACGGCCGTCACGCTCCTTCCGGGCATGGCCGGTATGACGGCCCGTTTGACGGCCCGTTTGACGGCGCGTATGACGGCCCGTTTGACGGCGCGCAGGTCCCATGGGATCGCGGCTCGCACGTCGCCCACCAGGCCGCCGTCACGAGCCGTTCACAAAGGTACGGGCGCTTCGCCGGAGAAGTACGGAGTCGCGGCCGGGCGGAGGAGCCGGGTGACGCCGTGCTGCTCTGGTTGCTCGGGCCAGGGCTGGCCGGGCGGACGGCGGAGTGGCGGGCCGAGTTCGCCACCCTGGCCGCGCTCAAGCTCGCTCCAGGGCCGCGCCGGCGCGGCGGTCCTGGGCAGGGGGTCCGTACGGTGCTGGCCCTGCTGCGCCACACCGGGGTGACCCCGCCCGAGCACGACCCGCTCGTCGTCGCGTGGGCCGCCTGCACGCCCGACGCCGCGGGGCTGCGCGCCGACCCGCTGCTCGACCACCTCGTGCCCCGGATGTTCGACGCCGAGGGGGTCGGGGCGCTGCTGCGCGACGAACGCGCCGACCCGCCCAGGCCCCGGTCGTGGCTGGCCGCGCTGCACGAGCTGGCGGGCGACGGGCGGATCGGGCGCGACCTGCTGCTCGACGGGTGCCTGCGGCGGTTCCTGCGTGGCGGGCAGCCCGCCGACCTGCGCTTCTTCGTACGCCTCCATGAGCTGCTCCAGCCCACGGACGACGAGGTGAGCCGGCGTCGCCGCGCCTACCTGGGGTTGCTGCCTGCCGCGCCCGGCGCGGTGGCCGAGCCGGTGCTCAGGCACGTACGGCGGCTCGGCGACCTGGAGGCCGGCGACGTGACCGAGGCGGTGCGGGCCTTGCTGCTCAGGCCCGAACGCAAGCTGCAGACGGCCGGCGTCACCTGGCTCGACGAGGCCGCCGCCGGTGACCCCGCCGCCGGGCTCGACGCGCTGGCGCCCGCGCTGGGCTGCGCGTTCGGCTCGGAGTCCACCGACGTGCAGGGGCGGGCCGTGCGGGTGGCGGTCAAGCACGCCAAGCGGTTCACCGCCGAGGGGGCTCGGGCGATCAGGGAGGCGATGGCGGTGCTGCCGCAGGAGCTGGCCGAGACGCTGGCGGCCGTCTTCGGCCCGGACGCGGCGGACGGGCCCGGCGATCTCGACGGCTTCACCCCGGTGTCCTTGCCCGCACCCGTCGAGGCCGGCGCGTTCCCCGCGCCGGTGCGGGCGGCGTACGAGCTGGGTCCGTGCCCGCGGGACGACTGGCAGGGTGCGGAACGCTGGCTCGCGGGCGTGGTCCACCTGTACGGACACGCCCGCGAGGCCCTCACCACCCGCCTCACGGAACACCGGCCTCCGCCCCCGGGCCCCTGGCTGGACATCGGCCACTGGGCTCAGGCGATCGCCCGCCTCGTGACCGGGACCGTCGTCCCGTCGGCCGCGGATGGCTCGTCACCGGTCGGGGACGAGCGGCTGCCGGGGCTCGGGGACGTGCCAGGGCCGCACCTGTTCCTGCTGCGACGCTGGGCCGAGGTCCACGACGCGCTCGCCGCGGGCACACTGCCGCCCTACCTGCTCGCCGAACCCACCGAGGGCTCCGGACTCCTGGACCCCGAGATGCTGGTGGAACGCCTGTCCGGCTACGAGCGGGCAGGCGTCGAGGCCCTGCCCGCCGACCTGCAACAGGCCCTGTTGCGGCTGCCCCGCGACATCCCGCCGCACGCGGCGGCCCAGGCGGCCCGGCTCACCTCGGAGGCGGGCCGCGTCGCCGCCCGCTGGATGAACGGCGAGCGGCCGGAACCGATCGCCGAGCTGATCTGGTCATGCCGGGTGCTCGGCGGCCCGGACACCGCCACACCAGTGCCTGGCACGAACGTCCTCCCGCCCGCCCCGCCGGCGCCCGGCGTGCACGTCCTCCCGCCCGGCAGCCCGGTCGGCGGGGATGCGGGCCACTCCGGCGGTGGCGGCTTTCCAGCCGGCGATGGTGGTGAGCGAAGCGGTGAGGCGGCTGCCGGCGAGTCCGGCCCTTGGCAGGAGGGCTGGGCTTGTTGTGCGGCTGACGCGGGGCCGGTGCTGGACCGGGCGCACGAGCTGAGCGCGCGGCTGCGGCCGGCCGGGCCCACTGGGCTGGAGTTCGTGGACGGGCTGTTCAGCGGGTCCGTGGCGCATCGGTTGCGCGATCACGGCGGGTATCTGGGGTGGTGGCCCCATCTGATGCCGTCCGACCGTGAGGCGGTGGCGGCCCACTGCGTGCCGCATCTCATGGAGCGGTGGCGGCGGGTGCGCATGGAGACGGCGCAGGCGCAGGCCCTGGCGGCGGCGGGTGGGCCGCCCGGGGAGGCGCTCGCGCTCGTGGTGGCGTACCTGGTCGCGGATCGGGCACGCGGGACGGCGGAGGAGCGGGCGCGGCCGGTCGTGGAGCTGGCCGCGCGCGGCGAGCTGGACGCCGAGCGCGTGGGACGGCGGCTCGCGCTGCTGATCCAGCGTACGGAGCTCAAGCCCGGCCCGGCGTTCGAGACCTTGGAGGCGGCGGCCGCGTTCGGCGCGCAGCGGGAGGTGTGGCGGATCGTGACCGCGTTCCTGCCGGGCTTCCTGCCCGCGCCGGGCGAGCGGTCGCACACCCGGCACACGCAGGGCCTCGTGTTCGCGTTACGGGCGGCCCGATGGGCGGGCGCGCGCGGCGCGGTGCCGTGCGTGGCCGAGATCGCCCAGCGCAAGGCCTCGAACAACTTCGTCCGTGAGGCCCGCCGCCTGCACACCTACCTCACCTGAAGGGCGATCCGGGGGCGTCTGTCAAGGCGCCCCCGGGGCCCGACGTCAGAGGTAGAGGCCGGTCGACTCGTCGCCCGGGGTCGGGGTGATCTCGCGGCCGGAGCGGAGCGCGTAGAGCTGGGCCAGGGTGGCGCCGGACGGGCCGACGCCCTCCTGCGTGCCCAGCCACGCCACCGCCTCCTCCTTGCTCAGCGGCCCCACCTCGAGCTGCGCCAGGCAGCGGCCGGGGCGGACGACGGCGGGGTGGAGACGGGTGAGGTCTTCGTTGGTGGTGATGGCGACGAGCACGTCGCGGCCCTGCCCGAGCAGCCCGTCGGTGAGGTTGAGCAGCCGGGACAGCCCCTGACCCGCCTGGGCCTTGGCGCCGGAGCTGATCAGCTCGTCGCAGTCCTCCAGCACGAGCAGCCGCCAGCGCTGGGACTCCTCGTCGGTGTCGTAGCCGACGGCGACCTCCATGAGGTAGCCGGGCTCGTTGAACAGCCGCTCGGGGTCGAGCACGCAGTCGACCTGGCACCAGTCGCGCCACTGCTTGGCGAGCGTGCGCAGCAGCGTGGTCTTGCCGGTGCCGGGCTGGCCGTGCAGCAGGATGAGTCGGCCGTTGACGTCTTCCGGGGTGACCGCCATGAGCCGGTCGAGCGCCGGGCGGACCTTCGCCGAGTAGTTGGTGCCGATCTCGTCCCAGGGCTGCGCGGTGATCGGCTTCTCCGAGCGGGTGCCGCCGTGCATGCCGCGCCACCAGAAGCCCATCTCCACGTGGTCGACGTCGGGGACGGCCTCTTCCGCGCCTTCGATGCTCTCCGCGAGCACGCTCTTGGCCAGGTCTTCGTCGACCGCGGTGACGCTGACCGTCGCCGTGCGGTTGCGGTGGCGTACGACGCGCAGGGTCCAGCCGTCACCGCAGATCAGCCGAGACTCGGAGCCGTCCTCGACCCGGGCGGTGCGCAGCACCCGGCCGCCGGCGGGGGCGAGCGGGGCGTCAGGGCGTACGCGCTCCAGGTTGGCCAGGCGGGACCACGGCTGCACGCCCGTCGCGAAGGGCGACAGTGCCAGAGCGTCGATCACGTCGATGGCGGAGTCGGCGTCGTCGATCCAGATGTTCATCGGGAGCTCAGAGGAGTCCGGGCTGGGGAACGGCACCTCCCTAATCACAGACATACCGTTGATGATCTCCGTCTCAGGGGCCGGATGTCGAAGAGTTTTCTGGCTGGGGACAGTGGTTCTCCTTGAGCGTACCTGGCCGGGTGGTGACGAGGGGGCCGGGCGCGCCAAGCCCGGTGGCGCCGGGGAAACTGTGACCGCTTCGCCATGCGAGAGGGGTGTATGCCCGGTACCTTGTGACGTCGGGTTAATCAGTCCTTAAGCGGAGGTATGGGGGAAGTGTCGAAAGTCACGTTCCGCGAACGGGCTCGGTACTGGTTCGACAACACCATGTCGAAGGGCACGGCGTCGCTCATCGGGTGGCTGGCCATCGTGTCGGTCGCGCTGATGGCGGTCGTGACGGGACTGACGCTGTGGCTGGCGCCCAACGAGCCCGAGGGTGTCGACCACGCCGGCGAGCTGCTGTGGATCTCCCTCATGCACGCCCTGAGCCCGGGCAAGGTCGCCAGCGACGAGGGGTCCATCACGTACGTCGCGATCATGTTCGCGATGTCGCTCGGCGGCTTGTTCATCGTCAGCATGCTGGTCGGTCTGCTGTCCAACGGCCTCAAGCAGAAGGTGGACCGGCTGCGCAGGGGGCGCTCGCGGATCGTGGAGCGCGGGCACACGGTCATCCTCGGCTGGTCGGACCAGGTGTTCACGATCATCTCCGAGCTGGTCAAGGCGCAGGCCAGCCAGAAGCACTCCGTCATCGCGATCATGGCGGAACGTGACAAACTCGAGATGGAGGAGGAGATCCGCGAGCGGCTGGGCGACCTCGGCGGCACCCGTGTGGTGTGCCGTACGGGACGGCCGACCGAGCCGCGCGACCTCGCGCTGATGAACCTCTCGACCGCCCGCTCCGTCGTCGTGCTGTCGCCCGCTCGCGACGACCCCGACGCCCACGTCATCAAGATCCTGCTCGCGCTGGCCAAGCGCGAGGGCGTGCGCCCGCCGGTGGTGGCCGCCCTCACCTCCAGCCGCAACCTCGCCGCCGCCCGCCTGGCCGGCGGCGAGGACGTGCACCTGGTCGACTCCGACGACACCGCCTCGCGGCTGATCGTGCAGTCCTCCCGCCAGTCCGGCATGTCCGTGGTCTGCATGGACCTGCTGAACTTCGACGGTGGCGAGATCTACCTGCGCACCCCGAAGAAGCTGCTCGGCGTCACGTACGGGGACGCGCTGCACGGGTACGAGACCGCGTCCGTGATCGGCCTGCGCCGCCCGTCGGGCATCGTGCTGAACCCGCCGCTCGACACCGTCATCGACGACGGCGACCAGGTCATCATCATCGCCGACGACGACTCGCACGTCCGCCTCGCGGCCGGCCGGCCCGCGCTGGAGGAGGCGGCGATCGTCACGGCGGAGAAGGCGCCCACCCAGCCGGAGCGCACGCTGCTGCTCAACTGGAACGGCCGCGCCGAGCAGATCATCCGCTACCTCGACGGCTACGTCGCCGCGGGCTCGGTGCTGGAGGTCGCCACCGACCACCCCTCGGCCGGGACGAACCTCACCGGCCTGCGCAACCTCACCGTCAACGTCAAGGACTGCGACACCACCGACAGGTTCGCCCTGGAGTCGCTCGGCGTCGGCCTGTTCCAGCACGTCATCGTGCTGTCCGACGACCGCTTCGACCCGCACCACGCCGACACCCGCACGCTCATGACGCTGCTGCAGCTGCGCGACATGCAGAAGACGCTGGGCGAGCACTACTCGATCGTCAGCGAGATGCACGACGAGAACAACCGCGCGCTCGCCGAGGTCACCGAGGCCGACGACATCGTGATCAGCGACACCGTCATCGGCCTGCTGCTGGCCCAGCTCGCCGAGAACCGGCACCTCGCGGACGTCTTCGGCTACCTCTTCGACTCGCGCGGCTCGGAGATCTACCCCCGTCCGGCCTCCGACTACGTCAAGACGGGCGTGGAGGTGTCGTTCTCCACCGTCGTGGAGTCGGCGCGGCTCAGGGGAGAGACGGCCATCGGCTACCGCGACAACCTGGGCAGGAACGATCCGCCGCACTACGGCATCGTCCTGAACCCGGACAAGACGCGGCCGATCGTGCTCGGCACGAGCGACTCGGTCATCGTCCTCGCCGAACGTTGATGAGCCGGGGGCTGATGGCTGGTGGGAGATGGGTTAGCGTTCTGTCGTGAGGACCATCGACTGGGTCGGCGACGCCGTCGAGATCATCGACCAGACCCTGCTGCCCGACAAGTGCGTGATGCTGCGCATCCACACGGTCGCCGAGCTCATCGACGCCATCAGGCGGCTGGCGGTGCGCGGCGCGCCCGCGCTCGGCGTGGCGGGGGCGCTCGGCGTCGTGCTGGCCGACGGCGACCCCGACCAGATCGCCGCGCTGCGCGCCGCCAGGCCGACCGCCGTCAACCTCGCCTGGGGCGTCGACCAGGCCGCCGCCCACCTCGACGAGGGCCGTGCGGCGGTGCTGGCCGCCGCCCTGCGCGTACGCGACGACGACCTCGCCGCGAGCCGGTCCATGGGCGCGCGCGGCGCCGCCCTGCTCGAAGGCGACCGGCTGCGCATCATGACCGTGTGCAACACCGGCGGGCTGGCCGCCGTCGAGCGCGGCACCGCGCTCAGTGTCGTCCAGACGCTGCACGAGCGCGGCCGGCTGGCCGAGGTGCTGGTGCTGGAGACGAGGCCGCTGCTGCAGGGTGCCAGGCTCACGACGTGGGAGCTCGGCAGGATGGGCGCGCCGCACCGGCTCATCGCCGACTCCGCGGGCCCCTACCTGCTGGCGCGGGCCGACGTCGACGCGGTGCTCATCGGCGCCGACCGCATCGCCGCCAACGGCGACACGGCCAACAAGATCGGCTCGTACGCGCTCGCGCTCGGGGCGGAACGCGCCGGGGTGCCGTTCATCGTGGTCGCGCCGGAGTCCACGATCGACGAGGACACCCCGTCGGGCGACAAGATCGAGATCGAGGACCGCGGCGCCGACGAGATCGTCTCCGTACGCGGCGTGCGCATCGCCCCCGAAGGCACCCAGGCGCTCAACCCGGCCTTCGACGTGACGCCCCACGACCTCATCACCGCCATCGTGACCGACCGGCGGGTGATCAGACCGTAACCGAAATCGCCGATCCCGGGACCGTTCCGCGTCCTCCGGGTTACGCTCAGTCGTCACGACAGCGACTCTCGGAGCTCATGGTGGCCATCGACCTGGTGTTACGGCGCGACTGGAACGCCCGCGCCCCGCGCGGCGACTACACACAGCTCGACTCCACCAAAGGAGTCAAGGTTCACTACACCGGCGGCAGGGTCGATGAGGCGATCGTCGGCGACCACGGGCGCTGCGCGGCGCTGGTGCGCTCGATCCAGGCCCACCACATGGACGGCAACGGCTGGATCGACATCGGCTACAGCTACGTCGCCTGCCCGCACCGCAAGGTGTTCGAGGGCAGGGGCCTGCACCACCTGCCCGCCGCCAACGGCCCGGGCCTGAACGCCGGCCACTACGCCGTGCTCGGCCTGGTCGGCAACTCGGGCCTGGTCAGACCGCCCGACGGCATCCTGCACGCCGTCGTCGACGCCATCGAGTTCGTCAGGAAGAACGGCAGCGCGGGCAAGGAGATCAAGGGTCACCGCGACGGCTACGCCACCGACTGCCCCGGCGAGCCCCTCTACGCCTGGGTCAGACGCGGCGCGCCGCGCCCGGCGGGTGGCGGCGACGACGGCGGGGGAGGCGGGCCGACCGCACCGCCGTTCCCCGGGAGGCTGCTCAGCTACCCGCCCGTCACGCGGGGCCAGGACGTCCGCACCTGGCAGACGCAGATGCGGCGGCGCGGCTGGGAGCTCGCGGTGGACGGCGCGTACGGGCCGGAGTCGCGCGAGGTGTGCCGGAGCTTCCAGCGTCAGCAGAACGTCAGCGACGACGGCATCGTGGGCCCGATCACCTGGCGTCTGACTTGGGAGGCTTAGGCCCGGGGTTACTGGGTTCGGGTGGTTCCGCCTACTATCCGAACCATGGAACTGGCAGCGGGGTTCGCGCCCACCTCACGGGACGACTGGCGGGCGCTGGCGGCGGAGGTGCTGCGCAAGTCGGGAGCCGAGACGTCCGCGCCTGAGGAGGCGCTGTCCAGGACGACGTACGACGGGCTCACGATCGCCCCGCTCTACGACGCCGATGACCTGCCCGGCGACCCCGGCTCCCCGGGCGCCGCCCCCTACGTGCGCGGCGCGCGGGTCACCGGCGGCTGGGACGTACGCCAGCGGCACGCCGTCGCCGACCCCGAGGCCGTGCTCGCCGATCTGGAGAACGGCGTCACCTCGCTCTGGCTGGTCGTCGGCGACGACGCCATCCCGGTGGGCGCGCTCGGCAGGGTGCTGGAGAACGTCTACCTCGACCTCGCGCCCGTCGTCCTGGAAGCGGGGGAGCAGACCCCCGAGGCCGCCGAGGCCCTGCTCGCGCTGGCCGCGGAACGCGGCGTCGAGCCGTCGGGCAACCTCGGCGCGTCGGCGGCGTACGGCACCGGCGGGGCCGAGCTGGCGCTGCGCTGCGCCGAGCGGCATCCGGGGCTGCGGGCCGTCACCGTGGACGCCACGCCGTACCACGACGCGGGCGGCAGCGACGCCGAGGAACTGGCCTGCTCGATCGCGGCCGGCGTCGCCGAGCTGCGCGCGCTCACCGAGGCCGGGCTGAGCGCCGGGCAGGCGCTCGGGCAGCTCGAGTTCCGGTACGCCGCCACCGCCGACCAGTTCGCCACCATCGCCAAGCTGCGCGCCGCGCGCCGCCTGTGGGCCAGAGTCGCCGAGGTCTGCGGCGCCCCGGACGCGGGCGGGCAGCGGCAGCACGCCGTCACCGGCTCCGCGATGATGACCGCCCGCGACCCGTGGGTCAACATGCTGCGCACCACCCTGGCCTGCTTCGGCGCCGGGGTCGGCGGAGCGGCGGCGGTGACCGTGCAGCCGTTCGACGCCTGCCTCGGGCTGCCCGACGACTTCTCCCGCCGCATCGCCCGCAACACCCAGTCGCTGCTGCTGGAGGAGTCGGGGCTGGGGCGCGTCATCGACCCGGCCGGCGGCTCCTGGTACGTCGAGCGCCGCACCGCCGACCTCGCCTCCGCCGCCTGGGCCTTCTTCCAGGAGATCGAGGCGGCCGGCGGCATCCTGGCGGCGGGGCCGCTGATCGCCGCCCGCATCGCCGCCACCCGCGCTCGCCGCGACGACGACATCGCGCACCGCCGCTTCCCCATCACCGGGGTGAGCGAGTTCCCCGACCCTGCCGAGAAACCGCTCCGGCGGGCTCCCGACCGCACGGACGAGCGGGCGGAGCCGCCCAGGATCCGGTACGCCGAGCCGTACGAGCGGCTGCGCGACCTGGCCGACGCGCAGCCCGAGCGGCCCAAGGTGTTCCTGGCCACGATCGGCCCCCTGGCCGCGCACAGCGCGCGGGCCACGTTCGCCGCGAACCTCTTCCAGTCCGGCGGGCTGGCGGTCGAGACGGCCGGGCCGGGCACCGACCCCGGGCGGATCGCCGCCGCGTTCGCCGCCAGCGGCACCACCGTGGCCTGCCTGTGCTCCACCGACCAGCTCTACGAGCAGCACGCCGCCTCCGTCGCCGCCGCCCTGCGCGAGGCCGGTGCGAAGAAGGTGTGGCTGGCGGGGAAGGGACGTCATGAGGGGATCGACGCGAACCTCTACGCCGGGTGCGACGTGCCCGCCGTGCTCCGCGAGACGTTCGACGACCTGGAGGTGACCCGATGATCCCGGACTTCTCCGGCATCCCGCTCGAACCCCTGCCCGCGGACGGGCCGGCGGGCCCGCAGCCGGAGGGCGAGGTGTGGGAGACGCCCGAGGGCATCGCGGTCAAGCCCCTCTACACCGCCGCCGACCTGGACGGGCTGGACTTCCTGCGGACGTATCCCGGCGCGCCGCCCTACCTGCGCGGCCCTTACCCCACCATGTACGTCAACCAGCCCTGGACGATCCGCCAGTACGCCGGCTTCTCCACCGCCGAGGACTCCAACGCCTTCTACCGGCGCAACCTGGCGGCCGGGCAGAAGGGCCTGTCGGTGGCGTTCGACCTGGCCACGCACCGGGGCTACGACTCCGACCACCCGCGCGTCGCGGGCGACGTCGGCATGGCGGGGGTGGCGATCGACTCGATCTACGACATGCGGCAGCTGTTCGAGGGCATCCCGCTCGACCGCATGTCGGTGTCCATGACGATGAACGGCGCGGTGCTGCCCGTCCTGGCCCTCTACATCGTGGCGGCGGAGGAGCAGGGCGTCGCGCCCGAGCAGCTCGCGGGGACCATTCAGAACGACATCCTCAAGGAGTTCATGGTCCGCAACACCTACATTTATCCGCCAGCTCCGTCAATGCGCATTATTTCGGATATTTTCGCTTATACGAGTGAGAAGATGCCGAAATTCAACTCCATCAGCATTTCTGGCTATCACATCCAGGAGGCCGGAGCCACGCTGGATCTGGAGCTGGCATACACGCTCGCCGACGGCGTCGAATATCTGCGCGCCGGCACCGCCACAGGGCTCGGCATCGACCGGTTCGCGCCCCGGCTGTCGTTCTTCTGGTGCATCGGCATGAACTTCTTCATGGAGGTCGCCAAGCTGCGCGCCGCCCGGCTGCTGTGGGCCAAGCTCGTGTCCGGGTTCGGCGCGAAGAACCCCAAGTCGCTCAGCCTGCGTACGCACAGCCAGACCTCCGGCTGGTCGCTCACCGCACAGGACGTCTTCAACAACGTCGCCCGCACCTGCGTCGAGGCCATGGCCGCCACCCAGGGCCACACCCAGTCGCTGCACACCAACGCGCTCGACGAGGCGCTCGCCCTGCCCAGCGACTTCTCCGCGCGCATCGCCCGCAACACCCAGCTGCTGCTGCAGCAGGAGTCCGGCACCACGCACGTCATCGACCCCTGGGGCGGCTCCTACTACGTCGAACGCCTCACCCACGACCTCGCCGCCCGCGCCTGGGACCACATCCAGGAGGTCGAGTCGGCCGGCGGCATGGCCAAGGCCATCGAGGCGGGGCTGCCCAAGCTGCGCATCGAGGAGGCCGCCGCGCGTACGCAGGCCCGCATCGACTCCGGCAGGCAGCCGGTGATCGGGGTCAACAAGTACCGGGCCGAGGGTGACCGCGACATCGAGGTGCTCAAGGTCGACAACAGCGCCGTACGGGCCAGCCAGCTCGACAAGCTGGCCCGGCTGCGGGCCGAGCGCGACCCCGACGCCGTACGCCGCGCGCTCGACGCCCTCACCAAGGCCGCCTCGCACCCCGCGCCCGGCCTGGAGCACAACCTGCTCAAGCTGTCCGTGGACGCCGCCCGCGCCAAGGCCACCGTGGGGGAGATCTCCGAGGCCCTGGAGAAGGTCTTCGGCCGGCACGCCGAGCAGGTGCGTACGATCACTGGCGTGTACCGCGACGAGTCAGGCCAGGCCGCCAACATCGAGCGGGCCCGGCGCGCCTGCGACGCCTTCGCCGCGACGGAGGGGCGCAGGCCGCGCATCCTGGTGGCCAAGATGGGGCAGGACGGCCACGACCGGGGCCAGAAGGTGATCGCCACCGCCTTCGCCGACCTGGGGTTCGACGTCGACGTCGGCCCGCTGTTCCAGACGCCCGAGGAGGTCGCTCGCCAGGCCGTGGAGGCCGACGTGCACATCGTCGGCGTCTCGACGCTGGCCGGCGGGCACCTCACGCTCGTCCCCGCGCTGCGCGACGCCCTCGCCGCCCTCGACGCCGCCGACATCATGATCGTCGTCGGCGGCGTCATCCCACCCGGCGATCAGGACGAACTCCGCGCCGCCGGCGCCGCCGCCATCTTCCCCCCGGGCACGGTGATCGCCGACGCCGCCCTCGACCTGCTCGAACAACTCAGCAAACGCCACTAGGCCCCGGCCGGACCCGAGCAAGCCGACGGATCCGCTCACCCCGCGTGTCTCAGGAGGCGTGCGGGGCTGGGGGCGCGGAAGGCGAGGGCCCGGGGGCCCGCAGGGGTGCTGCGGGGCCTCGGCCGTCACGGAGGTGTGCGGGACCGGGTGGCGCGGAAGGTGAGGGCCCGGGGGCCCGCAGGGGGTGCAGGGCCTGGGCCGCTCGGGAGGTGTGTGCCGGGTTGGTCGGGAGGGTCAGTAGGTGCCCTGTTCGCACATGGGGACCGAGACCGTGCGTTCGACGGTGACCGGGGTGGTGATGCGCAGGGTGACGCGGTGGACGCCGCCGGTGCTGCGCAGGGTGCGGGGTGCGGCGAGGTAGCGCTCGCCGTTCGCCGAGATCACCGCCGAGGAGCGGGCGATCGACGTGCCGTCCACGAGCCAGGCATAGGTGAAGGTCGTCGCGGTGCCGCTACGCCGTACCAGGGCCTGGAGCGTCACCTGGCCGCCCGACCAGCAGTCGCCGCTCCTCGTGCCGCCGGGGCGCACGTAGACGAGGCGGAGCCGGTTCGCGCCCGAGGTGGTGCTGGTCGTGCGGTCGTCGGCCGGGACGGTGGTCGCGGTGCCGTCCGACTGCGGGGTGGGGCGCCGGCTCCTGGCCTGATCGGAGGACGAGTCGGCCGGTGCGGTGGCCGGTGCGGTGGCCGGTGCGGTGGCCGATGGTGTGGCCGCCGGTGCGGTGGGGGTGCCGCTGCTCGCGGGCACCTCTCCCGTCTTGGGGGTCGGCTCCGTCGGGGTGAGCCAGACGATCGCGCCGGCCAGCGCGCACACGGACACGCCGGAGACGCCCGCGACGGCCACGGTCTTGACCCGCCGCCGCCGCGACGGCTTGCCCGCCTTACCCGCGCCCTTCCCGCTCTCCTGCCCGCCGGCCGCAGCCTGCCCACCGCCCTCGGCGCCGCCGATCCCGCCGTCACCACCGCTGCTGCCGAATCCACCGGCGCCGCCGAATCCACCGGCGATGGCACCGAAGCCATCCGCCGCAGCGCCGTGCCCATCCGCCGCAGCGCCGTGCCCGGCCTCCGCAGCGCCGCGCCCGCTGGCCGAACCGCCGTGCCCGGCCTCCGCGGCGCCGAGTCCCGCCGCCCGGTCCTCGAACCCGGAGCGTGCGCCTGCGACGCCGGACCCGAACCCGCTCGCTCCCGTCCCGCCGGGTCCGCCCGCCGAGGTGTGGCCGTCGGCCGTGCGCGAGGCGGGCGGTGCGTCGAAGGCGACGGGGGCGCCCAGCGCCATGCCCGCTCCGGGCCGTTCCCGCTCGCCGGAAGACGGCTCCACCGTGGACGACATGTCGAACAGCGCCTGCAGCGACGCGGCGGTCTGCCCGTTCTGCCCGCTGACGTCGTGCTCGCCCTGCCCGGGCCGCTGGTGTTCGTCGCGCCCGCGCACGTCACCCCATACGTCACTGTGAGCGTCGTGCGGACGAGCCCGCCCGCGCGGGTCGTGCGGATGCGCCCCGCCGTGCGCGTCGCGGGGGTGACCGTCGCCGTGGGGATCGTGCGGCCGGGCGCCGGGACGCACGTCGTAGTCGTGGAGGTGCGCGTCGTATGAGGGTCTGCCGTCGTGCGAGTGTCCTGCGGCGACACCAGGGGCCTCGCTGCCGTGCGCCGCGCCGGTGCGGGCGTGGGGGTCCCCGGAGGCGGGGTCTTGGGTGGGGCCGAAGTCGCGGGTCGTCGCCTCGGCGGGGCGGCGGCGGGGCATCGGGGGCACGCCCTGCCTGTCCGGCGTGTCGTAGGCGTCGGGGGCCGCGTGCGGGGCCAGGGTGCGCCGCGAGGGCGCCGTCAGCTCCAGCAGCACGTCACGCATCGACGGCCGCGCCCCGGGGTCCTTGACCAGGCAGGCGGCGACGATGTCGCGCAGCGGCCGGCCCAGCTCGCCGAGCTGCGGCTCCTCCCGCAGGATGCGGTTGATCACGGCGGGCAGCGCGTCGTCGCCGAACGGCGGCACGCCGGTGGCCGCGAACACCAGGACGGACGCCCACGAGAACACGTCGGCCGCCGCCCCCACGGGCCGCCCGGCGAGCTGCTCGGGCGCCATGTACGCGGGCGTCCCCACGATGTTGCTGGTGGCCTTCATGCCCGAGCCGAGCGCCGCGGCGATGCCGAAGTCCACGACCTTGGCCCCGTCGGGGCCGAGCAGCACGTTGGACGGCGTGAGGTCGCCGTGCACGACGCCGGCCTGGTGGATGGCGTCGAGCGCGGTCGCGGTGGCGACGGCGAGCCGCTGCAGCTCCGCGCCGCCGCGCCGGCCGGCCTGCTGCAGCGAGGGCCCGTCCACGTACTCGGCCACGATGTACGCCCTGCCGCTGGTCGAGGCGTCGAGCACCCGCGCGAGGCAGAACGGCTCGACCGTGCGCGCGGCGGCGATGGCCGCGGCCAGGCGGTCGTCCACGCGGTCGTCCACGGTGAGCCCCTCGCGCAGCACCTTGACGGCGACCGGGGTTCCGTTGCGTGCCTGACCGAGGTAGACGACACCGTGGCCGCCCGCGCCGAGGCGCCCGACCAGCCGGTAGGGTCCCACCGCTGCCGGGTCGCCCTCGCGGAGGGGTTCGACATTGGGCATGAGGGGAGTGACTCCTGTGACGGCTGAGATCAGAACTCCAGCACCCTACTGGCAAAAGTCAAGATTTGTCAGAAGTTAGGCTGATCAACTGCGAAGAAAGGGGTAAGTAGGGTGCATTCGCTGGAGGACTACGCCCGCGGCGTACGGGCCGGTTCGCGCACCTGGATCGCCCGCGCGATCACTTTGGTGGAGTCGACCAGACCCGACCACAACGCGCTCGCGCAACGGCTGCTCGTCGAGCTGACCCCGCTCACCGGGCACGCCCGCAGGGTCGGCGTCTCGGGCGTGCCGGGGGTCGGCAAGTCCACGTTCATCGACGCCCTCGGCACCCGCCTGACCGGGCAGGGGCACAAGGTGGCCGTCCTGGCCGTGGACCCGTCCTCCACCAGGACGGGCGGCAGCATCCTCGGCGACAAGACCCGCATGTCCCGCCTGGCGGCCGACCCCGCCGCCTTCATCAGGCCCTCGCCCACCTCGGGCACGCTCGGCGGCGTGACGAAGGCCACCAGGGAGGCCATGGTGGTGGTGGAGGCGGCCGGCTTCGACGTCGTCGTGGTGGAGACCGTGGGGGTCGGGCAGTCGGAGACCGCGGTGGCCGACATGGTGGACACGTTCCTGCTGCTCACCCTGGCCCGCACCGGCGACCAGCTCCAGGGCATCAAGAAGGGCGTGCTGGAGCTCGCCGACGTCATCGCGGTCAACAAGGCCGACGGCGAGTACGAGCTGCCCGCGCGCAAGGCCGCCCGCGAGCTGGCGGGCGCGCTGCGCATGCTGCGCTCCGACGCGCCCCCACCCCCGGTCCTGACCTGCAGCGCCTTGACCGGCGACGGGCTGGACGAGGTCTGGGCCAAGGTGCTCGCCCATCAGGAGGGCCTCGACCTCGCCGCCAAGCGCCGCCGCCAGCAGGTGGGCTGGACCTGGACCCTGGTCAAGGACCGGCTGCTGGCCGAGCTGCGCGCCGACCCCCGGGTGGCGGAGATCAGCGCGGAGGTCGAGCGCGAGGTGCTGGCGGGCGAGTTGACGCCCGCGCTGGCGGCGGAACGCATTCTGTCCGCATTCACCCGATCCTGAACCGGCGGGCGGAGCAGCATCGGAACCCCGCAGGTGGAGATACCTCTCCCGGGGATGAGGATTCCCCCTCCGCCCCGCTCCGGCCCGGCGAAACCGCCCGGTGAACCATGCCACGATGGCGCCCAACCGACGTGGGGGAGGCGCACATGGGTGCGGAATCGATGCTGCCCGGAAGGGTGACCGACGAGCTCGAGGAGTACGGCCGCCTCCTCGACCGACACGGCATCACCTGGGGAGAACCGGAGATCCATTACGTGAAGTTCTTCGCCCGGCGGAGGGTCCTGCCGCCCGCGCTCTTCGACCGCTTCTGGTCCCTGGTCCTCCAGGCCGTCGCGGCCGACCACCCGGACGAGCCGCACGACCGGCTCGCCGCCCGGCTCGCCGAGCCCGACTACGACCGCGTCCTGCGCGACACCCTCGACGGTGAGCTGCCCGGCCACCTCGTCGCCGTCCGCATCAAGCAGGGCGGCGCGGTGCTGGAGGGCGCGCCGCGTACGGTGCTGGTCGGCACGCGGACCTCCCGCGCGGGCGGCGGCACGAAGGAGCAGGCGCGCGGCCACGTGCCGTTCGTGGTGGAGCCGGGTGAGGCGCAGGCGCCCGAGCACGGCGGGTCCGCCGCGCCCTGGCAGGAGGCGCGCACGGCGGGGCTGCCCGGCCGCGGCGGCGAGCGGATCTCGCTGCTGTTCGACTCCAAGCGCGAGGAGCCCTGCCAGGTCGCCGTCGACGGCGCCGGCCGGGTGCTGGCGCCGCACGGCGCCTGGCTGGTGGAGGTGGACGAGGACAGCACGATCCTGGTGGACGGCGAGCGCGTCAGGCTCGACACGCTCGTACGCCACGTGCCCGCGGCCAGGCTGCGGCTGTCGGCGGGCACGCCGTGCCGGTGGAGCGTCGTGGACGAGGACGGCAGCGGCTGGTTCCCCTCCGGCGTGCCGCACCGCTACGACTACCACGGCCGCCCCTACTTCCACGGCGACGACCTCGTCGTCGAGGTCCCCAGCCTGCCGCTGACCGTGCGGGCGGCCAGGGGCATGGAGTACGGCGAGCGCGAGCTCGCCCTCACCCCCGGCCCCGGGGCCGAGCGGCTCGTCGAGCTGACCCCGGACCGCCTGTACGACGCCGCCGCCCGCGGCTGGTACGGCGGCGACCTGCACGTCCATCTCAACTGGGCGGGCGACCTGGTGGCCGTGCCCGCCGACGCGGCCGCCGCCCAGCACGGCGAGGACCTCCACGTGCTCAACCTGCTGGCGGGCAACGTCTCGGGCCGCCGGGTCTACGACAGGGAGGCGCTCGAACACTGGACCGGCCGCGACCTGCCCTGGTCCGACGGCACCCACGTGGCCAGGATGGGCGTCGAATACCGCAACGACCTGCTCGGCCACGTCTACGCCTTCGCGCCGCGCTCGGCCCCAGGCCGCTACCACACGGGCTTCGACGGCGACGCCGACTGGCCGCCGAACGCCGACGGGCTGCGCGAGCTGCGCGGACTCGGCGCGCTGGTCGGCTACAGCCATCCCTTCCGCACCCCGATCGGCGACGGCGACCCGCCCACGGGCGTGGTCTCGCCGGTGCCGCGCAACTGCGCCGCCCGCGAGCTGGTCGCCGACGCCGCGCTCGGGCTGGTGGACAGCCTCGACGTGCTCACCCACGCCTCCATCCCGGCCACGGCGGCGGTCTACCGGCGGCTGATCGGCGCGGGCAACCGGCTGGCCGTCACCGCGGGCACCGACGCGATGATCTCCTTCACCCGTTCCGACACCCAGTCGAACCCGCCCGGCTGGGCCCGCGTCTACGCGCAGGTCGAGGGAGGGCTGACGGCGCGCTCGTTCGCCGCCGCCGTACGCGCGGGCCGCACGTTCGCCACCACCGGCCCCTGGCTGGAGCTGAGCGTGAACGGCCACGGCCCCGGCCACGTCATCCACGCCACCGCGGGCGACCGCATCAGCGTCACGGCCGCCACCGTCGGGCCCGAGGCGGTGGCGATCCGCATCCGCACCGCCGACGGCCTGTGCGCGGGGGCCGAGCGGCTGGCCCCCGACGGCCGCGACTGCGGCGACGAGCCGCTGACCGTGACGGCCGAGCTGACGCTGGACGCGTCCACGTACGTGGTGGCCGAGGTCCTGTGCGCGCCGCATCCGCGCACGCTGACCGCCACCGGCTACGCGCTGACCAGCCCCGTCTACGTGGACGTGGACGGCCGGCCGGTGGCCAGGCGCGAGGACGTGCTGTGGTGCCTGGAGTGGCTCGACCTGCTGGAGCAGCTCATCCGCCAGCACGGGCGGCTGGCCAGCCCGTACCAGTTCGGCGACCACATGTCGCTGTTGCAGCAGGCCAGGGCGGTCTACACGAGCCGGCTCGAGTCCTAGACGCCCCGATGGACGACCCCCCGCGGACGCGGGGGGTCGTCGTGCTTTCTGGCCATGTGTGTTAGATTTTGGCCATGCGGTCAGAAAATGAGCCGGGCGGCCAGAAGTCTCGCTCGTTCATCGAGGAGGCCAGGCGGGCGCAGATCGTGGCCTCGGCCATCGAGGTGATCGCCGAGGCCGGCTACGGTCAGGCGTCGCTCGCCCGGATCGCCAAGCACGCCGGCATCAGCAAGGGAGTGATCTCCTACCACTTCGCCGGCAAGGACGAGCTGATGGAAGAGGTGGTCGAGCGGACCTACGGACGCATCGCCGAGCACGTCGCGGCCAGGATGGAGGGCCGCACCACGGCGAGCGAGCTGCTCAGGACGTACGTGCTGGCCGTGGCCGAGCACATGCGCGGCCACCGCACCCAGCTCGCTGCCCTCGGAGAGATCTTCAACAACTTCAGGGGAGCCGACGGCCAGCCCCGCTACGGCGTGCACACCAGCGAGCCGATCTACCAGACGTTTGAGTACTTCTACCGGATGGGCCAGGAGAGCGGCGAGTTCAGGAGCTTCGACACCCGGGTCATGGCCGTCACGCATTCGGCCGCCATCGACAGCATGTTCGCCTACTGGGCCGCCCACCCCGACCACGACCTCGACGCCCACGCCACCGAGCTCGCCGACCTCTTCGAAAGGGCCTGCCGCGCATGACGACAGAGACCGCCGCCCCCGCCACCAGGACCACCAGGCTCCACGCCGTCGACAACCTGCGCGTCGTGCTGACCGTGCTGGTGGTCGCCCACCACGTCGCCCTCACGTACGGCAACATCCCCGTCTGGTTCTACCTGGAGCCGGCCCGTGACCCCTCAGGCAGCCTGCTGGACCTGCTGGTGGTCTTCAACCAGGCGTTCTTCATGGGCTTCTTCTTCCTCATCTCCGGCTTCTTCACGCCGGGCTCCCACGCGCGCAAGGGCGGGCGCGCGTTCGTGCGCGACCGGCTGATCAGGCTCGGCGTCCCGCTGCTCGCCTTCCTCGTGGTGCTGCGCCCGATGGTGAACTTCGGCGCGCTGGCGGACCTGCCCGGCATGCCGTACTGGCAGTTCTACCTGTTCTCCTGGGACCCGGGCCCGATGTGGTTCGCCGAGGTGCTGATCGTGTTCGCGCTGGTCTACGCCGCCTGGCGGGCCCGCAGGCCGGCGCCGGAGCGCGCGGACGTGCCGTTGCGCACGCGGCAGGTCGTGCTGTTCACGCTCGGGCTCGCGGCCGTGACGGCCCTGTGGCGGATCCCGGTGCCGACCGGCACGTACATCCCCGTGCTCGGGCTGCCGTCGGTCAGCTTCCTGCCGCAGTACATCGCCATGTTCGCGGCCGGATGCGTGGCCTGGCGGCGCGGCTGGTTCGCCTCGCTGCCCGCGCGGGCCGGCCGGATCGGGCTGCTCACGGCCGCCGGGGCGAGCGCGACCGTGCTGCCCGCCTCGCTCGTGACCACCGGCCTCGTCTCCAGCTCGCTGACCGCGCTGTGGGAGTCGGTCTTCGCCGTCAGCATGATCATCGGGCTGACCGTGCTGTTCAGGGAGCGGTTCGGCACCCAGGGGCCGCGCGGGCGCTTCCTCGCCCAGCACGCCTTCACCGTCTACATCCTGCACCCGCTCGTGCTGGTCGGGCTCGGCCACGCGCTGAGCTGGATCCAGGCGATCGCCATCGTCAAGTTCGCGATCATGCTGGTGCTCGCGCTGCCGCTGTGCTGGGGGCTGGCCTATCTGGTGCGGTCGCTGCCGGGCGCCAAGCGGGTGCTCTGAGCCCCTTCCCGGGCCCGGCAGCGCTCAGGCGTCAGCTGTAGAAGGCGTCGAGGACGCCGCCGTGGCGCTCCTCGACGGCCCTGCGCTTGATCTTGAGGCTGGGGGTCAGCTCACCCGTCTCCACCGTGAAGTCGCTCGCCAGGATCGCGAACTTCTTGACCGTGGCGTAGCTGGCCTCGCCCGCGTTGACCTGCTCGATCGCCTTCTCGACCTCGGCGCGCACGCGCGGGTGCTCGCGCAGCTCCTCGGGGTCGAGAGGCAGCGACTCCGCCTCGGCCCACGGCTTGACCACCTCCATGTCGAGGGTGACCAGGCAGGTGACGTAGTTGCGGCGGTCGCCGTGCACGAACACGTGCGACACGTACGGGCAGGCCGCCTTGATCCGGCCCTCCAGGTAGGTCGGGGCGACGTACTTGCCGCCCGAGGTCTTGATCAGCTCCTTCTTGCGGTCCGTGATGCGCAGCCGCCCGGCCTCGTCCACCTCGCCGATGTCGCCGGTGCGCAGCCAGCCGTCCTCCAGCGCCTCGGCCGTCTCCTCGGGCAGGCCGTGGTAGCCGCGCATGATGCCGCGTCCCTTGATGAGGATCTCGCCGTCCTCGGCGATGCGCACCTCGGTGCCGGGGAACGGCAGCCCGACCGTGCCGAACCTGACCGACTCCGGCCGGTTGAGGAAGGCGCCGGCCGACGACTCCGTCAGCCCGTACCCCTCGAGGATGGTCAGGCCGGCCGCGTCGAAGAACTCGGCGATGTCCTGCGACAGCGGGGCCGCGCCCGAGATGAAGAAGCGGATCCGGCCGCCGAACCGCTCGCGCAGCTTGGCGAAGACCAGCCGGTCGGCGAGCGCGTACTCGGCGCGGGTGGTCACCGGCACCGGCACGCCGCGCTGGCGGGCCCTGCTCACCCTGATGCCGGTCCTGCGCGCCCACTCGAAGATGCGCAGCTTGAGCCCGCCGTCGTTGCGCATGTTCGCCACGACCGTGTTGTGGATCTTCTCGAAGATGCGCGGCGCGGCGGCCATCACGGTCGGCCGCAGCACGCCGAGGTTCTCGGCGATCTTGTCGAGGCGGCCGTCGATCGCGGTCGGCACGCCCTGCCCGATCATCACCACCTCCAGCAGCTTGCCGAACGAGTGCGACAGCGGCAGCCACAGGAAGTGCAGGTCGCTGGGGGAGATGAGGCCGACCTCGCGGACCGCCTCGGCGGTGTAGAGCCAGTTGTCGTGGGTCAGCTCGACGCCCTTGGGGCGGCCGGTGGTGCCCGAGGTGTAGATGAGCGTGGCCAGGGAGTCCTGGGCGATGGCGTCCACCATGGCGTCGTAGTCGCCCTCGCTCGCGGCGACCGAGGCGAGCGGGATCACCCAGCCGTCGTCACCGGCCGCGCCGTCGATGACGATCACGTGCGTGACGTCGGGGAGCTCCTTCTGCACCGACCTCAGCTTGGCGACCTGGTCGTCGTTCTCGGCGACGACGATCGTGCTGCCGGAGTCGTTGATGATGAACGCGGACTCCGCCGCGGTGTTGGACGGGTAGATCGTGGTCGTGGCCGCTCCGGTCGCCAGCACGGCGAGATCGCACAGGATCCATTCGAGGCGGGTCGAGCAGAGGATCGACACGCGGGTGCCGGGGCCCGAGCCGAGCTGCGCCAGGCCGAGGGCCAGCCCGCGCACCCGGTCGCCCACCTCACGCCATGACAACGAGGTCCACCCGTCGTCCGAGGGCACGCGGTACGCCTCGGCGTCGGGGGTGGCCGCGATCCGGTCGCGGAGCAGGGAGGGAATGCTGGACATGCCTGACCTCCTGGGGGGTGATGGCCCGACTCTAAGGCGGCGGTGGCGCTCCAGTCGATGGTTCTCGCCATGCCGTGGGGCGTGACGCTTCCTGTTCCGCGGAGGAGCGGGCCGAGCGGCGAGCGCTTCCGCGGGGACCGGGCCGACCGACAAGCTCGACCTGCCCGGCGTCAGGCGGCCGGCCGAGGCGCCGGCGGCGTACCGGGGCGCAGTGATCGTGGCCGGCCACGACCTGCCGTTCCTGGAGACGCTCGGGATCACCCGGTGGCTGCGGCAGGACCGGGAGGAGGGACTGTCGGAATCGTGAATTGACGGTTGGGGATCAACCCGGAGATAGTGTGGCAGGTGGCTACACCCCGGTTGATCTCCTCCGTTCTCGCTCTGGCGACCCTCACCACGCTCGGCGCGTGCTCAGCGGCCGGTGAGTCACCCACCGGGGGCGAGTCGAAGGTGAGCGGCGTCGCGGGCGGCGAGGGCACCGCCCCTGCCACCGACGGCAAGGAGACCTCGGCCGCTCTGACGCCCGAGGCGTACAAGGGCGAGCTGGAGAGCCGGCGCAAGGCGATGACCGACGCGATCAGCGGCCTGACCAAGGCACGCGGCGTCAAGGCGCTCGACACGCGGGTGGGACGGGCCGAGGAGGCGCTGAGCGGCGCCGCCGAGGCGCTGTCCGCCCTCACCCCGCCCGACGCCGTACGCGCCCAGCACGAGGCGTACGTCGCCAGCCTGCGCGAGGTCGCCACCGGCCTCGGCTCGACGGCGGGCAAGGTCGGCTCCCGCGACCTGTGCACCCCGTCGGCGGTGCTCACCGACCTCGGCGACAAGCTGACCGCGCTCGACAAGGCGGGCCGCGCCCTGCAGACCGCCGGCGACTACCCGGCCGACGTGGTGACGGTCAAGGCGGGCGAGCGGCGTACGCGGCGGCTGCGCAACGGCGCGTTCGTCAAGAAGGGCGGCACGCTCGACGGCCGCAGCTCGCTGGAGATCGACAACGGCGGCAGCCTCGACGCCGTGGTGACCGCGCTCAGGGGCGGCAGCAAGGTGTTCAGCGTGTACGTGCGCAGGAAGGCGACGTTCAAGGTCAAGGGCGTGCGCGACGGCAACTACAAGATCTACTTCACGCACGGCACCGACTGGGACGGCAAGTCGGGCGCCTTCACCCGCGAGTGCAGCTTCGAACGCTTCGAGAAGACCGTGAAGTTCAAGACGACGTACACGGCGACGCAGATCCTCTGGCACGACTGGCGGCTCACGCTGCACACGATCAGCGGCGGCAACGCCCGCACCGCGCCGGTGGACCCCGAGGACTTCCCGGGCTAGCCCCGCGACCAGGCCCGCCAGGAGCCCGGCGACGGGAAAGGCCGCGCTCCCTGGCGGGGCGCGGCCTCAAGAGGATCAGGTGGAGAAGAGCATGCCCACCCAGCTGCGCTGACGGTGGTGGCCGTAGTGGTGGCCGCCGTGGTGGGGGGCTCCCCAGGCCGGCCCGGGAGCCGACGGAGGGGGCGGGGGAGCCGCGTGGTACTGCGACTCCATCCGGGTCAGCGTCTCGAGCTCGCCGTAGTCGAGGAAGATACCCCGGCAGTTGTCGCACTGCTCGATGTGGACGCCGTTGCGCTCGTAAGTCCGCATGTTCCCGCGGCACTTGGGGCACTGCATCTAAGTCGCTCTCCTTGACTTCGAGGTCTCAGGGTTGAAACCTACCGCGCGCAACGCCGTCACGCCCTGACGATTCTGTTGCACGCCTCGACTAACGAATGTTCGACCTCGTCGAGTTCCCGGCCCTCGCGGTCCGCGTTGACCACGGCCACCGCCGCGAGCTGCACGGTCAGCGCCCTGGCCGGCACGTCGAGCCACCGCCACGGGTCGTCGCCAGGGCCCAGGGCGGGCCCGCCGGAGGCGAGGTAGGCGCCGAGGAACCGCTCCCACACGGCCGGTTCGAGCAGGCCGGCCGCGTACCAGGCGGCGGGCCGCGCGAGGTCCCACGCCGGGTCGCCCACGCCCAGGTCGTCGACGTCGATGAGCAGCCACCTGTCGCGGTGGACGAGCTGGCCGAGATGCCAGTCGCCGTGCGTCGGCAGCCCGGGCAGCGGCGGCGGCTCGGGCAGCTCCTTGAACGCCCGCCTGATCAGCTGCTCCACCGGCCCGTCGCCGGGCATGCGATCGACCGCGCGGGCCGCCCTGGCCGGGCCTCCGGCGGGCGGCAGCGCCGGCAGGAACGTCAGCGGCACCGCGTGCAGCCTGGCCAGCAGCCGGGCGCCCTCCTCCCAGGGAGCCGCGCCGGGGTCGTCGTCCTGCGAGATCGGCCGCCCGGCCGGCCACACCGTGACCGCGCGCCCCGCCGCCGACAGCACCTCGGGCACCAGCGGGGCCAGCATCACGCCGCTCACCGCGGCCGACGCGGCGGCGCGCAGCCGTGGCCGCAGCGACTCGGCGTCGTCGCGCGCCGAGTGGGCCTTCACCACGACCTCGCCCAGCCGTAACACCTTCACGTCGGTGCGCGTCGGGTGCCACACGGGCGTTCCGGTGCCGCCGTACGCGGCGGCGATGCCCGCCAGCTCCTCCTCGAGACCCACGCGTACAGCCTATTTCGTCCGCAGGTGGCGCGGCTCCCGGCGGCGGCGTAGGGAAAACTGGGCGCATGAGAATCGGTTTCGCCGTACCCGTGTCAGGGCCGTGGGCCACACCCGAGCACATGCGCCGTGTCGCCGTCCGGGCCGAGGAGCTCGGCTACGCGGAGCTGTGGACGTTCCAGCGGCTGCTCTATCCGGTCGGCAGCACCATGGGCCCCACCTACCGCGCCGTCCACGACCCGCTGATCACGCTGTCCCACGTGTCGGCCGTGACAGGCCGCATCGGGCTCGGCGTCGCGGTGATCAACGCGTACGTGCCGCCGATCCTGCTGGCCAAGCAGCTCGCCACCCTGCAGACGCTGTCCGGCGGCCGGGTCACCGCCGGCATCGGCCTGGGCTGGCTGCCCGAGGAGTTCGAGGCGAGCGGCGTCGGCATGGAGCGGCGCGGGCGCAGGGGCGAGGAGTTCGTCGAACTGCTGCGCCGGGCGTGGAGCGACGACGTGGTCGAGCACAGCGGCGACTTCTACCGGGTGCCGGCCGCCCACATCGACCCCAAGCCAGAGCCGGGGCCGCCGCGCGTCCTGCTCGGCGGGTCGGCCGACGTCGCGCTGCGCAGGGCGGCCCGGCTGGCCGACGGGTGGGTCAGCTCCAGCAGGGAGGACCTGGCGGCCATCGGCGGCAGGATCGAGATGATCAAGGCGGAGCTGGCCGCGTCCGGGCGCGACCCCGGCGCGTTCCGCTTCGTGGTGCGCGGGGTGACGCGGGTGCGGGCCGCCGACGAGGACCGGCCGCTGTCGGGCACGTACGACAAGATCCGCCGCGACGTTGCGGCCCTGGGCGCGGTCGGCGTGACCGACGTCTTCCACGACCTGAACTTCGACCAGGACATCCCGGCCGCCGGCCCCGAGGAGGCGATGCGCAGGGCCGAGGAGGCCCTGGAGGCGCTGGCTCCCTAGCCGCCGCCGTAGGGCACGGTGATGATCTCCAGATTGTGCCCGTCGGGGTCGGACCAGTAGAGCCCGCGCCCGCCGTCGTTGGTGTTGATCCGCCCCGGCTCCTGGTGGTACGGATCGGCCCAGTAGGTCAGCCCGCGCTCCTCGATCCGGCCCCGGATGCGGTCGAACTCCTCCTCGCTCACCAGGAACGCGTAGTGCTGCCCCGGCACGTCATCGCCGGCCTGCACGACGTCGAGCGAGACGCCGTTGGCGAGCGTGACGACGCGGAAGGGCCCGTAGACCGGCGCCGGCTCGAGACCGAGCACGTCCACGAGGAAATCCGCCGTGGCGTCCCGGTCCCTCGCGGGGACGATCGTGTGGTTCAGCTCGACGCTCATACTTCGCAGGCTACGTCAAGAGGCCGGACAGGCGGGCCGCCTCCTCCGCCACCGCCTTCCGCAGCTCCCTGACGCCCTCGCGGCCGCGTACGGGGTGCACGGCGTTCGTCAGCAGCACCACGGTGAGGCGGCGGGCCGGGTCGACCACCAGGGACGTGCCGGTGAAGCCCGAGTGGCCGTACGCGTCCTTGAGCGGCCCGACGATGCCTGGATCGCCGATCCGCACGCCCAGCCCGTGACGGAACGGCGCCCCCTCGGCGCCCTGGTCGCGTGTCATCTCCGCCACGGCCGCCGCGCCCAGCACCGGCCCGCCGCCCAGCCGCAGCGCCTCGCCGAAGGCCAGCAGGTCGTCGGCGGGGGCGAAGACGCCCGCGTGCCCCGCCACGCCACCGAGCGCGTACGCGGTCTCGTCGTGCACCTCGCCCCGCACGCACCCCGGCACTGGACGCTCGGCCTTCCACTCGGTGGCGGCCACCCGCCCGAGCACCTCGGGGCCCGGCCGGTAGCCCGTGTCGGGCAACCCCAGCGGGCCGGTGACCCGCTCGCGTACCAGCACGTCCAGCGGCGCCCCTCCGGTCAGCTCGGCCAGGCGGCCGGCCATGATCATGCCGACGTCGCTGTAGAGGTAGGGGCCGCCGACCGGATGCGCGGACGGCGTGGCGACCATGGCGGCCAGGCGGGCGCCGGCGTCCGCGTCCGGCAGCTCCTGGTCGATGCGGCGGGTCGGCGGCAGGCCCGCCGTGTGGGTGAGCAGGCGGCGCGGGGTGATGCGGGGATCGGCGTGCGGCAGGTGCGCGGTCACCGGCGCGTCGAGGTCCAGCCTGCCCTCCTCGGCCAGTGAGAGCAGCACCGTCGTGGTGAACAGCTTGCTGACCGAGGCCAGGTCGAAGATCGAGTCGCGGCGGGCCGGCGGGCGGCCGGCGGCGAGCGTGCCGCCGGCGTCCGCGTACCGCACCAGCTCCCCGGCGGACGCCTGGGCCGCCACGGAGCCGTCCACGGCGATCAGCGCCACCGCGGCGGGGCACACCTCGGGCACCGCCGCCGTCAGGATCGCCTCCAGCCGGTCCGACATCCCCGTCCTCCTCATCGTGAAGTTCGACCGCCCGCCCGGACGTCTCAGCCGCTGAGCGCGTCGCTGAGGCGTTCGCCGTGCGAGCTCAGCAGCGCCCTGGCCGCGTCGGCGTCGAGGCCGTGCCTGATCATCAGCACCGCGACCTTCGCCTGGCCGCCCGCCGCGTCCAGCGCCGCGCCGGCCGTCTCCTGGTCGGCGCCGGTGATGTCGCTGACGATGCGCAGCGCCCGCCCGGCGAGCTTGCTGTTCATGGCCGACATCTCGATCATCTTGTTCCCGTACGTGCGGCCCAGCTTGACCATCGAGATCGTCGAGATCATGTTCAGCACGAGCTTCTGGGCCGTGCCCGCTTTCAACCGGGTCGAGCCGGTCACCACCTCGGGCCCCACGACCACCTCGATGGCGTGCTCGGCGGCGGCCGACAGCGGCGCGTCGTCGTTGCACGACAGCCCCACGGTCAGCGCGCCGCGGCCGCGCGCCTCCGCCAGCGCGCCCAGCACGAAAGGAGCCCGCCCGCTGGCGGACACGCCCACCACCGAGTCGAGCGGTCCCACCTCCAGGTCCTTCAGCGCGGCGGCGCCGGCCTCGGCGTCGTCCTCTGCCCCCTCAACGGAACGGGTGAGCGCGTCCGGCCCGCCGGCGATGATGCCCTGCACCAGCGACGGGTCGGTGCCGAACGTCGGCGGGCACTCGCTGGCGTCGAGCACGGCCAAGCGCCCCGACGTGCCGGCACCGACATAGAGCAGCCGGCCGCCCTGGCCCATCCGTTCGGCGATGGCGTCGATCGCCGCCGAGATCGCCGGGAGCACCACCGCGACGGCGGCGGGCACGGCGGCGTCGGCCTGGTTCATCAGCCGGGCGAGCTGCACGGTCGGCAGCCTGTCGATCTGGGCGTAGCGGGGGTCGCTCTGCTCGGTGGACGGCTCTGATAGCGGATCAATCATGTCGCTAATTTCCACCCTCTACTTCTCTCTTGTAAATATCTTTCAGACAATGGGTTCATGCCACACGTACGAACAGGAGCCGAACGGCTGGCCGCGGATCCCGCCCTGGCGGGCGGCACGCGTCTCGGCCTGATCACCAATCCCACCGGCGTCCTGCCCGATCTGACCCCCACACCCGACGCCCTGCTGGCGGCGGGCCTGAACCTGACCGCGCTCTTCGGCCCCGAGCACGGCCTGCGCGGCACCGCGCAGGCCGCGGGCAGCGAGGCCGACGGCGTGGACGAGCGGACCGGCCTGCCGGTCTACGACACGCACAAGCTCTCCGGCGACGCCCTCGACGCGGTGGTGGCCGCCTCCGGGGTGGACACGCTGGTCTTCGACATCGCCGACGTGGGCGCCCGCTTCTACACCTACGTGTGGACCATGTACGACCTCATGGCCGCGGCGGCCCGGCTCGGGCTGCGGTTCGTGGTGCTGGACCGGCCCAACCCGCTGGGCGGGACGGTCGAGGAGGGGCCGCTGCTCGACCCGGCGTACGCGAGCTTCGTCGGCCGCTTCCCGCTGCCGCTGCGGCACGGCAGGACGGCCGGGGAACTGGCCGGCCTGTACGGCTTCGACCTCGACCTGACCGTCGTCACGATGGAGGGCTGGCGGCGGGAGATGACCCACGCCGGCACGGGGCTGCCCTGGGTGATGCCCTCGGTCAACATGCCGACCCCGGAGACCGCGCTGGTCTATCCCGGCACCGGCCTGTTCGAGGGCACCAACTTCTCCGAGGGGCGCGGCACGACCCGGCCGTTCGAGCTGGTCGGGGCGCCGTACCTGGACGCGCGCTTCGCCCCGGCGCTCGGCGAGCTGGGCCTGCCGGGGGTGCGGTTCAGGGAGGCGTGGTTCACGCCGACGTTCCACAAGCACGCCGGCGTCCCCGTACGGGGGGTGCAGCTCCACGTGCACGACCCCGCCGCGTTCCGGCCGGTGCTGACGGGCCTGTCGATGCTGCACGTGGCCCGCACCCTCCACCCGGACGAGCTGCGCTGGGAGGGCCCTGAGCTGTTCCTCGACCACCTGTGGGGGTCCGGCACGCTCAAGAAGTGCCTGGAGGCCGGTGGGGACCCGCGCGAGCTGTGCCCGCCGCCCGCCCACCCTGAGGGAGGACTTCTGTACTGACCGGCCCATCACGCCAGATCGCGCCGGTAGAGCCAGAAGACGCGTTCGGCTCGCGCGCCCACGGCGCGCGAGTAGAACCGCAACGGCCCCACCCACCCGATCTGGGCGTGGTCCTGCCCGGCGGCCCGCTGCTCGGCCAGGCACCTGCGCAGCAGCACGCGCCCGAGGCCGAGACCGCGGGCGTCGGGCGCGGTGCCCATGGGGCCGAACCAGGACGGCCGCGCTCCCCAGGCCGCGAAGCCGAGGACGCGGCCGTCGCGTTCCGCGTAGTGCAGCCCGGCCGCGTTGACCGCCTCCCAGGCCCAGCGATCGTTCCAATGCTCGGCGACGAAGGCCCCCACCCGCCCACGGTCCGCCTCCGCGCCGAGGCCGTGCACGGACACGCCCGCGCGCTTGAGCCCGGCCAGCTCGTCCTCGACGGACAGGTCGGCGTGCCGCAGGTCGGCGGTCATGTTCCAGGCCACCTCGTAGCGCTCGTAGCCGAGGCGCTCGGCCAGGCAGGCGGCGGCGGTGTAGCGCACGTCGATGCCCGGCCAGGCGTAGCAGGGCGGGTTGCCGGCGAAGCGGGCCTCGCGGGCGCCCTGGCCGCGCAGCCAGTCCTCGGCCGCCCGCACCAGCGCCCGCCCGCGCCCTGCGCCCTGGGCCGAGGGCTCCACGGCCAGCAGGTCGACGTGACCGATCGCCGGGTCCACCGAGTTGAGCGAGGCCATCACGACGCCGCCGTCCACGGCCAGCGCGGTCCAGCGCCGCTCGGCCGGGGGCCGCGCCAGGCTGCGCACCAGTGCGGCGCCCTCGCCGGCGTCGGACGTCAGCGCCGACTCGGCCACCCGCGCGGCCTCTCCGGCGTCGAATTCCCGCACGGAGTGCGTCATCACACCTCGCTCATCGGGCGGGCGATCACGCTGCGGCGCTCGGGGTGGAAGCACGCGTGCTCCTGCGGCACGCCCTCGGTGAGCTGCAGCAGCGGCCGCTCCGACGCGCACCGCTCGGTGCTGAACGGGCAGCGGCGGGCGAACAGGCAGCCCTCGTCGGCCTGGCTCTCGTCCAGCGACTCCAGCGGCACCACGGGCTGCTCGCCCGGCTGCTCAAGACCGTGCAGGACGGGGATGGCCGACAGCAGCGACTGCGTGTACGGGTGCACCGGGTCGGCGATGATCGTGTCCACCGGGCCGTGCTCGACGACCTGGCCACGGTAGATGACGTACAGCTCGCCGTCGCCGCCGATGTAGCGGGCCGTCGCCACGTCGTGCGTGATGAACAGCACGCTCACGCCCAGCCGCTCGCGCAGATCCTTCAGCAGCGCGAGGATGCCCAGCCGCAGCGAGACGTCGATCATCGAGACGGCCTCGTCGGCGACCAGCATCTCCGGGTCCACGGTCAGCGCGCGGGCGATGACCACGCGCTGCCGCATGCCGCCGGACAGCTGGTGCGGGTAGCGCGACAGCACCGAGCCCGGGTCGAGGCCGACCAGCGAGAGCACCTCGGCGGCCCGCTCCTCGATCCAGGCGCGCGAGCGGCCGGTCTGCCTGGCCCGCAGGCTGAGCGGCGCGAACAGCGTCTGGTGGACGGTCCTGGTCGGGTTCAGAGCCGAGTACGGGTCCTGGTGGATCATCTGGATCTTGCGGAAGTGCGGCTGGCGCTGCTTGGGCTTCAGCCCCGACAGCTCGACGCCGTCGATCGCGATCTCGCCCTCGTCGTACGACTCCAGCCCCGCGATGATCCGCCCCAGCGTGGTCTTGCCGCACCCGGACTCGCCGATGAACGAGGCCGCGCCGCCCTTGGGGATCGCGAAGTCCACGCCCCGCAGCGCCCGCACCTCGCGGGCGCCGAGCACCTTGCCCCGCTGCTTGAACGTCTTGACGACGCCGGTTCCGGTGATCATGCGTGCTCCTTCACGGTCACGGCGTGACAGGCCACGGTACGCGTGCCGTGCTCGACGGCCTCGGGGTCCACGGTGTCGCACACGTCCATGCGCAGCGCGCACCGCTCCCTGAACACGCAGCCCTGCTTCGGCACGGTCGCCAGCGTGGGCGGCCGGCCCGGCAGCGCCTGCGCCTCGTCGATGTCGCCGACGAGCCGCGGGATGGCCTTGATCAGGCCGCGCGTGTACGGGTGGCTGGGCGCGCCGAGCACCTCCCTGGTCGGGCCCTGCTCGACGAGGCGGCCGCCGTACATGACGGCCAGCCGGTCGGCGACCTCGGCCACCACGCCGATGTCGTGCGTGATGACCAGCGTGGTCAGGCCGCGCTCCGCGTGCACCTCGCGGACGATCTTCAGGATGTTCGCCTGGGTGATCATGTCGAGCGCGGTCGTCGGCTCGTCCAGCACCACCAGGTGGGCGTTGAGCACCAGCGCCAGCATGATGCCGACCCGCTGGCGCATGCCGCCGGACAGCTCGTGCTGGTGCGAGTCGAGCACGCGGGCGCCGTCCAGGCCCATCCGGCCGAGCAGCTCCTTGGCCTCGCGCACCAGCCCGCGCAGATCCTCGATCCCGTGCGAACGGCCCAGGTCGAGCAGCTGCTTGCCGACCGTCTTGAGCGGGTTGAGGGAGTTCTGGGCGGCCTGGAAGACGTAGCCGATGTGCTTGCCGCGCGCCTTGCGCAGCTGCTCGCCCGACAGCGCCGCCACGTCGCCCAGCCCGTCGATCTCGACGCTGCCCGCCGCGATCCTGCCGGGCGGCTGCACGGCGTTGAGCAGCGACAGCGCGAGCGTCGACTTGCCGGATCCCGACTCGCCGACGATGCCGGTGATCGAGCCTGGCTCCAGCGTCAGGCTGACGTCCCTGACGGCGGGCAGCTCGCCCGCGGGGGTCTTGTAGACGACCGTCAGGCCGCCGATGCGCACTCCGGGCGCCTTGTTGCTCACCCTCTACTCCTCGCGCAGCCGGGGATTGAAGATCTCGTCCATGGCGTCCACCACGAGCACGATCCCGAGCGTGAGCAGCAGGATCGCCAGCAGCGGAGCCAGCAGGTAGCCCAGCGCGTTCGGCGTGATCATGGCGCCCGCCTGGAACACGGCCAGGTTGAGCATCACGCCCCAGTTGTCCGACTCGTACGGCAGCACGCCCAGAAAGAACAGGCCCACCTGCGAGTAGACCGCGCCGGTGACCGAGATGAGCATGTTCATGGCGATGTACGGCGCCATGCTCGGCAGCAGTTCCTTGCCGATGATGTGCGTCGTGGACAGGCCGAGCCCGCGCGCCGCCTCGATGAACCCGCGCTCGCGCAGCGACAGCGTCTGCGAGCGCACGGCCCGCGCCACGCCGCCCCAGCCGAGCAGGCCGAGCACGAGGCCCATCTGCACCGGGCTGCTGAAGCGCCACACGGTCGCGAGGACCAGCAGCAGCGGCAGGCCGGGGATGGTGAGCTTCATGTCGGTCAGCCGCATGAGCACGGTGTCCCAGCGGCCCCGGCGGAAACCCGAGAACAGCCCGATCGCGGTGCCGACGACGACCGTGATGACCGCGGTCACCGCGGCGGTCAGCAACACGTAGCGCGAGCCCTTGATGACCAGCGCGGTCACGTCCCGCCCCTGCGGGTCGGTGCCGAACCAGTGCTCCCAGCTCGGCGGCTGGGTGATCGCGTTGGTGTCGCCCGGCAGGTTGGCGGGCAGCAGCATGGGCCCGACGACCGCCATGATCACGAAGCCCGCGAGGATGACGACGCCGACCATGCGGCTGGGCTTGCGCCTCATCACCCGCCACACGCCGCGCCAGAAGTTGCGGCGCATGGCCGAGGCCGCCGAGCCGGTGCCCGCACCGGTCTCCGGAATGAGCGTGGCGCTCACGACGCCTCCTCTCCGCTGCGCACCCGCGGGTCGATGACCGTGTAGAACAGGTCCGCCACGATGTTGGCGATGATGGTCCCGGCCGTGATCAGCAGGAAGGCGCCGCCCATCAGGGCGTAGTCGCGGTCGGTGACGCTGCTGATCAGCAGCCAGCCGAGGCCCGGATAGTTGAAGATCTTCTCGATGAAGACCGCGCCGCCGAGCAGCAGCCCCAGTGACAGGGCGAGCATGGTGAACAGCGGCAGGATCGCGTTGCGCGCGATGTACCTGAAGACGATCGAACGCTTCATCCCGCGCAGCTCGGCGGCCAGGATGAAGTCGTCACCAAGCACGGTCACGACGCTCGACTTCATCGCCAGGATCCACCCGCCGTACGCCGACAGCGCGTACGTCAGGACCGGCAGGATCGCGTGCTCGACGAGCGAGCCGATGTAGCCGGCGTTGAACCCCGGTTCGTACAGGATGTCCACCGACCCGTCGGCGGGCAGGATGGGGATGAGCGTGGCGAAGATCACCACGAGCAGCATCGCCAGCACGTACTGCGGGATGCCGTGCAGCAGCGAGCCCGAGATGGACAGCGCGTCGCCGAGCTTGCCGGTGCGCTTGATCGCCGCGTACACGCCGAGGATGATTCCGACGAGGAAGCTCAGCAGCGTGCCGGCCAGCACCGGTAGAACGGTCCACTTGGCCGCGTCGGTCAGCACGTCGAGCACGGGGGTGCCGGGCCTGGTGACCGAGACACCGAGGTCGAGGCGGAGCAGGCCGGTGATGTACTCGCTGTACTGCTGCCACAGCGTGCCGTCCGGCTGGAAGCCGTACAGCACCTTCACCGCCTGCTGAGCCGCCTCGGGGGCCATGCCGCCCTCGATCAGCTTCTCGTAGCGGGCGGCCATGGGGTCGCCCGGGATGTTGTTGATGATGAAGAAGCTGATCGTCGCGACAACGAGGATCATGACGAACCCGCGGGCCAGGTGGCCCGCGAGTCGCCGTGCGATGGACGTCATAGGCTACTGCTTCGCCTTGATCAGACCTTGCTGGATCCACACGCCGGAGGGGAGCACGCCGGTGCCCATTCGCAGGACCTCGTCGTCGTGGGGCCAGCCGGTGAAACGGTTGTTGTTGACGAACTGCGTGTTCACGTAGTCCCAGAGCTGGATGACCGGCAGGTCCTGGTTCGCGGCCTTGGCCAGCTTCGCCATGATCGGCTTGGCGGCCTCCTCGTCGGCGGAGTTCAGCTCGGCGGTCAGCTCACCGGGGTTGATCTTCTCGCCGTCGACCTCGATCTCCTCGGGGCCGCCCATCCAGTTGTTGTTCTTGCCGGGGGCGCTGTGCGTGACCTTGCCCGCGACGTTGTTCCAGCCGTTGGAGGCGCCGTAGAGGCGCTGGAAGATGTCGTACGGCGCGGGGCCGAGCGCCATCAGCCAGAAGCCGACGTCGTACTTGCCGGCCGCCAGCTCCTCCAGGTACAGCGGGTAGTCGGCGGTCGTCACGACCTCCGCGTCCACGCCGGCCTTGATGAGCTGGCCCTTGATGTTCTCCTGCGCCGACAGCCAGTCGGAGAAGCCGGCGGGCGCGTGCATGGAGACCTTCCACGGCGTGCCGTCGGCCAGCGTCCACTTGCCGTCCTTCTTGACCAGGCCGGCTTCCTTGAACTCCGTCTCGGCCTTGGCCAGGTCCACCTTGTACGGCTCGAGCTGCGGGACCGTGTCAGGGATCCACGCCTGCGCGGCCTTCTGGTGGATGCCGCTGGTGGTGGCGGCGGCCGTGCCGCCCTCGGGCGAGGCGACCTTGGTGACCTGATCGCGGTCGATCAGGTAGGCCAGGCCCCTGCGCACGTGCACGTTGTCGTACGGCTTCTTGGTCTGGTTGAAGGCCATGCCCACGGCCACCGGCGAGTAGCCCTTGATGACCTCGTTGCCGGAGGCGGCCTTGATCCGGTTCATCACGTCCGTCGGCGCGGCGGTGAACCCGGCGTGGTCGAGCTTGCCGGCGGTGAGGTAGTTCCAGATCTGCTCGTTGCCGGTGTAGTTGAGGAACTTCACCTGCGAAGGAGCGACGTTGGCGGCGTTGAAGAAGTACTTGTTCTTGACCAGCAGCGCCTCGGAGGGGTTGACCCGCTCCAGCACGAACGGGCCGGCGGAGACGTCCTTCGGCGGGGCGAAGGCGATGACCTTCTCGCCCAGGGACGAGATCTCCTCACGGGCCTTCTCGGCCTCGGCGCCGTCGCCGCGCGCGGCCTTGAGCTTGTCCCAGAAGTCGGCGGGGAGCACACTGCTCCACACGTGCGCCGGCAGGATCGTGGTGTCCAGCACGCCGCGGGCGAACTTGGGGCTCGGGTTGGCCATGTCCTGCGTGATCTTCACCGTCTGCGGGTCGACCACTTCGACCTCCGCGGCGGCGCCCGCCGCGCCCGGGGTGGTCGAGAACGCCGTGCTGCCCTGCGTGTAGGCGATGCCGATGGACATCTTGACGTCCTCGGCCGTGACCGGCTTGCCGTCGGACCACTTCGCGTTGGGCTGCAACTTCAACGTGATCGCGGAGTTGTCGTCCGCGAGCTCCCAGCTCGCCGCAAGACCAGGCAGGGCCTTGTTCGGGTCGGTCAGGTGGTTGACGACCCAGCCCAGCTTCATGGAGCTGTAGCCGGGGAAGGAGTTGCCCTTCGGGTTGTACGGGTTGGCCGGCGCCGACGCCTCAAGGCCCGGCCTGTTCACGTCGATCGTGGTGAAGAGCCCGCCTCCACCGCCCGAGCCGGACTTGTTGGTGGTGCCACCGCTGCACGCCGCAGTCGCGGTGGCAAGACCCAGCAACGCCACTACCGCTGCCAGTCGCTTCATTTGCCGCTCCGGGGGATGTCTCTAGGGATTGACCGGACATTACGATCGCGCCAGATCGGCGTCAATAATCTCCAGCGGTTGTGAGGCTAATGTAACTTTCCTTCATGAGTGTAGGAAGTGACGCTAAGCGCCATCAAGTAAAACCTCAGGTCAACACCAAGACGGCCGCCCCGTTGACCCGGTCGGCGGCCAGGTCGGACAGCGCCCTGTCCGCCTCCTCGAACGGATAGGCCACCGCCGACACCCTGGGCGGATGCGACAGGGCCAGCTCGAGGTAGGCGTGCCCGTCGGCCCTGGTGTTGGCCGTCACGCTGCGCAGCGTGCGTTCCTGGAACAGGTGCCGGTCGTAGTCGAGCGCCGGGACGTCGGTGAGGTGGATGCCCGCCACGGCGAGCGTCCCGCCCCGGTCGAGCGCCTCAAGCGCGGGCGGCACCAGCGTGCCGACGGGCGCGAACAGGATCGCCGCGTCCAGCGGCTCGGGCGGCCGGTGCGCGTCCGCGGAGGCCGCGCCCAGCTCAAGCGCCAGCCTACGTGCTTGTTCCGACCGCGTGACCACGTGCAACGTGGCCCCGCGCGCGATCGCCGCCTGCGCGGTCAGATGCGCCGACGAGCCGAAGCCGTAGATGCCGAGCCGCCCCTCCTGCGGCAGGTCGCACCTGGCCAGCGCCCGGTAGCCGATGATGCCCGCGCACAGCAGCGGCGCCAGCCACTCGGCCGGGCGGTCGCCGGGCAGCGGATAGACGTAGTCCTCGCGGGCGACGAGGTACTCGGCGTAGCCGCCGTCGGCGTCCCACCCCGTGTACGTCGAGGCGGGACACAGGTTCTCCATGCCCCTGCGGCAGTACCGGCACCGGCCGCAGGTCGAGCGCAGCCACGCCACGCCCACCCGCCTGCCGGTCCCTTCGATCCTGCCGACCACCTGGTGCCCGGGCGTGGTGCGCGGCCGGCGCGGCTCCAGGTCGCCCTCCGCGAGGTGCAGGTCCGTACGGCACACCGCGCACGCCTCCACCTTCACCAGGACCTCGCCGGGCCCCGGCACGGGCGCCTCCCGCTCGATCAGCCGCAGCGGCCCCGACGTGATCGGTCCAGGCCGCTCCACCACCCAGGCACGCATGTGGTCACCCCTTATCTCCGTTCGCCGCCTCCTGCGCCAGCCTGGAGGCCGCCAGCGAGGCGTACAGCGCGGCGCCGTCCGGCAGCACCGCGTCGTCGAAGAGCGCGTCGGGGGAGTGGTTGTAGGGGGCGGTCACCGGGTCGCGGTCCGGCGGGCAGGCGCCCAGGAACACGAACGCGCCCGGCACGTTCTCCAGCACGTACGAGAAGTCCTCCGAGCCCATGATCGGGTTGGGCGAGACGGCGTAGCGGCCGGGCCCGAACAGCTCGTCGGCCGTCGCGCCGGCGAACTCCGCCTCGGTCCTGTCGTTCACCGTCACCGGGTAGCCCATCGCGAACGACGGCTCCACGCCCAGCCCGTACGCCGCCGCGATGCCCTCCACGACCTCCACCAGCCGCCGCTTGGCCAGCGCCCTGTTCTCCTTGCTGAAGGTCCGCAGCGTCGCCTCGAAGTGCGCCTCGTCGGGGATCACGTTGTCGGCCGAGCCGGCCTGGAACCTGCCCACCGTCACCACGACCGGGTCGAAGACGTTGAACGTCCTGGTCACCATGGTCTGCAGCGACGTCACCATCTCGCAGGCCGCCTGGATCGGGTCGAGCGACAGGTGCGGCGTCGAGCCGTGCCCGCCGCGCCCCTTCACCGTCACCTTGAACGTGTCGGCCGCCGCCATCAGCGGCCCGGGCCGCGACGCGAACAGCCCCTGCGGCAGGACCGACGACACCACGTGCATCCCGTACGCCGCCACCGGCCGGGCGCCCGCCGCCTCCAGCACGCCCTCCTCGATCATGCGCTTGGCGCCGTCGTGGCCCTCCTCGCCCGGCTGGAACATGAAGATCACGTCACCGGCCAGCTCGTCGCGCCGCCCGCTCAGCAGGTGCGCCGCCCCCACCAGCATCGCCGTGTGCAGGTCGTGGCCGCAGGCGTGCATCTGGCCCGGCACCTGGGAGACGTACGGCAGGTCGTTCTTCTCGGCCACCGGCAGCGCGTCCATGTCGCCACGCAGGAGCACCGCGGGTCCCTGCTGTCCACCGGGCCTGCCACCTCGCAGCACCGCCGTCACCGAGCTGAGCGCGGAGCCGGTCGTGATCTCCAGCGGCAGCCCCTCCAGGGCCGCGAGCACCTTCTCCTGGGTGCGCGGCAGGTGCAGGCCGATCTCGGGGGTGGTGTGCAGGGAGTGCCTGAGCTGGACGATCTCGTCCCGCATGTCCTGGGCGGTTTCAGTGAACGACATGAGCAACATTGTTCACCTGCCGGGCGGGAAGTCGATAAGGCGCGCTCGGTACGATGAACGCGTGACTCAGCGTAAGCGGATCGACTCCTGGTTGTCCGACATGGACGGCGTTCTCGTACACGAAGGGCGGCCGGTCCCAGGTGCGGACGAATTCATCAAAAGACTCAGCGAGTCGGGCCGGAAGTTCCGGGTCCTGACCAACAACTCGATCTACACCCAGCGCGACCTGTCCGTACGCCTCGCGGGCGCCGGGCTCGACGTGCCCGCCGAGTCCATCTGGACCTCCGCCCTGGCCACCGCCCAGTTCCTCGACGACCAGCGGGCCGGCGGGTCGGCGTACGTGATCGGCGAGGCCGGGCTGACCACGGCGCTGCACGAGGTCGGCTACGTGCTGACCGACCTCGACCCCGACTACGTGGTGCTCGGCGAGACCCGCACCTACAGCTTCACTCAGATCACCCGCGCCATCCGGCTCATCGAGGGCGGCGCGCGCTTCATCGCCACCAACCCCGATCCCATCGGCCCCTCCACCGAGGGCTCGCTGCCGGCCTGCGGCGCCGTCGCCGCCATGATCACCAAGGCCACGGGCGTGGAGCCGTACTTCGTGGGCAAGCCCAACCCGCGCATGATGCGCAGCGCGCTCAACGAGATCGAGGCCCACAGCGAGACCACGGCCATGATCGGCGACCGCATGGACACCGACATCGTCTCGGGCATGGAGGCCGGGCTGTTCACCATCCTCGTGCTCACCGGCGTCACCCAGCGGCACGAGATCGACCGCTTCCCCTACCGTCCCTCCCTGATCGTCGACTCGGTCGCCGACCTCATCGAGCTCATCTGAGGCCCGCGGGACGGGCTCAGGAGGAAAAACCTGCACCCGCTTCCCGCCGTCGTTCCCGCCGTCGAGAGGGGTTCGAGGGGCGCGAGAGGAAAGAAGCACACCCGCGCTTTTCCTCCGCTCCGCGCCCCCGTCCCGCGGCTGCGACGATGGCAGCAAGCAAGAGCGCAGAGCGTGAGGGGGCGGAGGCAGGTGGACGTACGCGCGGAGGTCCTCGACCTGAAACTCCGGGTCGAGGATCTCGAGACGGCCCTGGAGCAGGCCGGGCCCGAACAGCAGATCGGTCTCATGCGGGAGGTCCTCAACCTCTCGGAGCGGCTGCAGGCCGAGATCACCACGCTGCGGGCCGAGCTGGCCCGTGCCCGTGGCGAGATCGGCGAGGAGTTCGCCGCGGTCGGCACGGAGATCGCGGGCGTGCGCAGGGAGGTCGCCTCCCGGCCTGCCGCCGAGACCCCCGAGACGGCCGAAACCGCTGAGGGCGCCGAGCCCGGGGCGGACGTGCGGGCGGAGATCGCCGTCGAGTTCGCCGTCGTCCGGTCGGAGATCCAGCGCGAGTTCGACTTCCTGCGCTCCGAGGTCCTCGACCTGAGCATCAAGCTGGAGCGCCTGCAGCGGCGCGAGCACTGACCGCATCACAGCGCCGTCAGAGGGGCCGGCAGTCAGAGGGGCTGTAGGAGGGGCCGTCGGAGGTGCCGTCACAGCGCTTTCACAGGGTCGTCACAGGGGTCGTCACAGGGGTCGTCACAGGGGCCGTTACAGGGCCGACAGCACCGGCTCCATGACCTCGGCGGGGCACAGCTGGCGGATCACTCGCCGCACCTGGTCGCGCAGGTCGGCCGAGGTCAGGTGGCCGTCCTCGTCGAAGTGCGGGCAGGCCGGCGAGATCACCAGCTCGGCCCCCATCACCACGGCGCCCGCCCCGAGCAACTGCTTGTACAGCTCCGCCTGCGCCCACATGGCCCCGCAGGCCCGCGCGCTCGCGCTCATCACCCCGACGTGCTTGCCCGACAGCCCGTCCCGCGCGGACATCCAGTCCAGTGCGTGGGTCAGCTCCATCGGCAGCAGGCTGTGCTCGGGAGCCGTCAGCAGGATCGCGTCGCTCCCCGCGACCATCGAGACCAGCTCCCGCGCCGGCCCCGGGACGGTCCCCGGCTGGTACGGCGGGATGTCGCCCAACCCCTGCCACACCTCGAAACACACGTTCTCCGGCAATTCGCCGCCTGCCGCGTCCAGCAATCTGGTGATGAATGACCCCGCGTGGAGACTGGCGGCGATCCCGATGATTTTCACCCACTGCTCCCAAGGGGTTCCGGTGTTACCGGGAACCTGCCCGATGCCGCGGATGTCCAAGACCATGCCGAAGTCAAGAGGCGCACAGTTCTCCCCGAACTCGGCGAGCTTGTGCGGGGATGTCCCGACTACCGGTCGTCGGAGGCGCGGGGGCGGCGGAAGATCAGCGCCAGCACCCGCAAGCCCAGGATCGCCGCGACCATCAGCAGGTTGTAGCCGATGAGCTGCAGCAGCGTCGTCGAGCCCACCAGCGCGGGCCCGCCGTCCGTGGTCAGCAGGATGACCGCCATCACCCCCGCCGTCGAGCCCAGCACCGTCAGCAGCACCTGGTGCAGCAGGCCCGTCACGTAGCGGCGGTCACGGTCGTCGGCGAGCAGCCGCACGTTCATGCTGAAGCGGCCGTGCTCGGCGGCGCTGGCGATGCGCTCGATCCGGCGCGGCAGGCGGCGCAGCATCGGCACCAGGGCGGTCAGCTCCTGGGTCAGCGACTCGCGGATCGTCTCCGGCGTGACCTGCTCCGACAGGTAGCGTCCCGCGAACGCGCGGGCCTCGCCGATCAGGTTGAAGCCGGGCGACAGGCGCACCAGCGTGCCCTCCAGCGTGGCCAGCGCGCGGAAGACGGCGGCCACCTCGGGCGGGATCGACAGGCCGTACTCCGAGACGATCTTGAACAGGTCGGTGAACAGCTGCGCGCTGTCCAGGCCGGGGCCCAGGTGCCTGGCCATGAACTGGCCCAGGGCCCGCTCCAGCGCCGGCTCGTCGATCTCCTCGGGGCGCGGCACCACCTCCAGGAGCGCGTCCGTGACGCCCAGCGGGTCCTGGCGGTTCATGGCGAGCAGGAAGCGCTGCAGCGCCGCGCGTACGGAGCCGTCGAGCCGGCCCACCGAGCCGAAGTCGAGCAGGCCCAGCGTGCCGTCCTCCAGCAGCATGAGGTTGCCCGGGTGCGGGTCGGCGTGGAAGACGCCCTCGATGAGGATCTGCCTGAGCAGGCAGTCGAGCAGGTCGCGGGCCAGGCGCGGGCCCTCGGCGGGGTCGGCGGCGGTGACCGGGCGTCCCGACAGCCGCTCCATGACCAGCACCCGCTCCGAGCACATGGCGCTGATCGGCGCGGGATACGCGACGCTCGCTCCGCCGCCGTGGTCCTCCCCGGAGCCTCCTGAGGCGCGGGCGGCCGAGACGGCGGCCATGTTGGCGGCCTCGACGCCGAAGTCCAGTTCCTCCCTGATCGCCGTGGCGAAGCCCTCGGCCAGGTCGCGCAGGCCGAGCGAGCGGCCCCAGCGAGTCCTGCCCTCCAGCGTGGCGGCCAGCCGCCGGACGATCTCCAGGTCCTGGCCGAGGACCGCCTCGATGCCCGGCCGGCGTACCTTGACCACGACCTCGCGGCCCGAGTGCAGCCGGGCGGCGTGCACCTGGCCGATGGAGGCGGCGGCGAGCGGCGTACGGTCGAACGCGGCGAACACCTCCTCCACCGGCCCGCCCAGCTCCGCGCGCAGCACCGGCTCGACCTGCTCCCACGGGGCGGGGGCGACCTGGTCCTGCAGCCGTCCGAGCTCCTCGACGAACTCGGCGGGCAGCAGGTCGCGCCGGGTGGACAGCACCTGCCCGAGCTTGACGAACGTCACCCCGCCGTCGTCCAGCGCGGCCCGCAGCGACGCGGCCAGGCGGAGCTTGCCCGAGCGGTCGTCCAGCCGTTCGCCCCTGCCGCGCAGGTAGGGGCCGAGTCCGTGCCGGACGGCGATCCTGGTGATCTGCGAATAACGCCTGGTCCTGGACAACCGGCCGCGTACGGACCGCGCCAGCTCCAGCGGCCCCGGCACCGAGCCGGGCGGCACCAGCGCCTCGGCCAGCACGAGCATGGCCATGGGGATCAGCACCATGGCCATGAGGACGAGCAGGAGTACTCCCAGGGCGGCCGCGTCGGGCGGCTGAGTGCCGTCCATGGGGCCGACCATGGCCATGATCGGCTCCAGCACCGGCTGGGCGAGCGCGAACGCGACCAGCGCGGCCAGGAATGTGCGCAGCGCGCCGAAGCGGACATCCAGCAGCCGCTGCGTCACGACCGCGAGGAGCATGATCGTCAGTAGCGTGGCGATCCCGACGGCGACCGTGGTGGGAAAGTCCATGGGCCAGGATCCTCCCATGCCGCCGCTACTGCGGTGCCATGCCCCTCTTCATGATGTTCTGTACGCTTCTGCGCCCCTGCGGGTTACTTCTGGGCGGCCTCGCGGGCGCGGCGGGCCTCGCGGCGCTCGACGAAGCGGGCGGCCGTGGCGTCCGTCCTGGCCAGGAACGCGGACAGCTCCTCGCGCGCCTTCTCACCCTCGGCGTCCAGCCCCGTCTTGTCGAACACCGACCACTGCCGCAGCACCGGCATGAGCACGTCGTCCAGGTGCAGGCGCAGGTCGTAGATGCCCTCGTGGGCGATGATCAGCGACTTGCGGGCGAAGCCCTCCATGCCCTGGCCGGGCATCTGGAAGGTGGTCACGACGTCGGTCACCGCGCGCATGGTCTGGTTGGGGTCGAGCTCGAAGGCCGCCTTCAGGAGGTTGCGGTAGAAGAGCATGTGCAGGTTCTCGTCGGCGGCGATCCTCGCCAGCAGCCGCTCGCAGCCCTCGTCGCCGGAGGCCCTGCCGGTGTTGCGGTGGGCGATGCGGGTGGCCAGCTCCTGGAAGGAGACGTACGCGAGCTGCTGGAGCATCGTGCTGTACTCGGTGACGAAGCCCTGCTCCATGTGCCGCATGCGGGCGCGCTCCAGCGCCACCGGGTCCACGGCGCGGGTGACGGTGAGGTAGTCGCGGATGGCGGTGCCGTGACGGTCCTCCTCGGCGGTCCACCGGTGCACCCAGGTGCCCCAGGCGCCGTCGCGGCCGAACGTCGTGGCGATCTCGTGGTGATAGCTGGGCAGGTTGTCCTCGGTCAGGAGGTTGACGATGAGCGACACCCTGGCGGCCTCGGGGATCTTGGAGTCGCCCTCCTGCCATGCCTCGCCCCCGTAGATGCCGTCGAAGTCGCGGCCTTCGCTCCACGGGATGTACTCGTGCGGGAACCACTCTTTGGCCATCTTCTCGTGGCGGTCGAGTTCGCCGGCCACCACCGGCTCGAGCTCGTGCAGCAGCTCCGTCTGAGACATCGCCATAAAAGATCTTCTCCTTCAGGTTACGGTACCGTAGGTTAGGCTACCGGAAGGACATACCGGTCAAATAGGGTGGATGTATGCGACCAAGTGTCCGCGGTGTCCTGCTCGACCACGACGATCGGCTCGTCCTGTTCCGGCGTACGGTGCCGGGACGCGCGCGCTACTGGACGGTGCCGGGCGGGCACGTCGAGCCCGAGGACGACACACTGGAGGACACCCTGCACCGGGAGCTCCTGGAGGAGCTGGGCGCGACGGTCTTCGCGGTGCGTCACCTGGTCACCGTGTCCTACCCCTGGCAGGGCGAGGTCAAGACCCAGCACGTGTACGGCTGCCGCCTGCTGAGCATGGACTCCAAGCTACGCCACGGGCCGGAGTTCGATGACCCGGCGCGCGGTCTGTACGAGGTGGAGCACGTCCGGCTGCACCGTTCGGAGCTGTTCGCGCGCAACCTCATCCCGCAGGCCGTGGCCGGCTACCTCTCGGCCACCATCACCACCCTGCCCCGCCTCATCGGCACCTGACCTCGGGAGCGCGCCCGCCGATGAAGGGGCGGGCGGTGGGGAGACGGGCGGGAAGCCTGGAAGGTCCCCGGAAGCTCACTGGACGCGGGGGCGTCAGGGTTCGCGGCGCAGGCGCTTGAGGCCGGAGCGGTGCTTCTTGGCGGCGATGCGCCGTTCCACCGAGCCGCGGCTCGGCTTGGTCGGCCGCCGGCGCTTGGGCGGCGGCGCGATGGCCTCGCGCAGCCGCTGCGCGAGCCGGTGCGCGGCGGCCTCGCGGTTGCGCAGCTGGGAGCGGTACTCCGAGGCGGCGATGGTGATCGTGCCGGTGCCGAGCCGGTCGAGGGCGCGCGCCTTGAGCGCGGGCGGCAGCGCCGTGGTCGCGGACAGGTCGAAGGTCAGCTCCACCCGGCTGTCGGTGGTGTTGACGCCCTGGCCACCGGGGCCCGAGGAACGCGAGAAGCGCCACACGAGCTCGGCGTCGGGGATGACGACGGCGTCGTTGACGACCAGCGGGCCGGGCATGGTGGGGAGCTCCTGTTCGCGATGCGCTCTTTCTTACGACATGTCACCGTATATGGACGGCATATACCGCCCGCAATCACATTTTCCCGCCGCGAGTGCTCGTTGACACTCCGCCGGACGGCCACGTATGCCACTATCGCGCGGAAGAAGCACGGGGTTGGGGAGGGCGCGGTGTCCGGCATCGTCGGCGTGCACGGGATCGGCAAGTACGACTACTACCTCAGAGCCGGACGGTCGGTGCCCGGCGCCGAGACGGCCATGCGCCGCAAGTGGGACCGCTACCTGCACGCGGCGCTCGGCGGCGAGACGCGGCCGTACTTCTCGGAGATCGCCTACTTCTCCCACCTCCTGAACGACGGCGCCGACCTCGGCGAGGCCCCCAAGGCCGCCATGGAGCTCCAGGCGCAGGAGGTCCTCGCCGGCTGGGCCAGGAACCTCGGGCTCGGCGAGCACGTCACGGGCGCGCTCAAGTCGGTCACCGGCTGGCTGCTGGACAGGCTGGACGAGCGGTCGGCGGCGTTCGCCAAGCTGTTCGCGCCCGAGGTGGCCGCCTACCTCACCGACAAGGGCCGCCGCGAGAAGTGCCGGCAGGCCGTGGCCGACGTCATCAGGCGCAACCGCCCCCGGATCGTCATCGCGCACTCGCTGGGCAGCGTGGTGACGTACGAGGCGCTGTGGGCCTGCCCCGACCTCGAGGCGGACCTGCTCGTCACCCTCGGCAGCCCTCTCGGCATGCGCAACGTCGTCTTCGAGCACCTCCTGCCCGCCCCCGTCAACGGGCGCGGCGAGCGCCCGCCCGGCGTGCGGCGCTGGGTGAACATCTCCGACAAGGACGACATCGCCGCCATCCCGCCCGCCCTCGCCGGCTGCTTCACCGGCGTCGACGCGGAAGAGCTGGTCAACCTCGACTGGATCGACTTCCACACCGCCGAGAAATACCTGGGCTGCCCGGCGCTCGGCCCGCATCTGCGACCATTCCTCGCATGACATGGATCGTGTTCGACTACGGCGGCGTGCTCTCCCTGCCCCAGTCGGCGGACGACGCCGACGCGATGGCGCGGGCGGTGGGCGCCGAGCCCGGAGCGTTCAGGCGCGGCTACTGGGAGCATCGCCTCGCCTTCGACCGGGCCGACCTGAGCCCGCACGCGTACTGGAGCGCCGTGCTGGGCCGGGCCGCCGCGCCCGCCGAGGTCGCGCGGCTGGTCGCCATGGACGTCTCGAGCTGGGCCAACCCCGACAGAGGCACGGTCGCGCTGCTCGGCGAGCTGCTCGACGCCGGCCGTGACGTGGCGCTGCTGTCGAACGCGCCCGTCTGCGTCGGCGACGGCCTCGACCAGCTGCCCTGGATCGCGGCGATCGGCCACCGCTACTACAGCGGGCGGATGGGCCTGGTCAAACCCGACAAGGAGATCTACGACGCGCTGGCGCGCGGGCTCGACGCCGATCCGTCCGACATCGTCTTCGTCGACGACCGGGAGGAGAACGTCGAGGGCGCCCTGCGGGCCGGGCTGCGCGCGGTGCACTTCACCGACGCCGCCGCCCTGCGCGCGTCCCTGGCCGGCTGAGGTGCGGCGGCCGCCGTTCACGAGGGCTTCACCTCGCGTACGCGGTGGCCGCGTACCGACCGGTGCTGTTCATCCTGGCTTGACTCCGCTGTCACGGCGGAGTCAGACCGGGAGGCGATACCTGGGAGCGTGGACCGCAGAGCCTTCCTGACAGCGGCGACAGCCGGCCTCCTCGTCTCCTCGCCCGCCCTCCCGGCGGCCGCGACCTCCAGAACGCTCAAGACCGACCCCTTCACCCTCGGCGTCGCCTCGGGAGACCCCTCCACCGACGGCTTCGTGCTGTGGACCCGACTGGCCGCCGACCCCCTCGGCGGCGACGGGCGCGGCGGCATGCCGTCCCGCGACGTCGAGGTGGCCTGGCAGGTCGCCGCCGACGAACGGTTCCGCGGGATCGTCAGGTCCGGCACCGCCACCGCCCGCGCCCGCGACGCGCACAGCGTGCACGTCGAGCTGAAGGGGCTGGAGCCGGGGCGCGAATACTTCTACCGCTTCAAGAGCGAGGGCAGGCTGTCGCCGGCCGGGCGCACCCGTACGACGCCGGTGGGGGAGACGCCGCTGCACTTCGCCGTCGCCGCGTGCGCCCACTACGAGCACGGCTTCTACACCGCCTACCGCCGCCTCGCCGAGCAGGAGCCGCAGCTGGTGGTGTTCCTCGGCGACTACATGTACGAGTACGGCCCCAGCGGCTACACCGCCCTCGCCGGCCGCGTCCGCACCCACACGCCCGGCAAGTGCCGCACCCTGGCCGACTACCGGCTGCGTCACGCCCAGTACAAGAGCGACCCCGACCTCCAGGCGGCCCACGCGGTGGCGCCGTGGCTGGTGGCGTTCGACGACCACGAGGTGGAGAACAACTGGGCCGGCCACGTCTCCAGCACCGGCGCGCCCGGCTTCGAGCAGCGGCGGGCGCAGGCGTTCCGCGCGTACTACGAGAACATGCCGCTGCGCCGCGCCAGCCTCCAGGGCGCGGTGCTGCGGGTGAACCGGCGGGTCTCCTGGGGCACGCTGGCCCGCTTCCACCTGCTCGACACCCGGCAGTTCCGCGACGACCAGGCGTGCCTCGACGGCGTGCGGGCCGGGTGCGACGACCGGCTCGACGACCGGCGTACGCTGCTCGGCGCCGGCCAGTGGCGCTGGCTGGAGCGCGGCCTGGACGCCTCCACCGCCCGCTGGAACCTGCTCGGGCAGCAGATCATGGTGGCGCAGCGCGACTTCAGGACCGGGCCGGGGCGCGAGGTCAACCTCGACTCCTGGGACGGCTACGCCGCCGAGCGCACCCGCCTGCTGACCGCCCTGGGCCGTACCGCCAACCCCGTGGTGCTGACCGGCGACGCCCACATGCACCACCTGGCCGAGCTCAAGACCGACTTCGACGACCCCGACTCGCCGGTGGTGGCCAGGGAACTGGTGGCGTCGTCGATCGCCAGCGACGGCGACGGGTACCGCGACCGTACGTGGATCTCCGAGGCGTTGCAGGAGAACCCGCACTTCTCCTACATCGACCAGCGGCGCGGCTACCTGATGGGGCGGCTGACCAGGGACGAGTTGTCGGTGGACTTCCGCACCCTCGACTACATCTCCCGCAGAGGCGCCCCCGCGAAGACCTCCCACCGCCTCACCGTCCCGGCGGCACAGGATCGCTCCGCCGCCGCCCAAGCCGCGCCACCGGCCTGACCTGAAGAGTTGCTGAAGGCCGCCTGCGAGTTCGCTCAATCGGGTGGGGGGTCGGCCGGGCCCCGGCGTGGCAGGTTTCGCCGGGGCCCGGCCGGTGACCGGGCCGGGCGCGCGGGTGGCGGGCGCCCGGCCCGGCCGGCTCAAGTGCCGGGCCAGCTCGCGTCGGGGAACTCGCCCGACGTGCCGCCCGGCATGACCACCTGGTCCCGTTCGCTCAGCCCCGAGGTGACCTGCACGTACTGGTCGCCGCGCACCCCCGTGCGGACGACCTTGGCCGAGTCCCTGCCGCCGGCGCGCACGGTGACGACCTGCGTCCCGTCGGAACGGCTGCGCACCGCGGACGCCGGCACGTAAAGGGCGTCCCTGGCCTCGCCCGTGGTGATCGTCACCGACGCGGTCTGCCCGAGCATGAGCCCGGCGGGCGGCTCGTCGAAGGCCAGCGTCACCGCATACCTGACCAGCCGGTCGGACACGGTGGCGGACGGCGCGACGGCCGTGACCGTGCCCGTGTACCGCTCGCCCGCGCGGGTCGCCAGCGTGATCGCGGCGTGCTGGCCGACCGTCAGCCGGTTCACGTCGGACTCGGTGACCATGGCCCGGACCTGCAGCTCGTCCAGGTCGCCCAGCGTGATGAAGGTGCCGGTGCCCGCCTTGTCGCCGCTCGCGCCCGCGACCGACAGCACCGTGCCCGCCACGGGGGCGACGATCCTGGCCGCCCGTACGGCGTCCGCGGCCTGCTCGACGGCGGCCTCGGCGCGGTCCACGTTCACGGCGGCCTGCTCGGCGCTGAGCCCGCCCTTGCCCGTCGAGCCCTTGGTGCCGCCCGTCCTGGCCTGCCGGGTCCCGGTCCTGGCGCACTCACCCGGCCTGGACGTCTTGGGCTGCCTCACTACCGTCGGCCTCGCGCTGGTGGCGGCCTTCCTTGACGGCTTCGGGGACGCGGTCGGCGAAGGCTCCGGGGTGTCGTCCACACCGACCACCCCCGGGGTGTCGTCACCGGGAAGGCCCCGCAGGCCGCCGTCGGACGGGTCAGGCGTGGGCACGGCGGGCGGGGGAGCGGCGGTGACGGGCGCGGTGACCGTGGCCGTCACCGTCGCGGTGGCCGTCACGGTGGCCGACGCGGTGGTCGTCGCGGTGACGGTGACGGTCGGCTGCGGCTCGGGGAGATCGGTCGGCTCAGGGCCGTGCGTGCGGGTCGGATGCGGGCTGAACGGCGCCTCGGGGCCGAGGACGGCACCGGCGGCGGGCACGCAGCCTGTCCCCGCGGTCCCACCGCCGGTGGCTTCAGGGGCGGCCTCGGCGGCCGCGGTGGTTTCCGGGGCGGTGGCGGCTGCCGGGGCGGTGGTGGCTGAGGAGGCTTGGTCCAGGGCCTCTTCGGCGGCGGCCAGGTCGGCCTTGGCCGCCTCGTACGCCTCCCGCGCCGCCCGCCCGTCGATCCTGGCCAGCACCTGGCCCTTGCGCACCTTGACCCCGGCCTCGACGTACACCTTCGTCACCGTCCCGGGCGAGCCGAACGCCAGGTCGCGGCGGGAGCCGTCCACGGTGTTGCCCGCCGCGCTGACCGAGGCCGTGACCTGCCCGCGCTGTGCGGCGGCCAGCCGTACCTGGGCGGCCGGCCGGGGATCGTCGCGCAGCGCCAGCGCCAGCGCGAGGCCGGACCCGGCCACGAGCACGGCGAGGGCGAGCCCGCCCAGCACGAATCTCGGTCTCATGAGGGGACATCCTGGCCGAGCAGGTTGGCGGCAGCCTGCGCGCACCCTCAGAGTTTCCTGGACGCCGGATGGGCGCCGCCGCCGTCCAGCGAACGTTCAGCTTGCTCGCGGCTGCGTCGCAGCCTGGTGTGCGAGGGTCACCGCTCGTGAAGGTGTCGATCAGGCGCAGGGCGCTGTTGACCAACGGGGCGCTGACGGTGCTCCTGCTGGGCGGTGCCGGCCTCGTGTACGCGCAGCTCGGCACGGATCAGGCGGCGGGCGAGACGGCGGTGCGCACGGTGACGGCGGGGCGCGGCTCGGTGACCGCGTCGGTGTCGGCGTCGGGCGCGGTGGAGAGCTCCTTGTCGCGCGCGCTGTCGTTCGGTACGAGCGGCACCGTCGAGAAGATCTACGTCAAGGCAGGGGACAAGGTCGCCAAGGGCGACATCCTGGCCAGGCTGGACGGCGCGGCGGCCCAGGAGAGCCTGACAGCGGCGAAGGCCGCGTACGACAGCGCCGTGTCGGACGGGACGGGCACGGCGCAGCTCTACGCCGCCTTCATCAAGGCCCGCAACGCCTATCGCGAGGCCCAGCGCACGGTGGCGGCCACGGTCCTCAAGGCCCCGTTCAAGGGCACGATCACGGCGGTGAACGGCTCGGTGGGCGGAACCAGCACCGGCACTGGCACCGGCACTGGCAACCCGCAAGGCGGACAAGGGACGGGCGCGAGCACCGGCTTCATCGAGCTGGCCGACACCACGAAGCTCCAGCTCGTCGGCACCTTCACCGAGTCGGACGCGGGCCGGCTGAAGAAGGGCCGGCAAGCGACGATCACGTTCGACGCGCTGCCCGGCGTGACCGCGACCGGCAGGGTGACGCAGATCGAGCCGGTCGCCGCCACCAGCGAGAACGTCGTGCGCTACCCGGTGACGATCACGTTCACAAAAGTGCCGGACCAGATCAGGCTGGGACAGACCGCCACGGTCGAGGTCATCACCGGCCGGGCGGAGAACGTGGTCACCGTCCCCTCCACGGCGATCTCCACGAGCGGCGGCCGGGCCACGGTCACCGTGCTGCGGGACGGGCGCCAGGTCAGGACCCCGGTCGAGGTCGGCGTCCAGGGCGCCACGCTCACCGAGATCACGTCCGGCGTGTCCGAGGGCGACGAGATCGTGCCGCCGTCCACCCCGTCCACCCCGTCCACCGGCCAGCGGACCGGCGGCGGGCAGCGCTTCGGCGGCGGCTTCCCGGGCGGGGGCCGGCGGTGACGGCGGAGGGAAGGACCGCGGGGACGGTCCCGGTCCTGCGGGTGCGGAACCTGGTCAAGGAGTACGGCGCCGGCGAGGCGAGGGTGCGCGCGCTGCGCGGCGTCAGCCTGGACGTCGAGCGCGGCGACTACGTGGCCATCATGGGCGCGTCGGGCTCCGGCAAGTCCACGCTGATGAACATCCTCGGCTGCCTCGACGTCCCCACCTCGGGCACGTACCTGATCGACGGCGCCGACGCCGGCCGCCTCGACGAGCACCGGCTCGCGCTGCTGCGCAACCGCCGCGTCGGCTTCGTCTTCCAGTCGTTCAACCTGATCCCGCGCATGAGCGCCCTCGCCAACGTCGAGCTGCCCCTCGTCTACGGCGGCGTGCGCCCGGCGGAGCGGCGCGCCCGCGCGCTGGCCGCGCTGGAGCAGGTCGGCCTGACCGACCGGGTGCACCACCAGCCGAACCAGCTCTCCGGTGGCCAGCAGCAGCGGGTCGCCGTGGCCAGAGCCCTGGTGACCGCGCCCGCGCTGCTGCTGGCGGACGAGCCGACCGGCAACCTCGACACCGCCTCGACCCGCGACGTCCTGGAGATCCTCGACCGGCTCAGCGCGTCGGGCCGCACGATCGTGCTCATCACCCACGAGGACGACGTGGCCGGGCACGCCAAGCGGGTGATCCGGCTGGTGGACGGCGAGATCGTGGACGACCGCCGTCAGGCTCCGGTGGACGGCCCGCCGCCCCGCCTGCCGGAGGCCGCCCCGTGAACCAGGTCGAGATCCTCCGCTTCGCCCTGCGCGGCCTGCTGGCCAACAAGATGCGCAGCGCGCTCACCACGCTCGGCATCCTCATCGGGGTGGCCGCCGTGATCATGCTGGTGGCCGTCGGCGAGGGCTCGTCACGCAGCATCCAGCAGAACATCCAGCGGCTCGGCGCGAACACGCTGACCATCTCGCCCTCCTTCTCAGGGGGCGGCGGTGGCGGCCTGCGGGGTCCTGGCAGGGGCGGCAACACCGGGCCGCGTACGCAGGCCAGGCAGCTCAGCCTGGCCGACGCCAAGGCGCTGACGGACGCGACGCTTGCCCCGTCCGTGCGCAGCGTCTCGCCGGTGGTGACGGTCTCGGCGGCCCCTGCCTCGTACGGCGCCGCCGCCCACCCGATCGCCCAGCTCGTCGGCACCTACCCGAGCTACTTCGAGGCCGTCAACAAGCCGGTCGCGAAGGGCGCCTACTTCTACAACGACGACGTGACGGCCGCCAGGAAGGTCATGGTGATCGGCCAGACCGTGGCGGACGAGCTGTTCGGCTCCGCCGACCCGATCGGCGAACAGGTGAGCGTGTCGGGGGTGCCGTTCACGGTGGTCGGGGTGCTCAAGGCGGCCGGGTCGAGCGGCGCGCAGGACGCCGACGACGTGGCCGTGGCGCCGCTGCCCGCCGTGCAGCAGAGCCTGAGCGGGTTCGGCTCGCTGGACCAGATCGTCGTGCAGGCGACGGGAGCGGGCACCACCTCGGCGGCGCAGGCCGAGGTCACCGCTATCCTCAACCAACGACACGGCATCACGAACACCACCAATCCCGACTACCGCATCCTGAACCAGGCGACGTTGCAGGAGACCGTCAGCGAGGCCACCGGCACCTTCACCGTGCTGCTCGCCGCGGTCGCCGCGATCTCGCTGCTCGTGGGCGGCATCGGCATCACCAACATCATGCTGGTGACGGTCACCGAGCGCACCCGCGAGATCGGCGTCCGCAAGGCGCTGGGCGCGCCCAGGAGCGCCATCCTGGGCCAGTTCCTGATGGAGGCCACGCTGCTGAGCCTGGTCGGCGGCCTGTCGGGGGTGCTGGTGGCGTTCGCGGGGACCAGGTTCAGCATCGCCGGCATCGAGCCGGTCCTCGTGCCGTCGTCGGTCGCGCTGGCGCTGGGCGTCTCGGTGGGGATCGGGCTGTTCTTCGGCGGCTACCCGGCCAACCGGGCGGCCAAGCTCAGGCCGATCGAGGCCCTGCGCCACGAGTAAGGAGAGGGACATTGGACAAGCTGGACTCCTCGCCGTTCCCCGGCGACCTGCGGGAGGAGCTCGCCGTCCGGCCGGCGAGGGGCCTGTCGAAGGTCACGCTCGCGCTGGGCGCCGGGGTCGTGCTGGTGGCCGGGATCCTCATCGGCATCCAGGCGCACAGCGCGTTCGGCTCGTCGGGCGGCTCGGGCGGCTCGCCGGGCCGGTCGCTGGGCACGCCGCAGGCGGGCCCGTCACGGCAGGCCGCGTCCGGCGAGCGGCCGGGCGGCGTGGGCAGGGAGGGCCGCCGGCCGGGCGGCTTCGGCGGCGGCACGACCGGCACGGTCGAGAAGGTCGAGGACGGCACCGTCCACCTGAAGACCGTGACCGGCGAGAGCGTCACCGTCGCCACCACCGGCGAGACCGCCGTGCAGATCTCCAGGCCGGGCAAGGTCGCCGACCTGAAGCCGGGCGTCACGATCGTGGTGCGCGGCACGCCGGACGCGGACGGCACGGTGACCGCCGCCTCCATCACGCAGGGCGGCCCCGCCGCCCGGGGAGGCGGCCCGCGATGAGCGAGCCCGAGGCCAGGCTGCTGGTGGTCGACGACGAGCCCAACATCAGGGAGTTGTTCTCGGCCAGCCTGCGCATGGCCGGGTTCGAGGTGCTGACGGCGGCCGACGGCAAGGAGGCGCTGCGGGTGGCCGAGGAGAGCACGCCGGACCTGGTGATGCTCGACGTGATGCTGCCCGATCTGGACGGCCTGGCGGTCGCGGGAAGGCTGCGGTCCCGCGGCCGCCGGGTTCCGGTGCTGTTCGTGACCGCCAAGGACACGCCTGAGGACCGCCTGGCCGGGCTGGGGCTCGGCGAGGACTACGTGACCAAGCCGTTCAGCCTGGAGGAGGTCATCGCGCGCATCAGGGCCGTGCTGCGCAGGACCCGCCGCGGCGCCCCGCCGCCGAACCGGCTCAGGGTCGCCGACGTGGAGCTGGACGACGAGACGCACGAGGTCTGGCGCGACGGCGTCCTCGTCCGGCTCTCGCCGACCGAGTTCCGCCTGCTGCGCTACTTCATGCTCAACGTGGGACGGGTGCTGTCGAAGAAGCAGATCCTCGACCACGTCTGGAACGGCGACTGGCGCACCGACGTCGGGCTCGTCGAGTCGTACGTCTCCTACCTCCGCCGCAAGATCGACACCGGCGAGCAGAAATACCTGCACACCCTGCGCGGCGTCGGCTACATCCTGCGCCCGCCCCGCATATGAGGAAGATACGCAGACAACTGTCCAGGGCGCCGCTCTGGCTGCGGCTCGTCTCGGCCACCCTGCTGCTGGTCACCCTCGCGATCACGCTGACCGGCCTGTTCGCCGTGCGGCTGCTGCGCAACTACCTGGTCGAACGCGTCGATCGCCAGCTCCACGTGGCCGCCGTGCCGCGCGAGACGCTGCCGCCGGTCGACCCGCGCCCCGACGGGCGGCCGCAGCGCTTCTTCGGGCTGTTCCACGGCGTCGTCCTCGACCCGAGCGGCGAGCTGGTGCGCACCTTCAGCGAGTCCACCGAGGAGCACACGCCCGCCCTGCCCCGGCTGACCGGCCCCGAGGTGCGCGTCCGCGACGGGCGCCCCTTCACCGTCGAGTCGACCGTCGCGGGCGGTCCGAACTGGCGGGTCATCGCCGTGCCCACCCGCGCGGGCCAGACCAGGATGATGGCCATCAGCCTCGGCGAGGTGGACGCCACCGTCTCCCAGCTCGCCCTCATCGTGGCGGTGGGCGGCGGCGGCACGCTGGCCGTGCTCGGGCTCCTCTGCTATTGGCTGGTACGCAGAAGCCTGCGCCCGCTGGGTGAGATCGCGCGTACCGCGAACGACATCGCCGGCGGCGACCTGTCGCGCCGCGTGCCGCTCTGGGCCGGCACCACCGAGGTCGGCAAGCTCGGCCGCTCGCTCAACACCATGCTCGCCCGCATCGAGAGCGCGGTGCGCGAGCGCGAGGAGGCCGCCGAGTCGGCCCGCGCGTCCGCGACCGCCGCCCGCCGCTCGGAGGAGCTGATGCGCCGGTTCATGGCCGACGCCTCCCACGAGCTGCGCACGCCGCTCACCTCGATCAGGGGGTTCGCCGAGCTGTACCGGCTGGGGGAGACCAAGGACCTGGACGAGGCCGTACGGCTGCTCGGCCGCATCGAGGGCCAGGCCGCCAGGATGGGGCTGCTGGTGGAGGACATGCTGCTGCTGGCCAGGCTCGACCAGCGGCGCGAGCTGGCGATGCGGCCCGTGGACCTGCTGAGCCTGTGCGCCACCGCCGTCATCGACGCCCAGACGCTCGCGCCCGACCGGCGGATCGAGCTGGTACGCCTGTTCGGCGGCGACGGCGAGGTCGTCGTCACCGGCGACGAGACCCGGCTCGGACAGGTGCTCAACAACCTCGTCACCAACGCGCTCACCCACACCCCGCCGGGCACCCCGTTCCAGGTGCGGGTGGGGGCCGACGGCGACCACGCCGTGGTGGAGGTGGCCGACGAGGGGCCGGGGTTCGCGCCCGAGGTGGCGGAGCGCGTGTTCGAACGCTTCTACCGGGCCGATCCGGCACGCAGCGCGGGCGGGTCGGGGCTGGGGCTGTCGATCGCGGCGACGCTGGTGGAGGCGCACGGCGGGATCGTCATGGCCGAAGCGGAGCCGGGCAAGGGCGCGTTGTTCCGCGTTCTCCTGCCCCTCGACGCCCGCCCCTGACCCCCTCCGGCTCTCGCCTGCCCCAGGTCAGCCGAAGGCGTAGCCGTACAGGCCGGTGCCCTCGGCGAGGCGGCGGAGCTTGCCGAGCCTGACCCGGTCCGAGCCGCGCCGGCCCGGCGCGTACATGACGAGGCCCTGGTCGGGGGAGGCGATCACGAGCCCGTACACGGGACGGCGCTGCGCCGACAGCGACCGGTACCGCTCCCATCCCGGCAGCGCCGACACCGACGCGCCGAAGTCCTGCCCCTTGCCCTTGACCAGCAGGTTCCCCTCGCGCGTCAGCCCGCCCGACCGGCGTCCTGCCAGCACCTGCACGGCCTTCTCGCCCGGCACGCCGACGGCCAGTTCGTCCACGCCGTCGCCGTTGAGGTCGGCGGCGGCGAGCGCCGTCCCGAACCGGTCGTAGTAGCGGGGGCGGCCGTCCAGGCTGTTCTGTGACCACGCCTCGGTCCTGTCCGTACGCAGCCCGCCGCCCGACCCGTAGAGCACGTCCACGGCGCCGTCCCCGTAGTCCATGGCCCGCTGGTTCTCGGTGATGCCCTCACCGGGCACGCCGATGGCGAGGTCGGCCCTGCCGTCGCCGTTGAAGTCCCCGGTGGCCAGGGCGGCGCCGAACCCGTCCCACTTCTCCGCGGCCCCGTGGATGCCGGGCGTGGCCTGGGTGAGCAGGCGCGCCCGCCGCGCCCGTACGTCGACGACGGTGACCGAGCCCTGCCCGTCCTGCCGCACGCTGTCGGCGGGCGCCCCCACGACCAGCTCGTCCTTGCCGTCGCCGTCGAAGTCGCCGGTCGCCAGGGCGGCGCCCCACTGGTCGGTGACGGCGGCGCGCTGCCGTACCCAGGAGGTCTTCTGGCTGACCGCGACCGGCTTGCGGCCCTTGAGCCCGTACACGGTGACCTGGCCGCCCGAGCGGTGGCTCGGCGCGCCCACGATCAGCTCGTCCCTGCCGTCGCCGTCGAGGTCGCCGGCCGCCAGCGCCGCGCCGAACCGGTCGCTGGACGGCCTGGCCAGTGCCAGCTCCCTTCCTGGTACGAGCCCCCGAGGCGAGCCGTCGTACACCTGGACCACCCCGTTGCCGTCGCCGCCCGGCACCCGCTCGCCGGTGAACTCCTCCGACACTCCCACCGCGAGGTCGGCGCAGCGGTCCCCGTTGAAGTCGCCCACGGCCAGCGCCGACCCGAACGCGTCGCCCGGTTCCGCGCCGTCCTGGGTCAGCTCGACGCGCTCACCCGACCCGTACATGACGGTCACCGAACCGGCCCTGTCGTGGGCGTACGGGGCGGCCACGGCGAGGTCGGGGCGGCCGTCGGCGTCGAAGTCCAGCGGGTGCCCGCCGCACGCGCGGGCGGCGGCGGGAGCCGTACCTGAGGCGAGGGGGAGGACCAGGAGAGCGGCGAGCAGCGCGTTCATACCGCCAGTAAGACCAGACGGCGCGAATTGGGGCTTAACGCCGCGAGAACGCGCCAGAAGGGCAGGATGCACATCCGTGTCCGGGTCGCGCGGGCCCCGTGGCGGCAGGGGTTTCCGGTACGGCCGTCGATGGCCGGAGCGGCGTGGGACCGTGCCAGGATAGGACGGTGGACATCGACCTCGCCGATCTGGATTTCTGGGGCAAGCCGCTGAAAGAGCGGAATGAGGCTTTCGCCCGGCTCCGGCAACTGGAGCACCCGGTGTTCTTCCCCGAGAAGAAGGTGCCGTTCCTGCGCTCCGGCAAGGGCTTCTACGCCCTCGTCCGCCACGCCGACGTCGTCGAGGCCAGCCGCAACGCGAAGGTCTTCTCCAGCGAGCCGGCCGTCACCAACCCCGAGCCGCCCGGCTGGGTCAAGCAGGTGTTCGGCGAGTCGATGGTCAACATGGACGACCCGCGCCACGCCCGCCTGCGCCGCATCGTGACCCGCTCGTTCAGCCCGAAGATGCTGGCCGGCCTGCAGAGCGACATCGAGGCCGCGTGCGCCCGCATCGTCGACGACGTCGTGAAGGACGGCCCGCGCGACTTCGTCTCCCAGGTGGCCGCCCGGCTGCCCATCCACGTCATCTGCGACATGCTCGACATCCCGCAGGAGCTGCGCGAGCAGGTGCACCGCCACGTCGACATCTCCACCGCCTACACCGGCGTGCGCCCCAGCCTGGCCCGCACCGTCCAGATGGCCGGCCAGAACATGATGGCGCTGTTCGCCCTCCAGCGCATGGTCATCAAGCTCGGCCACGAGCGCGCCGCCGACCCCAAGGGCGACCTGGTGTCCCTGCTGGTCAACGCCAACCCCGACGGGGAGAAGCTGACCGACAAGGAGCTCGGCTCGTTCTTCTCGCTGCTGCTGGTGGCCGGCAACGAGACCGCACGCAACACGATGGCCCACGGCATCAGGCTGCTCACCGAGAACCCCGCGCAGCGCGAGCTGCTCATGAGCGACTTCGACAGCCACGTCAACGGCGCCATCGAGGAGATGGTCCGCTACGTCTCGCCCATCATGCAGTTCCGCCGCACGGTCACCCAGGACTACTCGCTGCGCGGCCTGGAGCTGAAGAAGGGCGACAAGGTCGTGCTCTTCTACGGCTCCGCCAACCGCGACGAGACGGTCTTCCCCGACCCCGACGCGTTCGACATCACCCGCGACACCAAGCCCCACGTCGGCTTCGGCGGCCCAGGCCCGCACTTCTGCCTGGGCGCCAACCTCGCGCGGCAGGAGATGCGGACGATGTTCCGCGAGCTGCTCACCCGGCTGCCCGAGATCCGCACGGTGGGCGAGCCCGAGCTGCTGCTGTCGAACTTCGACAACAGCGTCCGCAGCCAGCGCTTCACCTTCTAGCGCTCCGGTCAGTCGGCGGCCAGCACGTTCGACCTGATCGTCACCCACGTGAGCACCGCCGCGACGACCATCATCGCCCCCGAGATCAGCATCGCCGTCCTGAACCCCGCGTCGAAGACCGGCGGGTTCTGGAAGGCGTCGCCCACCAGCCCCACCAGCGGCGGCACCGCGGCCACCGCCAGCAGCCCGCCGGTCCGCGCGACCGCGTTGTTGACGCCGCTGGCCATGCCGGCGTGCCGCTCGTCGGCCGAGGCCAGCACGGTCGCGGTCAGCGGCGCGACCGTGGCCGACAGTCCCAGCCCGAACAGGGCGACCGCGGGCAGCACCTGGAAGGCGTAGGAGGCGCCGAACCCGATCGTGCTCATCGCCAGGAAGCCGCCGCCCGCGGCGAGCAGCCCGATCGTCATGGGGCGGCGCGGGCCGTACCGTTTGGCGAGCTCGCCGGCCCTGGCCGACAGCAGCATCATCAGGATCGTCGCCGGCAGCATCGCCATCCCGGCCGCGATGGGCGAGAACCCGGAGACCACCTGGAGCTGCACCACCAGCAGGAAGAACACCACGCCCATGGCGGCGTACATGACGAGCGTCACGATGTTCACCGCCGTGAACACCCGGTCGCGGAAGATGCCGACCGGCACCAGCGCGTCCGGCGACCTGCGCACCTCGACGACCACGAACGCCGCCGCCAGCACCAGCCCTGCGACCAGCGGCACCGCCGCGCCCTGCTGGATCAGCCCATACGTGATGCCGGCCAGCGCCAGCGCCGCCAGCACGGATCCGAGCACGTCGAACCGCCCTGCGGCCTCCTCGTCCCGGCTCTCCGGCACGTGCCGCAGCGTGACGATCACGATGAGCACCGCGAACGGCAGGTTGATGAGGAACGCCCACCGCCAGCCGGCCGTCTGCACCACCCAGCCGCCGAGCAGCGGCCCGACCGCGCTCGCCACGCCGCCCAGCCCGGACCACACGCCCACCGCGCGCGGCCGGTCGTGGCGCACGAAACTGGCCTGGATGATCGCCAGCGAGCCCGGCGTCAGCAGCGCCCCGCCGACGCCCTGCAGGGCGCGTGCCGCGATGAGGACCTCGATGTTCGGCGACAGGCCGCACAGCGCCGAGGCGATCGCGAACCAGACGACGCCGACCAGGAAGATCCGCCGCCGGCCGTACCGGTCACCGAGCGACCCGCCCAGGAGGATGAGCCCGGCCAGCGTCAGCGTGTACGCGTTGACCGTCCACTGCAGCCCATCCATCTGCGCGTCGAGCTCGCGGCCGAGGAACGGCAGCGCCACGTTCACCACAGTGCCGTCGAGCAGCGCCAGCCCCGACCCGAGCACCGTGGCCCCGAGAATCCACCGCCCCCGAGCCGACTTGACGGCGACGTGCCCGTTGACCTGCCCGGCCGGATCACTCATGCGACCGAGGGGCCAAGGCCCTCAAGACGAACTCGGAGACCAGCTCCCCGGCCGCCTCCACCGTCACCTCACCACTGATCAGCGGCACCCGCTCAGCCCCGATGACCGCGAGCACCATCCGGGCGGTGGCCGCGACGTCGAGCACCCGGAACTCACCGGCCTCGACCCCGCTCTCCAGGATGTCCACCAGCACCCGCTGCATGGGCGCGACATGCTCGGCCAGCCGCTGATAGGCATCAGGCCCCAGAGCCGCACTGAGATCAGCGGCCCCGGGATGCGGATGAGCAACGAGCCCGGCCAACTGCAGCCGCACGAACCCTCGCAGCCGCTCGGACGGGGACGCCCCGACCGGCAGCTCCCGCTCGTAACTCTCGATGAAGTAGTGCGTCACCCGCTCGGTGAACGCCAGCAGCAGAGCCGCCTTGTCGGGAAAATAGTTGTACAGAACAGTTCGGGTGATCCCGGCCTCATGGGCGACGTCCGTCATGGAGATCGCATCGATGCCCTGCACCCGCGACAACCGCGACACGGCCTGCAGAATGCGGTCGCGCGTCTGAGCACGATGCTCACCGATGGTGGCGGCCTTGATCCGGGGCATACCCCCATCGTAGGCCGCCCCAAGCCCCGGCTCCCGCCCAACGCGGCCACCCATGACACGGGGAAACGACATAATGGATGAATCATTCATTCCTTTGGCCGAATGATTCGTTCATGCTTTCATGGCGGCATGCTCTACGGGACTCCTGCGCTTGAGGCGGCGGACAAGGTCGTGCTGGCCGAGATCGAGGACATGCGACAGGACCTTGAATACCGGTTGGCCGAGACCCACCGGTGGGATGGTCAGTTGCGCAGGCAGTTGCAGGCGCGTGCGATCCAGGGTTCCAACGCGATCGAGGGTTACCGCGCCAGCGTGGAGGACGTCCAATCCATCATGGCGGGGGAGGAGCCCCTGGACGCGTCGAATGCGGTGACCAAGGAGATCGCCGGGTACCAGCAGGCGCTGACGTACATCAGGTCGCTGTCCCGCGCCCCGGCGTTCCGCTACGACGCCGGCCTGCTGAACGCACTCAACTTCATGATGATCGGCCATCACGGCCCCCAGTCTCCGGGCGTCATCCGTTCCGGCGCCATCTACGTGCGCGACTTCTCATCCGGCCGGGTCGTCTACGAGGGCCCGGACGCCGTGCTCGTCCCCGCGCTCCTGGACGAGCTGGTCGCCTGGCTCAACGAGGGCGACCTGGAGGCGCCGAGCTACGTGCGGGCTGCGATGGCGCACCTAAACCTGGTCAACATCCACCCGTGGCGCGACGGGAACGGCCGCATGTCGCGAGCCCTCCAGACCCTGGTCCTGGGCCGTGACCAGATCATGACCCCGGAGTTCTGCTCGATCGAGGAGTGGCTCGGGCAGCAGCGCACGACCATCGAGTACTACGACGTGCTGGGCGCGGTCGGCCGGCGCCGCTGGAGCCCGCACGGCGACACGCTCGCCTGGGTGCGGTTCTGTCTCAGGGCGCACCACATGCAGGCGCAGCGGGTGGCGGCCAGGCTGGCCGAGGCGGGCGAGATCTGGACGTACCTGGAGGAGCAGGTGGACGCCGACGGGCTGAACGATCGGTGCGTGTCGGCGCTCTACGAGGCGTTCGTGAACCGGCGGCTGCGGCGCAGCCGTTACCAGGCCGACGAGGACCTCAGCCAGGGCAAGGCCGCCCGCGACCTGCGCGAGCTCGCCGCCAGGAAGTGGCTCCAGCCGTACGGGGAGACCAAGGGACGCTACTACCAGGCGGGCCCGCGCCTGAGGCGGCTGCGCGAGGAGTTCGCCGAGCGGGCCGTGCCGCTGCGGGATCCGTACGCCTGACCGGGGTCAGGCGGCGGTTTTGACGAGGTGGCGGAGGTCACTCAGGACTTCGGTGTTGAGCTGGTAGGCCAGGCGGACCTCGGCGATCATGCGCTGTTGCTCGCGGTCGTCCAGATCCTGGCCGAGGGCGTCGAGGCGGGAGCGGTACTCCGTCTTGAAGCGGGGGAGGCTGCCCAGGTCGTCGAAGATGTAGAAGTCGACGCCTCCGCCCTTGGCGTAGCCGTAGATCTTCTGCAGTTCCATGCGGATGAACTGGCCGCCGGACAGGTCGCCGAGGTAGCGGGTGTAGTGGTGGGCGACGTAGCCGCCCGGCCAGTCGGCGACCTGGTGGATGCGGGCCACGAGGGTGCGGGTGGCCTTCGACGGGGTGATGCGCTCGCGCCAGCCGGGGCCGTAGATGGTGGCGAGGTCGCGTTCGAGCGCCTGCTCGCGGTACAGCTCGGGGAAGACGAAGCGGCCCGCCACCGGGTGGCCGGCCAGCTCGCGGGAGACGCCGTCGAGCGCGGTGTACGCGAAGTAGTGCTGGGCCACCATCTCGCCGTAGTCGTGCTCGGTCAGGCGGCCGGCCATCAGCGCGGAGAGGTAGCCGTCGGACTCGGCGGATTCGTGGTCGGCCCACGTGGCGTTCCGCAGGGTTTCTGAGAAGGACGAGGTCACGGCCCACCTCTGCTCGTGCTGACGTTTCATGACGAAGTGTCACAAACGGCGGCGGGCGGCGTCAAGCCGATGGCGACAGTGTGTCAGCAAAGCTTGCTCTCCCTCTCAGGTACCCCGGGAAAGCCCACGTCAAGACGGGCGTTCCGGGTAATGGCAGGCCGCGTAGTGCCCGGAAACGTCCTCCAGCACCGGCTCCACCTCCGCGCACCGGTCGGTGGCCTTCCAGCAGCGGGTGTGGAAGCGGCAGCCCGGGGGCGGCGCCACCGGGCTCGGCGGGTCGCCGGCCAGCATGATGCGGGAGCGGCCGCGCAGCGCCGGCTTCGGCACGGGCGCCGCCGACAGCAGCGCCATCGTGTACGGATGCGCCGGCGCCGAGTAGACGTCGGCCGCCGCGCCCAGCTCCGCCACCCGGCCCAGATACATCACGCCCACCCGGTGCGAGACGTGCCGGACCACGGCCAGGTCGTGCGCGATGAACACCAGGGCCACCCCGAGTGTCCGCTGCAGCTCGGCGAAGAGGTTGACCACCTGAGCCTGCACCGACATGTCGAGCGCCGACACCGGCTCGTCGCACACGATCACGTCGGGCTCGGTGGCCAGGGCGCGGGCGATGCCGATGCGCTGCCGCTGGCCGCCGGAGAACTCGTAAGGGAAGCGGCTCATCCGGTCGGGTGACAGGCCGACCAGGGTGAGCAGTTCGGCGACGCGGTCGCGCATGGCGCGGGAGTTCGGCGCGAGGCGGTGCACCCGCAGCGGCTCGGCCACGATGTCGTGCACGGTCATGCGCGGGTTGAGCGAGGTCAGCGGGTCCTGGAAGACCATCTGGACGCGGCGCCTGATGTCGCGCGGCACGCCGCCCCTGGTGAAGAACGGCCGGCCGCGGAAGGTGACCTCGCCCTGGTCGGGGCGTTCGAGGCCGACGAGCATGCGGGCCAGGGTGGACTTGCCGCAGCCGGACTCGCCGACGATGCCCAGCGTCTCGCCGGGGTGGAGGTCGAGGTCCACGCCGGCCACCGCGCGTACGGCGCCGCCCCTGGACAGCAGGCCGCCGCGGTACGTCTTGTGCAGGTTCGTGGCCCGCAGCACCGGCTCGCCCCGCTGTTCGAGGGGCTTGGGGGCGGCGTCAGGTGAGAGCGCCATCGAGCATCTCCTCCGCGTGGTGGCAGGCGACGGAACGGTCAGAGCCGGGTAGGACGGTCAGCGGCGGCCGGGTCGTGCCGCACACCTCGCTCGCCCGCGCGCACCGCGGCGCGAACGAGCAGCCGGGCGGCACCTCGGCGGGGCTGGGCGGCGCGCCGGGGATGGCGCGCAGCTCCGAGGCGGGGCTGTCCAGGTCGGGGATGGCGGCGAGCAGCGCCTCCGTGTACGGGTGCGCGGGCCGGTCGTACAGCTCGCCGACCTCGCCGCGCTCCACGATGCGCCCGGCGTACATGACCGCGATCCGGTCGCTGACCTCGGCCGCGACGCCGAGATCGTGTGTGATGAGCAGGACCGCGGTGCCGAGCTCGCGCCGCAGCCGGTCGATGAGCTCCAGGATCTGCGCCTGGACGGTCACGTCGAGCGCGGTCGTCGGCTCGTCGGCGATGATCAGGTCGGGTTCGAGCGCCACCGCCATGGCGACGAGGATGCGCTGCCGCATGCCGCCGGAGAACTGGTGGGGGTAGTCGTCGATGCGCTTGGCGGCGGCGGGGATGCCGACCAGGTCGAGCATCTCGATCGAGCGGGCCCGTGTCTCCTTGCGTGACAGGCCGCGGTGCACGCGGTACAGCTCGCCGATCTGGTCGCCGATGCTGAGCACGGGGTTGAGCGCGGACAGCGCGTCCTGGAAGACGAGCGTCATCTCGCTGCCGCGCAGCGCTCTGAGCTGCTCGGCGTTCATGGTGAGCAGGTCGCGCCCGCCGAGCCTGGCCGTCTCGAACCGTACGTGGGCGTTCGGCTGGTCGAGTAGCCCCATGACGGCTTTGGCGGTGACGGATTTGCCCGAGCCCGACTCGCCGAGCAGCGCGAGCGTCTGGCCGCGCTCGATGGTCAGGTCCACCCCGCGGACCGCCGGGATCTCGCGTCCCTGGGCGGTGAAGGTGACGTGGAGGCCGCGGATCTCCAGGGCCGGTGGTTCGCTCACCGCACCCCCTTCTGGATTGTGACGAATGCTGGCGCTGACTGGACGTCTGTTGCCGAAAAACAACTTGGATATTGTCTTTAGCGCCTGATCCTGGCAAACTTCCGGCAATCGGACAAGAGGGGATACCAGATGCTGGAAGCCGCGAAGAGCTACAAGGGCTACCGTTCGTACGAATACTTGGAGGAGGGCGTCGACTACCGGCACTTCGACCTGGCGCCTGAGATCGGCCGCGTCCCCGCGTACCAGGGCCCCGAGCTCACCACCGAGCAGACCGAGCGCGTCCGCCGCCTGCTCACCGACAGCCTGGTCGTCTCCCTGCACGACCACCCGTCGATCTTCCCCGACGACATCGGCCAGACCGTCGACTACAACCGCACCGCCCGCCACCGCACCGGCTACGAGGGCCTGGCCCGCTCCGGCATGACGGTCGTCTTCGACAACCTCATGGACGGCACCTGCTGCGTCACCAGCCAGGCCGGCTGGAAGTGGAACGACGTGATCGCCGACATCGGCATGCGCCTGTCGGACATCGCCCACCAGGACTACCTCATCAAGGTCGAGCGCCTGGCCGACGTGCACGAGGCGCACAGCAGCGGCCGCATGGGCCTCGTGCTCGCCCTGGAGGCGGCCACGATGATCGAGAACGAGGTCGACAGGATCGACATGCTGTACGGCTTCGGCGTACGGCAGATGGGCATCGCCTACAGCGAGGCCAACACGCTCGGCAGCGGCCTGAAGGAGCGCGGCGACGGCGGCCTGACCCTGTTCGGCGAGAGGGCCGTGCGCCGCATGAACAAGCTCGGCATCGCCATCGACGTCTCCCACTCCGGCGACCAGACCTCGCTCGACACGATCAAGCACTCCACCAAGCCGATCCTCATCACCCACGCCGGCGCCCGCTCGGTCTGGCCCACGAACCGCATGAAGCCGGACTCCGTCATCAAGGCGGCGGCCGAGCGCGGCGGCGTCATCGGCCTGGAGGCGGCCCCGCACACCACGCTGTCGCCCGACCACCCCAGGCACACCCTGGAGTCGGTCATGGACCACTTCACGTACTGTGTGGACCTGGTCGGCATCGACCACGTGGCCTTCGGCCCCGACACGTTGTTCGGCGACCACGTCGGGCTGCACGAGACGTTCGCCGACCACCTGTCAATCAGGGAGGCGCACGCCGGGATCGACTACGACAAGGTCGCGTACGTGGACGGCCTGGAGAACCCGGCCGAATGCTTCTGGAACATCATCTCCTGGCTCGTCGCCCACGGGTACTCCGACGACGAGATCACCAAGGTCGTCGGCGGCAACGTCATGCGGGTGCTGGAAGAGGTCTGGATCTGATGAGACGTGTCACCCTGGCCGCGGCGCTGGCCGCCGCACTTACCGGCATCGCCGCGTGCGCCCCGAGCGTGCCCGGCCAGTCGGGCTCCCCGTCGTCCGCCGAGCAGGGCGCCCCGGCCTCGGCCGACCGGCTGACCATCGGCACGACCGCCGACGTCGTCAACTACAACCCGCTGGTCGGCAACAGCCGGACGGACTCGTGGGTCACCAGCCTCATGTACCCGCACCTCATGCAGATGGACGAGGCCGGCAAGCGCACCCCGTACCTGGCGACCGAGTGGTCGTACGCGGAGGACGGCAAGAGCGCCACCGTCAAGCTGCGCGACGACATGAAGTGGTCCGACGGCAAGCCGGTCAGCGCCGACGACGTGGTGTTCGCGGTGACGGCCGTGCAGAAGGAGAAGTTCGGCGTCGTCGCCGGGCTCATCACCGCCCTCGACGAGGCCGAGGCCGTCTCGCCCACCGAGGTGCGCTTCAAGCTGAGCCGCCCCGACGGGACGTTCCTCGACAACGTCGGCTTCTGGCTGCCGATCGTGCCCAAGCACGTGTTCGAGAAGGCGCCGAGCGTGCAGAAGTTCGCCAACGACAAGGACTGGGTGAGCGCGGGGCCGTACAAGCTGACCAAGGTCGAGCGCGGCCAGCGCTACATCATGGACCGCGTCGACGACTTTGGGCCCGGCCAGCCGACCGTCAAGCAGGTCGTCTTCCGCGTCTTCCCCGACGTCAACACCGAGGTGCTGGCGCTGCGCAACGGCGAGATCGACATGATCGGCAACGTGCTGCCGCCCGCCACCGCGGCCGAGCTGAAGAACGACGCCCAGATCAAGCTGCAGGAGATCCCGTCGCTCGGCTGGGCGCACCTGCAGTACAACACCAAGCGCAAGCCGCTGGACGACGTCCGCGTGCGGCAGGCGCTGGCCCACGCCGTGGACTACGAGGCCATCAGGAACATCGCGCTCAAGGGCTTCGCCAAGTCCTCCAACTCCAGCGTCCTGACCCCGACGCTGCCCGACTACGCCGACCCGAGCTCGAAGGAGTACGCCTTCGACCCCGAGCAGTCCAAGAAGCTGCTGGCCGAGGCCGGGCAGACCAACCTGAAGCTCGGCATGATCTACGACCAGGCCGACCCGAACATCGCCCGCTGGGCGCCCATGGTGCGCGACGCGGCGAAGAAGGCCGGGATCACGATCGAGCTGCAGGGCCTGGAGCGCAACACGTACCTGGACAAGACGACCAAGCGGGACTTCGACATCTACGCCGGGTCGTGGGCGGTCATGGACAACCCGCCCGCCAACCTGGGGCTGGCCTTCAAGAGCGGCGGGTTCATCAACTACGCCCAGGTCGCCGACCCCAAGCTGGACGACCTCATCGACAAGGCGCAGCGCGCGCTGACCGTCGAGGAGGCCAGGACCCCGATCCAGGAGGCCGCCCGCATCATCCACGACCAGGTCTACGACAACGTCCTGTACGTGGAGACGTTCAACATCGCGTACTCCGCGAAGTGGACCGGCTTCAAGCCGATGCCGAGCGAGCTGCTGTCCATCCTCAACCCGCTCTCCCTCGCCTCGGCGAAGCCGGCGGGATGATCGCATGAGGTTCATCGGCCTCCGGCTGGCCCGCGGCCTGCTCACCCTGTGGTTCGCGGTCACGGTGACGTTCTTCCTGGTCCGCCTGCTGCCGGGCGACCCGGTGCTGGCCGTGGCCGACCCGAACATGACCGAGGAGCTGCGCCAGAAGCTGCTCGCGGACTTCGGCCTGGACAAACCCCTGGCCGCACAGTACGTCGACTACCTCGGCCAGCTCCTGCACGGCAACCTCGGCATGTCGTTCCGCCAGTCGGTCCCCGTGACGACCGTGCTGATGGAACGGCTGCCGTGGACGCTGATCCTCACCATCTCGGCCATGGCGGTGACGATCGTGCTGGGCATCCCGCTCGGCGTGCTCGCCGCCACCAGGGCCAAAGGCTGGCTCGACCGCGTCATCCAGCTCACCGGCGTCACCGCGCAGTCGCTGTTCGTGCCCAGCGTCGGCATCTTCCTCATGTACGTGCTGGGCGTCTGGCTCGGCTGGTTCCCCATCGGTGGCGCGGTGGACCTCGACGCCACCGGCATCGGCGCCACCGTCAGCATGGTGCACCACCTGGTGCTGCCCTGCCTGTCGCTGGTGCTCATCCAGCTCGGCGGCTACGTGCTGACCATGCGGACCACGCTCATCGACGCGCTCGGCGAGGACTACGTCTCGCTGGCCAAGGCCAAGGGCGTACGGCCCGGCAAGGTCGTGTGGAAGCACGCGCTGCGCAACGCGCTGCTGCCCACCACCACCATCGCCGGCCTGCAGCTCGGCACCCTGGTCGGCGGCGCGGTGCTGACCGAGACCATCTACGCCTACCCGGGCATCGGCCGCGCCATCTACGAGGCGGTCGGCCAGCTCGACTTCCCCGTGCTGCAGGGCGCGTTCGTGCTGCTGGCGGCCGCCGTCGTGGTGGCCAACCTCATCACGGACGTGGCCTACGGCATCCTCGACCCGAGAGTGCGCACCTCATGACCGCCATCGCAGCGGAGCTCACCCCCCGCGCGCGGACCTGGAGCTCCTTCCGCCGCAACCCGCTCGGCATGGCCAGCGCCGTCGTGCTGCTCCTCATGCTCCTGGTCGCGATCTTCGCGCCGCTCATCGCGCCCTTCCCCGAGGGATACGGCGCCGACACCTCCCAGCCGCCCTCCGCGGCCCACTGGTTCGGCACCGACGACATCGGCCAGGACGTGTTCGCCCAGGTCGTCTGGGGTACGCGGGTCAGCATGGCGGTCGGGGTCAGCGCCTCGGTCCTCGCCATCGTCATCGGCCTGCTCATCGGCGTCAGCGCCGCGTACTTCCGCCGCCTGGACACCCCGCTCGGCGTCCTGGTGGACCTGTCGCTGTCGCTGCCCGTGCTGCCGCTGATGATCCTGGTGGCGGCGCTGGCCGGGCCCAGCGTGCGCACGCTGGCCGTGGTGATCGCGCTGTTCAGCTGGCCCGAGGTGGCCCGCGTGGTGCGCTCGCAGGCGCTGGCCATCGTGCCCATGCCGTTCGTGTCCGCGGCCAAGGTCGTCGGCGGCTCGTCGCTGTGGATCGTGCGCAAGCACCTGCTGCCCGGCGTCGTCCCCGTCGTCGGCGTGTCCGTCGTGCTCACCACGTCCCGCGCCGTGCTGTCGGAGGCCGGGCTGTCCTTCCTCGGCCTGGGCGACCCCAACAGCTGGTCGTGGGGCACGATCCTGCACAAGGCGCAGCAGTCGGGCGCGCTCGCCTCCGCCTGGTGGACCACGCTGTTCCCGTCGCTGGCGATCCTGCTGCTGGTTCTGTCGACGACGCTGCTGTCCGTGGCCTACAACGACGCCCGCAACCACAGGAGCGACACATGACTTTCTCCCAGAAGCTGCCGGCCTCCTTCTACGCGGGCGCCCTCGACCGGGTACGCGCCCGCATGGCCGCGGACGGGCTCTCGGCGCTCCTGCTCGACGACCCGCTCGACGTCGCCTACCTCACCGGCTTCCACCACTTCCCGAACGAGCGGCCGGTCGCCTGCTGGCTGCCGCTCGACGGCGACCCGGTGCTGCTGGTGCCCGACCTCGAACGCGAGTACGCCGCCGACCAGGACGCCAGGGCCGAGATCCGCGCCTACCCCGAGTTCCCCGGCGTGCGCTCGCCGTTCGCGGTGCTCGCCGCGCACGTACCGGCCCCCGCCACGGCCGCCTACGCCTCCTCCACCTCCATCGGCCGTACGGCGGCGCTCGCGGCGGCGTTCCCCGGGACCCGGTGGAGCGTCTCCGACGCCGTCGGCCAGGTGCGGCTGCGCAAGCTCCCCGAGGAGATCGCGCTGCACGAGGAGGCCGCCCGCATCGCCGACCGGATGATCGAGGCCGGCGTCGAGCTGGTCAGGCAGGCCGTCGAGGACAGTGGCGAGCTGCCCACCGAGACCGAGCTGGCCGGGCACGTCATCTCCTACGGCTCCCGCCTCATGTACGCCTCCCACGAGGACGTCGTGGTCGTCCCCATGCTGACCGGCGGCCTCGTCTACGGCGGCCCCAACTCCGCCCAGCCGCACCGCCTGCCCGGCGGCGACCGGCTGAAGGCGGGGGAGACGTTCATGCTCTCCCTCGGCTGCGCCGTCGGCGGCCGGTTCGTCGAGAGCGAGCGCACGTTCGTCATCGGCGAGCCCACCCCCGAGCAGGCCCGCTACTACGAGGCCGTACGCGAGGCGCAGGAGATCGGCACCGAGGCGCTCGTCCCCGGCGCCACCTGCGAGGAGGTCAACCGCCGCTGCCTGGCCGTCATCGAGGAGGCCGGCTACGGCGCGCACCTGCGCCACCGCCAGGGGCACGGCATCGGGCTCGGCTTCCACGAGCCGCCGTGGCTGTCCGACGGCGACGCCACCGAACTCGCCCCCGGCATGATCCTGTCCAGCGAGCCCGGCGTCTACGTGCCCGGCCACGCCGGCTACCGCATCTCCGACACCGTGCTCGTCACCGAGTCGGGGCCGCGCCGGCTCACCGCGTACCCCCGAGAGCTCACCGACATCGTCATCTGACGGCCATCTGAGAGGACCCCTGTGCACGTCGACATCAACGGCAACCGCCTCAACGTCGAGATACTCGGCGACGGCGACAACGTCGTCATCGCCCACCACGGCGCCCCCGGGCTCGGCTCACTCGCCGAGCCCAAGGCCAGCTTCGGCCGCCTCGCCGACGCCTACCGGGTGGTCGTCTTCGACGCCAGAGGCTCCGGGGCGAGCGGCCTGACCGGGCCGTTCACCCACGAGCAGTGGGTGGCCGACGTCGAGGCGCTGCGCGAGTGGATCGGCGCCGAGCAGGTCGTCATCGCCGGCGGCTCGTACGGCGGCTTCATCGCCATGGAGTACGCCGCCCGCCACCCCGACCGCGTCTCCGCCGTCGTGCTGCGCGACACCTCGGCCGACAACGGCAACCAGGACCTCGCCATCCGCAACGCCGCCGCCTCCTCCCGCGTGGCGATCGACCGCGACAAGCTCGACCGCATCATGGCGGGCACCGTGCGCGACGACGACGACCTGCGCGACTGCTGGCGCGAGATCCTCCCCCTGTACGACCACGACTACGACCCCGCCAAGGTCGAGCAGCGCGTGGCCGCCACCCCGTACCACTACGAGACGCACAACTACGCCTTCGCCCACAACCAGCCGAACTACGACATCAAGCACCTCCTGCCCGGCATCACCGCGCCGACCCTCATCACCGTCGGCCGGCACGACTGGATCACGCCGCCCGAGTGCAGCGAGACCATCGCCCGCCTCATCCCCGGCTCCGAGCTGCGGATCTTCGAGAAGTCCGGCCACTCGCCGCAGGTCGAGGAGGCCGAGCTGTGGGAGGCCACCGTCCGCGACTTCCTCGCCCGGGCCCTGACCGGTGGCTCAGGACAGGTGCGAGAACGGCCCTGATCGCGCGATGATGCCCCCGATGGAAGATCTCGACGACCTCGACCGCAAGATCCTCGCCGCGCTCCACGTGAACGGCCGGGCGAGCTGGACCGACATCGCCCAGCTCATCGGCACCTCCACCACGACGGTGGCGCGGCGGGCCCAGCACCTGTTCGGCGCCGGCCTGGCCCGGGTCGCGGTGCTGCCGCACCTGGAGCACGAAGGGCCGGTCCACGTGTTCCTCGTCCGGCTGACCTGCGCGCCCGGCAGCCAGCTCAGGGTGGCGGGGCTGCTCGCCGCCAACCCCGACATCCGGTACGTCACCATCGTCACCGGCGGCTACGACATCGTGTTCGAGCTGGTCGCGCCCAAGCACCGCGACCTCTACTCGATGCTGGTCGACTTCGTCCACACCATTCCGGGGGCGCAGCAGAGCAACGCCGACCTGGTGCTGCACACGTACAAGGTGAGCTACGACTGGAGCGCGCCCCTGCTCGGGCCCCAGGCGGCCGCGTTCGCCACGCCCAGGCCGCTCCACACCTGCGAGCGCGGGCACCTCGACGACGTCGACCGCGAGGTGCTGGCCGCCCTGCGCGACGACGGCCGGGCCAGCTTCCAGTCCGTCGGGCGCCGGCTCGGCATCAGCGAGAGCACCGCCAGGCGGCGCCTCGAAGCCATGCTCGATCGCGGCTGCGCCAGCGTCACCGCATTCATCCCGGCCGCCGCACTCGGCTACGAGGCCGAGATCCTGTTCTGGCTGTCGGTCGAGCCGAGCATGCAGGACAGCGTGGCCGAGCGGCTGTCCGGCGAGCGCGGCGTCCGCATGATCGCGTCCGTGCTCGGGCAGGCCTCGCTCATCTGCGAGGTCATCGTCCCCACCACCGCCGACCTCCACCACTTCACCTCCCGCACCCTGGCCTCCGTACCGGGCATCCAGTCGTGGACGGCCGGGGTGCAGGTGCTGACGGTCAAACGCGGCTTCCTCATGGTCCCCTGGGCCGAGAACCGCATCGCCGCCGCCCTGGTGAACTGACCCGCGCGGGTGCGCTCCGGCTGACGGCCCCACGGGTGGGCCTGCCCGCCCGGACAGGCCCCCGCACACGCCTCCTCTTGGCGGTCAGCGGGTGTAACGGTGCTTGGCGCCCGGAGGGAAGTACTCCGGGTCGCCGGCCTCCCGCAACCGGACGAACGGCCGCTGCCGATCGGCCGGCACGTAGGCGGCGAACTCGCTGTTCAGCCGCAGCAGCTGACCCAGGACCGCCCCGCCCACCGCGTCGGCGAACTCGTCCGACGGCCGCTCGCCGGGCATCAGCTCCACCGTGACCGTCAGGAACCGGTCACGCCGCTCGTCCTCGCCCACCTCCACCACGAACTTGCCGGTCACCGCCCCGCTCACCTCCGGCTGCTCCAGACCGACCGCGACGTTCTCCGGGTAGACGTTCGCGCCGTAGAAGGAGACCGTGAAGTGGCTGCGGCCGAACACGTACACGAACGGCCGCTCCGGCCCGCTCATCGACGGCGTGAACCCACGCTCCCCGACGAACGACAGGAGCCTGTCGTAGGGCAGCACGCCACCCTCATCCGCGATGTGATACCGGATCAGCGGCACACCGTTGTCCCCCGAGAACAGCAGCGTCCCCTCGTGCTCCTCGAAATACCGCACCCCGGGGTCGTACTGGACGAGGGTCGGCAGCCGCGACTCGCCGAACAACTCCCGCGCCGTCTCCGGCCTGGCCGCCAGGAACCGCCGGATCTCCGCCGACAGCGGCGTCTCGTTGCCCAGGACGCCCGCGTCGGCGGTGCCGTACAGGGAGGCGATGCCCCGCAGCGGATCGGCGATGCCCGCCCGCTCCGCCACCAGCGCCCGCCACTCCTCGCTGAACACCTCGCCCGCCGTCACCAGCTTGAGGTCCCACGCGTGCCACGGCAGGTTTTCGGTGTCGATCACGTTCTTCAGGAACGGCGGGTAGCCCAGCAGCACGACCTGGTCGAAGTGCGGGGCCAGCTCGGGCAGCACCCGCCGGATCTCCCGCCGGTCGGTCCCCGGCGCCACCACCGTGACCGGATAGCCGCGCTCGGCCAGCTGCCGGCAGCAGCTCACCGTGAACAGCCCGCCCACCCAGGTGCCTAGAGCGAAGCACACGACCGCCAGCGTCCGCCGCTCCCGCGCACTGAACGCGTCGAACACCTCCGCGAACCGATCCGCGATCACCCGCTCATCCGCCACCGACCGCGGCCAGAACGACGGCTCCCCGGTGGACCCCGACGACACCGCGATCATGTCCCCGATCACCCCGCCCCTGCACAGATCGGGGAGTGGATACCGACGGATATAACCGTCCTTGGTCGTCATCGGCAACGCCGCGAACTCCGCCGGCGTCGTCACCTTCGCCGGATCGACGTGATGCTCGGCAAGAAACTCGCCGTAAGCAGGCACGGTGGCCGCCACCTGACGAAAAAGGTCAACAGGATCCACCCGCCGACTGTACGACCTGACCCCACGCCCAGAAAACCACCCCACCCGCCCCCTCTTCCCGGATCTCCCGCCGGTTCCCCTCAGCAGCGGCACCGGACCCAGCTCCCGCCACGTGCCGACGGGACGGCATCCTGCTCACCGCGTCGATACCGCTGATCGGGACGGCCGCCCCAGGAGAAACCCCGCGCTCGGCTTCGGCCGGGAGGGCCCAGCTCCTGGTGTCGTCGGGACGGCCCGCGCCGGCGTCGTCTTTCGGCGGTTGCCTCAGGTCGGCGTTGGCGCTTGGGGGTTGCGCTGTCTGGCGTCCGTCTTTCGAGAGTTGCCTCAGGCCGACGTTCGCGCCTGGAGGTTGCGCGGTCCGGCATCCGTCCCAGACGTTACTCGCCGGGGCGGACCAGGCCGCTTTCGTAGGCGAAGACGATGGCCTGAGCGCGGTCGCGCAGGCCCAGTTTCATCAGGACGCGGCCCACGTGGGTCTTGACCGTCTGTTCGGCCACGAACAGCTTCTCCGCGATCTCTTGGTTGGACAGCGCCTGGGCGACCAGCAGGAGCACCTCGGTCTCCCGCTCGGTCAGCTCGTCGAGCCGCCGGCCCGGCACCGGGCGAGGGGAGCCGAGCCGGGCGAACTCGGTGATGAGCCGCTTGGTGACGGCCGGCGCGATGAGCGCCTCGCCGGCGGCGACCACACGGACTGCCTCCGCGAGCTGAGTCGCCGACGCGTCCTTGAGCAGGAACCCGCTCGCCCCCGCCCGCAGCGCCTCGTAGACGTAGTCGTCGAGGTCGAACGTGGTCAGGATGAGCACCTTGGTCGCGCCGCCCAGGGCCATCAGCTCCCTGGTGGCCTCCAGGCCGTTCATGTTCGGCATGCGGACGTCCATCAGCACCACGTCGGGCTTGAGCTCGGCGGCCCGCTCGACGGCCTCGCGCCCGTCGGCCGCCTCGCCCACCACCTCGATGTCCGGCTGGCCGCTCAGGAACACCGTGAACCCGGTGCGCACCATGCCCTGGTCGTCGGCGATCAGCACCCTGATCACGCGCTCTCCCTCCCCGTGATCGGTAACGTGGCCCGCACCTCGAACCCGCCGCCGGGCACCGGACCCGCCTCCAGCGTGCCACCCAGCAGCACCGCCCGCTCCAGCATCCCCACGAGCCCTTGCCCGCTCCCGCTCACCGGCACCCGCCCCACCTCACCACCCGGCCCATCTCCGCCGTGGGCGTCGCCCGCGGCACCCGTCCGCCCCAGCCCGCCGACGTCACCCAAGCCACCCCCGCCCCCCGGTTCGCCAAGGCCGCGCGTGTCGCTGAGGCCGCGCGTGCGGCCCAGGCCGCCGGTGTCGGCCATGCCCCCCTGGCTGTCTCCGCCACCTGATCCGCCGTCACCGCGTCCGTGGCCCCCACCGAGTCCGTGGCCCCCACCGGCTGCGTCACTGAGGTCGTGGATGCGGATCGGGTCGCCGGTGTTGGCCCGGCCACTGCGTCCGCCCGGATCGTCGAGGCTGACGGCCTTGCCCGCATCGCCCCTGCTCCCCAGAAGGCCCCGGCCGCTCGCATCCTCAAGGGCGCCGGTGCCGTTCGGGGCGCTTCTGCTGCCTGACATGGCGCCGTGCGGCTCGCCTTGGCTCATGGGCTCGTGGGGCGTTCCGGCCTCGATGGCCGGTGGGTTGCGGGGTGTGGCTGCGCGGGCGGGGGTGGGGCCGTTGGCGATCGTCAGGTGGAGGGTGTCGGCGGTGCGGGTGATGTCGACGGCCACGGCGGCGCCGGGGGCGTGGCGCATGACGTTCGACAGTGACTCTTGCACGATCCGGTACGCCGACAGCTCCACCGCCGACGGCAGCCCGCTGAGCTCTCCGCTCCGCCTGACCAGCACCGCCAGCCCGGCCGCGCGGGCGTTGGCGATCAGCTCGTCGACGCGGTCGAGCCCCGGCTGCGGCGCGGTGTCGGCCCGCCCCGCGGGGTCGCGCAGGACGCCCAGCACCTGGCGGAGCTGCGCGATCGCCTCCAGGGACAGACCCCGGATCTCGGCCAGCCCCGCCTCCAGCTGGGCCGGGTCGCCCGCCGCCTTGAGCGGCACCGCCTCGGCCTGGATGGCGATCACCGACATGTGGTGGGCGACCACGTCGTGCAGCTCGCGGGCGATGCGGGCCCGCTCCTCCAGCACCGCCTGCGCGCTCTCGGCCGCCTTGACGCGCTGCTCCTCCTCGACGAGCTTGGCCATGGCGCTGCGCCGCACGCGTACGTTGTAGCCGAACGCCGCGGCGATCGTCACGAACACGCCGGTCAGTGGCATCGAGTCGGGGTGGATGATCCACGCGGCCAGCATCGCGACCATCCACACGCCCACCGTGATCCGCCGCTCGCAACGCACGGCGACCGAGTAGAGCACCATGAGGTAGCCGACCACCGTCGTCCACGGGTAGGGCGGCGGGCCGGAGTCGAGGCTGCCGTCGACCCACACCACGAGCGGCATCGCCCCGGCCGCCACCCGCCAGGCGGCCAGCGGCCACCGGTCGCGCAGCGCCACGGGGAGCGCGACGCCGAGCGCGGCCAGGTAGGCATAGGCGTCGAGGATGGGCACCCGGGTGCCGCCGTGCGGCCGGAGCAAGGCGGCCTCGGCGTTCCAGTCGAGCATCATGGAGACGGTCAGCCCGTAGAGAGCGAACGCCAGCACCAGGTCCGCGACCTGCACCAGGTTGACGGTGCGCGCCGGGATCACCGGCCACAGCCACTGCGGCATCCGGAAGGTCAGCCTGCGCCGGGCGGGCGGCGCATCGGCGTCGCCCCGGTAGAGGGCGAGCTTGAGCGGCCGCACCACCGCCCCCGTCGCCCGCCGCACCACCCCTTCGCTCACGACACCCCCCGCCCGGTCCGGCCCCGCCCTCCGGTGAGCAACGAAGAGGCGGGGAATACGCCTGCTCAAGAGTAGAAGAGGGGGTTGCCGGGCGTCGTCACACCAGGGTCTGATTCTGGGTCACCCTCAGGTATGGCTTACAACATTACGATCGCCGTGAGCGAACATCGGCAAGGAAGGGAACAATGCGCGGCTCCGATGAATTGAGTCGGTATAACTCAACCCTTTGGAGTTCGCATGAGTGAGAGCTTGATCCTCCCGGTCCTGCCGCTCGACGACGCCGTCGTCCTGCCGGGCATGGTGGTTCCGCTGGACCTGTCCGACTCCGAGGTGCGCGCTGCGATAGAGGCGGCCCGTGCATCCGGTGGCAACAAGCCACGGGTCCTCCTCGTTCCCCGCATAGACGGCCGCTACGGCGCGATCGGCGTCAGAGCCGTCGTCGAGCAGGTCGGGAGGCTGCCGGGCGGTGAGCCCGCCGCCGTCGTACGCGGCGTCGACCGGGTCCGCGTGGGCACCGGCACCACCGGCCCGGGCGCCGCACTGTGGGTCGAGGCCGAGAGCATCGACACCGTCGCCGCCGGCGAGCGCGCCCAGGAGCTGGCCAAGGAGTACAAGGCGCTGGCCACCACCATCCTGCAGAAGCGCGGCGCCTGGCAGGTGGTCGACCAGGTCAACCAGATCGACGACCCCTCCGTGCTGGCCGACAGCTCCGGCTACACCCCTTGGCTCACCACCGCCCAGAAGGTCGAGCTGCTGGAGCAGGCCGACCCGGCCGAGCGGCTGGCCCGGCTCATCGAGTGGTCCCGCGAGCACCTGGCCGAGCTCGACGTCGCCGAGACGATCCGTAAGGACGTCCAGGAGGGCATGGAGAAGCAGCAGCGCGAGTTCCTGCTGCGCCAGCAGATGAGCGCCATCCGCAAGGAGCTGAAGGAGCTCAACGGCGACGCCGCCGAGAGCGAGGAGGAGGACTACCGCGCCCGCGTCGAGGCCGCCGACCTGCCCGACAAGGTACGCGAGGCCGCGCTCAAGGAGGTCGACAAGCTCGAGCGCACCTCCGAGCAGTCGCCCGAGACCGGCTGGATCCGCACCTGGCTCGACACCGTCCTCGACATCCCGTGGAACGAGCGCACCGAGGACAACTACGACCTGACCGGCGCGCGCACCGTGCTCGACGCCGACCACACCGGCCTCGCCGACGTCAAGGACCGCATCATCGAGCACCTGGCCGTGCGAAAGCGCCGCCAGGACAAGGGACTCGGCGTGGTGGGCGGCCGGCGTAGCGGCGCCGTGCTGGCGCTGGCCGGCCCTCCCGGAGTCGGCAAGACGTCGCTGGGCGAGTCCGTGGCCCGCGCGATGGGCCGCAAGTTCGTCCGGGTGGCGCTCGGCGGCGTACGCGACGAGGCCGAGATCCGCGGCCACCGCCGCACCTACGTCGGCGCCCTGCCCGGCCGCATCGTCCGCGCCATCCGCGAGGCCGGCTCGATGAACCCGGTCGTGCTGCTCGACGAGGTCGACAAGGTCGGCGCCGACTACCGCGGCGACCCCACGGCCGCGCTGCTGGAGGTCCTCGACCCGGCTCAGAACCACACGTTCCGCGACCACTACCTCGAGGTCGAGCTCGACCTGTCCGACGTGCTGTTCCTGGCCACCGCCAACGTCCTGGAGGCCATCCCCGGGCCGCTGCTCGACCGCATGGAGGTCGTCACGCTCGACGGCTACACCGAGGACGAGAAGGTCGCCATCGCCCGCGACCACCTGCTGCCCAGGCAGCGCGAGCTGGCCGGGCTGACGGCCGAGGAGGTCACGGTCGAGGAGGCGGCGCTGCGCAGGCTGGCCGCCGAGTACACGCGTGAGGCGGGCGTGCGCTCGCTGGAGCGGTCGGTGGCCCGCATCCTGCGCAAGGTCGCGGCCAAGGACGAGCTGCCCGTCACCGTCGGCGATGACGACCTGGTGGGCTACCTCGGGCGGCCGAGGTTCGTGCCCGAGTCGTCGCTGCCCGAGGCCAAGCAGCGCACGTCCGTGCCCGGCGTGGCGACCGGTCTGGCCGTCACCGGGGCCGGGGGAGACGTCCTCTACGTCGAGGCGTCGCTCGCCGACCCCGAGACCGGCGAGACGGGGCTCACGCTCACCGGCCAGCTCGGCGACGTGATGAAGGAGTCCGCCCGCATCGCGCTGTCCTACCTGCGCTCCCACGGCGCGGAGCTGGAGCTGCCGGTCACCGCGCTGAAGGACCGCTCGGTCCACGTGCACTTCCCGGCCGGCGCCGTGCCGAAGGACGGCCCGTCCGCCGGCGTGACGCTGACTACGGCGCTGGCCTCGCTGCTGTCCGGGCGGCTGGTCCGCAACGACGTCGCGATGACCGGCGAGATCTCGCTGACCGGGCGGGTGCTGCCGATCGGCGGCGTCAAGCAGAAGCTGCTCGCGGCTCACCGGGCCGGCATCACGACCGTGCTCATCCCGGCCCGCAACGAGCCCGACCTGGACGACGTGCCGCAGGAGGTCCGCGACGAGCTGACCATCCACACGGTGAGCGACGTGCGCGAGGTCCTCGACATCGCGCTCAGCCCGGCCGAGGTGGCCACCACGGTCGCCGCCTGACACCCGGCGGCGTCCCCCGCCACGAGCGGTCGTCCCGCCGTACCCGGCCTCCTGGGGTACGGCGGGACGGTCATGTTCGCAGGTCGTGACGTATCTCACTCAGAAGACGGGGAATAGCGGGAAATGTCACCATCGTTAGGACGGGCGTGAACGAGGCATACGCGACCGCTCGCCGCGTCCCCATGGGCGCCGCGTGTCGCAGCATGCGTATGGGGCGAATGCCGGCCCGCTAGAGCAGACCCACCGCCCGTTCCTCGATGTCGAAGGTCGTCATGATCACACCCGGTTTCGTGCTGCGCAGGCTGAGCCACCTGCCCTTCCACCCCGGCACGCGCTGACTCTGAAGCTGCCGGCGCCGACCCGCGCCGCCTTCCCAAGGATGTCCGTTTTCGCGGCCCGCCACGTGGCCGCCCTCAGTCGTGGGGATTCCTCCGTGATCCAGGCTTCCGGCCTGCGCAAGCAGTACGGCGAGACCGTCGCGCTCGACGGCGTCGACCTGCACGTGCGCGAAGGCGAGATCTACGGCGTGCTCGGCCAGAGCGGCGCCGGCAAGAGCACGCTGCTGCGCTGCGTCAACCTGCTCGAACGCCCCACGGCGGGCACCGTCACCGTCGCGGGACAGGACATGACCGCGCTCGGCGACCGCGACCTGAACCGCGCCAGGCAGCGCATCGGCATGATCCACCAGCACTTCGCGCTGCTGTCCTCGCGCACGGTCGCCGGGAACGTGGCCTTCCCGCTGGAGGTCATGGGCGTGCCCAGGGACGAGCGCGAGCGCCGGGTGGCCGAGCTGCTCGAGCTGGTCGGCCTGGCGGGACGCGGCAAGGACCGCCCGCACCAGCTGTCGGGCGGCCAGAAGCAGCGCGTCGGCATCGCCAGGGCCTTGGCGGGCAACCCGTCGGTGCTGCTGTCGGACGAGGCCACCTCGGCCCTGGACCCGGCCACCACGCAGTCGATCCTCGCCCTGCTCAAGCGGCTCAACACGGAGCTGGGCCTGACGATCCTGCTCATCACCCACGAGATGAACGTGGTCAAGAGCGTCTGCGACTCGGTCGCCATCATGGCGCGGGGCCGCATCGAGGAGTCCGGCGTCATCGCGGACCTCATCAGGACCCCCGGCTCCCGGCTGACCAGGGAGATCTTCCCGCTGCCCGAGCCCGCCCCGGCCGGCTCGGTGACGCTGACGTTCACCGGCGACCCGCGCCAGCCCGTGGTGTCGGAGGTCGTGCGCAAGTTCGAGGTGGACCTCAGCATCCTCGGCGGCTCCATCGAGGACCTCGCGGGCGGCTCGGTGGGCCGGCTGCGGGTGGCGCTCGACGGCGCCGACCGGCGGGCGGCGCTGGCGTACCTGAGCGACTGCGGGCTGATCGTGGAGGAAGCGGGGGAGGCCGCGTGACCTGGGAAGAGATGCTGCCGCTGCTGTGGCCGGCGACGGTGGAGACGGGCCTGATGGTCGGCTGGGCGACGCTGTTCACGCTGCTGCTCGGGCTGCCGCTGGGCGTGGCGCTGGTGGCGTTCGACCGTGACGGGCTGCGGCCGCTGCCGGCGCTGAAGAGCGCGCTCGGGTTCGTGGTGAACGTGGGGCGCTCGCTGCCGTTCATCGTGTTGATGATCGCGATCATCCCGTTCACCCGGCTCGTCGTCGGGACCACCATCGGGACGGCCGCGTTCGTGGTGCCGCTGACCGTCGGCGCGGTGCCGTTCTTCGCCCGGCTGGTCGAGACCGCGCTGCGCGAGGTCGGCTCGGACGTCGTGCAGGCCGCGCAGGCCATGGGCGCGAGCAGGACCGCGATCGTGCGCAAGGTCCTGCTGCCCGAGGCGCTGCCCGGCCTGGTCGCGGGCCTGACCGTGACCGTGGTGGCGCTCATCGGCTACAGCGCCATGGCCGGCACGCTCGGCGGCGGCGGGCTGGGCGACCTGGCCGTCCGGTACGGCTACCAGCGCTTCGAGACGCTCCTGATGATCGTCACGGTCGTGCTGCTGCTCGTCATCGTGCAACTCCTGCAGAGCCTGGGCGACTGGGTCGCTCGGCGCCTATCGCACAAGTAAGGAAAGATCATGAAAATTCACCGCTTTGTGGGTGCTGTCGCGCTGGCTCTGTCGCTCGCCGCATGCGGCACGTCGCAGTCCGCGACGAACGACACGGCCGAGTCGGCGGACACGGTGCTCAAGGTCGGCGTGAACCCGGTGCCGCACGCGGAGATCCTGAACTTCGTCAAGGACAACCTCGCCCCGGCCGCCGGGCTCAAGCTGGAAGTCGTCGAGTTCACCGACTACGTGCAGCCGAACGTGCAGCTCGAAGAGGGCAAGCTGACCGCCAACTACTTCCAGCACCGGCCGTACCTCGACGACTTCAACAAGAGCAAGGGCACGAATCTGACCTTCGTCGCCGGGGTCCACCTGGAGCCGCTCGGCCTGTACTCCAAGAAGATCACCGACGTGTCGGCGCTGGCGAGCGGGGCCACCGTGGCGCTGCCCAACGACGCCACCAACCTGGGCCGCGCGCTCAAGCTGCTCGCCGACAACGGCGTGATCACCCTCAAGGAGGGCGCAGGCACCGCAGCGACCGAGCGCGACGTCGCGCAGAACCCGAAGAACCTGCAGTTCAAGCCGCTGGAGGCGGCGCAGCTCCCGCGCTCGCTGGAGGACGTGGACGCCGCGGTCATCAACGGCAACTACGCCCTGGAGGCCGGTCTCAAGCCCGCCTCCGACGCGCTGGTGCTGGAGAAGACCGAGGGCAACCCGTACGTCAACGGTCTGGTCGTGCCGAACGGCCACGAGAAGGACGCGAACATCGTCACCCTCGGCAAGCTGCTGCAGGACCAGAAGGTCAAGGACTTCATCAAGGAGAAGTACCAGGGCTCGGTCCTCCCGGCCGAGTGACGGCCGAGTGACGGCCGAGTGACGCCCCAAGCCGGTCGCGGCCCCGAAGGGCAGGGGGCCGCGCCGGTTCTGGCGCGCCGGGCGACTGACCGAATACTGTTCTGTTCATGTACCCGGGAGCCATCGCAGCAGTCACCCCCGACAAGCCCGCTGTGATCATGGCGGGCTCCGGGCAGGTCGTCACCTACCGCGAGCTGGACGAGGAGTCGAACCGGCTGGCCCACCTCTTCCGCGCCGCCGGCCTGCGTCCCGGCGACCACGTCGCCTTCATGCTGGCCAACCACCCGCTCTTCCTGGCCGTCGCCTGGGCCGCGCACCGCGCCGGCCTGTACTACACGCCGATCAGCTCCCGGCTGCAGGCCGACGAGCTGGCCTACATCGTCTCCAACTGCGGCGCCCGGGTCTTCATCTCCAGCGCCGACCTGGCCGCCGTCGCCGCCTCCGCCACCGCCGGCACGCCGGGCGTCGAGCTGCGGCTCATGCTGGGCGGCGAGGCCGAGGGCTTCACCTCGTACGAGCAGGCGGTCGCCGAGCACCCCGCCACCCCCATAGAGGACGAGTGCACGGGCGCCGACATGCTCTACTCCTCCGGCACCACCGGCCGCCCCAAGGGCGTCAAGGTGCCCGCCACGCACGGCCCGCTGGAGGAGCCCGGCATGCTGCTGAGGCTCATCCAGGGCCTGTTCGCGCCGTCGGCCGACAGCGTCTACCTCTCGCCGGCGCCGCTCTACCACGCGGCGCCGCTGCGCTACTGCATGTCCTTCCAGCGGCTCGGCGCGACCGTGGTGGTCATGGAGCGCTTCGACCCCGAGCGGTACCTGGCGGCGGTCGAGCAGTACGCGGTCACGCACTCGCAGCTCGTGCCGACGATGTTCATCAAGATGCTCAAGCTGCCGCAGGAGGTCAGGGACAAGTACGACGTCTCCTCCCTCCGGTACGCCATCCACGCCGCCGCCCCCTGCCCCGTCCCGGTCAAGGAGCAGATGATGGAGTGGTGGGGCCCGATCGTCCACGAGTACTACGCGGGCACCGAGGGCAACGGCTTCCTCTACGCCGGCCCCGATGACTGGCTGGCCCACAAGGGCACGGTCGGCCGCTCGCTGCTCGGCGTCGTGCACATCTGCGACGAGAACGGCGACGACCTGCCGCCCGGCGAGCACGGCACCATCTACTTCGAGAACGGCGGCCGCTTCGAGTACCACGGCGACCCCGACAAGACCCGCTCCGCCCAGGACCCACAGGGCAGGGGCTGGACCACGCTGGGCGACATCGGCCATCTCGACGAGGACGGCTTCCTCTACCTGACCGACCGCCGCTCGTACATGATCATCTCGGGCGGCGTGAACATCTACCCGCAGGAGGCCGAGAACGTGCTCTCGGTGCACCCGAAGGTGGCCGACGTGGCGGTGTTCGGCGTGCCGGACGAGGAGATGGGCGAGCAGGTCAAGGCCGTGGTCGAGCCGGTGTCCATGGCGGAGGCGGGGCCGGGGCTGGAGGCGGAGCTGATCGCGTACTGCCGCGAGCACCTCGCCCACTACAAGTGCCCCAGGTCGGTGGACTTCCGGGCCGAGCTGCCCCGTCATCCGACCGGCAAGCTCTACAAGCGGCTGCTGAAGGACGAGTACTGGCCGGCGAAGCGGTAGAAATCTCAAATATTTTTCCGCGAGCCCCACGCCCGGCGCGACCTCGATCGATAAGGGTCGCATCAGGGCGTGGCGCGCCTCCGGAATCCGCCCCTTAACCTGCTCTTACGAGAGTCTTGACACCCTTGAAGCAGAGGGATTCGAGGGAGATGACAGGATGAACGCGAACGAGCCTCACGAGCAGGGTCCCGAGCAGCGGGACACCGGTGGGTGGAGCCAGTTCGGCGCCACCCCACCGGCGGCCGGGGGCTTCCCCCGGCGGGAGACGATCGTCATGGAGGTGCCGCCACCGCCGGCGCAGCCCGAGAAGCAGCGCTTCACCGTCGGCCAGAAGGCCATCGCGGCGCTCGCCATGGCCGCCATGGCCGTCGGCGGCGGTGTCGTCGGGGCCGTCGTCGCCACCTCGTTCCAGCCCGAGCCGGTCGCCAGCAGCAGCCCCAGCGCTCCGAGCCCGGTCTTCAAGTCGGCGTCCGACCAGCTCACGGTGGCGGAAGTGGCGGCCAAGGTGCAGCCCACGGTCGTGATGATCCAGGGACAGTCCGGTGAGGGCTCCGGCGTGGTGCTGTCGGAGGACGGCCTGATCCTGACCAACAACCACGTGGCCGTGGGGGCGGGCCAGGGTGGTCAGATGAGCGTCAAGTTCAGCGACGGCAAGACCGCCAAGGCCACCGTCGTCGGCACCGACCCGGCCACCGACCTGGCCGTCATCAGGGCCGAGGGCGTCTCGGGGCTGACCAAGGCCACGCTGGGCGACAGCGACCAGCTCAAGGTGGGCGACCCGGTGCTGGCCATCGGCAGCCCGCTCGGCCTCGACGGGTCCGTCACGGCCGGCATCGTCAGCGCGCTCGACCGTACGCTGAACCTCGGCGACGACCAGCGCAGGCAGCTGCCGCCCGGCTGGCCGCAGGAGAACCAGAGCGCGCCCACCACGATCGGCGGCGCGATCCAGACCGACGCCTCGATCAACCCGGGCAACTCCGGCGGCGCGCTGGTCAACGCGGCCGGCGAGCTGGTCGGCATCAACACCGCCATCGCCTCCGACGCGGCGGGCGGCGGCGTCGGTTTCGCGATCCCGGTCAACACCGCCAAGCAGGTCTCCGAGCAGCTCATCAGCAGCGGCAAGGTCACCCACGCCTGGCTCGGCGTGAGCGTCACCGACGCCACCGGCGACGTGGCGGGCGCGCTGGTCAGGCAGGTCTCGCCGGGCAGCCCGGCGGAGAAGGCCGGACTGCGGCAAGGCGACCTGATCACGAAGATCGGCGACAAGACGGTTGACGGAGGCGATACGGTTGTTGGGCAGGTCAGAGGTTTCAAACCGGGCCAAGAGGTCAAGATCACATATATGAGGGACGGCGAAAGCCACGAGGTCGACGTCACCCTTGCGGAGAACGCGTAACATCAGGACCCCCTCATGAGCGGGTGTGCCGTCGAGATCGCTGCGGACTCGGCGGCACACCCCCTTTTTCGCGACATTTCCCCTTAGGCGAAGCGCCGGCCCTCGTCCCGCCGGTACGCCCACACCGCCCCCGCCGCCGCCAGCACCGTCCAGGCGGCCAGCGAGACCAGCGACACCACGCCGGGCGTGGTGCCCGCCGTCACCGCCCACAGCAGCTCGGCCACCCCGCGCGCCGGCGTGAACGGCGAGACCGCCTCCAGGAAGCCGGGCAGGATCTGGGGCGGCAGCAGCAGCCCGCCGAGGACGCCCATCGGGAAGAACAGCAGCTGCGACACCGCGATCGTCGCCTTCGCGGTCAGCAGGAAGCCGATGAACAACCCCATCAGCATGAACGGCACCACGCCGGCGAGCAGCGTCACCAGGCCCGCGAGGAGCCCCAGCGGCGTGATCGTGGCCGCCGTGAACAGCGCCGCCACCAGCAGCACCGGCACCACCGCGAGCACCATCTGGGCGAGCATCGCGAGGATGCGCCCGGCGAAGCGGGGGAACGGGCCCGCGGGCAGCGTGCGGACGTAGGGGTTCCACGGCTGCTCGCGGTCCTGGGCCACCGTGACGGACAGCCCGATGATCGCCTGCGACATCGCGCCGAAGAGGGTCAGCGACGCCGTCGCCATCGTGGCGGCCCGCGGGTCATCACCCGTGAACGGCACCACGAACGCCGCCAGCGAGACCGCGGGGAACAACGCGCCGGCCGCGAGGCCGATGGGCACCCTGAGCTGTTCGAGCAGCAGGATCCTGGTGTGCGCGGCGACCAGGCTAGACATGGGCCGACTCCTTCGCGGTGATGGTGAGGAACGCCTCTTCGAGGGTGGTGGGCCTGATCTCCAGGCCGGAGAACGGCGCGCCGCTGCGTACGAGCTCGACCACCAGCCGGTCGGGGTCGGTGGTGACCAGCGTGGTGCGGCCGTCCACCAGCTCGCTGCCGAGCACGCCGGGCAGCTCCGGCAGCCGCTCGGCCACCAGCGAGACCCGGCGCACGCCCACCATGCCGCGGATCGCGCTCACGGTGTCGTCGGCGAGCACCCGGCCGCCGCCCATCACCACCACCCGCTGGGCCAGCGCCTCGATCTCCTCCAAGTAGTGGCTGGTCAGCAGCACCGTGCCGCCGCCCTCGTGGTACGCCCTGACGCCCGCCCACAGGGCGTGCCTGGCCTCCACGTCGAGCCCGGTGGTCGGCTCGTCGAGGACGACCAGCCGCGGGTCGCCCGCGAACGCCAGCGCCACCGCCAGCCGCCGCCGCTGCCCGCCCGACAGGCCGCCCACCTGCCGCTTCGCCAGGTCGCCGAGCCCGAAGCGGTCGAGCAGCTCGGGCCCGCCGACCGGGTCGGGATAGTGGGCGCGGACGAAGTCGACCACCTCGCCGACCCGCAGCGACTCGGGCAGCCCCGTCTCCTGCGGGGTCACGCCGATGCGGCGCCGCGTCGCCGGGTCGAGCGGCGAGCCGCCGAGCAGCTCGACCGTGCCGGACGTCGGCCGGCGCAGCCCGACCAGCAGGTTGATCAGCGTGGACTTGCCGGCGCCGTTGGGGCCCAGCAGGCCGACCAGCTCACCTGCCCCGATGCCGAGCGAGACGCGGTCGAGCGCCACCACGTCGCCGTAGCGGCGGGTGACCTCGGACGCGCGGGCCAGGACCGTCATTGCACTCCTCCAGCGTTGTCCAGCAGGGCGCGGATCGCCGCGGTGTATTCCTCGAAGGCCAGCCGTCCGCGCTTGGTCAGCGCCACGTACGTGACGGGGGTGCGGCCCTTGTGCGTCTTGGTGATGCGGACGTAGCCGGCGTCCTCCAGCTTGGTGAGGTGCACCGACAGGTTGCCCGCCGTCATGCCGAGCAGCTCCTTCATCGAGTTGAAGGCCATCTCGTCGCCGTCGGCCAGCACGTTGAGCGCGGCCACCACGCGCAGCCGTGCCTGGGCGTGGATCACCGGATCGAGTTCGGGCAGCCCGCTCACCCGCGCTGCCTCCGCCACAGCCACAGCCCGGCCGCGATGAACCCGCCGCCCAGCAGGACCGCCGTCAGCAGCGCGTGCAGGCCCGTGCCGAGCAGCACGCCGAGCGCGTTGACGCCGGCCGTCCAGCCGCCGATGAAGAACATCGGCCAGTTGAGCCAGATCGCGCCGCCGAGCATGTAGAGCAGCGCGACCACCAGCAGCGAGCCGCCCGCCCACAGCAGGCCGCGCTCCGCCGCGGGCAGCAGCGGGCTCAACCGGATCGCGATGATCGTCACCAGCACCATGCCGGCCAGCCAGGCGTAGCCGTACATCGCGCCTCTGGCCGAGGTGTCGCCGCGCACCAGCTTGTTCATCTTGACGATCCCGTACGCGGAGACCGTGCCGGCGACGAGCATGGCCGCCAGCAGCACGCCCACCGCCTGCATCTGCGTGATCGCCAGGTAGGGGCGGCCGTCGAGCCCGTAGTGCAGGAACAGGGCGGAGAAGCCGAGCAGCCAGGCAACCCCCCACGGGACGTAGAGCAGGCGCGGGTCGCCATGCAGCCACTTGGTCGTGGCGTGGCTCTGCTCCTCGATGACCCGCAGCATCTCCTCGGGGGTGAGGACGCGCTCCTCGTCGTCGACCATGCAAACTCCTCGGCTTTGTAGAGTGGTTTGCATCGTAAATCTGATTGCGTCGCCAACACAACCCGTGGGCACGGGTACGTCACCGCCGGGTGAGGACCTCCGACTCCCAGAGGTCGCGGTAATAGCCGGGCACGCGCACCAGCTCGTCGTGCCGGCCGCGCTGCGTCACCCTGCCGTCCTCCAGCACGATCACCTCGTCGACCGACTCCAGGCCCTTGAGCCGGTGGGTCACCAGGAGGGTCGTGCGGTCGCGGGTGACGTCCAGCAGGTCGTCCATCAGCCGGTCGGCCGTCTCCTCGTCGAGCGCCTCGGCGGGCTCGTCGAGCAGCAGCACGGGCGGGTCGTAGAGCAGGGCCCTGGCCAGCGCCAGCCGCTGCAGCTGGCCGCCCGACACCGTCCTGCCGTCCTCGCCCAGCTCGGTGTCCCAGCCGGTCCGCTCGACCCAGCCGTCCAGCCGGGCGTCGCGCACCGCCCGCCGCAGCCGCTCGTCGTCCGCGCCGGGGCCGGCCAGGCGCAGGTTGTCGCGCAGGCTGGCGCGGAAGATGTACGGGTCCTGGGTGAGGCCCGTCATGAGCTCCCGTACGTCGTCGCCCGCCAGGTCGCGCAGGTCCACGCCGTTGACCCGGATGCTCCCCGACTCGGGCTCGGCCAGGCGCATGAAGGCGGCCAGCAGCGTGCTCTTGCCCGCGCCGCTGGGCCCGACGATCGCCACCCGCCGCCCCGGCGCGACCCGCAGCGACACCCCGTCCAGCGCCGCCCGCTCCCTGCTCGCCGGGTGGCGGACCACCAGGTCGTCGATCTCGATGGTGAGCGGGGCCTCCGGGCGGGGCGCGGGGGCGGCGGGCTCGGTGACGGCGGGGGCCGCGGAGCGCACCTCGCGCAGGCGCCGCAGCGCGGCCGTGATACCCGCCATCCGCTCGCCCGCCGCCGCGAGAGGCAGCACGGGTTCGAACGCCACCAGGCCGGTCAGGGCCAGCACCGCCGTGCCGACGGAGCCGACGCCCGCCGCCTGGGCCAGCAGCACCACCGCGGCCACCGTGAGGCCCTGCAGCAGGGTGCCGCCGGCCAGGGCGGCGGCGTGCACGCGGGACTGGCGGCGTTCGAGCGCGGCCAGGGCTCCGTCGGCCGCGCGCGCCCGGTCCAGGGCGGCGTCGTCGGCCCCGTACGCGGCCAGGTCGGCCGAGCCGTGCACCAGGTCGGCCACCCGGCCCGCCAGCGCCGCCCGCGCCGGGGCGATCCGCGCCGACCAGCGGCGGGCCGCAGCGGCCGTGCCGGCGGGCAGCAGCACCCCGGCCAGCACCAGGCCCGCCGCCAGCACCAGCGCCGCCACCGGCAGGATCGTCAGGCCGACGACCACGGCGGCGAGCCCGGCCATCGCCGCCGCGGCGGCCGGCAGGAGGCAGCGGACCAGCAGGTCCTGCACGGCCTCCGTGTCGTCCACCATGCGGCTCAGCAGGTCGGCGCCGCCGTGGCGGGGACGCTGGGGCGGGATGAGGGCCTCGTACAGGTCCTCCCTGGTGCCCGCCTGGGCGCGCAGGGCGACGTCGTGGCCGGTGAGGCGTTCCGCGTACCGGAAGACGCCCTTGCCGGTGGCGAACGCCCGCGTCGCCACGATCGCCACGCTCAGCGCGGCCAGCGGCGGCTGCTCGGCCGCCCGCGTGATCAGCCACGCGGCGGCGGCGATGAGCCCGAGCCCGGCGAGGTCGGCCGCCGACCCGGCCAGCACCGCCCACCACACGCGCAACCCGATGCGCCGCTTCACGGCCTGCTCCCTTCCACGCGGGCCCCAGTGTCGGACAGCACGCGCCCGTCGTGGATCCGGATGACACGGTCGGCCAGGTCGATCATGGCGGGCCGGTGCGCGACGATGACGGCCGTACGGCCCTGAGCCAGCTCGGCGGTGGCCGTCACCACCGCGGCCTCGCTGCGGCCGTCGAGGCGGGCCGTGGGCTCGTCCAGGAGCAGCACGGAGGCGGCCGGGCGGCAGAAGGCGCGAGCCAGGGCGACGCGCTGGCGCTGGCCGGCGGACAGGTTCGTGCCGCGCTCGCCCAGCACCGTGCCGAACCCCTCGGGCAGGTCCTCGACGAAGTCGGCGTGCGCCGCCGCGGCGGCCTTGCGGACGTCCTCCAGGGACGCCGTGGGGGCGCCGAGCCGGATGTTGTCGGCCACCGACGTGGCGAACAGGTGCGGCCGTTGCGCCACGAACGCCAGCCGCGCCCGCCACCGCGCCAGGTCGAGTTCCCGCAGGTCGGTCCCGTCGACGAGGACCCGGCCTGAGGACGGCTGGACGAACCCGAGCACGAGGTGCAGCAGCGTGCTCTTGCCGCCGCCGCTCTCGCCGACCAGGGCGACGCGCTCGCCGGGGGAGATGGTGAGCGAGACGTCCTCCAGCGCCGGCGTTTCGCGGCCCGGATAGCGCACGGTGACGTTCTCCAGCCGGATCTCGGGCGCGCCGCCGACGGGCACCGCACGGGTGCCGCCGCCGGCGTGGTCGGGCTCGTCGTCCAGGACGGCGAAGGCGGCGTCGGCCGCCGCCACCCCCTCCATGGAGGCGTGAAAGCGGGTCCCCATGGCCCGCAGCGGCAGGTACGCCTCCGGCGCCAGCAGCAGCACCAGCAGCGCCGTGGTCAGGTCGAGCGACCCCCCGAGCAGCCGCAGCCCGATCGGCACCGCCACCAGCGCCAGCGACAGCGACGCGCACAGTTCGAGCACGAGCGACGACAGGAACGCCACCCGCAGGGTCCGCATGGTGGCGCTGCGGTGGGCGTCGGCGACCTGCTTGATGACGCCGGCCTGATAGCGGGCCCGGCCGAAGGCGCGCAGCGTGGGCAGCCCGCGGACCACGTCGAGGAAGTGGCCGCCGAGCCGCGACAGGGCGTGGAACTGCCGCTCGGTGACGGCCTTGGTGGTCATGCCGACGAGCGCGCCGAAGATGGGGATGAGCGGCAGCGTGACCAGCACGATCACGGCGCTGGCGAGGTCGGCGGCGAACAGCCGGATCAGCACCGCCACCGGCACGACCCCGGCCACGGCGATGGACGGCAGGTAGCCGGTCAAATAGTTGTCGAGCCCGTCGAGCCCGCGCCCCGCGAGCGTGACCAGCTCGCCCGAGCGGTGGGCGGCGAGCCGGGCAGGGCCCAGCTCGCGCAGCCGTTCCAGCAGCCGGTGGCGCAGCGCCGACTTGACGCCGGTCGCCGTGAACCCGGCGAAGACGCCCTGTGTCCAGGCGAGCAGCGCCCGCACCCCGACCACCGCCGCCAGCACGCCGAGCGCCGCCGCGGTGAAGCGCCCGGACAGCACGCCCGCGAGCAGCTCGGCCTGCACCAGCACGAGCAGCCCTGCGAGCACCGCGGCGGCCATGGTGACGCCGAGGTGCGTGCGGACCGCACGCTCGGCCCGCATGAGCGAAAGCAAACCCTTGTGCACAGAGCCCCTCAGATCGCGCCCAGTAAGCCCTCAGAAGAACGAAGGGAGCAACGTGGCGGTCTTGCCTGGCCGGAAAGTCCGCCATACCCATACTTGCGCCCCCACCAGGATGGGTGCGACAGGCAGGACCATGAGACTCAGCACATTCAGCGTGGCCGGGGGAGCGGTGTGCGCCAGCAGGTACGGCATCGCGCCCGCCAGCACCCCGATCGCGGGCAGCGCGGCCACCAGCCCCGACACCAGCACCGCCCGCCCCGACCTGACGGCTCCGAACGCGCCCGGCGTGCGCCAGGCCAGGAACGTCCAGCCGTGGAAGGCGAACAGCAGCGTCACCACGACGCCGAGCAGCAGGCCCAGCGGATGCACGACGGGGGCCTGGAAGCCGGTGGCGGCGGCGTACAGGGCCATGCCCCAGCCGGCGGACAGGCCGAGCGAGCCGAACGCGACGGCGCCGTCCCAGAAGCCCCGCCACAGCGGCCCGCCGAGCCTGCGGCGGAACCACAGCCCGGCGTCGCGCAGCACCCAGCTCATCAGCATGGCCACGACCAGCGGATAGAGCCCCACCAGCACCTCGCCCTCCAGCAGCGGGTAGACCCCGGCCATGGTCCCGGCGACGGCCACCAGCCACACCTCGTTGGCCAGCACGTACGGGGCGATCGCGGCCACCAGGCGGTCACGGTCGGCGCGCGTCCTGCCGAGCACCGGCAGCAGCAGCCCCACGCCGAGGTCGAAGCCCTCGAGCGCGAAGTATCCGGCGAGCAGCACGGCGAAGATGGCGAACCACAGCAGGTCCATCGTCAGCACCTCTCAGAAGGTCAGGGCGGGGGAGCGGGGCTCATCGGCGGCGGCGCCGAGGTCGAGCCCGCGCGGCCCGCGCCTGATCACCTTGGCGATGAGCACGTAGTCGACGACGGCGAGCAGGCCGAGCACGGCCGTGAAGGCGGCCAGCGAGCCCATCACCATGCCGGGGGTCAGGCCCGGCGTCATGGCGTCGGCGACGCTGAGCCGCTCCCAGATCATCCACGGCTGCCTGCCGACCTCCCTGGCGATCCAGCCGAGTATCGACAGGACGAACGGCAGCGGCGTCATCAGCATGAGGATCGGATGCGCCCAGCGGGCCCGCGGCAGCACGCGGATCAGCGGCAGCATCACGAGCAGCACCACCAGCGCCAGGAGCTGGCCGATCTCGATCATGAAGCCGAGCGCGGTGGCGGCCACCGGGTTGTGCGCGCCGAACTTGTCCTCGGCGACGCCGCCGAACTGGGCGTAGCCGAAGGCCATGGTCACGAAGATGCCGACGGCGGCGGTGAGCACGCCGGTGCGCAGCGAGCGGCCGAAGAACTCGGTCTCTGGAGCGCGCCGCCACAGCCGGTACGCGCTCGCGCCCACCAGCACCATCCCGCCGGTGAACAGCCCGGCCCCGACGACGTGCGGGAAGGAGAAGATCAGCGCCTTGTTGGCGAGCAGCGCGCCGAAGTCGGCCAGGCGCAGGCGCTCACCGTCGGCGACGGCGCCCGCCGGGTTCTGCAGGAACGAGTTGGCGACCATGATGAAGAACGCGCTGGCGTACGCGGTGAGCGTCACGACCCAGATGCAGGCCACGTGCGCCCACTTGGGCAGCCGGCCCCAGCCGAAGATCCACAGGCCGAGGAAGGTGGACTCCAGGAAGAAGGCCAGCAGCGTCTCCATGGCGAGGGGAGCCCCGAAGACGTCGCCGGCGTAGTCGGTCAGCCCGCTCCACGCCAGCCCGAACTGGAACTCCATCACGAGCCCGGTCACGATGCCGAGCGCGTAGTTGATGACGTAGATCTGCCCCCAGAAGCGCGTCATGCCTTCGTGCAGGGGCTGCCCCGACCGTGCCCACCTGGTGTGCATGATCGCGACCAGCGGCGCCAGGCCCAGCGTGAGCACCACGAACAGGAAGTGCAGGCTGCCGGTCACCGCGAACTGCGTGCGTGCCAGATCCAGGACGTCCATTCACCGCTCCGAGGTCGTGTCCATACGTAGATAGCCTACACGTAGAAAGGCTACATGTAGACTGGCTACACAATGAACCGATGTCTAGGATCGATGTCATGAACCCGGATGCGCTGCGCGGCCACATGGACGCTCTCCTCCTCTCCGTGCTGGAGGAGAAGCCGCTGCACGGCTACGCCATCATCGAGGCGCTGCAGGAACGCAGCGGAGGAGCGCTCAGCGTGCCCACCGGCACCGTCTATCCGGCGCTGCGCAGGCTCGAGCGCATCGGCCACCTGTCGAGCGAGTGGGCGACCGTGGGCGGCCGCAGGCGCCGCACCTACCGGCTCACCGACTCGGGCAGGAAGCAGCTGCAGGGGGAGCGGTCGGCCTGGCGGGAGTTCTCCACCGTGATCGGCAGCGTGCTGCGGGCCGAGCCGGCGGATGCGTCCAGAGCTGTGTCATGAGCGGTGTCGTGAGCTGTGTCATGAGCGGTGCCGTGAGTGGCGCCGTGAGTGGGGCTCAGGCGCGCGTCACGCGTACGCACCTGGCGGCGCCGTAGAGCTGCAGCCCCCACATCGCCGAGGTGACCAGGTTCGCCAGCAGGGCCGGCAGCGATTCGAGTGAGTTGGGTGCGTCGACGGCGAACGACAGAACCATCGCCAGCACACCCGTGAGTGGCAGCGCCGTCCACACCATGATGCCCATCGACCGGACGGCCAGCCTGGGCCGCCGGATCCAGCGGGCGCCCCTGCTCAGCGCGAAGACCACGAGGCCGCCGTACAGGCCGGTGCCGAGCTGGAGCACGTCGAGCAGCCGGGAGAGCGGGCCGTACCAGTCGGGCCTGTCGAGCCAGGCGCTCGCGTCGGCCGGATAGAGGCGCCACAACATCGACCACATCGCGACCGTGATCGGCACGCTGACGAACAGCAGCATGCCGAGCCGCCGCCCCGACGCGGCGGTCAGCTCGAGCTGGAAGCCCGGCGCGATCTCGGCGACCTCACCGAACTCCTCGACCGCGCGCCGCTCGGCCTCCGCCCGGTCGAGCCCCTCGGCCTCGAACGCCTCGGCGGTGTCGAGCAGGCTGTCACGTGCCTCGACGACCAGGTCGTGCTTGGGTCCTGGCGGCCCGCAGACGGCTCTGTCCAGCTCGGCCACGTAGTCGTCGATGAGCATGGCTCAAGTGTAAAGAGAACGGCCGCCGGTCTCATCGGGGAATCCCCTGATATCCGGCGCTGGGCCGGGGCTTGTCATGTAGGAAATTTCCTACATATAGTGTCCGACATGCCCATCTCCTCCATCCTCACCATCACCGTGCCGGTCGCCGATCAGAGCGCGGCACACGACTTCTACACGCGGGTGCTCGACTTCGAGGTACGCACCGACAATCCCTTCCCCATGGGCCGCTGGCTCACCGTGGCTCCCAAGGGCAGCGCGACGACGCTGCTGCTGGCCTCGTGGTTCCCCGGTATGGCGCCGATCGGCGGCCTGGTCGTCGGCGCGCCCGACCTCGACGCGCTGGCCGCCCGGCTGGGCGAGCACGGCGTCGCCTTCGACGGGCCGAGCGAGCAGGCGTGGGGGCGGCAGCTGCTCTTCCACGACCCCGACGGCAACGGTTTCGTGGTCAGCCAGGCGTGAGCGCCGACCACGTCTTCGCCGCGCTGGCCAGCCCCGCGCGGCGGGAGCTGCTGCGCCTGCTGCTCGACGAGGGCGCACAGCCCGCCGGCCGGCTGGCCGAGCGGTTCGACATGAGCAGGCCCAGCGTGTCCGAGCATCTCAAGGTGCTCAGGGACGCGGGGCTGGTGTCGGAGGCCCGCAAGGGCCGCGAACGCCACTACCGCCTGGAGGCGGGACCGCTGATGGAGATCCGCGACTGGCTCAGCCCGTACGAACGCTTCTGGCGAGAGCGCCTCACCGCACTGACCACCCTGCTCGACGACCTGGAGGACGACGACGATGCCGCAGACCCCACCACCCGCCGGACCACCGGAGACCGCTGAGGAGCGCACGGCCATCAGGCTCGACCAGTTCCTCGCCCACCCGCCGGCCAAGGTGTGGCGCGCGCTCACCGAGCCGGAGCTGCTGGCCCGCTGGCTCATGCCGAACGACTTCAAGCCCGAGGTCGGCCACCGCTTCACCTTCACCACCACGCCCAAGAAGGCGGTCGGCTTCGACGGGGTCGTCCACTGCGAGGTGCTGGCGATCGAGCCGGCGAAGCTGCTGCGGCTGGCCTGGAGCGACGGGCGGGTGGACTGGACCGTGACCTGGCGGCTGGAGCCCGAGGGCAAGGGCACGAGGCTCTTCCTCGACCACGAGGGCTTCGACCCGGACGACGAGGTGCAGCAGCTGTCGCGGCGCATCATGGGCGGCGGCTGGCCCCGCCACTTCGCCACCATCGAGGCGCTCGCGGCCGAACTCTGAGCCCCGCACGCCCGCCGCCCCCGGTCGGCACTGTGCTCGGCACTGTGCTCGGCACTGTGGTCGGCACTGTGGTCGGCACTGGGGTTGGCGGGCAGGGCGCGGGGTGTCGTCAGCGGGGGACGGCCTGGTTCGTCGGGGCGCGGTGCTGGCCGGCGTGGGAGGCCGTGCTCCACAGGAGGGCCGCCGCCGTCAGCGCCGCCACCACGGCCAGCCAGAGCGCCGCCCGGCCGAGGCGCATGCCGTACCCGCACAGCAGCCACGACACCGACAGCCACCAGCCGTGACCGGCCCGGCGGCGCATCTCCATGGCGGCGAACGCGAAGTCGGCCGAGGTGGCGCGGTCACTGGGGCGCAGGCCCGCGTAGAGGGCGGCGAGCCCGTCGGGTGTGGCGCCCGGGTCGCCGGGGTCGTCGTGGTGGCCGCTTCCGTGGCCGCTTCCGTGGCCGCTTCCGTGGCGGCCACCGAGGCGGTCGCCGCGCAGGGCGTGCTCGTCGGCCAGCGCCCGGCGGCGGGAGAACCAGCGCAGCATCGGCCAGCGCAGGCTGAGCTGCACGCCGCGCGGTGTCAGCGCGAACGTGCAGTCCTTGACCCGCACGCCCGACGGGTGCGCCAGCCCCGCGAAGCGGCACGTCGTCAGGTCGAGCCCGCGCAGCGCGAGGTCGCCGGCGTCCACCTGGCGCAGGGAGGTGAGCGTGGAGCGGCCGCGCCCTGTCACGGTGGCCGGGCCGTGCAGCACCGCGCCCTCCAGGTCGGCCTGGGAGTCGGTGAGCCGCACGGTGGTGGGGCCGGTCACCTCGACGCCGCGCAGGTTCACGCCGCAGCAGGCCACCGCGACGTCGAGCAGCCCGTCGGCGCGCGCCCTGGCCGCCGACAGCCGTCCGGTGGCCGACAGGTACGCGTCGGCGGCGAAGTGGGCGGCCTCGAACCCGGCGTGCCCCCTGACCTTGCGGAACGACAGCGTACGGCCGAAGCGCGCGCCCCTGAAGACCGCGCCGCCGCCCAGGTGGGCACCGTCGAAGGTGGCGTATCCGTCGAACCTGGCGCGCTCGCACGACAGCCCGTGCCCGAACTCGGCCTGGCTGAACAGCGCGTCGCGCGCCATCACGGCCTGGTCGAGCGAGACGTGCCCGCGTGCGGTGACGCCGTGGAAGGACAGCTCGCGGGCGAACCTGACGCCCGCCAGCGACACGTTGCCCTCGAACCTGGCGCCGAAGAACGAGGCGAGCCGGTCGAACCTGGCGCCGTCGAGCGACACGTCGCCGCAGAACCTCACCCCTGACAGCCGTACGTCGCCGGTGAAGGTGACCCGGTCGAGCCTGGCCCGTCCTGGACGGCCGCCCGTGGCGTCGAGGATGCGGGCGAGCAGGGCGCTGGTGACGGTGGTGCCGCGCAGGTCGAGCAGGCGGCCGGGGGAGAGCTCGGCGAGCGCCGCGCTCAGGTGCTCGGGATCGAGGTGGGCGAGGCAGAGCCCGGTCGGACGGCTAGCGATTCCGGTGCAAGCAGCAGAATACGCGCAGGTGACCCAGTCCATGCTCAGGTGATACCCGCCGCCGCCGATGTCAAGGTTCGGCGATTTAATGTTCTATCCATCTTTATGTGGAAATATGCGGGTCATATTGGCCGTAAAGTGCCGGACATGCACGCTTTATCACGAGCATCCCTGGCGGCCTTGGTCGCGGTGGTGATCCCGGTGGCGGTTCCGGCCGCTTCCGCCGCCGCCGTCAACACCGCCGACCCCGCTTCAGAGCCCTGCGCCACCCCGGCCTCGCACCGCATCGCGCAGGTACAGGGCGCCGGAGACGCCAGCCCCTTGGCCGGCCAGACGGTCCGCGTCGAGGGCGTCGTGACCGCCGACTTCCAGCGGACCGACCAGCTCAGCGGCTTCTTCATCCAGGACCCCAGGCCGGACGCCGACCCGGCGACGTCGGAAGGGCTGTTCGCGTACGCCCGCGAGTCGGTCAAGGACGTCAAGGCCGGCGACCGGGTCCTGGTGACCGGCACCGTGACCGAGTTCAACGGCTGGACCGAACTGTCGCCCGTCACCGCCGTGGACGTGTGCGGCAAGGGCAAGGTGGCGGCGCTGCCGTACCGGCTGCCGGTGGCCTCCGGCAAGAGCCTGGAGCCGGTCGAGAACATGCTGCTGACCTTCCCGCAGCCGCTCACCGTCAGCGAGCACTACAACCTGGGCCGCTACGGCGAGGTCACGCTCTCCTCCCAGGGCCGGCTGTTCCAGCCGACCGACCGGCGCGGCGTGGACGCCGGGCTCAACGAGCGCCGCTCCCTGCTCGTGGACGACGCCTCCACCCGTGAGAACCCCGCCACGCTGCCGCCCGTCGTGCGGACCGGCGACGTGGCGCTCGGCGTCACCGGCGTGCTCGGCTACGGCTTCGGCTCCTACCGGCTGCAGCCCACCAAGCCCATCGCGTACGCGAACGCCAACCCGCGCACGCCCAAGCCGTTCCCGGTGATCGGGAACGTCAAGGTGGCCTCGTTCAACACCCTCAACTGGTTCACCACGCTCGGCTCGCGCGGCGCGAACAACGCCGCAGAGCAGGAGCGCCAGCTCGCCAAGCTGGTGGCCGCGCTCAAGGGCCTCGACGCCGACGCGGTCGCCCTCATGGAGGTCGAGAACAACGGCCAGACCGCCCTGCAGGCGCTCGTGGACGCGGTCAACGCCCAGATCGGAGCCGGTACGTACGCCGCGCTCGCGCACCCGCACCCCGGTACCGACGCCATCCAGGTCGGCCTGATCTACAAGCCCGCCAAGCTCACCCCGGTGGGCGCGGCGCAGGCGTCGGACGACCCCGTCTTCAGCCGGCCCCCGCTGATCCAGACCTTCCGCAGGAAGGGCGGCGGCCAGCCGTTCACGATGCTGGTCAACCACCTCAAGTCGAAGGGCAGCTGCCCGTCCGAAGGCCCCGACGCCGACCAGGGCGACGGCCAGAGCTGCTGGAACGCCACGCGCGTCGCCCAGGCCCAGGCCCTGCTCGGCCTCATCGAGGACCGGGACCTGCCCAACCCGATCGTGCTCGGCGACCTCAACGCCTACGGCGAGGAGGACCCCATCGGCACTCTTGAGGCGGGCGGCCTGACCAGCGTCACCAAGCGGTTCGTGCCCGCCGCGCAGCGCTACAGCTACCTGTTCGACGGGCTGGCGGGCGAGCTCGACCACGCCCTGGTCGGCAGGCAGCTGCTCAAGCGGGTCACCAGCGCCGCGATTTGGCACATCAACGCCGACGAGCCGCGCATCCGCGACTACAACACCGAGTTCAATCCGCCTGACCTCTACCGTCCCGACGCCTACCGCTCCTCCGACCATGATCCGCTGGTCATCGGCCTGACGCTGCCCGGCGGAGGGCCCGGCGGAGGGCCCGGCGGAGGGCCCGGGCGAGGGCCCGGCGGGCGCTGAGCCCCGGCGGGCGCGGCCGATCCGAAGGGCCGCGCCCGCCGCCGGAGCATGGAATGCTGGGTGTGGGTACGTGGTTGAGACGGATGCACTGCTAGCGACAACGAGCAAGGAGCCACTTGTGGCGACCATCGAAGTAACCGAGAAGAACTTCAACGACATCGCCGACAAGGGGATCGTGCTGCTCGACTTCTGGGCCGAGTGGTGCCCGCCGTGCAAGAAGTTCGGGCCGATCTTCGAGCAGGCGTCGGACAAGCACGAGGACATCACCTTCGGCAAGATCGACACTGACGCGGAGCAGGGCCTCGCCCAGGGGTTCGACATCACCTCGATTCCCACGCTGATGGCCATCCGCGACGGCATCGTCGTCTTCGCGCAGGCCGGCGCCATCCCGGCGCCCGCGCTCGAAGACCTCATCAGGCAGGTCAGGGCCCTCGACATGGACGCCATCAGGGCCGAGCTCAGCGAAGAGCTGAAGAACGCCCAGCAGAACTGACCGCCGACACGTCGAGGCCCCGCCGGTTCACGGCGGGGCCTTTCTCATGCACGGGTCAGAGTTTGCGCGCGACGCCGACGTACCCGAAGGTGATGTGGTCGCCCAGCATCATCTCCTGGTCAGGACGCCACCTGGCGGGGAACGTCAGCCCCGGCTCGGCCAGCTCATAGCCCTCGAAGAAGCGCTCGATCTGCTCCCGCGTACGCAGGTTCAGCGCGGCCGTCGACTTCTTGTAGATCTCCAGCGCCCGCGGGGTCTCGTCCGGCGTCGGGTCCACCGCGTGGCTGATCACGAGGTAGCTGCCCGGCACGCTCGCCGCGCGCAACTTGGCCACCAGGTCGTAGGCGTCGTCGTCGGAGACGAAGTGCAGCAGCGCCAGCATCAGGAACGCCACCGGCTGGTCGAAGTCGACCAGCCCGCCCAGCTTGCCGAGCAGCGCCTCGGGCTCGCGCACGTCCGCCTGGAGGAAGTCGACGTTCTCCTTCCTGGCCAGCAACGCCCTGCCGTGCACACACACCACCGAGTCGTAGTCCACGTAGACCACGCGCGCCTCAGGGGCGATCTCGTGCGTGTTGCCCTGGGTGGGCAGCCCGGCGCCGAGATCGACGATCTGGCGTACACCGGAGTCCACCAGATGGCGCACCGCACGGCGGAGGAAGTCCCGGTTCGCCCTGGCGCCTTCCTTGGTGTGCGGGAATTTCTGGAGGATCTGTTCGGCCGCTGCCCGGTCGGCCGCGAAGTTGTCCTTGCCGTCGAGGAAGTAGTCGTACATGCGCGCGACGTTGGGGACGTTCGGGTCGACCCCCTCCGGAGCACCAGCCACGTCATTTCTCCTGAAATATGAGAGCTTTTCCGGGCGATCATAGCTCTCAAACCTCACCTTTCTCCCGAATTCAGGATTGCCCGCCGATGAGACCTGGATCACTCTTTTCCCGAAAGCGACACAGCGGACCGGAGAAGAACTCCGGCCCGCTGCGGTGTGGAAGGGGGGCAGGCGCGTCACGCCGCCCGGGCCTCGGGGGCCGGGCGGCGCGCCGGGAACGGTCAGTCGCAGACGGCCGTCCGTGGACGGACGGACGGCCGTGACCATCGGCCGGGGACGGTCAGCCGCGGTAGAGCTCGGCGACGCGGAAGGCGAGGTCGAGGGACTGGCCGCGGTTGAGGCGCGGGTCGCAGGCCGTCTCGTAGCGGGTGGCGAGGTCGGCCTCGTTGATCTCGTGGCCGCCGCCCACGCACTCGGTCACGTCGTCACCGGTGAACTCGATGTGGATGCCGCCCGGGTGGGTGCCGAGCGAGCGGTGCACCTCGAAGAAGCCGGCCACCTCGTCGAGCACGTCGTCGACCCGCCGCGTCTTGTGACCGCTCGGCGCCTCGAAGGTGTTGCCGTGCATCGGGTCGCAGATCCACGCCACCCGCGCGCCGGACGCGGTGACCTCCTTGACCAGCGCGGGCAGGTGCTCGCGGATCTTGGAGGCGCCCATCCGCGTGATGAACGTCAGCCGCCCCGCCTCGTTGGCCGGGTTGAGCTTGTCGACCAGCGCGAGCGCCTCGTCGGGCGTGGTGGTGGGCCCGAGCTTGACGCCGATCGGGTTGCGGATCTTGGCGAAGAAGTCGACATGGGCGCCGTCGAGCTGGCGGGTGCGCTCGCCGATCCAGACCATGTGGGCCGACACGTCGTACGGCAGCCCCGTACGCGAGTCGATGCGGGTGAGCGCGCGGTCGTAGTCGAGGATCAGCGCCTCGTGCGAGGAGTAGAACTCGACGGTGTGGAACTCCTCGGGCTCGGCCCGGCAGGCCCGCATGAAGGCCAGCGCCTGGTCGATCTCGCGAGCGAGCTGCTCGTAGCGGCGCCCGGCCGGCGACTCTGCCACGAAGTCCTGGTTCCAGGCATGCACCTGGCGCAGGTCGGCGTAGCCGCCCTTGGTGAAGGCGCGGGCGAGGTTGAGCGTCACGGCGGAGGAGTGGTAGGCCTTGAGCAGCCGCCACGGGTCGGGCATGCGGGCCTCGGGCGTGAAGTCGAAGCCGTTGACCATGTCGCCCCGGTAGGCCGGCAGCTCCACGCCGTTGCGGACCTCGGTGGGCTTGGACCGCGGCTTGGCGAACTGCCCCGCGACCCGGCCGATCTTCACCACCGGCACCCGGCCGGCATAGGTCAGCACGATCGCCATCTGCAGCAACGTCTTCAGCTTCTGACGCACGTTGTCGGCGGTCGCGCCGGCGAACGTCTCGGCGCAGTCGCCGCCTTGCAGGACGAACGCCTCACCACGGGCGACGGCCGCCAGCTGCTCCTTGAGCTGGTCGCACTCGCCGGCGAAGACCAACGGGGGCAGGCCGCCGAGTTCGGCGACAACCTTGTCGAGCTCGCCGCGGTCTGGCCAGTCAGGCTGCTGCGCCGCGGGGAGGGCTCGCCAGGAATCGAGATCCACTAGATTGCTGCTCACGAGATACGAGGGTATTCCACTGGCTCGGCACCACCGACCCCCTTGTCCACGTTGTGAGAATGCGGTTATACGGGTGCGAACCCAGAGGAAGTCAAACTTGCTTTGCCATGAGGTGCTCGGGCCGTACGCCGAGGCCGATCACGCGGGCCACCAGCCCATTGAGCACCGGAATCGCGGTCAGGTCGCGCGGCAGCCGCCGTGTCGGGTCGGCGTCGCCGCTGAGCGTGGGGCTGATGAACCGGTTCTGGATCACCCGCTGCAGCGCCTGGGTGATCCGGGTGGGCGGCATGCGCCGCCGCTGCACCAGGTGCAGCGCCCGCTCGGGGATCGGCCCGCCGTGCCTGAGCGGGCCGGCCAGCAGGTTGGCGGTCGCGACGGCGTCCTGGACGGCCATGTTGATGCCGACGCCGAACACCGGTGACATGGCGTGCGCGGCGTCGCCGATGCACAGCAGCCCGGGGCGGTGCCAGCGGCGCAGCCGGTCGATCCGGACGGTCAGCACGCTGACGTCGTCAAAGCTCGTGATCTGCTCCGCCCGGTCCGCCAGCCAGGGCAGGAGCTCGCTGATCGGCCGGCGCAGCGCGTCGATGCCCTCGTGCCTCAGCCGCTCGTAACCGCCCTTCAGGATCACGTACGCGAGCTGCCAGTAGTCGCCCCGGTTGATGGCGACCATCAGGCGGCCCCGCGAGACCCGCAGGAACGGATCCGCGCGGTCGGCGGGGTCGCGCGGCAGCCGGAACCACAGCACGTCGATGGGCGCGCCGAGGTCCTGCGGCGTCAGACCGGCCTTCGCGCGCAGCACCGAGGTGCGGCCGTCGGCGGCGACGGTCAGATCGGCCCTGATCTCGTGCTCGCCCGACGGGTCGCGGTAGCGCACCCCGCGGACCGCGCCGCCTTCGCGGATCAGGTCGACCGCCTCGGCGTTCATCAGCAGCCGGAAGTTCGGGTAGCGGGCCGCCGCGCGCGTGATGAGCGTGAGGAAGTCCCACTGCGGTACGAACGTGATGTAGTCGTATCTGGTCCGCAGGTTCCGCACGTTGGCGAGGCGGATGTCGCCGGCGTCGGAGACGACGGTCAGGCTGTACGACTTGCGGTGCGGCAGCTTCAGCAGCTCCTCGGCCAGCCCCAGCTCGTCGAGCACCTGCATGGTCGAGGGGTGGATCGTGTCGCCCCTGAAGTCCCGCAGGAAGTCGCCGTGTTTCTCGAGCAGCGTCACCTCGGCGCCGGACCGCGCCAGAAGGAGGGCGAGCATCGCACCGGCGGGGCCGCCCCCCGCGATCACACATCCCATAATTCATCCCCCAATGAGATTGTCGCATCTTCGCCGAAATGCACAAGGGCGGGGGCCATCCGGCGTGCCGGGAGCGCCGAAGTACAGGGGTGAGCCGCCTCTCACACCTGGGAGTGGACGATGAACGACGAGCTCCACACCCTCTCGGGCGCCTACGCCGTGCACGCGCTGCCGTACGCCGAGTGGGTGCTGTTCGAGGAGCACCTGCACGTGTGCGACGGCTGCGCGGCCGAGGTCAGCCGGCTGCGCGAGACCGCGGCCCGCCTGGCGGAGACGGTCGCCGCACCCCCGCCCGCCCGCCTCCGCCACCGCCTCCTCACCGCCGCCCACCGGACCCGCCCCCCGGAGATCCCCGACGACGCGCCCACGGTGTCGCATCGACTGCCCGTGCCGCCCGGGGACGGCGATGGCGGGCGGGTGGCGCCGTTGCGGCGAAGGAGGCGGCGCGTGGAGGTGGTCGCCGGGGTGTCGGTCGCCGTGTCGGCGGCGGCGGCCGTGGCGCTCGGCGTGCTCGCCTTCGACGCCCGCCGCGACCTCGCCGACCTCACCGCCAGGAACGGCGAGCTGGCCGCCGTGCTGGCCGCGCCCGACGCCGAGACCATGCGGCGGCAGGTCACCACCGGCGGCACCGGCACGGTCGTCATCTCGCGCGAGCGGGGGCGGATGGTGTTCACCTCGTCGGGGCTGGCCGAGCTGCCGCGGGCGAAGGCGTACGAGCTGTGGCTGATGGGCCCGGAAGGCCCGCGCCCGGCCGGCCTGCTGGAGCCGGGCCCCGGCGGGGCGAGCGCCCCGGTGGTGCTGACCCCGCTGCGCGGCGACGACCGCGTGGCGCTCACCGTCGAACCGGCCGAGGGCTCCCGGCAGCCCACCACCGACCCCGTCATGCTCGCCGACCTCCCTGAGGCGTGACTTGTCAGGTCTGCACATGAGAGTTCTCCGTTTCGTCGCGCGTGAGCTGGGTCGGCGCTGCTATAAGAATCGTGTGTCTCGTCAGGTGCGTACTTCCCCGGGTGCGGCGTACGACCTCGGGTACCACGTGGTGTGGTGCCCGGGGTACCGCCGCCCGGTCCTCGGCGGCCGGGTCAAGGACCGCCTTGAGGAACGGATCCACGCCAAGGCCGACGAGCATGATGGGGAGATCGTGGCGCTGGAGGTGCTGTCCGACCACGTGCACCTGTTCGTCAAGCCACACCCGAAGCACTCACCTTCGTACGTGGCCGGCCAGTTCAAGGGGTGCACCTCCCACCACCTGCGCGCCGACTTCCCGCACCTGCGCTCCCAGCTGCCCACACTGTGGTCGCGGTCCTCCTTCGTGGCCACGCCCGGTGCGGTGTCCGCACAGACGGTGCAGCGCCACATCGAGACGCAGGACGAGCGGTCGTCCAAGGGCGGTGGCCGTGCGTAGGTCGTTCAAGTTCCTTTTGCGCCCCACCGCCAAGCAGGCCGCTGCACTCGCCGCGTGCCTGGAAGACCACCGTCAGCTCTACAACGCCGCTTTGGAGCACCGCCGCACGGCCTACCGCACGGCAGGCGTGACGGTCCGGTACGGCGATCAGTCGGGCGAACTGCAGCACATCCGGGGTGATGACCCGGATGGGCAGGGCCGCTGGTCGTTCTCCTCCCAGCAGGCCACCCTGCGGCGGCTGGACAGGGCATTTCGTGCGTTCTTCGACCGCGTCAAGGCCGGGCGTACGCCCGGCTTCCCCGGTTCAAGGGGCGCGGCTGGTTCGACACCGTCGAGTGGCCCAAGGACGGCGACGGCTGCCGGTGGAACTCCCAGCCCGAGCGCCCCACCGCGTACGTCCGGCTCCAGGGCATCGGGCACGTCCGCGTCCACCAGCACCGGCCCGCGAAAGGCCAGGTGAAGACGATCAGCGTGAAGCGCGAGGGTTCCCGCTGGTATTTGGTCTTGTCGTGTGATGGCGTGCCCGCCGATCCGTTCCCGGCCACGGGCGTGGCCGTCGGCGTGGACCTGGGCGTCGCCTCGCTGGCCACCACCAGCGACGGCCGGTACCTGGTCAACCCGCGCCGTCTGGCCGCCTCGGCCGACCGGCTGGCCGAAGCCCAGCGGGCCCTGGCCCGCAAGCGGCGCGGCTCCCGTCGCCGCCGTAAAGCGGTGGCGCAGGTCGCCGCCCTGCGCGCCAAGGTCCGCCGCCAGCGGTTGGACTGCGCGCACAAGGCCGCCCTCGCACTGGTCGCCAGGTACGACATGATCGTGCACGAGGACCTGCGGATCGCGAACATGACTCGTTCGGCGTCCGGCACGATCGACCGGCCCGGCCGGAACGTGACCGCCAAGGCCGGCCTGAACCGGTCCATTCTCGACGCGGGTTGGGGGGTGTTCCTGACGGTCCTCGCGTACAAGGCTGAAAGCGCCGGTCGAGAGCTGATCGCGGTGAACCCCGCCGGCACCTCCCGCACGTGCTCGCGCTGCGGGCATGGTGCGAAGGAGAACCGCGTCAGCCAGGCCGTGTTCCGATGTCAGGGGTGCGGGCATGCCGCGCACGCCGACGTGAACGCGGCGATCAACATTCTGAGGGCAGGGCTTGCCCTTCGCCAGGCTGCGGAAGCGGCTTAGCGAGAAGCCGCTCCCCTCAGGGAGCGGAGGAGTCACGATGAAGACCCTCGGCTACGCCTACGACCAGGTGGGCCGCGAGGTCATGCCGTGGACGTTCTCCGAGCAGGGCACCGAGATCGATTCCCTGGTCTACGGCACGCTGCCGCGTGGCCGGCACACGATCGAGTACCGCTCGATGGACGCGGCGGGCAACTACGGCAGGCCGAATGTGCACCTGCTCGGCACCCGGGTCAGCGGCGCGCTCGCGGTGCACGGCGCGGCGAACCTGACCGTCGCCGGCGCCGACCTACTCGACGGGCCGCGCGGCCGCGCGTACGAGGCGGTCCAGCACGTCCGTCAGTGACGCGGTCGCGCTGACGCGGATCCTGGCGTACTCGTCCGGCGGGTACTGCCGGGGTCCGTTCTCGATGAGCAGGATCAGGTAGAGGTAGGCGCGATAGAGGTCGAGCCTGGTGCGGGCGGCCGGGGTGAGCTCCAGCGGCGTCACCTCGCGGTAGCCGGCCAGCAGCGGGTCGTCGTCGGCCAGCTCGCCGAAGATCGTCGGCGTGACGAACTCGGCCAGCGGGTCGCCCCAGAAGGCCCGCTCGTGGTCGATGATCGCCTGGATGCGGGGCGGCCCGCTCACGTCGAGGAAGACGTTGCCCGCCCACACGTCGAAGTGCACCAGCCGCGGCGTCGTCACCTCGTCCAGCACCGGCGCCGCCGCCTCGGCGATCGCCATGATCTCCGCGGCGGGCAGCGGCAGCGGTGTCGGGTAGCGCTCGGTGTCGCCGAGCAGCGCCGCCACCATCGCGAGGAACGCCGAGCGCCACGTGCGGCCGGTGATGCCCGCGTGCGGATAGCCGAACACCTCGCCGGTCACCGTGTTGAACCTGGCCAGGTGGCGGCCCAGCTCCCTGCGCAGCCCGGCCTCGCCGTCCGGCTTGACGTCGTTCCACGACACGCCGTCGAGCGCGGCCAGCAGCAGGTAGTCGCCGCCCAGCACGGGGTCGTCGAACCCGGCGCGCAGCAGCGCCGCCACCGGCACCCCCGCCTGCGCCGCCAGGCCGATCGCGGCGGCCTCCATGCGCAGCAGGTTGCGCTCGTAGCTGAGCTGGTCGAGGTCGGGCGGCGGGCTCAGCTTGAGCACCGCGTCGCGGCCGTCGGCCAGCCGCAGCCGCCACACGGCGTTGGCGTAGCCGTCGGTCAGCTCGGTGGCGGACTCGACGCCCACACCCACCGCGCGGCGGGTCAGGGCGTCGAGCTCGGCCGCCGCTAAGCGCCGCTTGGTCCTGCTGTCCATGGTCCTCGCATCCTGCTGCTCATGCGGACTCCCGGCGTACGAGGTGGGTGTCGAGGATCACCACGGGCTGGCGCAGCTCCTCGCCGTTGATGCGCGCCACCAGGAGCTGGGCCATCTGCCGCCCCATCGCCTCGGTCGGCTGGTGCACGGTCGTCAGCGGCGGGTCGGCGTGCAGCGCGGCCTTGGAGTCGTCGAACCCGATCACCGCGACGTCGTCGGGGATCGAGCGGCCCTCGGCCTTCAGCACGCGCATCGCGCCGAGCGCCATCGGGTCGGAGGCGGCGAACACCGCGTCGAGCTCGGGGTGGGCGCGCAGCAGCTCGGTCATCGCCGCGGCGCCGCTGTGCTCGGAGAAGTCACCGTAGGCCACGAGCTCGGGAAGGCCCGAGGGCAGCAGCGCGTCTCGGTAGCCCGAGAGCCGGTCGACGCCCACGCCCATGTCCTGGGAGCCGGCGATCGTGGCGATCGCGGTGCGGCCGAGGCCCAGCAGGTGTTTGACCGCCTGCCGGGCCCCTGCCCTGTTGTCCATGTCCACATAGCTGTAAGGGTCGAGGCCGACGGGGCGGCCGCCCAGCACGGTCGGCACCCCCATCGTCTCCAGCCTGCCCGGCAGCGGGTCGGCCCCGTGCAGGGACAGCAGCAGCACGCCGTCGACGTGCTGACCCGTCAGGTAGTGCTCGAGCCGCGCGTGCTCCTCCGGGGTGCGCGCCATCGCGAGGATGAGCTGCAACCCGGTCTCGGCCAGCGCCGAGCCGATGCCGCGGATCGTTCCCGCGAAGTACGGCTCGTCGAAGACCCGGAACTGGGACTCGGACACCACCAGCGCCACCGTGTCCGTGCGGCGCGTCACCAAGGCGCGCGCCGCACGGTTGGGCACGTAGCCCAGCTCGCGGATCGCCAGCTCGACGGCCTCGCGGGCCTTCGCGCTGACGTTGGGCGAGCCGTTGATGACTCTCGACACCGTGCCCCGGCCCACCCCGGCCCGAGCAGCGACTGCCTCAAGAGTCGGTCGGTTCATGGCGCCTATTCTGCCGGATGATCTCCGAGTACCAGTGCGCGCTGTCCTTCAGAACGCGCTCCTGGGTCTCGAAGTCCACCCGCACGATGCCGAATCGCTTGCCGTAACCCCAGGCCCACTCGAAGTTGTCCATCAGCGACCAGGCGAAATAGCCCTCCAGCGGCACGCCCGCGTCGATGGCCTCCTTGCAGGCGCCGAGGTGCGCCTCCACGTACGCCTGCCGCTCCCTGTCGTGGACCCGGCCGTCGTCCAGCACGTCGTCGAAGGCCGCGCCGTTCTCGGAGACCACCATCGGGATCGGCGGGTAGTCCCGCGCCACCCTGGTGAGGATCTCCACCAGGCCGCCCTCGTCGATCTCCCAGCCCATCGCGGTCACCGGGCGGCCGCCGTTGACGAACGAGACGTGCTCGCTGCCGACCCACGGAGACCCCGAGTCCGTGGGGGCCGCGGCGGCCGACTGCTTGCCGCCGGGCGCGCCCGAGACGGTGAAGCGGCTGTAGTAGTTGACCAGTAGCACGTCGAGCGGCGCGTTGATGGTCTTCATGTCGCCCGGCTGGATGAAGTCGGGCTCGACCGGCAGGTCCGCCAGCACGTCCTCGGGGTAGCGGCCGAGCAGCATCGCGTCCAGGAAGAAGCGGTTCTGCAGGCCGTCGATGCGGCGGGCCGCGTCCAGGTCGCGCTCGCTGTCGGTCTCCGGCGTGACCGCGTACAGGTTGACGCAGCCGCCGACCCGGCGGGCGTTCATCGCCTGCACGGACAGACCGTGGGCCAGGTTGAGGTGGTGCGCGCCCCTGATCGCGTTCTCCGGCTCTCGACGGCCGGGGGCGTGCTCGCCCGAGGCGTAGCCGAGGAACGCGGCGCACCATGGCTCGTTGACCGTGCTCCACGTGTGGACGTAGTCCTGCAGTGCGTCGTGGACCGCGGCGGCGTACTCCGCGAAGCGGTAGGCGGTGTCGCGGTTGGGCCAGCCGCCCTCGTCCTCCAGCGCCTGGGGCAGGTCCCAGTGGTAGAGGGTCAGCCACGGGTCGATGGCGTGCTCGCGCAGTTCGTCGCAGAGCCGCCGGTAGAAGTCGAGACCCTTCTGGTTGATCCGGCCGGAGCCGTCCGGCTGGATCCGGGGCCAGGAGACCGAGAAGCGGTAGGCCGACAGGCCCAGCTCCGCCATGATGGCGACGTCTTCCCGGTAGCGGTGGTAGTGGTCGATGGCCACGTCCGCGTGGTGCCCGTTCAGCACCTTTCCCGGCGTCTTGGTGAAGGTGTCCCAGATGGACGTGCCGCGCCCGTCCTCCGCGACCGCCCCTTCGATCTGGTACGCCGAGGTCGCGGCCCCCCACGCGAAGCCCGCAGGGAAGCGCAGCCCGGAACGCGTCTGTTCCTCTTGTGTCGTCACGCTTTGACCGCACCTTCCATGAGGCCGCCGACGATCTGGCGGCCGAATGCGACGAATACTGCGATGAGCGGAATGATGGACAACGCGGTGCCCGCGAAGATCAACGAGTACTCCGTGGAGTACCTCGCGTTGAGACCGTTGATCGCGATCTGCACGGTCGGGTTGTCCTGGTTAAGCACGATCAGTGGCCACATGTAGTCGTTCCACATGAGCATGAACGTGTTGATGCCGAGCACGGCCATGCCGGGCCGCACGGCGGGCAGCACGACGTTCCACCAGATGCGCAGCGTGGCGGCGCCGTCCACCCGGGCGGCCTCGACCAGCTCCATCGGCACCGACTGCCGCGTGTACTGCGTCATCAGGAAGACGCCGAACCCGTTGAGCAGGTACGGCAGGATGACCGCCTTGAGGGTGCCCGTCCACTCCAGGCTCACCATGAGCCGGTAGAGCGGCACCACCCCCATCTGCTGCAGCGGCACCGCCATCGTCAGCAGCACCAGCAGCAGCAGCGCGTTGCGGCCACGGAAGTTCAGGTTGGCGAACGCGAAGCCGGCCAGCGTCGAGATGAGGATCACCGAGATCGTCACGACGCTCGCCACGATGAACGAGTTCGTCAGGCCGGCCACGAACTTCGCCTCGGGGTGCTGGAGCACCGCGATGATGTTCTGCCCCAGGTTGCCGCCCGGCAGGAACTTCGGCGGCGACGAGACCGCGTCGGAGTTCGTCCGCGAGGCGATCACCAGCATCCAGTACAGCGGGAACGCCGACAGGAAGATGGCCAGCCCGAGCAGCACCCGCGTCAGGACGGTCGGTTTCCAGATGGTCATTTCGTGCCCCCGATCCTGCGCACGAACGCGAAGTTGATCGCCGCTCCGATGAGGATCAGCAGGAACAGCAGCCAGGCCGCGGCCGAGGCGTAGCCGTAGTCGAACTCACGGAACGCCTCCTTGTAGACGAACATGGCCACCGTCTGGAACTGGCCCTGCGAGCCGCCGTCGGGGTTGCCGTTGTAGAACGTCATCGGCTCGGAGAACAGCGTCAGGCCGCCGATCGTGGAGTTCAGCACCACGAAGATCATCGTGGGGCGCAGCATCGGCAGCGTGATCTGCCAGAACTGCCGGCGCTGCGAGGCCCCGTCGATCGAGGCGGCCTCGTACAGGTCGCGCGGGATCGTCTGCATGCCGGCCAGGAAGATGATCGCGTTGTAGCCGGTCCAGCGCCAGTCGACCATGGTCGCGATCGCGATCCACGACGGCAGGCGCTCGGCCCGCCAGTTCGTGTTGTCCACCCCGGCCATGCCGAGCAGCCAGTTCACCAGGCCCCAGTCGCGGGCGAACAGCTGCGTGAAGACCACCGCCACCGCGACCACCGAGGTGACCAGCGGCAGCAGCACGCTCATGCGCAGCGCCAGCCGGAAGCGCATGCGCTTGTTCAGCGCGTTGGCCAGGAACAGCGCCAGCAGCATCTGGGGGACGGTGGCGATGATGAACATGGCCAGGGTGTTGACCGTGGCCCGCCAGAAGTCGTCGTCGCCCAGCAGCGCGGTGTAGTTGCCCAGACCGGCCCACTCGACGGTGCCGGTCAGGTCGTAGTCGTACAGCGAGTAGTAGAGCGTGAACGCCAGCGGGAAGAGCCCGAAGGCGGCGAACAGCAGGAAGTACGGGGACACCAGGAAGTACGGCATCGCCTTGACGTCCAGACGGGAACGCCAGCGGCGGCCGGGCGGGCGGGCGCGGTGGTTGCTCCGCGCCGCCCGCGGAAGGGTGTCGAGGCTCATAACAGACCTTTCGGCGGCAACAAGCCCGGCCCGCCGCGAGGCGGGCCGGGCGGGAGATCAGCCCGCGGCCTTCACCGCGTCGTCGACCAGCTGCTGCCAGGCCTTGTCGTACGGCACCGAGCCGTCGTCCATGCCCTGCACGACCGACTCGATCGCGCTCTTCACCTGCGCGTGCTTCACGCCGAGGAAGACCGGCTGGAGGCTGGCGGCGGACTTGGCGAAGATCTCACCGACGGGCGCGTCGTTGAAGTACTCGTTCTTCGCGCCCTGCACCGCCGGGTCCTGCTGCGCCTTCGTGTTGCTCGGCATGTTGCCGAAGTCGGTGAAGACGCTCGCCTGTGTCGTCGCCTGCGTCAGGTAGTCGGCGACCATCGCCGCCTCCTTCGGGTGCTTCGACTGCTTCGGCACGGCCAGCCAGGAGCCGCCCCAGTTGCCGCCGCCGCCGGGCACCGCCGCGACGTCCCACTTGCCCTTGCCCTCGTCACCGGCGTTGCCGCTGATCGCGCCGAGCATCCAGGACGGGCAGCCGAGCGTGGCGAACGCGCCCTTCTGGGTGCCCGTCGCCCACTCGTCGGTGAAGTTGCGCAGCTTGGCGGTCAGGCCCTGCTGGCTCAGCTTCTGGGCGAAGTCGAAGGCCGTCTTGACCGCCGGGTTCTTGTCGACGATCAGGTTGTTGTCCTTGTCGAAGTAGGAGACGTTGCCGTTCTTGGCCGCCTCCTGGTAGAGCACCACCTGGTAGAGCGTGTTCGTGCCGTCGGCCCACTTGGTGTCCTTGACCTTCGACTGGAACTTCTCGCCGGTCTTCAGGAACTCGTCCCAGGTCGGCCACAGCGCCCCGACCTCCTCGCGGTCGGTCGGCAGGCCGGCCTTCTCGAACAGGTCCTTGCGGTAGCACAGGCTCATGCCGCCGATGTCGGTGCCGAGGGCGAACAGCTTGCCGTCGGCGGCGACGCCGTTCTCCCACTTCCAGGCGGGGAAGTCGGCCTTGCGCGACTCCAGGCCGTGCTCCTTCAGGTCCGCCCACCACTCGGTGCGCGCCTTGGCCAGACCCATGCCGCCCTCGTCGATGCCGACGACGTCACCCGCGCCGCTGCCGGCCTGCAGCCACTGGATCATCTGCGGCCAGTACTGCTGCTCGAACTGGTCGGTCAGGTTCTCGTGCTGGATCTGGATGTCCTTGTGCTCGGCGTTCCACTTGTCGACGGCGTTCTTGTAGCCGAAGTTGGTGCCGCCGCCGAACGTCTGCACGCGGATGGTGATCGGCCCCGCCGCGGCGGAGGAGGCCGGGGCGCCGCTCTGCTCCGCGGTGCCACCGGAGCCGCACGACGCGACGGCGAGCGCCGCCGCGGCCAGGGCCGAGGCCGCGGCGAGGGTGCCGCGACGCTTCCTGATCATCATGGTGGAGCCCTTCTGGGGTGAATGTTGGGAGGGCACCGCGACACGCGCTCTGCCGCGGTGGAATCTTTGGGAGCGCTCCCACAAAGGGTGCACTTACCCGGTTCGCCCGTCAATCCCGCGAAACGCAACCGTTACCAATGGGGCGGTTTAACACTCAAAAACCGGATTTTTGGGCATGAACGCCTCAAAGAGCTGATTGGGAGCGCTCCCATCACAAGAGGCATCTTTCGTGTCGCTTCGGGGCATGTCTCCCCACCTGAACGGGCCTGAGCCCGCGGGTGCCATCACGGGGCGGCACTACGGGGTCAGGGAGCGGGGATGTTGCATCTGCTGTCGCTGCGGTACGCGGCCTCGGAGGAGGAGGCGGGGCCGCGCGCACCCGGCACTGGCCGGCCTGCTCGGGGCACGCGCCGTCGGCTGATCACCCGGCGGGCGCGCAGGCGGCGGCGCGTTCCTCCAGAAGGGCGCGTTCGCGGGCGTTGCGGGTCATGGCGGCGGCGCGGGCGAACTCGGCACGGGCCTCGTCCCTGCGGCCCAGCTTGGCCAGCAGGTCGCCGCGCACGCTCGGCAGCAGGTGATAGCCCTTGAGCGCGGGCTGGCCGGCGATCTGATCGAGCAGCGCGAGCCCGGCCGCGGGGCCGGATGCCATCGACAGCGCCACCGCCCTGTTCAGCTCGACGACGGGGGAGCGGGACAGCTTGGCCAGCTCCTCGTACAGGCCCGCGATCCGCGCCCAGTCGGTCTCCTCGGGTGCGAGCGCACGAGCGTGACAGGCGGCGATGGCGGCCTGCAGCGTGTACGACCCCGGTGAGCCGGACAGCGCCTCGGCGCGTCCGAGTGCGGCCAGGCCGCGGCGGATGAGCAGGCGGTCCCAGCGGCCGCGATCCTGCTCCAGCAGCAGGACCGGCTCGCCGGACGGCCCCACCCTGGCCGCCGACCGGGACGCCTGGATCTCCATCAGCGCCACCAGCCCGTGCACCTCGGCCTCCGAGGGCATGAGCCCGGCGAGGACACGGCCGAGGCGGAGCGCGTCGTCGCACAGGGCGGGCCGCATCCAGTCGTCGCCCGCCGTCGCCGAGTACCCCTCGTTGAAGATGAGGTAGACGACCTCCAGCACGGACGACAGCCGCGCCGCCAGCTCCGCCCCCTGCGGCACCTCGAACGGGATCTTCTTCGCGGCGAGCGTGCGCTTGGCGCGGACGATGCGCTGCGCCGCCGTCGGCTCCGGCACCAGGAACGCCCGCGCGATCTCATCGGTGGTCAGGCCGCCGAGCACGCGCAGCGTCAGCGCCACCCGCGCCTCCATCGACAGCGCCGGATGGCAGGCCGTGAACACCAGCCGCAGCAGGTCGTCCTCGATCTCGTCCGGCTCCGGCGCCTCCTCGGTGAGGTCGATGCGACGGCCCAGCTCGGCGAGGTTGCGCTGGAGGCGTTCGTTCCTGCGGATGAGGTCGATGGCGCGGCGCTTGGACACCGTCATCAGCCACGCGCCCGGGTTGCGCGGCACCCCCGACTCCGGCCACTGCTCAAGCGCCGCCACCAGGGCGTCCTGAGCCAGCTCCTCGGCCAGCCCGACGTCGCGGACGAGCCCGGCGAGCCCGGCGATGAGCCGCGCCGCCTCGATCCGCCAGACCGCCTCGATCGTCCGCTGGACGTCAGAACCCGCCACCGGCCCATGAGACCAGTCAGCCCCACGGCCGCGCAACCCGGATCAAGGGCGAGGCTCGTCTCCCAGCAGGCGCTCGCGCAGGGCCTCGTCGTATGCCTGCTGTTCCGGCGACATCGTCCCCTCGGGCGTGTCGGAGCCGTCGAACACCTGCCACACCTCCAGGCCGACCCCGTCGTTGCCCGGCGGCACCGGCACGCGCAGCGCCCATTCGACGGCCTCCTCGCGCGACTTGACCTGGATCAGCCAGAAGCCCGCGATCAGCTCCTTGGCCTCGGTGAACGGCCCGTCAATGACGGTCGCCTTGCCGTCGCTGTAGGAGATCTGGGCGCCGTGCGAGCTGGGATAGAGGCCCTCGGCCGCCAGCAGCACGCCCGCCTTGGTCAGGGACTCGTTGTAGGCGCGCATGCCGTCCACGAGTTCCTGGCTGGGCACCGCCCCCGCCTCGGTCTCGGCGCTCGCCTTGCCCACGATCATGAATTTCATCGGTTCTCCTCGGGTCTCTTCGAACGTTCTCGGCAACGCGTCGAGCGGCTGCGTCCCGGATCGACACGCCCCGCGACTTTTCTTCGCGGCGCCGGACGTCAGGTCTGCGGCCAGGTCAGTGGGGTGGTGAGGGCGTGGAGGGCTTCGCGGGCGTTGCGGCCGGCGCCGGCGGAGACCTCTTTGCCCTCCCTGTCACGGGCGACGGCCAGGACGAGGCCCTCGGCCGGGTCGTGGGCCAGCGTGATCGTGTGGCCGCCGACCAGCAGGGCGTCGGCGGTGGCCGAGCGGTCCTGCTGGGCGTCCTTGCCGAGCAGGACGTGCGCGCCCACCAGCCCGGCGACCGGCTTGCGGTGCCGGCCGAGCAGCACGGGCTCGCCGTACGGGTCGGCGACCTGGCGTACGAGGTCGCCCAGCTTGGACCGCGCGGTCGACAGCCCCACGAGCGGCAGGCCGGTGAGCACCCCGCCCACCCTGGAGAGCGGCACGAGGGCCGCCCACTCCCAGCGCTCGCGGGTGATCATGATGGTCCTGCCGTCCTTGGCCTCCTCCACGAGCCTGCCCCAGCGGGCGCGGGCGTCCTCGACCGCGAAGGGCACCCCCAGCATCGACACCATCTCGTCGTACGACGGCCGCTCACCGTGGATCATCGCCAAATGGTAAGGCGCCTTACAACTTTCCGCAATTGACCGGCTGGGCGGAACCGGGTTACCGTCCCGGGACGCTGGTGAAGCTGCTGTGCGGGCTGCATCGGCCGTCGCGTGGCACGATCCTGGTGGACGGCCGTCCGCTCGGAGACCTCGCGCAGGACGCGTGGCAGGCCAGGGTCGGCGCGGTCTTCCAGGATCACGTCCGCTTCGAGCTCACGGCCGGCGAGACGGTCGGCGTGGGGGATCTCCCCAAGCTGCGCGACCCCGCGGCCGTGGCGGGGGCGCTGGAACGAGCCGACGCCGGCCAGGTGGTCGCCGGGCTGCCTCAGGGACTGGAGACCGAGCTGGGGGAGACGTTCGAGCACGGTGTACGGCTCTCCGGCGGGCAGTGGCAGCGGCTGGCCCTGGCTCGCGGGTCGATGCGGACGGAGCCGTTGCTGCTGGTGCTGGACGAGCCGACCGCCGCGCTGGACGCACCGGCCGAGAGCGCGGTCTTCGCGCGCTACGCCGAGGCGGCCAAGGGCCATCCGGGAGCCGTCACGTTGCTGATCACCCACCGCTTCCCCACCGTGCGGATGGCGGACCTGATCGTCGTCCTCGGCGAAGGCCGGATCGTGCAGTGCGGCACCCACGACCGGCTCAGCCAGATCCCGGGGCCGTACGCCGATCTCCTGACATGACGAACGCGCGCCCCGGGAAGGGGCGCGCGTTCCGCTGTCAGGAAGAGGGACGTGAGGGAAGGTCAGCCGGCGTACTCGGGGTAGCCGTAGCCGACGACCTGCGACTTCGGCCGGACCCGCTCTTCGACCTTGCCGTTGCCGGTGTTGCCTTCGATGGTGGAGATGGTGCCGTCGTGGTTGTCCTTGACGACGAAGCCCACGTGCTGGATGTCGCTCAGGGACTTGCCGCCCTTCCAGGAGAAGAACACCACGGCACCCGGCTTGGCCTCGTGGCCGAAGCGCTGGTTGGCGGCGAACCACTTGGCGTGGGCGACGGTCCAGGCGTCCCAGCCGACCTGCGGGCGGGCGCCGGTCTGCTCGCCGACCCAGGAGACGAACATCGAGCACCAGGCGGCGTTCAGGTAGGCGGCGCGGCTGCCGCCGTCACGGGCGACGGTTTCGGCGGCACGCTGGGAGTTGGCGTACCACTGCTGGAACTTGGTCCCGCCGCCGCTGGCGTTCTCGGAGACGCCCACCTGCGCCCTGGCGACGGCCAGGACCTGGTCGGCGGTGGCGGTGATCTTGGTTTCGTCACGCTCGGCCGCCTTGTGGGCGGCGAGCGCGGTGGCCGGGTGCTTCGCGGCGGTGGCCGCGGCGACGGCGGTGGAGGTGTCGGCGTGGGCCGCGGCGGGGACGCCGAAGGCCGAGGCCAGGACGCCGGCGCCGAGGACGGCGCGGGCGATGGTGCTCTTCGAGACAGCGGTAAGACGATGCTTGGCCATCGAGGGGGTTACTCCTTGCTTCCATGCCGCTTACCGGGTTAGCTGACGGGTTCGGGCGTGGAAGCTGCCCTACGGCACCGAAGTGCCGATTCACCCCAAAGGACATGGGTCCCCGGTTCCGCGCGTGGCGGATTCAGCGGTCACAGGACGATCCTGTGATGTGTCGTGCGATGGTCTGACATAGCCGGACAAACCGGACGTATGCCTCAAGATGTCCCATAAGGTAATACATGAGGCAAGAGGATTACAAATCCATAAAAGTAAAGTCAGCCGAGCTGACTGCGCGCCTCGGCCAGAAGCCCCATCATGGCAAGGGATTCGTCAAGCGGCATGATCGAGGATTCGGTCCTGCCTTCGGCCGCGGCGGCGCGGACTTCGCGGAGCTCTCCGGCGTAACCGTTGTCGGCCGGGTCGAGCACGTGCTCTTCCGGCTCCATCGCCGGCCCGGAGAGGACGATCCGCTGCGGTGCCCAGAACGGTGCCTGGATGTCCGCCCGCATCTGCGTACCTACAACACTGGCCCCGTTCGGGTAATTCCCGAGCAATGAGGTGGCCACGAGAGCGTGCCGCCCGCCGGGGTAACGCAAGACGCCGGCCGCCTCCGCGTCAACGCCGTTCGGGGCCAGGGAGCCGGTGACGTGCAGGCCGGTGGGCATGCCCAGGATGAGCTGGGCCAGCCCGAACGGGTAGATCCCGAGGTCGAGCAGCGCGCCGCCGCCCAGCTCCGGAGCCCACAGGCGGTGCGCCGGGTCGTACGGATGGGCGAAGCCGAAGCTCGCCTGGACCGACCGGATCTCCCCGAAGCGGGGATCTTCCTTGATGCGCCTGATGAGCGGGTTGAACCGCATCCACATGGCCTCCATCAGGAAGACCCCGGCCTCACGGGCCAGCCGCACCATCTTCTCCGCGTCGTCCACGGTCGCGGCCAGCGGCTTCTCGCACAGCACCGCCTTGCCCGCCGCGATGGCGGCGGCGGCGACCTGCAGGTGCTGGGCGTGCGGGGTGGCGACGTAGATCGCGTCCACCGCCGGGTCGGCGCACAGCTCCTCATAGGACCCGTACGCCGACTCGGCGCCCAAATCCGACGCCAGGGTCTGCGCCCTGGCCAGATTCCTGCTTCCCACGGCGGCCACCCGCATGCCGGGCTCCGCCACGATCGCCGCACCCACGGTACGGGCGATGCCGCCGGTGGCGGCTATTCCCCAAGTGAAATCTCGCACGCCGGCGATCGTATACGGAAGGCAAATATGGGCTTATGTCGGTGGTGCCGGAAATATCAGGAATGTCGTTTTGTCACATCCGTCACTCGAACGAGTCGGGGTCGGGCCCGAGCCGCTGCCCCCGGCTGAGCGCCCCGATGGCCGCCAGGTCCTCGGCGTCCAGGATGAAGTCGAAGACGTCGATGTTCTCGGCGATCCGCGCCGGCGTCACCGACTTCGGGATCACCACGTTCCCGAGCTGCAGGTGCCAGCGCAGCACGATCTGCGCCGGCGTCTTGCAGTGCTTGTCGGCCAGCACCCGCAGCGCCGGGTCGTCGAGCAGCCCCCTGCCCTGCCCCAGCGGGCTCCACGCCTCGGTGAGGATGCCGTTGGCCTCGTGGAACTCGCGCATCTGCCGCTGCTGGAAGTAGGGGTGGAGCTCGATCTGGTTGATGGCGGGGACGATGTCGGCCTCGTCCATGAGCCTGGTGAGCGTCTCGACGGTGAAGTTCGAGACGCCGATGGCCTTGGCCCGGCCGTCCCGGTAGATCTTCTCCATGGCCCTCCACGCCTGCAGGTACTTGTCCTGCCCCGGCATCGGCCAGTGGATGAGATAGAGGTCGACGTAGTCGAGGCCGAGCCGGGCCAGCGACTCGTCGAAGGCGGCCTCGGCGCGGGCGTGCTCGCCGTTGGCCAGCTTGGTCGTGACGAACACCTTCTCCCTCGGCAGCCCGCTGTTGCGCACCGCGCGGCCCACGCCCTCCTCGTTGCCGTAGGCGGCGGCCGTGTCGATGTGCCGGTAGCCGGCCTTGAACGCGGTCGTGACCGCCTGCTCGGCCTCCTCGGCAGGTACCTGCCAGACGCCATAACCGAGCTGCGGGATCTGCACGCCGTCCGTGTTGAGCATGAGCGAGTTCATACCCTCCATTGTTCACGCCGCGTTCCTGGCGGCTTAAGCCGGGCGGGCTAGCTTGAAGCGGTCGTGAACGGCCCATCACCCGGGAGGGCAGGAGTGGTCGAACAGGCGTCGGCCTGGGTGGAGTCACCGCTCCAGATGCTGTGCGCCGTCGAGGCCCACCAAGCCGGGCTCCTCGGCCCGGCCACGGCCGTCGTGCCGCGCGCCGGCCTGCGCCCGCTCAAGGCCACCCGGCGCGAGCTGCGCTCGATGGCGCTGCCCGGCGGGCTGGAGCTGGCCGAGCCGCGTGAGCGCATGCCGCGCCGCGCGCTGGCGGTGGGCGACGCCTTCTCGGGACGGGTGCAGCTGCGCTGGCTGCTGTCCAGGCCGGGACGCGTCGTCGTGGTGGACGACGGGCTGGCCACGCTGCGGCTGCTCGAACTGCTGGCCGCCGGGCCGTACCGGCCGCTGCTGCGGGCCCGCGCCGAGGGGGGACGGCTGCGTGCCGTGCTCGGCCTGGCCGCCGCGCTGCGGCTGCGGCTGAGCGAGGTGTCGGTCTTCACCGCCCTGCCCGTGGACGACCGGCTCGCCGAAGCCGTACGGGAAGCCGGCGTGCAGCTCGTCCGCCACGACTTCGCCTGGCTGCGCGCGCAGCCGCCCAGCTCCGAGGGCCCCGCCGAGCGTACGGTCGTGCTCGGCACCTCGCTCGTCCGCAACGGCCTCGTCCGCCGCGACCACTACCTGCGCTGGCTGACCGACCTGGCCGCGCGCGAGCCGCTCGCCTACTACCCGCACCGCCGCGAGGACCCCGTGGACGTCGCGCTGATCCGGGAGCGTCCCGGCATCACCGTCCACGACGGCGGCGTGCCGGCCGAGCTGACGCTGCGCGGCCTCGACGCGGGCCAGCGCGTGCTCAGCCTGCCCTCGACCGCGATCACGTCGCTGCGCGTGCTGCTCGGCCCGCGCGGCGTCGCCGTCGAGCCCGTGGACGTACCCGATGACTGGTGGACCAGCAGGGCGGCGCCCGCCCTGCGCTCGCATTTGACAGGAGTTCCCGGGTGAGAGTGCTGGCCGTCGCCGACTCCGACTCGTATCTGAAATGGGCGGCCTGCCTGCTCGACGACCTGCCTCCCGGCTGCGTGACCGACCTGGTCGTGGTGCGCACGCCGATCGCGCCCTCGCCCGAGCAGATCGCCGCCGCCGTGGGGGAGCGGGCCGTGCCGCCGGTGCCGCCGGTGCTGTCGGCGCGGTCGCTGCGGCGGCTGGCCGAGCGCACCGGGCCCGACGCGATCCTGGTGGCCTGTACGGGCCCGGTGGTGGACGTGCTGGTCGCCGAGGTGCTCGACGGCCTGCGGCCCCGGCCCGTCTTCGTCTCCGGGCTGCCCGGCATCTCCGTGCCCGCCACGGAGAAGGCGTGGACGTTCCGCAGCGGCTGCGACCTGTTCGTCGTGCACAGCGAGCGCGAGGTGGCCGAGTTCACCGCGATCGCCGGCCGGCTCGGCGGCGGTGGCGCGGTGGGCCTGGCCAGGCTGCCGTTCCTGCGGCCCCAGCGGGGCGCCGGCGGCGGCGACCGGGTGGTGTTCGCCACCCAGGCCAAGGTGCCGCGCGAGCGGCGGCAGCGCGAGCGGATCCTGCTGTCGCTGGCCGCGCTTTCGGCCGACCGGCCTGACCTGGAGGTCGTGGTCAAGCTGCGCGCCCTCGACGGCGAGCGGCAGACGCACAACGAGCGGCTGCCGTACCAGCGGTTGTGGCGCGAGATGGGGGAGCCGGGGCGGCTGACGTTCGCGGCCGGGTCGATGCGGGAGCAGCTGGAGCGGGCGGCCGGGTTCGTCACGGTCAGCTCGACGGCGGCGCTGGAGGCCATCGCGATGGGGGTGCCGTCGCTGGTGCTGCGCGACTTCGGGGTCAGCGCCGAGATGATCAACCTGGTGTTCGAGGGCAGCGACCTGCTGGGCACGCTGGACGAGCTGGCCGAAGGCGGCTTCCGTACGGCCTCGCCCGCCTGGTGCGCCGCCAACTACTTCCACCCCGCCGAGCGCGACGACTGGGCCGGGCGGCTGGCCGCTCTCGTGGAGGCGGGGCCAGACACGCCCGCGCGGTCGCTGCTCGACGGGCCCGAGCACGCGGCGGCGCGGCGCAGGGCGAGGCTCCGCGTGGAGGTGCCGCCCAAGATGCTGCGGGTGGGGTACCGCGCCAAGCGCCGCGTGCGCCGCTACCTCAGAGCGCTGACCTGATCTTCCTGCGGATGCGGGTGAGCGTGCCTGGCCGGGCCGCCGCGGGGGGCGGTTCGGCCAGGCCGAGGGCCTCCAGGCGGCGGCGCTTGAAGTAGCGCGGGTCGAGCGCGACGCCCTCGGGCCGCAGCCCGGGGTAGGCGTCGGCCTGCATGCAGTAGCCCACCGCGCGCACCAGCGCCGGCAGGTCCGTCTCCGGCGGCTGCTCGACGCCGCCGTCCGCCGACAGGCGCGGCAGCAGCGCGTCCACGATGGTGGCGGGCACGCGGTTGCTGTTCTCGTACGGGGTCAGCCGCTCCAGGACCAGCTCCGTGCCGTACGAGGCCACCGGCAGCCCGTAGTAGCGCCACGCGGTCACCAGGGCCGTGGAGAAGCAGCCCACGACCAGCTCGGGCCGCAGCGCCGCGAAGCACGCCTCGGCCGGCACGCCCTCCCCGGCCACCTCCAGCCGCACGCCCGCCGGTCCCGCGGCGGCCCGCAGCAGCTGAGCGTGCCGGCGCCCGGCGGCCGGGTGCGGCTTGAAGACGACGGAGGTGTGGCCGCGGGCGGCCAGCGCCTTCAGCATCGTCTCGTGCAGCGCGGCCTCCTCCTCGGGCGTGACGATCTCCAGCGCCGACAGGTACTGGCCGAGGACGACCGCCCGGCCTGCCGGCGGGGGCGGGGTGGCGGCGGCGACCTCGTCCACGATCGCGAGGAAACGCTCGGCGGGCAGGGTCTCGGGGGCGACGCCGTACTCGCTGAGCAGCAGCGGCGTCAGGCCCGGCACCAGGTCGAGGTGGAGCAGCCGGGTGACGCGGCGGAAGATCTCGGCGGGCAGCGGGTCGCGGGTGGGGCCGTAGCTCATCAGCCCGTCGGAGTAGACGGTGATCGGGCAGTCGCGCACCAGCCCGGCGATCGTCCGCGCGGGCGGCACCGCGATCGACTCCAGCACCAGCTCCGTCACGCCGTCCAGGCCCCAGTGGGCGCGGATGAGGCGCTCCAGCATCGGCACCTCGATGACGCGGGCCCGCCAGTCCGACGGGTGCAGCGGCGCGATCAGCTCGTTCCACGAGCGCACCTCGTCGAAGCGGGAGCGCAAGGCGGCGAAGCCGGGCGTCTCGTCCAGCGGCGTCGCCACCTCGGGCACGGCCGCGTTCGTGGAGACGATCAGCAGCCTGCGGCCGTCGCCGAAGCGGCCGTCGTCGATGGCCGCCGCCAGCGACATGGCGCCGAACAGCGTCGAGGCGTAGAAGACCCGCACGTCACAGCTCCTCGTGGTCGCGGCGGACCCGGAAACGCGTCCCGGGCGCCAGATCGGGCAGCAGGGCCCGCAGGACGGCCTCGCGCTCGGCCGGCATGCCCGCCAGCGCCTCGGACACCTGCTCCTGCGGCAGCGTGCGCAGCATGTCCCTGCCGCGCTCCTCGAAGCGGGCGCGCAGCTCGGGCGTGAACCGGTCGCCGATGTTCAGGTGGTGGGCCAGCAGCGCGCAGAAGTTGCGCACCGCCTTGGGCAGGAACTCCGGCTCCAGGTCCTTCAGCACCAGCTCGAAGGCGTCGAAGAAGTGCAGCTGGCGCTCGTCGCCCACCTGCGTGAGCGAGCCCGGCACCAGGCGCCGGTAGAACAGGCCGGCCAGCGGCACCACCGCGAACGAGGCGGCCTCGCGGTGCAGCCGCCAGATCCACGGCCGGTCCTCCGCGGTGTGCAGCGAGCCGGGGAAGTGCAGCAGGTCGCCCAGCGAGCGCCGGTAGACGCCCGCCCAGGCGTACGGGTAGTCGACCATCGTGCGCACCCCCGCGGGCAGGATCGCCTCGCGGGGGTCGAGCACCGCGCCCCGCCGCGCCAGCGGGGCGCGGTGCACGACCCGCTTGCGGCCCTCCGCCTGCACGTGATCGGTGCGGACGAAGTCGCAGCCGAGCCCGTCGATCGCGGCGACGAGCCGGGCCAGGTGGCCGGGGGCCAGCCAGTCGTCGCCGTCCATGAACGTGACGTACCGGCCGGTCGCCGCAGCCAGGCCCGCGTTCCGCGCGTCCGCGAGGCCCAGCGGCTCCGGGTTGCGCAGCACGGTCAGGCCCGGCAGGTCGTCGGCGAAGCCGGCGACGACGTCCGCCGTGGCGTCCACGGAGCCGTCGTCCACGACGATGAACTCGAAGCCGGGTGCGGCGTTGCGGCACAGGGAGGTGAGCGCGTCGGCGATGAAGCGCTCACCGTCCCGCACCGGCACGACGACCGAGAGCGTGATCAAAGCGGCTGGTCTCCTGCTGGGGGGTGGGAGGGGGTGGCCGTCGGTTCGGGGTCTGGGACGGCACCCGTCTGGGACGGCACCCGTCTGGGACGGCACCCGTCTGGGACGGCACCCGTCTGGGACGGCACCCGTCTGGGACGGCACCCGTGTCGGACGGCATCCGTCTCGGACGGGTGCCGGGTCAGACGGTTACGCGGCGCAGGCGGGCCTTGGGGGCCTCCTCGCCGGGGAAGACGCGCTTGACGCCGTCGCCCATGGCCTGCTCGATGATGCGAATGTCGCGGACCAGGTGCTCCAGCCCGGCCGGCTCCAGTGAGGCGGCGTGGTCGGAGCCCCACATCGTCCGGTCGAGCGTGATGTGCCGCTCCACGCAGACCGCGCCCAGCGTGACCGCCGCCAGCGAGATCTGCAGGCCGCGCTCGTGCCCCGAGTAGCCGACCGGCACGCCGTACCGCTCCTTGAGCGTGGTGATCGTGCGCAGGTTCGCCTCCTCGGGCGGCAGCGGGTACGTGGACGTCGCGTGCATCATGATCAGCTTCTCGGTGCCGAGGATCTCCACGGCCGCGTCGATCTCCGCCAGCGTGGACATGCCGGTCGACAGGATGACCGGCTTGCCGGTGGCCGCGAGCGCCCGCAGCAGCTCGTGGTCGGCCACGCCGGCCGAGGCCACCTTGTGCACCAGGACGTCCATCTCCTCCAGGAACTCCACCGACGGCACGTCCCACGGCGAGGCGAACCAGTGCAGCCCCCGCTCAGCGCAGTGCTTCGCGATCTGCGCGTACTCGTCGCGCCCGAACTCGGTGCGCTCCTTGTACTCCAGGTACGTCATCTCGCCCCACGGCGTCTGCCGGATCTGCCCCTTCTGCTCCTCGGGCACGCAGATCGCCGGGGTGCGCTTCTGGAACTTGACCGCCTGGCACCCGGCGTCCGCGGCCACGTCGATGAGTCGCCTGGCCAGGTCGAGGTCGCCGTTGTGGTTGATGCCGATCTCGCCGATCACGTACACCGGCTCGCCGTCGCCGACCAGCACGTCCCCGATCGCGACGGGCCCGAAGTGCGGCCTGACGCGCGCCTCGGCGGCGGGCGGCTCAGGCCGGGCGGCCACCACCCTGTCGCACAGCTCGCGCACCGCGCCCGACCCGCCGGGCCTGGTCAGCACGACGCGGGCGGCGGCGCGCACCCTCGGGTGCGCGTCGGGGGTGGCGATCGGCCAGCCGACCTCCGCCATCGGGCCGAGGTCGTTGACGTCGTTGCCGACGTACGCCACCCGCGCCGGGTCGAGGCCCTCGATGCTCAGCCAGTCGCGCAGCACCGTGCGCTTGTCGGCCAGGCCCTGCAGCACCGGCACGCCCAGCTTGCGGGCGCGGGCGGCCACGACCGGGTTCTGTTCGGTGGACATGACCAGCACCTTCACCCCCGACCGCTTCAGCAGCGAGACGCCCATCCCGTCGGAGCGGCTGACCAGCACCATCTCGCGGCCGTCGGAGTCGACGTAGGCACGGTCGTCGGTGTGCACGCCGTCGAAGTCGGTGATGACGCAGTCCACGTCGATCGGCTCGGGCCGGTCGATGAACGGCGCGAGCGCGCGTACCAGCTCCAGGTCCTCGGGGTCGTCGACCTCGATGGCGTGCCGGGCCGGCACCGGCTGCACGGCGACCGTGCCGAAGAAGCGGTGGCCGTGCTCGCGCAGACCGGCGGTGCGCATGACGTAGAAGGCGCCGTTCTCGCGGAACTGCGGCTCGCGGTCCTGCCGCCGTGGCCGTACGGCCGGGTCGTGGTTGACGCCGGAGCCCGCGGCCGTCCACAGGAACTCGTGCGTGGGCAGCCCGGACACGACCGAGTCGGCCTCGCCGTCCAGCACCCTGCGCACCGCCGCCGACAGGTCGGCGGGGTCGATGAACGCGCTCGTGCACTGCACGAGCACCACCACCTCGGGCTCGGCGCCGAGCGCGTCGAGCGCGTGCAGCACCGCCGACTCGCTGGAGGCGGTGGCGCCGCTCAGCTCGGCGGGCCGCTCCACCACGACCGCCCCCGCCTGGCGGGCGGTCTCGGCGATCCCCTCGTGGTCGGTGCTCACCACCACCTGGTCGATCGACTCGGCGCGCAGGCAGGCCCGCACCGCCCTGGTGACCAGCGGAACGCCCCCGACCAGGGCGAGGTTCTTCAGGGGTACGCCCGCCGAACCTCCGCGGGCGGGAACTACGGCCAGGACTCGCAAGGTGACTCCTCAGTGCATCGGATTGCACCCAGAAGCTAGAAGGCCGGATTGAACGGGCGGCGTCACCGTCCTGAACTCTGCGTGGGGATCCGGTAGAGCAACTCTGGCCTGCCCACGCCGCCGTACTGCGGGACGCGGGCCGCCACGCCCAGCTCCACCAGGTATTCGAGGTAGCGCCGCGCGGTCACCCTGGACACCCCGATCGCGTCCGCCACGGCCTGCGCGCCCACCCCGCCCGCCTGGGCGCGCAGCTGCGTGACGACCGCGTCGAGGGTGTCCTGCGCCATGCCCTTGGGCAGCTCGGCGGACGATCCGCGCAGCGTGCCCAGCACCCGGTCCACGTCGCCCTGCCCGACCGCCAGCCCGGCCTCCTCCTTGAAGCGGGCGTAGCGGGTCAGCTTCTCGGCGAGCGCGGCGAACGTGAACGGCTTGAGCAGGTATTGGACGATGCCGAGCGACACCGCCGAGCGGACCATGGTGAGGTCGCGCGCGGACGTCACCGCGATCACGTCGCACAGCAGGCCGCCCGCCCGCACCGCCCGGCACACCTCGAGGCCGTGCATGTCGGGCAGGTAGAGGTCGAGCAGGATCAGATCGACGGGCCTGCGGCGCAGGAAGCGCAATGCCTCGCCGCCCGACCTGACCACCCCGGCCACCTCGAAGCCGGGCACCCGCTCGACGTAGATGCGGTTGGCCTCGGCGGTGATCTCCTCGTCCTCGACCACGAGCACGGAGATGAGCCCGGATTCCGGCGTCGTCACGGCACCGGCTCCCGCCTCGGCGCCGGCAGCCGTACGGTGAAGACCGAGCCGGCCACGTCGATCGTGCCGCCGAGGCGCCGCACCGCCTGGCCCACCAGCGCCAGGCCGAGCCCGTGGCCGTCGCCCTTGGTGGTCCAGCCCTTCTCGAACGCGGCCCGGCCGGTCAGCCCTGGACCGTCGTCGGCCACCCTGATCAGTACGCCCCGCTCGTCGCCGCTGAGATGCACCTCCACCCGGCTCGCCGCGTCCACGGCGTTGTCGATGAGGTTGCCGACGATCGTGACCAGGTCGCGCGGGTCCAAGCCCAGGTCGTCCAGCTCGCTGTCCGCGCTGATCACCAGCTCGGCGCCGCGCTCGGCCGCCTCGGCGCTCTTGCCCAGCAGCAGCGCCGCCAGCACGGGCTCGCGCACCGCGCCCACCACCCGGTCGGTCAGCTCCTGCGCGGCCCGCAGCTCGGCCGTGCCCAGCGCCACCGCCTGCTCGGTGCGGCCCAGCTCCACCAGCGTGATCACGGTGTGCAGCCGGTTGGCCGCCTCGTGCGCGGCCGAGCGCAGCGAGTCGGCGAAGCCGCGCTCGGCGTCGAGCTGGCCGGTCAGCGCCTGCAGCTCGGTGTGGTCGCGTACGGTGACGACCGTGCCGAGCCTGCTGGCCGCGCTGTTGACCGCGAGCACCCGGTCACCGGCCAGGTGCACGCGCTCCTCGTCGTCCGTCAGCAGCTCCGCCAGGCCCAGCTCGGCGACGTGCCGCCCCTCGGCGTCGGCGGGCAGCCCCAGCAGCTGCCTGGCCGCGTCGTTGCACAGCGTCAGCGTGCCGTCCCTGCCGACCAGCAGCAGGCCCTCCCTGACCGCGTGGAGCACGGCGTCGTGGTGCTCGTGGATGCGGCCCAGCTCGACCGGGCCGAGCCCGTGCGTCTGGCGGCGCAACCGCGCGGTCACCAGCCACGTGCCCGCCGCGCCCAGCCCGAGCGCGAGCGCGACGATGAGGCCGCCCCAGGCGAGCTGGTCGCGCAGCCTGGCGTCGATGCGGTCGATGGTGATGCCGGCGCTGACCAGGGCCCGCACCCGCCCGCCGGCCGTCACCGGCGTCACCGCCCGCTTCGAGGGGCCCAGCGTGCCGGTGTAGGTCTCGGTGAACGTCTCGCCGCGCAGCGCGGGCTCGATGTGGCCGAGGAAGCGCCCGCCGATCTCCGCCGGGTTGGGATGGGTGTAGCGGGTGCCGTCGGGGCGCATGATCGTGATGAAGTCGACGCCCGTCGCCGTGCGGACGCGCTCGGCGTACGGCTGCAGCCGCGCCGTCGGGTCGCGCTCGTCGAGCGCGGCCAGCACGTCGGGCGAGGCCGCCACGCTCATCGCCACCGCCTTCGCCGTGCTGCCCGCCTCATCGGTGAGCAGCCGGTGGGCCTGCACCAGCGCGAGCGTCGCGCCGCCCGCCGCCGTGACGGTCACCACGAGCAGCTGCAGCACCAGCATCTGCCCGGCCAGGCTCCAGCGCCGCATGTCCCACCCTCCCCGTGAACGAAACTTACGCAATGGTGACCTGCATCACTTGTGCAGCGCATAGTCGCACGGACAGAAGCTCGTTCCAAAACCGCCGGAGAGCCCCCCTATGCGCGATCGCACCCGTTATCTCTACCTGGCCGTCATCGTGGCGGTCCTGCTCGGGATCCTCGTCGGCTTCATCTGGCCCGACCTCGCCGTCCAGCTGAAACCCATCGGCACGGGGTTCGTCTCGCTCATCCAGATGGTGATCGGGCCCGTCATCTTCTGCACGATCGTGCTGGGCATCGGCTCGGTACGCCAGGCCGCCCAGGTCGGCAAGGTCGGCGGGCTCGCGCTCGGCTACTTCATCGCCATGTCCACGGTCGCGCTGATCATCGGCCTGGCCGTCGGCAACGTCATCGACCCCGGCTCCGGCCTGCAGCTCACCGACGCGGCCAGGGAGCGGGCCGAGGCGGAGGCGGCCAAGGGCGCCGACGCGAGCATGGTGGACTTCCTGCTCGGCATCATCCCCAAGACGCTGGTGTCGGCGCTCACCGAGGGCTCGGTGCTCCAGGCGCTGCTGGTGGCGCTGCTCGCCGGGTTCGCGCTGCAGGCCATGGGCCGCAAGGGCGAGCCGATCCTGCGCGGCATCGAGCACTTCCAGCGGCTGGTCTTCCGCATCCTCGCCATGATCATGTGGGCGGCGCCGGTGGGCGCGTTCGGCGCGATCGCGGCCGTCGTCGGCGACACCGGCCTCGAGGCGCTCAAGAGCCTGGCCATCATCATGATCGCCTTCTACGTGACCTGCGCGCTGTTCGTCGGCGTCGTGCTCGGCACGATCCTGTGGCTGGTCGCCAGGATCAACCTGTGGTCGCTGCTGCGCTACCTCGGCAGGGAGTTCCTGCTGATCCTGTCCACCTCGTCGTCGGAGACGGCGCTGCCCCGGCTCATCGCCAAGATGGAGCACCTCGGGGTCAGCAAGACCGTGGCCGGCATCACCGTGCCGACCGGCTACTCCTTCAACCTCGACGGCACCGCGATCTACCTCACCATGGCCACCCTGTTCATCGCCACGGCCACCGGGTCGCCGCTCGGGTTCGGCGAGCAGGTCACGCTGCTGCTGTTCATGATGATCGCGTCCAAGGGCGCGGCGGGCGTCACCGGCGCGGGCCTCGCCACGCTGGCCGGCGGCCTGCAGGCGCACCGGCCCGAGCTGGTGGACGGCGTCGGCCTCATCGTCGGCATCGACCGGTTCATGTCGGAGGCCAGGGCGCTGACGAACTTCGCCGGCAACGCCGTGGCCGCCGTGCTCGTCGGCACGTGGACCGGCGAGTTCGACAGGGAGCGCGCGGGACAGGTGCTGGCCGGGCAGGCCCCGTTCGACGAGGCCACGCTCCTGGACGACGGCGACTCTGACGGGGACGAGCCCCGCGAGCCCGCCAAGGAGCTGACGACCGCCTGACGGCACGCCATCAGCGCCTCCCGCCGTCCGCGCGGCCGGGAGGCGCCGGCGTGACGTCCCCGCCTCGGTCATGCGGACGGGACACGCCGGCGTGACGTCCGCGCCTGCCGGCCCGGTCATGCGGACGGCAGGCGCAACACGAAGCGGGCGCCGCCCGGGCGGTCCTCGACGCAGAGCGTGCCGCCGTGCGCGACGGCCACGTCGCGCGCGATGGCCAGCCCCAGCCCGGCGCCGCCGGTGTCGCGGCTGCGGGCGGTGTCGAGGCGGGTGAAGCGCTCGAAGATGCGCTCGCGGTCGTGCAGGGGGATCTCGATGCCGTCGTTCTCCACGGTCAGCACCACCAGGGCGTGGTGGTTGCAGCCGTTGGCCGTCCTGTCCGGCTCCGCGTGCACCGTGACCAGGACGGTCTGCTCGGCGTAGCGCTGGGCGTTGTCCAGCAGGTTCGTCAGCACCCTGGCGAGCTGCGTCCGCACGCCCTCCACGCACGCGCCCTCCGCCAGGTCCACCTGCACGGGGATCTTGTCGGTGCGGGTGGCCAGCTCCTGCCGTACCAGGCAGGCCAGGTCGAAGCGTTCCTTGACGATGTCCACCCGGGAGCCGATCCTGGCCAGCAGCAGCAGGTCGGTGATGATGGTCTCCAGCCGGTCGGTGTCGCGCAGCGCGCTCTCGACCAGCGCCTCCATGTCGGTGTCGTCCGGGTAGAGCTGGGCGCTCTCCAGCTGGGCGCGCAGCCCGGCGATCGGGGTGCGCAGCTCGTGGGAGGCGTCGGAGGCGAACTGGCGCTGCTGCTCGGCCGAGCGTTCCAGCCGGGCGAGCGTGCCGTTGACGGAGCGGGCGAGCAGGGCCACCTCGTCGTCGCCCGGCGGCTGGGTGACGCGGCGGCTCAGGTCGCCGGCGTGCACGGCGTCCAGCTCGGCGCGCATGGCGCCGACGGGCCGCAGCGCCCGCCCGGTGACCAGCCACGTGGCCCAGCCCGCCAGGGCGATGAGCATGGCGACCTCGATGAACACGACGATCTCCATCGTGTGGGTCTGCAGCACGTCGGGCGAGCTGCGTCCGGCATAGACGATGGGGGAGTCGGGGAACACCGACACCCGCACCGCCGACACGTGGACGCATTTGGTGGGCAGGCACGTCGTGGTGTTGATGACCTGGCCGGCGCCGGTGGGCCTGACGTCATCGAGCAGCGGCAGCGCCCTGGCCCCGTCGCTGGCCCCCAGCAGCCGCCCGTCGGCGCTGACCACCTGGATCAGGTCGACGGACGGGTCGGGCACCGGGATGGCGGCGCCCAGCGGCAGAACACCGCCGCGCATCTCGGAGGCGATGCGCTCGGCGGTGTTCCTCGTGTCGTTGAAGACGCTCGCGTTCACGAGGGTCCTCGCGACCATGATCCCCGCGATGGCCACAGGGATCAGCACGAGGGCGGCTACGGCCGTCGCGATGAGAGTGACACGTCCGCGCAGGGACCTGGCCCACCAGGGTGCCATCCCCCGAGGCTACCGAGCGTGATTGCAGTGTTTTGTCGCTTATATACCGAATAAGGGAAAAGATTAGGCAAGCCTCAGCGCTGCAGCCACACCGTGGTGTCCGGCGGGACGGCGCCGTCGTCCGTCAGGGGGCCGCTGGACAGCAGCACCTCGCCCGCGACGCCGGGGCGCACCGGCTCGTCGCCGGTGTTGAGCACCACGACCAGGCCGGGCTCGCGCTCGATGACCAGCACGTCCTCGGGCGAGTCGAGCCAGGTCAGCGTGCCGCCGCCGAGCGCCGGGTGCTGCCTGCGCAGCCGCAGCGCGGCGCGGTAGAGGTTGAGCGTCGAGGCGGGGTCGTCGTGCTGCGCCTCGGCCGACAGCGCCGCCCACTCGGCCGGGATCGGCAGCCACGGGTTCCGCCAGCCGAGTCCCTCCGACGACGTCCACGGCAGCGGCACCCGGCAGCCGTCGCGGCTCTCGCCGCGCCGCAGGAACGCCGGGTCCTGGCGCAGCTCGTCCGGCAGGTCGAGCACCTCGGGCAGGCCCAGCTCCTCGCCGTTGTAGAGGTAGGCGGAGCCGGGCAGCGCCAGCATGAGCAGGGTGGCCGCGCGGGCGCGGGCAAGCGAGCCGTGCCGGGTGACGTGGCGCGGCTTGTCGTGGTTGGACAGCACCCACGTGGTGGGCGCGCCGACCAGCTCGGCCTCGGCGAGCGACTTCTCGATGACGGAACGGAACGACTTGGCGTGGAAGTCGGCCATCATGAACTCGAAGTTGAACGCCTGGTGCAGCTCGTCGGGCCCGACGTAACGGGCCAGCCGCTCGGGGGAGGACACCCACGCCTCGGCCACCGCCATGCGCCCGCCGGGGTAGGAGTCGAGGATCGGCCGCCACTCGCGGTAGATGTCGTGCACTCCGTCCTGGTCGAAGTACGGCACCTGCTCGTCGCCCAGCATCTCGGCCTGCGGGCCGTCCTTCTTGCCCACGTCGGGCAGGCCGGCGGCCTTGATCATGCCGTGCGCCACGTCGATGCGGAAGCCGTCCACGCCCCGGTCGAGCCAGAAGCGCAGGATGTCGCGGAACTCGGCGCGTACCTCGGGGTTCTCCCAGTTGAGGTCGGGCTGCTCGGGCGCGAACAGGTGGAGGTACCACGAGCCGTCCTCGACCTGCGTCCATGCGGGGCCGCCGAAGATCGACTCCCAGTCGTTGGGCGCGTCGCGGAAGATGTAGCGGTCGCGCAGCCCGGCCTTGAACCAGGGATGCTGGTCGGAGGAGTGGTTGGGGACCAGGTCCACGATGACCCTGATGCCCTTGGCGTGCGCGTCGGCCGTCAGCGCGTCGAAGTCGGCGAGCGTGCCGAACATCGGGTCCACGTCGCGGTAGTCGGCGACGTCGTAGCCGCCGTCGGCCATCGGGGAGGTGTAGAACGGGCTCAGCCAGATGGCGTCCACGCCCAGCTCCGCCAGGTAGTCGAGGCGCTCGCGGACGCCCGCGAGGTCTCCGACGCCGTCACCGTTGGCGTCGGCGAAGCTTCGGGGGTAGACCTGGTACACGACGGCGTCCCGCCACCAGTCGTCGTTGCCGAGCATGTGCGTCCTTCCCGGATGATCCGGATATCGGTGTGGTTCTGGTGAAGGATGTCCGATTCGTAGGACGAGGTCAAGTGCAAGTTTCGGAAACTTGCAGCTCCATCCTGCAACGTCGTGGCCTGGTGTCGGGCAGGTCAGGACCGATGGCGCGGGTGTTGATCAGGTAACGCTCTTGCGCAAGTTCTTCCACTTTTTGCAAAGAGCGGCTAACGTCCCGGAAACGTCGAGCCAATCTCGGCGGCGGTGCAACGACGCATCGCCGTTCCTCCGTGACCTCAGGAGGTCCCCCCATGCGCATCCGGGCTCTGGGTGTGGCAGCTCTCGCGACTCTCGCGTTCGCGGCGACCGCGTGCGGCGGATCGTCGCCGCAGGCCCCCGCCGACGGTACGGCGGCGCCGTCGTCCCCGGCCTCTTCGGCCCCCGCGGGCGCGGGCGGCACGCTCGTGATCTGGGCCGACCCCAGCAGGGTCGAGCCGCTCAAGCCGTTCGCCGAGCAGTTCGGCACCGAGAACGGTGTGACCGTCGAGGTCAAGGAGATCAGCAAGGACAACCAGACGACCTTCCTGACCGCCTCGCAGCAGGGCAGCGGCCCGGACATCATGATCGGCGCGCACGACTGGATCGGCAACCTCGTGCAGAACGGCGCCATCGACCCGGTCACGCTCACCGAGGAGCAGAAGGCCGCCTTCTCCCCGAAGGCGATCCAGGCGGTCACCTTCGACGGGCAGATCTACGGAGCCCCGTACGCGGTGGAGAACATCGCCCTGATCCGCAACACCGACCTCGCCCCCGACGCCCCCGCGACGATCGAGGACATGATCGCCAAGGGCAAGGCGCTGAAGAAGGACGGCAAGGTCAAGGAGGTGCTCTGCCTGCCGGTCGGCCAGAAGGGCGACGCCTTCCACGTCTACCCGATCTTCGCCTCGGGCGGCGGCGCGCTGTTCGGCACGACCGCCTCCGGCGACCCCGACCCCAAGCAGGTGCTGCTCGGCTCGGAGGGCTCGGTCAAGGCGTTCGGCAAGCTGAAGGACCTCGGTGAGAAGGGCGAGGGCGCGCTGCGCACGTCCCTGACCAACGAGAACTACATCCCGACCTTCGCCTCGGGCAAGTGCGCCTTCCTCGTCTCCGGCCCGTGGGCCATCAGCGAGATCAAGAAGGGCGGCGTCACCTACGACATCAGCGCCGTCCCGCCGTTCGAGGGCGGGCAGCCGGCCACCCCGTTCGTGGGCGTGCAGAGCTTCTTCGTCGCCTCGAAGGGCAAGAGCAAGGCGCTGGCGCAGGAGTTCGTCGCCAACTACGTGACCAGCAAGGACGTCGCCAAGGCGCTGTACGAGGCCGACCCCAGGCCCCCGGCGCTGACCGCCGCCCTGGAGGAGGTCCAGGCGAGCGATCCCGACGCCGCCAAGTTCATGGAGGCCGGCAAGGACGGCCTGCCGATGCCCGCCATCCCCGCGATGGCCGCGATCTGGGAGCCGTTCGGCATCGCCGAGACGGCCGTGGTCAAGGGCGGCGACGCGGCCAAGGCCGCCGCGTCGGCGCAGAAGGCCATCGACGGCGCGCTCAAGAACTGACCGCTCATGCCTTCGCACGTGCGCGCGGCGGCACGGCCGCGCGGGGAGCGGAGCACGGCGTTCGTGGTGAGCAGGATCGCGGTGCTGGCCGTGGCCGGCGCGATCCTGCTCTACGCCGTGCCGCCGCTGGTGGCCGCCGGGTCGTGGGTGTCACTGACGCTGCTCGGCGCCGCCACCGCGGTCATCGCCTGCCTCTATCTGACCCGGCGCTTCATCCCGGCCAAATACCTCATCCCCGGTACCGTCTTCCTCCTCGCCTTCCAGGTGTTCCCCGTGCTCTACACGGTGACCACGGCGTTCACGAACTTCGGTGACGGGCACCGCGGCGACAAGGCCGCCGCCATCGAGGCCGTCCAGACCGGCTCGGTCCGTCAGGCGCCCGGCTCGCCGGAGTACACGCTCACCGTCGCCCTGCGCGGCGAGGAGCTGGTGTTCCTGCTCGTGGACCCGGACACCAAGCAGGTCTCGCTGGGCACGCGGGCCGGCGTGGAACCGCTGGCCGGCGCGCGGCTCGGCGTGACCGGCAAGGTGCTCGCCGCGCCGGGGCTCACCGTGCTCAAGGCGCCCGAGGCCGCCGCGCGCGGGCCCGAGATCACGGCGCTGGCCGTGCCCACCGGTGACGGCCTCATCAAGGCGAACGGGCTCAGCCGCGCCGTCGAGGGCAAGGCCGCCCTGGTGTACGACGCCGCCTGCGACTGCGTACGCGGCGACGGCGGCCCCTGGACGGCCGACGAGTCGCAGGGCTACTTCGTCAACGCCGAGGGCGAGCACCTGGCCCAGGGCTGGCAGGTCAACGTCGGCCTGGACAACTTCCTGCGGGTGCTCACCAACCCCACCATCTCCGGCTATTTCGCCGGCGTGCTGGGCTGGAACCTCGCCTTCGCGCTCGCCTCGGTGCTCGGCACGTTCGCGCTCGGCATATCGGTCGCCCTGGCCCTGCACCACCCGCGCATGCGCGGCACCAAGATCTACCGGATCGTGCTGATCCTGCCGTACGCGATGCCCGCCTTCGCGATGCTGATGGTCTGGCGCGACATGTTCAACCGCGACTTCGGCCTGATCAACCAGCTGCTCGGGGCCGAGATCGACTGGCTGGGCCAGACGGGGACCGCCCGGCTCGGCGTCGTGCTGGTCAACCTGTGGCTCGGCTTCCCGTACATGTTCCTCGTCACCACCGGCGCGCTGCAGGCCATCCCGCGCGAGCTGACCGAGGCCGCCGCCATCGACGGCGCCACCCCGTGGAAGGCGTTCCGCCGGGTCACGCTGCCGCTGCTGCTCGTCGCGCTCACGCCGCTGCTGATCTCGTCGTTCGCCTTCAACTTCAACAACTTCAACGTCATCGCCCTGACCACCGACGGCGGGCCGTTCCCCGCGGAGAACCCGCAGGTCGGCGGCACCGACCTGCTCATCACCTACACCTTCAGGCTGGCGTTCGGGCCGAGCGGCGCGCAGTTCGGCTTCGCGGCGGCGATCTCGGTGTTCATCTTCGCCATCGTGGCCGTCATCTCGGCCGTGGCCTTCCGGCGTACCCGCAAGCAGGAGGAGGTCTACGCGTGAAGCTCGCCCTGCGGCACGTCTTCGTGCTGGCCGTGTGCGTGTTCGCGGTGTTCCCGATCCTGTTCGTGATCTCGGCCGCGATCAACCCGCTGGGCACGCTGGCCTCGACCGAGCTGTTCCCCACCGGGGCAAGCCTGGACAACTTCGGCGACCTGCTGACCTCCGACGCCTATCCCTTCAAGCGCTGGTTCTTCAACTCGGTGTTCATCGCGCTCGCCTCGTCGTTCGCCGGCCTGGTGCTGTCGATGATGGCCGCGTACGCCTTCAGCCGCATGCGCTTCGCCGGCCGCAGGACCGGGCTGCTGGCGCTGCTGCTCATCCAGATGTTCCCGCAGTTCCTGGCCATCGTGACGATCTTCATGATCTTCACGAGCGTGACCGAGCTGTACCCGGCCCTCGGCTTCGACACCGTGTGGGGCCTGCTGCTGCTCTACCTCGGCGGCGCGCTCGGCGTGAACACCTGGCTGATGAAGGGCTTCCTCGACACCGTCCCCAAGGAGCTGGACGAGGCCGCCACCATGGACGGCGCCACCCACGCCCAGATCTTCTGGCGCATCATCATGCCGCTGGTCACGCCGATCCTCGCGGTCACCGCGCTGCTGGCGTTCATCGGCACGATGAGCGAGTTCCTGATGGCGAGCGTGTTCCTGCGCGATCCGGAGAGCAAGACGCTCGCGGTCGGCATGTACGGCATGATCGCGGGGGATCACCGGAACACGAACTTCGGCATGTTCGCCGCGGCCACGCTGATCACCGCCGTGCCCACGGTCGGCGTGTTCCTGTGGTTGCAGAAGTACATCGTCTCCGGCCTGACCGCCGGCGCCGTCAAGGGATAGATGAGCACAGTGCGTCACCTCGGGGAGCCTCACCACGACGGGTCCGCCCTCTACGTCTCCGACCAGCGACCCGAGCTCGGCGCGCGGGTCACGCTCTGGCTGCGCGCGCCGGTGGCCGCCGGGGTCGCCGGCGTGCACGTCCGCGCCGTGCACGACGGCGAGCCCCGCTACGCCGAGGCCCGCGTGGACCCCGCGCGCCGGGGCGCCGGCGGCTACGGCCGCGGCGACGTGTGGTGGCGGGCCGAGATCACCGCGGTCAACCCGGTCACCCCGTACCGCTTCCTGCTGCACACCCGTACCGGCCAGAAATGGCTGACCGCGGCCGGGCTCGCCGCGCACGACCTCACCGACGCGGGCGACTTCCGGCTCGTCTGCCACGAGCCGCCGCCGTCGTGGCTGGCCGGCGCGATCGTCTACCAGATCTTCCCCGACCGCTTCGACCGCTCCGGCGCCAGGCCGGAGCCGCCCGGCTGGGCGCTGCCCCGCGACTGGGACCGCGACCCCGTCATCCCCAGCGGCCCCGGCACCTCCACCCAGTTCTACGGCGGCGACCTCGACGGCGTCACCCGGCGTCTCGACCACATCAGCGGACTCGGCGCCGACACCGTCTACCTCACGCCGTTCTTCCCCGCCCGCTCCAACCACCGCTACGACGCCTCGACCTTCGAGCACGTGGACCCGCTGCTCGGTGGCGACGCCGCGCTGCACCGCCTGTCGGGCGCGCTGCACGCGCGCGGCATGCGGCTCATCGGCGACATCACCACCAACCACTGCGGCGACGCCCACGAGTGGTTCACCACGGCCGTCTCCGACGTGCGCGCCCCCGAGCGCGAGATGTTCTACTTCGACCCCGCCACCGGCGACTACGAGTCCTGGTGGGGCGTCAAGACGCTGCCCAAGCTCAACTGGGGCAGCGCACTGGTACGGGAACGGATGACGGCGGTGCTGAAGCGGTGGCTCGGCCCGCTCGACGGCTGGCGGGTCGACGTCGCCAACATGACCGGGCGCCGCGCGGCCGACGACCACCTGCACGAGGTCGCCGCCCTGCTGCGGGCCGAGCTCGGCCCCGGCGCCGCGCTCATCGCCGAGCACAACCACGACGCCTCGCCCGACCTCGACCGCGACGGCTGGCACGGCACCATGAACTACGGCGGCTTCACCCGCCCGGTCTGGGCCTGGCTGCGCGGCCCCGAGACGGATCTCGAGCACTTCCTCGGCGTGCCGGGCGGCATCCCCGAGCGCGACGGCCTGGCCACGCTGGCCACGTTCCGGTCCTTCGCCGCGCACCTGTCGTGGCGCTCGTACGTGCACTCCTGGCAGCTGCTCGACTCCCACGACTCGCCCCGCGTGCGCACGGTCACCGGCTCGCGCGAGCGCCACCTGCTGGCCGCCGGTCTGCAGGCCACGCTGCCGGGCACGCCGATGATCTTCGCGGGCAGCGAGTTCGGCCTGACCGGCGTCAACGGCGAGCACTCCCGCACCCCCATGCCGTGGAACCGCCCCGGCGACCGGGACCAGGCGACGCTGGCCGCCTACCGCGAGCTGTTCGGGCTGCGCAGGGCCGAGCCCGCCCTGCGGCACGGCGGCCTGCGCTGGCTGCACGCCGACGCCGACTGCCTGGTGTTCGCGCGGGAGACGTACGGGGAGTCGATCGTGGTGTGCGTACGGCGGGCGCCGGGCGAGCCGCTCACGTTCGGCGAGCACCTCACCGGCCTCTACCACGCGCCCGACGGCGACGTGATACCGGGTGACGGACCTTCGCTGAGCGTATGGCGAACCAGCGGCTGATCACGCTACGGTGGCCTCTGCTGATTTTCCGTACCTCCCAGCTCGTTAGTGGTGTGCCCCGTATGAGGTTGCTGTCCGTAGCCGTCATGGCTTCGCTCCTGCCCGCCGTACCCGCCGCCGCGGCGGCGGAGACCCGGAGCGCGGAGAGCAGAGCGCGGGCGGGCACCACCTACTACGTCGACTCCAAGGCGGGCGACGACGCGGCCGACGGCACCAGCGAGCGCACCGCGTGGAAGTCGCTGGAGAAGGTCGGCGCCGCCGAGCTCAAGCCGGGCGACACGGTCGCGGTCAAGCGCGGCAGCGGCTTCACCGGCCCGCTCACCCTCGAGGCCGACGGCACCGCCGCCCGGCCCATCGTGGTCCGCGCCTACGGCAAGGGCCCGCTCGCGAGGATCAGCGGCACCGAGGACGACTGCGTGATCGTCAAGGGCGACTACTGGCGCATCAGCGGGCTGCGCGCCTCCGGCTGCCGATGGGCCGGCTTCCAGCTCGCCGGCCGCCGCATCGAGCTGTCGGGCGTGCAGGCCGACCGCAACATCGCCGGCGTGCTGGTCACCCCGTCCGGCTCGCACAACACCATCCGCGACAGCGTGCTGACCGACAACAACCGGATGAGCGTCAACGACTCGGGCGGCGACAACGACTCCGGCGCCTTCGGCGTGCTGCTCAACGGCGACGACAACCTCGTCACCGGCAACACCATCACCGGCAGCTACGCCAAGAGCAGCGACTACGGCACCGACGGCGCCGCCGTCGAGATCTTCGGCGGCGACCGCAACCGCGTCACCCACAACGTCGCCCGCGACAACGACACCTTCACCGAGCTCGGCGCGAAGAAGGGCACGACCGCGACCGGCAACGTGTTCGCCTTCAACGTCGTCACCTCCAAGCGCAGCCGCGGCTCGTTCCTCATCACCCGCGGCCAGCGCCACATCGTCGGCCCGGTCAAGGGCACGATCGCGGTGCACAACTCCGTCTACCTGCCGGCCAGGAACACCATCGGCTGGTCCTGCCACGACGGGTGCTCGCCGTCGATACTCAAGCTGCGCAACAACGCCGTCCACGTCGGCGGCGAGGCCGGCTTCGAGGACGGCAAGGGCGCCGACGAGGCGGGCGGCGTCTACAAGGGGCGCAAAGCCCGCTTCAAGCCGGGGCCGAAGACGGTCATGGCCGACCCGAAGTTCGTCTCCCGCACCGACCTGCGGCTGCGTCCCGGCTCTCCGGCGATCGGGCGCGGGGTGCGGCTGAGCTCCACGTGGTACGGCGGCAAGGCGATCTTCAAGGACGCCGCGGGCAAGGTCCTCAAGTCTTCGCCCACCGCGGGCGCCTACCAGCACTGACGCCGTGAGCATCGACTCCGCCCACCTCGAAGCGCGCCGCGAGCTGGTGAAGAGGCTCGCCGACTCCGAGGCCCCCAGGCACTACTGGCACCTGGGGGACGAGGACGGGCGGGCCTGGCTGTTCGAGAGCGTCGAGGGCGACGGCGAGCACTGGGCGGTCCGCCAGGTCGAGGTGGGCGCCGACGGTGCCGACGGTGCCGATCGCGCCGCCCGCCGCTACTGGTGGCGTCACCTCCAGGACGGCCAGGGCTTCCTGTCCGACCAGCCGCTGGAGATCTGGGAGCTGACCGAGATCACCCCCGAGGCGTTCGAGGCGGTCTGGGCCGCCGTCGGCTGACCCCTTCGCACGACCGCCGCCGCCCGCCGGCCCGCCTACTGGCCGGCCAGCGCCGGATAGAGCAGCTCCAGGCCGCCGGACAGCCCCGACCTGGCCTGCCTGCTGACGTCGTCGGCCAGCACCTCGTACGCCCCCGACTCCAGCCCGTCGAGCGTGGCCGCGACCACGTCCTCGGGGGCGATCTTGGGGCCGGTGATGCTCGCGGCCATGTCGGTGTCGATGTAGCCGGCGTGCACGCCCACCACCTGCGTGCCCTGCTCCAGCAGCTCCAGCCGCAGCGCGTTGGTCAGCGACCAGGCCGCGGCCTTCGACGCCGCGTACGTGGTGACGCGCGGGAACGTGAGGTACGACAGCACCGACAGGACGTTGACCAGCGCGCCGCCGCCGTTGCGGGCCAGCACGGGCGCGAAGGCGCCGCTCATGGCCAGCGTGCCGAAGTAGTTGACCTCCATCTCGGCCCTGGCCGCCGCCGGGCCCGGGTTTTGGCTGTGGGAGACGCCCGCGTTGTTGATCAGCAGGCTCACGTCGCCGCAGAGCTCGGCGGCGGCGGCCACGGCGGCCTGGTCGGTCACGTCGAGCGCGATCGGCGTCAGGTCCGGGTCGGTGATCGAGGCGGGGTTCCTGGCGGCGGCGTACACCTTGCGCGCGCCGCGCTCCAGCAGGGCGCGGGCGAACGTGGCGCCCAGGCCGCGGTTGGCGCCGGTGACGAGGGCGACGCTGTCGGTGATCTTCATGAGGTTCGCTCCAGGGTGAGTGGCTCGGTGGCCGGGAGGACGCCGGTGCGCATTGGTGCGTACGGCCTGCACGATGACGGCATCACGCATCGCGGCACCGTCCGCTTGGGTTGGATTTTCCAACCCACCATAAGTGAGTTGGAAAATCCAACGCAACCCCTACCAGGAAAATCAGCCCGGCCCGTGGATGATCACCCGGATCTCGCGGTGTCGAAGCCGCGCTCGGCCTCCTCCGGATCGCCGGGCAGGAGCCCCTGCGCCTCGGCGATGACGACACCGGAGACGAACGCCTTTCAGCACGTCGTGACCAGGCCCAGGAAGGCGGACGAGCTCAGGAAGGCGGACGAGCTCAGGAAGGCGGACGAGCTCAGGAAGGCGGACGAGCGCTCCTGCCGGCGCGACATCGCCACGATGCGGTCGCTGGTGGACGACGTGATCAAGCGGCGCAGGGCCGAGGGCGCACAAGACGATCATGAAGCTGGACGTCATCCCGCGCATTCTGGACGAGCATCCCGAGCATGACCTGCCCTGCGGGGGCGGGCTGGCCGCCTGGGAGCAGGGCGGGCACGTGTACGTCTGCGGCGACGGCCTCCGGATGGCGCCGGCCGTCCGGCAGGTCCTGCTCGGCCTTCACCGCGACAGGACCGGCGAGGACGGGGCCGCGTGGCCGGCGGAGCTGGAGGAGCGGGGCCGCTACCAGCAGGACGTGTTCGCCTGAGCGTTTCGAGCGGCGCTTTGTCCGGGGATGCGGCGGGGCAGACAGTCCCTTTATCGACAATCCGGACTTAACACTGCAATGTTGGAAATAACCGCAGCGTGCACGACATATCCGTGGAACATGCTCGAAACTTGTCCACGGCACTGTGAGAGCCTCTGCGGAAAGGGGGCGGACATGCTGCTGCGTCTGAGGGTGTCACTGCCCGACAGGCCCGGCGGACTCGGCCAGGTGGCCAAGGCCCTGGGTACGTTGGGCGCCGACATCCTGCAGGTCACCGTGCTCGAACGCGAGGCGGGACGGGCGGTGGACGACTTCACCGTCTCCTGGCCCGCGCCGGTGACCACAGAAGAGGCGCGCGAGCGGCTCTCCGCCCTGCCGGGGGTCCGGGTCGAAGGGGTGTGGCCCACCAAGGAGGTGCCCGGCTCCGCCCTCGACTACGACCTGCTCATGCACGTCGCCAGCGAGCCCGCCCGGGGCTTCGCCACGCTCGTGGACGCGCTGCCCGGCCTGTGCGGGGCCGAGTGGTCATTGGCGGTGGCCGACGGCGTCGTCCAGCACGCCTCGCACGCCGCGCCCGCCTCGTTCGACCTGCCGGAGCCGCCCCCGAGGGCGGTCGCCAGGGACGCCGAGAAGCTGCGCCTCATGCTGCTGCCCGTCGTGGCCGCCGGGCTGCACGTGGTGGTGGCGCGGGCCGACGGGCCCGACTTCCACCGCGCCGAGGTGGAGCGCGCCGCCCGCATCGTGGACGTGGTGTCCAAGCTGGCGGCCCGCGCGTAACCGTTGACCGAATAATGATCTGGTCACTAACGTGGGCGGTCACGACGGTGTGAACAGGAGCCGCCCTTGACCGTCCACGAGCCCGCCATCGGCCGCTACTACGAGGACTTCACCGTCGGGGACGTCTACCAGCACCCCATGGGCCGCACCATCAGCGAGGCCGACAACACCTGGTTCACGCTCCTGACGATGAACACCAACCAGAACCACTTCAACGCCCACTTCGCCGCCAAGGCCCCCACCGGGAAGATCATCGTGAACTCGGGGCTGACCGTGGCCATCGTGCTCGGCCTGTCCGTCATCGACGTCAGCCAGACCGCGATCATGAACCTCGGCTGGACCGACATCAAGCTCACCCACCCCGTCTTCGTCGGCGACACCCTCTACGCCGAGTCGAAGGTGACCGCCAAGCGGGAGTCGAAGTCGCGGCCGTACGCCGGGATCGTCACCGCGTACACGCGCGGGCTCAACCAGGACGGCGACGAGATCATGTCCTGGACCCGCACCGTCATGGTCTACAAGCGCGACGCACCCCACGACAAGGGCTACTTCCCCCAGGCCAGGACCGGCCCGCTCTGAGGAGTTGAGTCACATGGACTTCGAGCTGACCGACGAGCAGAAGGCGTTCCGCGAGACCCTGCGCGCGTTCGTGGACAAGGAGATCATGCCGGTCGCCACCGAATGGGAGCACTCCGGGCGCTATCCGGCCGAGATCATCGACAAGATGAAGCAGATGGGGCTGTTCGGGCTGTCCGTCCCCGAGGAGTACGGCGGGCTCGCCGCCGACATGGTCTCCTTCGCGCTCGTCTTCGAGGAGATCGCGCGCGGCTGGATGGGCGTCGCCGGCACGATCGGCTCCCACTCGCTGGCCTGCTGGATGATCGCCCGCCACGGCACCGACGAGCAGAAACGCCGCCACCTGCCCGACCTCGCCACCGGCGCGCGGCGCACCGCCATCGCGCTCACCGAGCCGGGCGCCGGCACCGACCTGCAGGGCATCCAGACCCGCGCGGTCCGCGACGGCGACCACTACGTCGTCACCGGCACCAAGACCTGGATCACCAACGCCCGCCACGCCGACCCGCTGCCCGTCCTGGTCAAGACCTCCATCGAGGAGCCCGCCCACAAGGGCATGTCCGTGCTGCTCGTCGACCCCGATCTGCCCGGCTTCTCCGTCAGCCGCGATCTGCCCAAGCTCGGCTACAAGGGCACCGAGACCTGCGAGGTCGTGCTCGACGAGGTGCGGGTGCCGGTCTCGTGCCTGCTCGGCGGCGCCGAGGGGCGCGGCATGCAGCAGGTGCTCGGCGGGCTGGAGATGGGCCGCATCAACATCGCCGCCCGCGCCGTCGGGGTCGCCCAGGCCGCGTACGACGCCGCGCTCGCCTACTCCCGCGACCGCACCGCCTTCGGGCAGCCCATCGCCGGCTTCCAGGCCATCCAGCTCAAACTGGCCGACATGGCGACCGAGATCCAGGCGGCCCGGCTGCTCACGTACTGGGCGGCCTCCCAGGCCGACGGAGGCCGGCGGGTGGACATGGAGGCCGGCATGGCCAAGTACTTCGCCTCCGAAGTGGCGCTGAAGGCGTCCCTCGACGCGATGCGCATCCACGGCGGGTACGGCTACTCCCAGGAGTACGTGGTCGAGCGGCTCTACCGCGACGCGCCGCTCATGGCGATCGGCGAGGGCACCAACGACGTGCAGCGCATGGTCATCGCGCGCTCGCTCATCTCGGGAAAGGGCAAGGTCGGCTGGTGACGCCGCCGCTCCCTGGGCCGCTGCTTATCCTGAGCGCGGAGGGACTGCGGGAGCGAGGAACACCATGTCCGACGACGAGGACACCGCCCACGAGCACGGGCATGGGCACGGGCATGGGCCCGAACATCGGCCCGAACATGGGCATGGGCATGGGCGTTCGGGCCGGTGGCGGGGGATCCGAGGTGTGGTGCAGCGGATCACGCACGCCGTCACCCCGCACAGCCACGACACCGCCGGCAAGACCGACACCCCCCTGGAGACCAGCAGCAGGGGCATGCGCGTGCTGGCCGTCTCGTTCGCCGTCCTCATGGTCACCGCCGCCGTCCAGGCCGTCATCGTGGCGGTGTCCGGCTCGGTCGCGCTGCTCGGCGACACGCTGCACAACCTGGCCGACGCCCTCACCGCCGTCCCGCTGGCCATCGCGTTCTCGCTCGGCCGCCGCGCCGCCACCCGCCGCTACACCTACGGCTACGGCAGGGCCGAGGACCTCGCGGGCATCGTCATCGTCGCGCTCATCGCCGTATCCGCCGCCCTGGCCGGGTACGAGGCCGTCACGCGCCTCCTCGACCCCCAGGAGATCAGGGCGGTCGGCTGGGTGGCCGGGGCGGCGCTGATCGGGTTCGCGGGGAACGAGTGGGTCGCCCGCTACCGCATCAAGGTCGGCAAGGAGATCGGCTCGGCCGCCCTCGTCGCCGACGGCCTGCACGCCAGGACCGACGGCTTCACCTCCCTGGCCGTCCTCCTGGGCGCCGGCGGCGCCGCGCTCGGCCTGCCGCTGGCCGACCCCGTCGTGGGCCTGCTCATCACCGTCGCCATCTGCTTCGTGCTGCGCGACGCGGCCCGCGAGATCTACCGCCGCCTCATGGACGCCGTCGACCCCGCCCTCGTGGACGCCGCGGAACGCATCCTCACCTCGGTGAACGGCGTCCGCCGCGTGGGCTCCGTACGTCTGCGCTGGATCGGGCACGCCCTCCACGCCGAGGTAGAGATCCTCGTCCCCCACGACATGTCCGTCATCACCGCTCATGGGGTCGCGGTCGAAGCCGAACACCGCCTCATCCACGAACTCCCACGCCTACGGGCCGCCACGGTCCACACCGACCCCGACGGCCCCGCCGACGCCGACCACCACGCCACCCTCACCACCCACCGCCCCCACTGACCCACCCCGCTCCGTCGACTGTGAACGATATGGCGAGTGACGGAAGGTGACTCTGCGTTGTAGTGCACGGGTGAATGCGGAGGAGCGGACGCTCGGCGGAGACAGTGAACCGCGCGTGCACCACAGCGGTCCGGCGGTGGCGACCGCTATGCAGGACCTGCCTTGAAGGTCACCCAGGCGTACCGATACGCGCTGGACCCCACTACGGAGCAAGCCGAGGGGTTGGCCTCGCACTGCGGCGCGGCGCGGTTCGCGTTCAATTGGGGCTTGGCCCGCGTCAGGGCCGCTCTTGCGCAGCGGGCAGCCGAGCAGTCTTACGGCATTTCCGCAGAGTCACTGACCGAAGTCCCCTGGAACCTGTACGCGCTGCGCCGAGCGTGGAACCTGGCGAAACGCACAGACGCGCCATGGTGGGCAGAAAATTCCAAAGAGGCGTACACTTCCGGCCTGGGCGGGTTGGCGCGTGCCTTGCAGAATTGGTCGGCTTCCCGTAGGGGCAAGCGGGCGGGTGAACGGGTCGGGTTTCCGCGTTTCACGGCGAAACACCGAGCCATGCCGTCGTGCCGGTTCACCACCGGTCCCCTTCGGGTGGAGGCCGACCGGCGGCATGTGACGCTGCCTCGGCTGGGCACGATCCGCCTCTGCGAGTCCGCCCGCAAATTGGCCCGCCACATCGAGCGCGGCACCGGCCGGATCCTTTCGGCCACGGTCCGGCTCGACGGCCGCCGTTGGTTCGTCTCGTTCACTTGCGAGATCGTCCGGCCCGACCGCTCGCCGGCCCGGCCGGACGCGGTCGTCGCTCTTGACCTCGGCGTCAAGGTGCTGGCGGTGTTGTCCACCGGTGAAGTGATCAACAACCCCCGGCATCATCGGTCTGCGCTACGGAAACTGCGCCGGTTGAACAAGCAACTGGCCCGCCGCCGAGGCCCGCGCGCCCCAGACGGGAGCAGGGGGAACGCCTCCGCCCGCTGGCACCAGACCCGAGCGGCTCTCACCAAGACACACGCCCATGTCGCCGCCCAACGGCGCGACGGTCTGAACAAGCTGACCACCCGCCTGGCGTCCACCTACGGCACCGTCGTGACCGAGGACCTGAACGTGGCCGGGATGCTCGCCAACCGCCACCTCGCCCGGGCCGTCGCCGATGTCGCCATGGGCGAGACCCGACGACAGCTGTCATACAAGACCACCCGGAACAAGGGCAGGCTGGTCGTTGCCGATCGCTGGTTCCCCTCTTCGAAGACGTGCTCTGCATGTGGCGCGGTGAAAGCCAAGCTCGCCCTATCGGAGCGCACCTATTCATGCACCGAGTGCGGTTTGCTCCTGGACCGGGACGTCAACGCCGCACGCAATCTGGCCGCGCTCGCGGTCGACGTCGCCCAGAGTTGCGGGGAGACGGAAAACGCCCCTCGGGATACCGGGCAGGACGGCTCCGATCGTCCTGGCAGAGCTGGTGTAAGACCCGCCTCGGTGGGCGGTCGGCGATGAAGCGGGAACCCCTTCGCGGGGGAACGCCAGGCCGTAAGGTCATGGCTGCCGGCGCGCGCTTCGGTAGTGCTCGCTCACTGGCAACGGTAGGTTGGTGCGGGTGTCCGCAGCCGCTTCATCCCCCGCGTCCCCGGCCGCCCTCACCTCATCCTCCCGGCTCGCCTGGCTCGACGCTTTGCGGGGGATCGGTGCGCTCGCGGTGGTGGCCGAGCACATGTTGCCGTGGTTCGTGCCCAGTCTGAGGCCCTACTGGTTCAGTCTCGGCGTTTACGGGATTTTCGTGTTCTTCCTGGTCAGCGGTTACATCATCCCGGCGTCGCTGGAGCGGCACGGTGATGTGCGGGCGTTCTGGATCAGCCGGTTCTTCCGGCTCTACCCGCTCTACCTCGCGATCATCGTGCTCGTGCTGGCGCTCGCCTGGTGGGTGCCGGTGCGGGAGGCGGTGGTGCGGGACGGCAGCGCGGTGGCGGCGCACGCGACGATGCTGCTCGACGTCGTGGGCATCGGCGGGGTGGCCGACACCATGTGGACGCTGTCGTACGAGATGGTGTTCTACCTGGTGGTCACGGCGCTGTTCCTGACGCGCGGGCATGAGCGCAGCGGGACGTGGGCGATCGTGTTCGCGGTGGCGGCGGTGCTGGTGGGGCTGGTGGCGTCGGGGGCGGTGTTCGGGGGCGGGTGGCCGGCGTACGTGTCGTGCGCGGTGTTCGTCCTCGGACTGACGGGCGTGGTGCTGGGCCGCCTGCGCACGGTCTCGGCGTGCCTGCTGGGCGTGATGGCGGTGGCCTGCCTGCTGCTGAGCAGCCGGGTGCCGTGGCTGGGGGCGGCGGTGCTGGCGGTGATGTTCGCGGGGACGGCGATCTACCGGTGGGAGCGCGGCACCGGGCCGCTGTGGCCGGTGGCGGTGACGGCGGCGCTGGTGGTGGTCGCGCCCGTCTGGGCCATCGAGAGCGGCTGGTGGTGGGTGCGGGCCGACGTCTGGCTGACGACGATCGCGCTGGCGGCGGCCACGTTCGCGGGCGGGATGGCGTTGCGGGGGCGGCGGCTGCCGCGGGTGCTGGTGTGGTTCGGGCTGATCAGTTACTCGCTCTATCTGGTGCACCATCCGCTGCTGAAGTACTTCGTGCAGGTCAGCGGGGATCTGCGGCAGGCGGCGCTGCCGTACCAGCTGCTGATGACCGCCGTGGCGCTGGCAGTGATCATCGGGGCGAGCGCGCTGACGTACCGGTTCGTGGAGAAGCCGATGCAGGACCTCGGCCGGCGGGTCTCACGCCGGTGCCGCGGCGGGCTCCAGGGCGGCGGCGAGGCGCGGGTGCCGGGCGAGGACGCGGGCGACGACCGGGTCCTCGGCCATCAGGAACGCCAGGTGCCGCACGGCGTGGGCGACCACGTTGGCCAGGGCGACACGGTCGGGTGACGGCGCGGCGGGAGCCCGGCCGCGGGCGATCTCCAGCACCGGCACCTCGACGGCGGGCAGCCACGGCTCGGGGTCGGGGCAGATCGCGTAGGTGAGGACGACTCCTCCGTCGGGTTCGTAGCGCCAGCTCGTGGAGTGGACGACGGTGCCCGAGTCGCCGGCGGCCACGCCGGCCAGCCGCCGGGCCGCCGCGTCGGGGCTCTCGCCGGGTCGTGGGCTGGTCAAGGCCGACCGGTACGACCAGCGGCGCCGCGCGTCCACCCGTAGCATGAGCGTCTCGACCGAGACCACGTGTCCTGCCGTCACCGTCACCAACTTACTGCCAGTCATGTGCAGGTGCGTTCCACGGGCATGTCCCTTTTCGCTCTTGAAACAGCAGGGCGGCCGGGTTGTGATCGAGGGCGTGCGAGAGAGAGGCCGACAGCCATGCCCGGTTTGCTGGTGTTGATGGGGTCGGGCGAGACGAGCCCGACCATGGTCGAGGTCCACCGCGCCGCGGCGCGGACGCTGCGCGCGGGGGCGCGGGCCGTGCTGCTCGACACTCCCTACGCCTTCCAGGAGAACTGCGCCGACATCTCCGCCCGCGCCCGCCGCTACTTCGCCCGCAGCGTCGGGCTCGAGGTGGAGGTCTCGCCGGCGATCACGGGCGCCGACTGGGTGTTCTCGGGGCCCGGCAGTCCCACGTACGCGCTCGACCGCTGGGCCGGCTCGGGCGTCGCGGGTGATCTGCGGGCTCGCGTACGCGCCCGCTCGAGCGTGACCGTGCTGGCGTCGGCGGCGGCCTGCACGGCGGGCCTGGCGACCGTGCCGGTCTACGAGATCTACAAGGTGGGCGCGGAGCCGCACTGGCGCGAGGGGCTCGACCTGCTGGAGCCGCTGGGCCTGCGGGCGGTGCTGATCCCGCACTTCGACAACGCCGAGGGCGGCACCCACGACACGCGCTTCTGCTACCTGGGGGAGCGGCGGTTGTCCCGCATGGAACGCGAGCTGCCGCCCGGCACCGCCGTGCTCGGCATCGACGAGCACACCGCGCTGGTCATCGACCTGCACAGCGAGGAGGTGCGGGTGGCGGGGCGCGGCGGGCTGACCGTGCGGCTGCCCGGGTCGGTGACGGTGCTGCCGGCCGGCACCCGTACGGACCTGGCCGGGCTGCGCCGCCTGGCCGAGGGGAAGACGGCGGGCGCCGCACCCGCCCCTGCCGCGGCGGAGCCGCGGGCCGTGCCCGCGGAGGTGACGCTGGAGGAGTCGATCCGGTCGTGCGAGGAGGCGTTCAACGCCGCAGCGGCCAGGCACGATCCGGTGGTGGCCGCGGGGGCGGTGCTCGACCTGGAGGCGGAGATGGTCAAGTGGGCGGCCGACACCGAGGAGGACTCGGGCGGCGTGGAGCAGGCCAGGGAGCTGGTGCGGCTGCTGATCGCCCGGCTCGGCGAGCTGGCCGCCGCGTCGGGACGGCGCTCGGAGGGCCTGACCGCCCTGGTGGAGCCGCTGCTCGAGCTGCGGGCCTCGCTGCGGGAGAGCGGCCGGTACGACGTCGCCGACGCCCTGCGCGCGGCCCTGGTCCGAGGTGGCGTCGCCGTCGAGGACACCCCCGAGGGCTCCCGCTGGAGCCTCGCCTAGAACACGGGTGATGACGGCCGGCACGTGTGCCCGTGAAGCCGCCGTCGGCACACGGGTCCGGCAGAAGGCGGGGTCTCCGTCTTCGGGGGGGTCGCGGGTCAGCGGCGGGGCGGGTCGATGCGGGCGCCGTCCGAGGTGAAGATCATGATGCGGGAGAGGTCGACGGCCACCTTGGCCGCGTCCCCCTGGCGCCAGATCGGCCGGTTGCCCAGGCGGACGATCAGGTCGGAGCGGCGGTGGATGCCGCTGCCGTTGGGGTGCTGCCCGACCTGCTCCTGCTCCTGCCACTCCGCTTCCTCGCGGGAGAACAGCCGCCGCACCAGCCCGGTCAGCTTGCCCGTGCCGTTCGCGCCGCCGCCGGAGCGCCGCCGCTGCCGCGGGTCGGGCGGCTCAGGCACCGGTACGGCCGGCATCCCGCACTCCAGGTACGCCAGCCACTCGTGCCCGTGGTACTCCAGCGCCCGCACCCGCCCGTAGAAGGCCGGCCCCTCGTACGACTCCGGCACCGGCGCGAGCCCGTCCGGCCGCAGCCCGACGAGCACCTGCCCGCCGGTGTGCTGCGAGATCGCGTACGCCCTGGGATCGCTCCACGGCATCGTCAGCCGGTGCGGCCCGAAGTCGAGCATGACGTACTGGTTCTGCGGCGTCCTGACACCGGCCGCCAACAGGTTCAACTGCTGGGAGTTGAGGAACGCGGCCACGAACGCGGTCGCTGGATCGTTGTAAATCTGGGCCGGAGTGCCGACGTCCTGGAGGACCCCGCGATTCAGGATCGCGATGCGGTCGGCCAGGGTGAGCGCCTCGACCTGGTCGTGGGTGACGTAGATGGTGGTGACGCCGAGCGACCTGACCAGCGCGGAGATCTCCATGCGCAGCTCGGTGCGCATGCCGGCGTCGAGGTTGGACAGCGGCTCGTCCATGAGGAACAGCTTGGGCTGGCGGACGATGGCCCGTCCCATGGCCACCCGCTGCCGCTGGCCGCCGGACAGGGTGCCGGGGCGGCGTTCGAGCGTCTCGTCGATGTGCAGCGCCTTGGACAGTTCGGTGACGCGCTCGCGGACCATCGCGGGGTCGGCCTTGGCGATCTCCAAGGGGAAGGCGATGTTCCCTCTGACCGTTCTGTGGGGGTAGAGGGCGCCGTTCTGGAAGACCATCGCCACGTCGCGGTCGCGCGGCGCGAGGTGGTTGGCCAGCTCGCCGTCCAGCCACAGGTCGCCCTCGGTGATGTCCTCCAGTCCCGCGATCATGCGGAGGAGGGTGGACTTGCCGCAGCCCGATGGGCCGAGCAGCACGAGGAACTCACCGTCTTGCGCTTGAAGGCTCAGCCGGTCGACCGCGAGATAGTCGCCCGGATACACCTTTGACACTTTGTCGAGAACGACCGAGCTCATGGGCCCACACCTTGCGCGCGTGTCACCTGTGACGGGGCTTATTGGAGAGGTAGTACATCGCGCCTTAACGGTACATGTCCACCCTTGACATAAAGAATCTCGTTCGGCGGGCGTTTCGGACGGGGGTTTTGGGCATCCGAACGCCTAGATTTCCGGATCTGATGGGCGTGGAAGGAGTTGCGTAAACTTGCGGAAAGGGATTTCATGGTCCGAACGTGCTGGGGAGACCGCGGGGGAGATCGATGACCGACTGGTGGCGAAATGCCGTGATTTACCAGGTCTACGTGCGCAGCTTCGCCGACGGCAACGGCGACGGCGTGGGTGACCTGATCGGCGTTCGCGATCGCCTGCCGTACCTCGCCGGTCTCGGCGTCGACGCCCTCTGGCTGACGCCCTTCTACCCCTCGCCGATGGCCGACTTCGGCTACGACGTGGCCGACCACTGCGACGTCGACCCGCTGTTCGGCACCCTCGCCGACGCCAAGGCGCTCATCGACGAGGCGCACGGCCACGGGCTGCGGATCATCGTCGACCTCGTCCCCAACCACACCTCCGCCGCCCACCCCTGGTTCCAGCAGGCGCTGCGCGGCGAGCGCCGCGAGCGCTACATCTTCCGCGACACGCCCAACGACTGGGAGTCGATCTTCGGCGGTTCCGCCTGGACGCAGGTCGAGGACGGCCAGTGGTACCTCCACCTGTTCGACCCCTCCCAGCCCGACCTCAACTGGGACGACCAGGAGGTGCGCGGCGAGTTCGAGTCGATCCTGCGCTTCTGGCTCGACCTGGGCGTGGACGGCTTCCGGGTGGACGTCGCGCACGGCATGGTCAAGCCGCGCGGCCTGCCCGACATCGGGCGCGGCGACCAGGCCACGATGGTCGGCAGGGAGCCGGTGCCGTTCTTCGACAACGACGAGGTGCACGAGATCCACCGCTCCTGGCGGCGGGTGCTCGACTCGTACCCGGGAGAGCGCATCGGGGTGGCAGAGGCGTGGGCGCCCACGCCCGAGCGGCTGGCGAACTACGTGCGCCCCGACGAGCTGCACCAGGCGTTCAACTTCCACTACCTGTTCGCCTCCTGGGACGCCGCCGAGCTGCGCGCGGTGATCGACGCCTCGCTCGCGACGTCCGCCTCGGCCGGCGCCCCCACCACCTGGGTGCTGTCGAACCACGACGTCAAGCGGCACGTCACCCGCTACGGCAGCCTGGCGAGGGCGCGCGCCGCCGCGCTGCTCACGCTCGCGCTGCCCGGCTCGGCCTACGTCTACAACGGCGAGGAGCTGGGCCTGCCCGAGGTGCTCGACCTGCCGCCCGAGCTGTGCCAGGACCCGCAGCGGCTGCGCGACCCCGGCAGCGGCCGCGACGGCTGCCGCGTGCCGCTGCCCTGGACGCGCGACGGCGGCTGGCGCGACCCCTGGCTGCCCATTCCCGCCGGCTGGGCGGAGCTCAGCGTGCAGGCCCAGGAAGGTGTGCCCGGCTCGACCTTGGAGCTGTACCGTGCGGCGCTGCGGCTGCGCCGCGACCTCACCGGCGACCTCACCGGCGACCTGGTCTGGCACGACTCTCCCGAGGGCACGCTGATGTTCTCCAGGGGGCCGGTCGTGTGCGCCGTCAACCTCACCGCCGCGCCCGTCGACTTCGGCGTGGACGGCACGCTGCTCGTCGCCTCGGATGTCCCTGGAGCAGGGGATTCCGCGGCCTGGTGGAAAGTAAAGTGTCAGCCATGAACGGTCACGCTCGCCTCGCCGACATCGCCGCCCAGGCCGGGGTGAGCGAGGCCACCGTCAGCAGGGTGCTCAACGGCAAGCCGGGCGTCTCGGCGAGCACCCGGCAGTCGGTGATGGCCGCACTCGACCTCATGGGCTACGAACGCCCGCCCCGCCTGCGGCAGCGCAGCAACGGGCTGGTCGGCCTCGTGACCCCTGAGCTGGACAACCCGATCTTCCCCGCCTTCGCCCAGGCCATCGAGAAGGCGCTGACGCAACACGGCTACACCCCCGTGCTCTGCACCCAGCTGCCCGGCGGCGCGCCGGAGGACGAGTTCACCGAGCTGCTCGTCGACCGCGGCGTGAGCGGCATCGTGTTCGTCTCGGGGCTGCACGCCGACACCACCGCCCGCATGGACCGCTACACCCGGCTGACCGACCGCGGTCTGCCGATCGTGCTGGTCGACGGCTACAGCGAGCACATCGCCGCGCCCTTCATCTCGCCCGACGACCGCATGGCCGCCAGGCTCGCCGTGCAGCACCTCGTCGACCTCGGCCACGAGCGCATCGGCCTCGCGCTCGGGCCGCGCAGGTTCGTCCCCGTGATCAGGAAGATCGAGGGCTACCGGCAGGCCATGGCGCAGCTGCTCGGCTCGGCCGACGTCGAAGAGCTGATCGCCCACTCGCTGTTCTCCGTCGAGGGCGGCCAGGCCGCCGCCGCGCAGCTGCTCAGCCGGGGCTGCACCGGCATCGTGTGCGCCAGCGACCTCATGGCGCTCGGCGCGATCAGGGCGTGCAGGGAGAAGGGGATGTCGGTGCCGGGGGAGGTGTCGGTGGTCGGGTTCGACGACTCGCCGCTCATCGCGTTCACCGATCCGCCGCTGACCACCGTACGCAAGCCGATCGGCGCCATGGCGTCGGCCGCCGTGCAGACGCTGCTCGAAGAGGTCAACGGCGCGCCCGCGAAGAACGTCGAGCTGATCTTCCAGCCCGAGCTGGTCGTGCGCGGCTCCACCGGATCAGGCCCGCTGGTCAACCGGTGAGCGACCTGCTCGTGCTCGGCGGCTCCGGCGTCGACACCACCGTCTACGTCCCCGAGCTGCCGCTGCCCTACCGCGACACCCACCACGTGCCGCCCGTCACCGACCGCATCGGCAACACCGGCGCCGGCGTCGCGCTCGGCTGCCACGCGCTCGGCCTCGGCGTCGTCTTCGCCGACCTCATCGGCGACGACCCGCAGGGCGCGCTCATCCGCGACGCGCTGCGCGACCTCGACTGCCGCTTCGGCCGCGCAGCGGCGGGCACCCGGCGCAGCGTCCTGCTCGTGGACCCCGACGGCCGCCGCACCTCGCTGCACGACGCGCGGGTCACGCCGGGCGAGCGGCTGCCCCGCGAGCTCTACGCCGGCGTGCCGGTCAGGCACGCGCACGTGTCGATCATCGACGCCTGCCGCGACGTCTTCGCCGATCTCGGCGGTGCGCCCGTCTCCACCGACCTGCACGACTGGGACGGCGTCAACGACTACCACCGCGACTTCGCCCATCAGGCCGACCTGGTGTTCCTGTCCGCCGCCGCGCTGCCCGACCCGGCCGCCACCATGCGCGAGGTCGTCGGGCGCGGGCGGGCCCACACCGTCGTGTGCATGCGCGGGGCGCTCGGCTGCCTGGTGCTGACGCGCGGCTCCGCCGTCCGCGCCTTCCCCGCCGCGCCACTGCCGGGGCCGATCGCCGACACCAACGGCGCCGGCGACGCGTTCGTCTCCGGCTTCCTGTACGGCACCCTGCGCGGCAGGCCCCTGGAGGAGTGCGTACGCCTCGGCGCCGTCGCAGGGGCCCACGCCTGCACCGTGCCGGGCACCCACGAGTCCCCGATCACCGAGGCGGTGCTGCTCGCCCGCTCACCGTGAGCGGTCCAGCTCGCGCCAGGCGCGGAAGACGAAGGGCGGCGCCGAGATCAGCACGTAGACGCTGGTGAACATGAGCAGCGTCACGTCCAGGCCGGTCAGCGTGCTCAGCGAGCCCGCCAGCAGGCCGCCGACCGGCATGCCGGCGTACGCGGCGGCCGTCATCGCGCCGATCACCCTGGCCCGCAGCCGGACGGGGATCCTGTCGTACTGCAGGATGCCCAGGATGGGGTTGATCGCGCCGGCGGCGAACCCCGACAGCGCCGTCACCGCCAGCGCCACCGGGAACGGCGCGTCCAGGGCCAGCACCAGCACCCTCGGCACCCCGGCCAGCAGGAAGCACAGCCCGTACGTCAGCCGCATCGGTAATCGTTCGCCGGCCGCCCCGTACACGATGGTCCCGGCCACCGCGCCCGCCCCCAGCACACCCGTGAGCAGGCCGAAGGCGCGCGGGTCGCCCACCACCTCGCGCGCGTAGAGCGCGAGCAGCACCTGCGTGACGCCCGTGTCGAGCAGGTTGACCACGACGACCATGGCGGTGGCGCTGAGCTGCAGCCGGTCCTGCCAGAGGAAGCTCAGCCCGGCCCGCAGGTCGCCGAGGTAGCCGGCCGAGTCGCGGGCGTTCCGCCGTACGCGCGGCACGCCCGCCCCGATGAGCAGCGCCGACAGCAGGAACGACACGCCGTCCACGAACAGCAGCAGGTGCGGGCCGATCCACAGGATCAGCACCCCGGCCAGCGGCGCCCCGACCATGGCCGCGCCCCGGCAGACGCCGTCGTACGCCGCCGTGGCCCGCTCGATGCGCACCCCGGCCGCCAGCGACAGGTCGGGCAGCATGGCCTTGCGCGCGGTCTCGCCCGGCGTGGTCACCAGCCAGCGCAGGAAGAGCATCAGCAGCAGCAGCGGATAGCTGAGCCCTGTCGTCAGGAACAACGCCGGGACGGCCAGCGCGATCAGCCCGCTGACCAGGTCGGACACCACGCTCGTCAGCCGGTAGCCGAACCGGTCGACCAGCGTGCCGCCGAAGGCCGCGGAGATCACGATGGGGAACGTGGTCGCGAACGAGGCCAGCCCCGTCAGCACCGCGCTGCCGGTCGTCTCCAGCACGAACCAGGGGACGGCGAGGATGGAGAATATGTTGCCGGTGACGGATAAGGCGTTGGCGGCCAGGAAGGTGATGAATGGACGCCTCACGCGATGCCCCCGGCAACGGTTGTCGCTTCAGCGTTGCTCATGGGCGCCTTATGGTCAAGCGCCCCCTTTTTAGAGTCATAGTCCGATAAGTCAGATGATCACGCCGCTTATGCGCCCGAAAGCCTATAAGTCGGGAAATGTGCGATGGCGGGAGCGAGGCGACGAACGGGGGCGGATAGGCTCATGGCCCTGACATGCGTGTCCTTGCATACCTCCGGGAGGCTGCCCCGATGACCGTTGCCGTTCACGTCGGTCCCGAACCCGTCCCCGCGCTCATCGACGCCGTCGAACGCGGCGGCGGCCGGGTCGTGCCTCTTGAGCAGGCCGAGGCGATCGTCTACTTCGGCAGCGACGACCCCGCCGAGCTGCGCGGCATGCTGCACGAGGGCATCCGCTGGGTGCAGCTGCCGCACGCCGGCATCGAGCGGTGGGCCGATGCCGGCGTCATCACCGAGCACCCCGTCTTCACCGCCGCCACCGGCTCCTACGGCCCCGCCGTCGCCGAGCAGGCGCTGGCCCTCATGCTGGCCGCCGCCCGCGACCTGCACCGCCACGCCAGGGCCACCACCTGGGGCCGCAACGACTCCCGGATGCTGGCCGGCTCGACGGTCGCCATCGTCGGCGCCGGCGGCATCGGGCGGGCGCTGACCCGGCTGCTCGAGCCGTTCGGCTGCCGGGTGGTGGCGGTCAGCGACCGCGGCGAGGTGCCGGGCGCCGACGCCATCCTGCCGCGCGCCCGCTACCGCGAGGCGCTGCCCGGCGCCGGCTACGTCGTCGTCGCCGCGCCCGCCACTCCCGAGACCAGGGGCATGTTCGGTACGCGCGAGTTCGAGCTGATGGAGAAGGACGCCTGGCTGGTGAACGTCGCCAGAGGCAGCCTCGTCGTCACCGGCGAGCTGGTCGAGGCGCTGCGCGCGGGCGTCATCGGCGGCGCCGCCCTCGACGTCACCGACCCCGAGCCGCTGCCCGCCGGCCACCCGCTGTGGACCATGGAGAACGTCCTCATCACCCCCCACAGCGCCAACCCCCGCCCCGCATACTGGCGCGGCCTGGCCGACCGGGTCACCGCCAACGTCCGCCACTTCGGCGCCGGCGAGCCCCTCGAAGGCGTGGCCTCTCCCAAGCAGGGCTTCTGACGCACCTGCCGCAGCGGGGGGTGCTCAGTCGAGGTTGAGGCGGGCGCCCTTGCTCTGGCCGGAGTCGTGGACCTCCAGGCCCAGCGGGTCGAGGTCCTTCGGCAGCTCGAACACCAGCGAGCCCCTGAACGTCCGGCCCGCCTCGACGCGGACCGGGGTGATCTCCTTGCCGTCGGCGTCGAGCAGCCTGGTGCCGCCGTGCAGGGCTTCGTCCTCGTCGATCAGCTTCTGCCGGCCGGGGTCGAGGACGCGGGCCTCCTGGCCGACGTTCCTGACCTGGACGCCGACCTCGCACGTGCGCATGGTCGCCGCTCTGCCCGGCTTGGGGCACTTCGTACTGGTGACCGCGAACCGCAGCTTGCCGTCCTGCACCGGCCCGTCCGCGCCGACGCCCGTCGAGCGGAGGAACCACGACACCGCTGTCACCAGCAGCACCAGCAGCACGATGACGATCACCGCGGCCATCAGGCAGCCGGACAGCACCCCGCGCTTGGGCCGCGCCGGGTAGCCGGGGAGCGGGCCCTGCCCGGTCGTCGAGTGGTGCGGCCCCGCCTGATGAGGCATCGGCCCCTGCCCGCCCTGAGGCGGCATGGGCACCCGCGGCATCGGCCCGGTCCGCTCGACCAGCGGCGGCAGCTGCGCACCCTGCGGCTGCGGCTGATGTGACGCCCCAGGCCGAGGTCCGGTGCGCTCAGCCGGTGGCGGTTGATGTGACGCCCCAGGCCGAGGCCCGGTGCGTTCGGCCGGCGGCGGCTGATGCGACGCCCCGGGCAGCGGCCCGGTGCGCTCGGCGGGCGGTGGCAACGGCGAGCCGCCCTGCCGGGGGCCGGTGCGCTCGGCGGGCGGCGGCAGTTGGGCGCCCTGCGGCTGTGGCTGATGTGACGACCCAGGCCGAGGCCCCGTGCGCTCGGCGGGCGACGGCTGCTGCGAGACGCCGGGACGCGGTCCGGTGCGTTCGGCCGGCGGCGGCTGCGGCACCCCGTGCCCGCCTCCCGGCCCGACCTGTTGCGGCGACCGCGCCGCCTCGGGTTGCGGCGCGTGCGAGGAGCCGGGTCCGGGCTGGGGCGCCCGCGCGGCATTCGGCCCGGGATGGGGTGCGTGTGCGGGACCTGGGCCGGCGTGCGAGGAGCCGGGAGCCGGCTGCGGCGCGTGCCCAGGGCCGGGAGTGCCATGAGGAGCCGGGCCCGCGCGGTCGGGCCGGGGCGGCATGAGGGGGCCGAACTCCGACGGGTTCCACGCGCTGGTCAGATGCTTGGTGGCGGCGAGCTGCGCGGCCGGCTCGTCGGCCGCCCCCACGAGCTCCAGCAGCAGCTGCCGGGCGGCGGGCCGCCGCGCGGGGTCGGGGTGGATGGCCGCGGCGACCAGCCGGTCGAGCGGCGCGGGCAGCCCCCGCAGGTCGGGCGGCGCCTGCCGGGCCCTGGCCGCCATCACGTACGCGTCGCCCTCGCCGAACGGATGCCCGCCGAGCCCCGCGTAAGCGATGAGCGACCCCCAAGCGAACACGTCGCCCGCCGGGCTGGTCTGGCCCTCGAAGACCTGCTCGGGAGCGATCCAGCCGGGCGTGCCCATGACCATGCCGGCGTTGGTGTGGCGGGAGTGCACGTGGGTGGAGCGGGCCAGCCCGAAGTCGATCACCCGCGGCCCGGCCAGCGTCAGCATCACGTTGGCCGGCTTGAGGTCGCGGTGGACGAGCCCGGCGGCGTGGATGGCGGTGAGCGCGGCGGCCACGCCGACGGCGGCGGCGTGGAGCACGGACGGCGACAGCGCGCCGTGCTCGATGAGGTGGTCTTCGAGCGAGATGCCGTCGATGTACTCGGTGACGAGGTAGAGCCGCCCGCGGTCCTCGCCGTGGTCGAGCACCCGGGCGGTGCAGAACGAGGCGACCTTGCGCGCGTTGGACACCTCTTCGTGGAAGCGCGCGCGGTAGACGGGGTCGGCGGTGAAGTCGCGCCGGATCGCCTTGACCGCGACCTTGGAGCCGTCGGCGGCCCTGGCGAGATAGACCACGCCCATGCCGCCGGAACCGAGACGGCTGATCAGCTCATAGGGGCCGATCGCCGGCGGGTCTTCCGGCTCAAGAGGAGTGCCTGCGGAGCGCCCCAACGTCGCCGTCCTCTCGCCGTCGTCATCCCGTCGCAACCCGAACCGTTCCTCCCGCCGGTTCGTTTCGTGTGACAACCCGAACTGTCCCGCGCCCGGCATCCCGTTTGTACCCCAGACTCTAACGGAGGAAGGCGATGCCCGGTGGCGAGTAGTCCGCGCATGGCCGCATCGGGCTGTCCCGTCGTCAGCCCCTGGCGGGGTCGCGGCGCAGGGGACGCATGGAGACCCGCAACCGGGCGAGATCGATGGCGTGCGGCAGCGGCCGGTGGGGCGAGAGCAGCCGCCCGACGGGCTTGGGACGGGCGGTGCGCAGGATGGCGCCGAGGAACGCGGTGCCGACGGCGAGCGTCAGGTTCACGCCGTCGCAGCCGGGCCGCGCCCACCACTCGGTGGCGGCGGTGCCGTCCAGCCAGATCTCGGGGGCGAAGGTGTCGGCGTACGGCAGGCGCGGGCTGCGCTGGTGGGCGGCGACCGGCACGAGGACGGGGGTGCCGGCGGGCACGGCGCTGCCGTACCAGGAGGTCTCGGTGGTCGTGACCCGCGCGAGCGCCGGCACGGACGGCCACAGGCGCAGGCCCTCGCGCAGGCAGGCGCGCAGGTGGTCGGGATCGGAGCGGGCGGTCTTGCGGTGGCCGGGGTGCGCGGCGAGCAGCGCCAGCGTCTGCGTCAGCCCGGCGGCGGCGCAGCCGAAGCCCATGAGCCAGTACGCCGCCTGCATGAGCCCGCGCGCCTCCGGCTCGGGGGTCTCGGCGATGAGCCCGGCCAGGCTGCCCGGCTCGGCCCTGCGCAGGTGGTCGATGATGCGGGCGTCGTAGCGGCCGGACAGGATCTCCTGCCGGCGGCTCGCCCGCCACCGCCCGGCCCGCGTGAGGCCCTCCAGCAGCCGGGTCAGCTCCTCGTCGCGGGTGGCGCCGTCGCCGTAGACGCAGCGCCTGGCCACCCGCTGCCAGCAGGCGTTGAGCCTGGAGTGGTCGACCACGCCGCTGGCCAGGTCCGCGGCCTCCTCCTTGGCGATCTCGATGAAGCGCGGCCGCAGCACGTCGGTGGGCAGGCCGAAGGGGCGCTCGTCGAGCGCGGGCGCGTAGGAGGCGTCGTTCCCGGCCAGCACGCGCACGGCGTCGCGCTTGGACAGCACCAGCAGCGCGGGGCGGCGCGGCCGGCGGACGAGGACGGGACGGCCGCCGTAGCGGGTCTCGAGGGCGGCCAGCAGGGGGCGGGAGCGCAGCAGGTCGCGGCCGTGCGTGACGTGGGGGATGCTGCCCGGGGGGAGGAGCAGGGCGGTCAGGCGCAGGCTCTCCAGCACGGTCGTCCTGGGCAGCCCCCTAGGCACGCGCTGCCTGCCGCGGAGCGGGTGGGTAGGTCATGGATCGATGTGATCGCCCCCGGGGCGGCGCCGCAATGCGGGGTTTCGGCCAATGGAACACATCCGGCTGCGAGATCGGTCGGTGTTCCGGTGGCCGGAACGCTCACCGGCCGAGGAGGGCGGCGGAGATGGCCTGGGCGGCGCCGCGTACGGAGATGCCGAGCGGCCCCAGCGGCACCACCTGGGCCGGCGCGGCCACCGACACCGCCATGCACACCCGCCCGCCGGGCCCGAACACCGGCGCCGCCACGCAGGCCACGCCCTCGGTGTACTCCTCCTGCGAGCAGGCCAGGCCCTGCCTGCGCACCTGGGCCAGCTCGCGGTCGAGCGCCGCGAGGCTCGTGACCGTGCGGCGGGTCAGCCGCTCGAACGGGCCGTGCGCCGGCAGGTCGTGGCGCAGCTTGGGGTCGAAGGCCAGCAGCGCCTTGCCCGCCGCCGTGCAGTGCAGCGGCGCCCGGTCGTCGCCGTCGGAGCGCGAGCGGACCCGGTCGTGGCCGTAGACGCGCTCGACGTAACGGACCTCGGGCCCGGCGGGCACGGCCAGGTTGACCGTCTGCCGGGTGGCCTCGTACAGGTGAAGGAGGTAGGGCAGCACGCGCCTGCGGGAGCCGGGGATGCGCGGCCTGGTCGCCCCGCCCATCGACGCCGGCAGCTCACCGGGCAGGTACGCGCTCCCCACCCGCCTGGCCAGCTCTCGCGAGCAGAGCACGCCGAGTATGCGGTGGGCCGTCGACTTCGGCAGGCCGGTGCTGCGGCACAGCTGCGACAGCGTGACGGGCCCGGTGGCCGCGCTGAGCGCGAGCAGGATGTCGATGCCCCGCTCCAGGCTGCCCGGCTGGGACGCGGGCCGCTCGCGCCGCACCATGCGCGCTTGACTGATCGTTTCCGTCGGCATCGATGTCCCTTTCGCTCTCCGAGGAGCAGAAGGGGCTTCCCGGGGGGCTGCGGTGTGGACTGCGGTCTTTGGCTGCTGTTGGGGCTGCTGTTTCCAACCGCTGACCTACCCGGCCGCCGCCCGGTGATACCACGCTCAGTGAAGAGCGATGATCTCCGCGTACACGGAGACCGCCACCTCGCCGGGCGTCCGCGCGCCGATGTCCAGGCCGGCGGGGGCGTGCACGCGCTCACCTCCCTCCAGGCCGGCCAGCACCGCCGCGCCCCGCCTGCGGCTGGCGATCAGCCCGACGTACGGCACCCCGCGCCGCAGCGCCTCCCGCAGCACCGGCTCCTCGCCCACGCCGTGCGAGGCGACCAGCACCGCCGTGGTGTCGTCGGCGAGCGGCCCTGCGCCGGTGTCCACGTTGCAGCCCATCGCCGTCCCCACGGCGGCGAGCGCCCGCGCGATGGGGCCGTCGCCGTGCACGCGGACCAGCGCGGGCGGCAGCACCGCCTCCAGGAAGATCTCCAGCGTGCCGCCCGACAGGCAGGGCTGGCCGACCGCGACCAGCCCCTCCTCCTCGTGCGGCGCGGCCTGCTCCGGCGTGATGCGCAGCAGGGTCGTGCCGCCGGCGCTCAGCAGGCGCAGGCTCTGGGCGCGTACGGTGCCGGTCGCGCACACCCCGCCCACGAAGCCCTCGATCGTCCCGTCGGGCAGCACCACCGCGCGGTCGCCCGCTTTCGCGCTGGTCGGCCGCTGCGCGCGGACGACGGTGGCCAGCACGTACGGCTCCCGCCCCGACCGCAGCCCGGCCACCCGCGCGTCCAGATCCCTGGCCGCCGGCGCCCGCGAGGTTCCAGGCCGGGGCGGGGGCGCCGGCATGCCGAGGAACTCGCTCACGGGATCGCCAGGTCGGTGCGGAACGGCTCGCCCCTGGTGACCCGCCACACGTTCGCCGGGGTCAGCGGCATGTCGGCGTGCCGCACCCCGTACGGGCGCAGCGCGTCCACCACGGCGTTGACCACGGCGGCGGGCGAGCCCACCGTGGCCGACTCGCCGACGCCCTTCGCGCCGATCGGATGCGTCGGCGACGGCGTCACGGTCTCGCCAAGCTCCCACGACGGGCACTCCATCGAGGTCGGCAGCAGGTAGTCCATGAACGAGGCGCCCAGGTGGTTGCCGTCCTCGTCGAACGCCATCACCTGCATGAGCGCCATGCCGACCCCGTCGGCCAGGCCGCCGTGGATCTGCCCCTCGACGATCATCGGGTTGATCCGCACCCCGCAGTCGTCCACGGCCACGAACCTGCGCACCTTCACCTGCCCGGTGCCGGGATCGACGTCCACGACGCAGATGTAGGCGCCGAACGGATAGGTGAGGTTGGGCGGGTTGTAGACGGTGACGGCGTCCAGGTGGCCTTCGACGCCGTCCGGCAGCTCCAGGTTCGAGTGGGCGGCCAGTGCGATCTCGGCCATCGACCTGCCGGTGGCCGGGTCGCCAACCACCGACCACTTCCCGTCGGCCCACTCCAGGTCGTCCGGCGACGCCTCCAGCATGGCCGCCGCGACGATCTTGGCCCGGTCGCGCACCTTGCGCGCCACGATCGCGGTGGCGGCGCCGGAGACGGGGGTGGAGCGGGAGCCGTACGTGCCGAGGCCGAACGGCGTCTGGTCGGTGTCGCCGTGCACCACCTCCACGTCGTCGGCCGGGATGCCCAGCTCCTGCCCGACGATCTGCGCGAACGTGGTCTCGTGCCCCTGGCCCTGCGACTGGCACGACACCCGCAGCACCGCCTTGCCGGTCGGGTGCACGCGCAGCTCGGCGCCGTCGGCCATGCCGAGGCCGAGGATGTCCATGTGCTTGCGCGGGCCCGCGCCGACCGCCTCGGTGAAGAAGCTGATGCCGATGCCCATCAGCTCGCCCCTGGCCCGCCGGTCGGCCTGCTCGGCGCGCAGCTTGTCGTAGCCGGCCAGGTCCATGGCCAGGCGCAGCGCCTTCGGGTAGTCGCCCGAGTCGTACTCCCAGCCGGTGGGGGAGTGGTACGGGAACTGCTCGGGTTTGAGCAGGTTGCGCATGCGCAGGTCGGCGGGGTCCAGGCCGAGCTCGGCGGCCAGCACGTCCACCAGGCGCTCGACCAGGTAGACGGCCTCGGTGATGCGGAAGGAGCAGGCGTAGGCGACGCCGCCGGGCGCCTTGTTGGTGTAGACGCCGGTGACCTCGCAGTGGGCGGCCTCGATGTCGTACGAGCCGGAGAAGACGTGGAAGAAACCGGCCGGGAACTTGGTCGGCTGCGCGGTGCCGTTGAAGGCGCCGTGGTCGGCGAGCACCTTGACGCGGATCGCCTGGATCCGCCCGTCGCTGGTCGCGGCGATCTCGCCGCGCATGTGGTAGTCGCGGGCGAAGGCGGTGCTCATGAGGTTCTCGGAGCGGTCCTCCATCCACTTGACCGGGCGGCCGGTGACGATCGAGCCGACGATGGCGCAGACGTATCCCGGATAGATCCCGACCTTGCCGCCGAAACCGCCGCCGATGTCCGGCGAGATCACCCGGATCTTGTGCTCGGGCAGCCCCGCGACCATCGCGTACAGCGTCCGGTGCGCGTGCGGCGCCTGCGTCGGGCACCAGACCGTCAGCTTGCCCGTCACCTTGTCGAAGTCCGCCACCGCGCCGCACGTCTCCAGCGGCGCGGGATGCACGCGCGGGTAGAGCATGTTCTGCGCGACCGTGACCTCCGCGCCGGCGAAGATCTCCTCCGTACGCGCCCGGTCCCCGGCCTCCCAGTCGAAGATGTGGTTGTCGGTACGCCCTTCGAGGTCGTCCCTGATCACCGGGGCGGCCGCGTCGAGCGCCTTCCTGGCGTCGATGACCGCGTCGAGCGGCTCGTACTCGACGTCGATGAGCTCCAGCGCGTCGCGGGCCGAGTACGCGTCCTCCGCCACCACGAACGCCACCTCCTGCCCCTGGAAGCGCACCTTGTCGGTGGCCAGCACGGCCTGGGTGTCCTGCGACAGCGTCGGCATCCAGGCCAGGTTCAGCCCCGCCAGCGTCTCGCCGGTGATGACCGCCTTCACCTTCGGATGCGCCTCGGCCGCGCTCGTGTCCACCGAGACGATGCGCGCGTGGGCGTGCGGGCTGCGCAGGACCGCGCCGTACAGCATGCCGGGCAGCCGCACGTCGTCGGTGTAATTGCCGCGCCCCCGGATGAACCTGGCGTCCTCCTTGCGGTGCATGCGCCCGTAGCTCATGACCTCGCCTCCCTCTCGGCGGCCCACCTGATCGAGCGGACGATGTTCTCGTAGCCCGTGCACCGGCACAGCTGGCCCGAGATGGCCTCCCTGATCCGGCCCTCGTCGGGGTCGGGGTCGCGATCGAGCAGCGCGCGGGCGGTCAGCAGCATGCCCGGTGTGCAGAACCCGCACTGCAGGCCGTGGCACTCCACGAAGCCCTTCTGCACGACGTCCAGCTCGCCGTCCCGCTCCAGGCCCTCGACCGTGGTCACCTCGTGGCCGTCGGCCATGACGGCCAGCACCGTGCACGACTTGACCGGCACCCCGTCGAGCCGCACCGTGCAGACGCCGCAGTTGGAGGTGTCACAGCCCCAGTGGGTGCCGGTCAGGCCCAGCTCGTCGCGCAGGAAGTGCACGAGCAGCAGCCTCGGCTCGACGTCCCTGGTGTACGGCTGCCCGTTCACCGTGACCGTGATCCGCATGTCAGATCCTCCCCGCGGCGGCGGCCAGCGCGCGCCTGGTCAGCTCGGCGGCCAGATGGCGCTTGTAGTCGGCGGGCCCGCGCTGGTCGGCGTGCGGCTCGCAGTGCTCGGCGGCGATCCGTCCCGCCTCGGCGAACACCTCGTCGCCGGGTGCCCGGCTCAGCAGGTACTCCTCGGCCTCCGGAGCGCAGAAGTGGTCGGCTCCGACGGCGGTCAGCCCGATCCCGGCCTGCCTGATGACGCCGTCCGCGACCGTGAGCACCGCGCCCGCCGCCGCCACCGGCCAGTCGCCGACGCGCCGCTCGACCTTCTCGTACGCGCTGCCGGTGCCCGCCGTGATCGGCACGCGGAGCTGGACGAGGAGTTCGTGGGGTTCGACGGCGGTCTCGTAAGGACCTCGGTGGAATTGCCTGACCGGCACCGTACGGGTGCCGCCTGGGCCCTGGATGACGGCCGTCGCGCGCAATGCGGTGAACACCGCCGACAAATCCTCCGACGGATCTCCCTGACATAAGGAACCGCCAACGGTCCCCCGATTTCGGACGATCGGGTCGGCAATAACCCGCTCCGCATCCCGAAATATCGGGAAAAGGTCGGTGGCGGTGCCGCTCTCCAGCAACTCCGTGTGCCGCACCAGCGCCCCGATCGCCAGCTCGTCGCCCTCGACCGCGATCCGCCCCAGCTCAGCGGCCAGGCCGTTGATGTCGATCAGCGCCTCGGGCTGGGCCAGGCGCAGCTTCATCATGGGGATCAGGCTGTGGCCGCCGGCCACGATCCTGGCCTCGGGGCCGTAGCGCGCCAGAAGTTCGAGCGCGTGCGTGACGCTGTCGGCTCTCTCGTATTCGAACGTCGCGGGAACCTGCATGAGAGCACAGTGCTGTTACCGATTTGTCGCATCAATCGCGAAATAAGGGATTCCTTAATGCGGGGGCGCGAACTATGAAGAGGAGGTGACACTCAGCCAGCTCGGCGCGTTCGTCTTCGTCGCCCGCCTCGGCTCGGTCAAGGCCGCCGCCCGCGCCCTGGGCGTCAGCGAGCCCGCCGTCTCCCAGTCGCTCGCCCAGCTGCGCCGGCACCTCGGCGACCCCCTCGTCACCCGCAGCGGCGACCGCATGGAGCTCACCGAGGGCGGCCGCCGGTTGCTCGGCATCGCCGCCAGGATCGTCGCGCTCGGCGCCGAGGCCGTCGCCGCCGTCCAGCCGGGCCGCCCGGCCCGCCTGCACGTCGTCATGGACGCAGGACTCGCCGAGTACGTCGCCGGCCCGCTGCTCTGCCTGTTCACCCAGCGCAAGCCCGTGGACGCCACCACCGGCGTCGCCGACGCCGCCGAGATCCCGCTGCTGCTCACCAGCCGGCTCGCCGACGTCGCGCTCGGCGCCCAGGTCACCGGCGACGGCCTGACCTGCCGGCCGGTGCTGCGCTGCCGCCTCATCGTGGTCGGCTCGCCGCGCGGCCGCCGCGACCACTGGCTGGTCGGCCCCTCGGCCGCCGACCCGGCCAGCGACACCAGCCGCCTGCTGCGCCTCCTCCGCGTCCAGGAGTCCCAGGTACGCGTCTTCGCCAACCAGACCGCCGCCTGGAAGGCCGCCGCGGAAGGCGCCGGCGTCGCCCCCGCGACCGCTCATCTGGTGGCGGCGGCATTACGCAAGGGCGAGCTGACCACCATAGACACGCCCGCCACCCCACTGGCCACCTATTGGTACGCCACCACCCTCGACCAGGGGACCCGCTCCACGGCCGCCGACACCTTCCTCCACTTCCTGACCACCCCGGCCGCCACCCAGGTCATGCGCACCCCAGACGAAGGCGTCCCGAGAAGCCGCTTCCGCCCAGCCGTGCACGTCTCCATCTGGAGCTGATCACCGCCGCAACCGTCTCCCGAACAGGTGCCCGTTGCGGACCTTCTGACCTTGGAAGAGATGCACCTCCAGACGGACGTTGCCGGCGAGGGGAGCGAGGTCGAGATCAGGAGAGCAGTCGGACAGATAGAGGAAGCGCAACTCCGGCAGGTGCGCCAGCGGTGAGAGGTCATGCACCGCGGTGTCCACGAGTTGCAGCGTTTGCAGCGACCGGCAGCCCGCGAGCGGCGAGAGGTCCTCCAGCAGAGGGATGCGCCACAGGACGAGCGAGGTGAGACCGATCTCGCTGAGCGCGTCCAGATCGGTGACGTGGTCGTTGTCCCCGACCATGAGGAATTCCAGGCGGGGAGCACGGCGGACGATCTCGCGCGCGGAGGTCGCCAGCGGCGTGCGGGTCAGCGACAGGTCGCGCAGCCGATCGAGCGGAGGCAACGAGTCCCACGAGGTCAGAGAAGTGGCTTTCCTGAGGTGCAGGGCCCGCAGTTCCGTGGCCCCGCCGAGGGCGTTGAAGTCCGGGAACCGGGATGTGTCGGCGACTTCGACGAGGGAGAGATGAGGCAGGGCCGTCAGGAATTCGAAGGAGTGAACACTGTCCACGCTGAGTTCCTTCAGAGCGCTGAGCCGGCGCACGACGGAGCCGGCCGCCTCGTCGATCGCGCCGGCCAGGTTGAGGTCGGTCAGGGACTCGCGATGGGCGAGGAGCGGGCTGAGATCCCGCACCGCCGCCGAGATGATCAATATGTCCCGCTGCGGAGGCAGCGCGCGTAGGGCCTCCATCTGCCCCGCCGTGGTCACGAAGAGCCGCGGCGGAGTCGTCATGACGGAGAGCACCCGCTGGGCGTAGGTGTGCGGCTCGAAGTACCGCCAGCTTCGCACCAGCTCGTCCTGCAGCCGGTCATCACTGGCATATCCCGCCAGGAGGTCGAGCGCCGCAGGGCCGTTGATCAGCTGGGCGGTTCTGGCACATGCTTTGGCGGCGGCGGGGGAGAGGGCGCTCAGCTGTCTTGGGAGGCGGTCGAGGACCACCTGGCCGGCCAAGGCAAGAGTGCCGGCCGCTGCCATGTCCCTCGGCGGGATGAGGTCGTCCAGGCACTGGTCCACGGCGTCGCGGAGGCGTTCAGGGACCGACGGGAGGGTCTCCAGGCAGGCGCAGACCAGGATCTTCAGACGGCGGGCGCGGCGGGGTTCGCCGGCCATGCGGGACAGCAACCCGTCCAGGAGGGCTTCGCGGGTGGGGCCGTTGGCGTGGCCGGCGGCCATGACCACCACCTCGCGCCACTGGTCGCGGTGGGCGTTCGAGACGAGGGGCTCGACGTCGCCGACCTCGGCCGCCGCGCGGGCCGTCAGGTATTCCTGGACGGTCCGGTGCACGAAGTCGATGCGGCCCTCGACGGGTTCGCGGAGGACGCCGCTGCGGGCGAGCAGGTAGTCGAGCACCTGGCCGCCGTCCGCGCGCACCCGGGGCATCGTGGCCACGACCCGGTCCACCCAGGCCCGCGCCGCCGACTTGGGCAGCTCGACCCGGTTCGTCACGGACAGCTGCCAGGCCAGCTCCTGCAGAACCTGGAGCTTCTGCGCGCGGTTGAGGTGGATCTCGCCGTAGCTGGGGATGACCCGCTCGGCGTCCCTGCGTTCGAGCAGCATCTCCAGCGCCGCCGCGTACAGGCCCATGCGGTCGGGCGGCAGCTGCGAGGTGCGGTCGAGGTTGAGCGCGCACAGCATGGCGGCGAGCAGCGGGGTGGCGGCGAGGGCGCGCAGGTGGGGCGCGTTCTCCAGGTGCGACAGCAGGCGCTCGCGCACCACGGGCAGCTGCTCGGGCGAGCAGGGCAGGCCGGCGCTGCTCCTGATGGCCTCGTGCCAGTGCTCGACCAGCGCCCGCGTGTCGGCGGGCGTCATGCGTTCGAGGAACGCGGGCGCGAAGCCGTCCTCCTCCAGCCACGACGCGGACGCGGCCGACGGGCGGCTGGTGACGAGGACCCGCACGGCGGGGAACTCGGCGAGCAGCCCGCTCAGCCACGGCTTGATCGCCCTGCGCTGCGCGCCGGTCAGCTCGTCCACGCCGTCGATGAGCAGCAGCGCCTGACCGGAGGCGAGCTGCCGGTGCGCCCAGCCGGCCGGCATCAGCCCGGCCAGCGCTCCCGCGGTCAGGTCGAGGAACTGCTCGGGCCGCGGCAGCTCGCGGTCGGCGTAGCTGCGCAGCTTCACCAGGAACGGCACACAGCCGTTCCAGCCGGCCAGCTCGCCCTCGAACCCGCTCTTGGCGGCGGTGATCGCGAGCCAGCGCAGCAGCGTGCTCTTGCCGCCGCCCGCCTCGCCGCGCAGCAGGATGCGGCGGCCCTGCCCGAGCGCGCTCTCCACGCGCATGGCGGCCGGCTCGTCGGGGACGTCGTGCCAGGCGGCGTGCAGGCCGCTCGCGGCCCGGGACGCGGTCACCGACAGGCTGATGTAGGCGACGCTGAGGGACATCCTGGGCCGGAACCGCTCGACCCGTACGCCCAGCAGCTCCAGGTTGTCGAGCGTGCGGGCGACGTGTTCGAGGTAGCGGCGGCGGAAGTCGGCGTCGAGGTCGGACCCTTCTGGCGCCAGCAGCGTGCGCGCGGGTAACCGGGCCAGCATCGCGGCGAGCTGGTCGCCGAGGCCGGTCAGCCGGGACAGCGTCTCGGCCGCGGCGCGCGGCTGGAACTCAGGCAGGTGCCGCACCACCCTGACCAGGCAGTCGCAGCACTCGTCGAGCACGACCTCGTACAGCCGCGCCTGCGCCTCACCCAGGTCCCTGGACGCGGGCAGCGCCCTGCGCAGCTCGCGCGCCAGGCGTACGGGGTCGGCGTCGGCGGCGAACAGCGCACGGTCGGACAGGTCGGCCCGCGCCAGCGCGTCGGTCACCTCGGCCAGCACGACCAGCCGGTCGTCGTCGCCGAGCCCGGGGAACTCGTGACCGCACAGCTTGGTGACGCGTGCGGTCACGGCGTCGGCGATGTCGTCGATCTGCCGCCGCGCCTTGCGGCGGACGAGCTGGTCGGGAAAGTGCGTACGCATCAGCTCGACGAGCGGCAGGCGGCTGCTCTCGCCGGTCGATCGGGCGGTCAGCCAGGCGCGCACGGCACGCTCGCCGACCGCCGTGCCCACCTTCAGGGCGGCCGTCTCCAAAGCCACCCCGCCATTATCCCGGTGATCTCGCCCCTGGAAGCCGGGTCAGCGGAGCGCGGCGGCCTCCGCGGCCAGCTTCTCGACGCGGCCCCAGTCGCCGGCCGCGAGCGCGTCGGCCGGGGTGAGCCAGGTGCCGCCGACGCAGCCCACGTTGGGCAGCGCCAGGTAGTCGGGGGCGGTGGCCAGGCGGATGCCGCCGGTCGGGCAGAACCGCACGTCGGGCAGCGGCCCGCCGATCGCTTTGAGGTACGGCACGCCGCCCGCCGCCTCGGCGGGGAAGAACTTCAGCTCCTTGATGCCGCGCTCGGCCAGCGCCATCACCTCGGAGACGGTGGCCGCGCCGGGCAGGTACGGCACCCCGCTCGAGTCGAGCGCCTCCACCAGCGACGCCGTGGTGCCGGGCGAGACGAGGAACTTCGCGCCGGCCGACACCGACGCCGCGATGTCGTCGGTCGTCCTGACCGTCCCCGCGCCCACCGTGGCGTCGGGCACCTCGGCCGCGATGCGGGCGATGGCCTCGCGGGCGGCGGGCGTGCGCAGGGTCACCTCGATGACCGGCAGCCCGCCGGCCACCAGCGCCCGCGCCAGCGGGACGGCGGTCGCCGCGTCGTCGATCACCACGACGGGGACCACGGGGGCGAGATCGAGCAAGCTCATGGGATTTTCTCTCTCCTCATCGGCACTCCCGCAGGAGAGCCGTGTCAATGTGCCGGAACCATGCCGATGCCGTGCCGACGCCGACGTCGTGGTCAGCCCACCAGCTCCCGGCGGGCCCGCTGACTCAGCCAGGCGGCCGCGCCGGTCATGCCCGGCTGGGCGGCCACGATGAGCGACGTCCCGATGCCGGCCAGGTAGGCGGCCATGTCGGGGTTGGCCTCGAACCGCGAGCGGAAGGCGCTGCCGCACACGCGCTCCACGATACGGGGCAGCACGCCCCCGGCGAGGTAGACCCCTCCCCGGGCGCCGAGCGTCAGCGCCACGTTCCCGGCGAAGCCGCCCAGCAGCGCGCAGAACATCCCGACCGTCTCGGCGCACAGCGAGTCGTCGACCCTGGCCACGATGTCGGCGGCGGTCAGGCCGGGCGCGGTGACGCCGTTCACCAGGGCCAGCGCCCGGTGCAGCCGGACCAGGCCAGGCCCCGACAGCAGGTGCTCGGCCACGACGTGCGGCACCCCCTGCGAGCGCAGCGCGCGGACCACCTCGAACTCGCGCGGCTCCACCACCGGCACCGTGACGTGCCCGCCCTCGCCGGGGACCGGGATCCAGCCGTGCTCGGACGGCGCGAGCGCGCCCACGCCGAGCCCCGTTCCAGGACCGAGCACCGCCTTGACGCCGTCGCCGGGCGGCGGGCCGCCCAGCGAGACCAGGTCGCCGCCCTCCAGGTGGGGCAGCGACACGGCCAGCGCCTCGAAGTCGTTGAGCAGCCGGACGTACGGGATGCCGAGATCGCGGACGGAGCCGGCCCACGCTGAGTTCGTGAGCCGGTAGTGCTCGCCCTCGATCGGCCCCGCCAGCGCCAGGCACGCCGCGCCCGGCCGCACCCCGCCCGCATGCTGGGCGAGGTAGGCCGTCACGGCGTCGGGCAGCGTCGGGTGGTCGGCGCCGGCCAGCACCGCCACGTGCGACGGGCCTGCTCCGAGCGAGGTGACCAGGCCGAACCTGGCGTTTGTCCCCCCGATGTCGGCGACGAGCCACGGAAGGTCAAAGGCACTCACGCATACCTCCGGCGTTCAGGGCGGCGTCAAGATCGCAGCCGTTCCCCCGAAGGATGCCACGGGAGCTCACGGCGCCCCAGAGGGGGTCGTGAGCGCACCGGCGGACGGCGGGAGGAACGGTCACCGGGCCAGTCCAGCGGGCCGCGCGCCGACCGGCGCGCCCGTCTCCAGGTGCGAGGAGCCCGCCTGGGCGGGGAAGCCCAGCCCGGGGCCGTGGTCGGGCGACTCGGCGCCGCTGACGCCGAAGATGCCGGCGCCCTGCTCGGCGTGGCCCGCCATGCGGCGGAACGTGGCGAACAGCTCGCGGCCGGTGCCGACCCACTGCGCGTCGCTCAGCGGCCGGCCCTCGGGCGTCCGCCTGGCCAGCTCTTCGGCCGGCACCAGCAGCTCCAGCGTGCCCTGCGCGGAGTCCAGCCTGATCACGTCGCCGTCGCGGACCAGCGCGATCGGACCGCCGTCGGCGGCCTCGGGCGACAGGTGGATGGCGGCGGGCACCTTGCCGGACGCGCCCGACATGCGGCCGTCGGTGACGATCGCCACCCGCTGCCCCCTGTCGAGCAGCACGGCCAGCGGCGGGGTGAGCTTGTGCAGCTCCGGCATGCCGTTCGCGCTCGGGCCCTGGTAGCGGATGACCGCCACGAAGTCCTGGCCGTCCAGCTCGCCGGCCTCGAACGCCTTCAGCAGGTCGAGCTGGTCGTCGAACACCTTGGCCGGCGCCTCGATCACCAGGTGCTCCGGCTTGACCGCCGACACCTTGCTGACCGCGCGGCCCAGGTTGCCCTCCAGCATGTGGATGCCGCCGTCGGCGGAGAACGGGTCGGCGACCGGGCGCAGCACGTCGCGGTCCTTGCTGCCGCCGGCGACCGGCGCCCACACCAGCTCGCCGTCCACCAGCTCGGGCGCCTCGCGGTAGCGGTCGAGGCCGGGGCCCGCGACGGTCATCACGTCGCCGTGCAGCAGGCCCTCGTCGAGCAGGTCACCGATGAGCACCTGCATGCCGCCGGCCTCGCGGAAGTGGTTCACATCCGCCTGGCCGTTGGGGTAGATCTTGGTCAGCGACGGCACGACCTTCGACAGGCAGGCCAGGTCGTCCCAGGTCAGCACGATGCCCGCGGCGGCGGCCATGGCCACCAGGTGCAGCGTGTGGTTCGTGGAGCCGCCGGTGGCCAGCAGCGCCACGCAGGCGTTCACGATCGACTTCTCGTCCACCAGCTCGCCGATCGGCGTGTACGCCGCGCCGTGCGCGGTGATCTCCACCGCTCGCCGCCCGGCCGCCTCGGTGAGCGCGTGCCGCAGCTCGGTGTGCGGGTTGACGAACGTCGAGCCAGGCAGGTGCAGGCCCATGACCTCCATCAGCGCCTGGTTGGAGTTGGCGGTGCCGTAGAAGGTGCAGGTGCCGGGGGAGTGGTACGACTTCGCCTCGGCGTCGAGCAGCTCGTCCCTGCCGACCTTGCCCTCGGCGAACAGCTGCCGGGTGCGCGCCTTGACCTTGTTCGGCAGGCCCGAGGTCATCGGCCCGGCCGGCACGAAGATCGCCGGCAGGTGCCCGAAGTGCAGCGCGCCGATGAACAGGCCCGGCACGATCTTGTCGCACACGCCCAGCAGCAGCGTGGCGTCGAACATGTCGTGCGACAGCGCGATCGCGGTCGCCATGGCGATCACGTCACGGCTGTAGAGCGACAGCTCCATGCCCGCGCGGCCCTGCGTGATGCCGTCGCACATGGCCGGCACGCCGCCCGCGACCTGCGCGACGCCGCCCGCCTGGCGCACGGCCCGCTTCAGCTCCGGCGGGTAGGTCTCGTACGGCTGGTGCGCGGACAGCATGTCGTTGTAGCTGGTCACGATGGCCACACCCGGCTTGGCCGTGCCGCGCAGGGCCGGCTTGTCCTCGGCGGACGCGCCGGCGAAGCCGTGGGCGAGGTTCGCGCAGCCGAGGTGGGCCCGCGCCGGGCCCTTGGCGCGCGCGGCCTCGCCGTCGCGGCGGATCCGCTCCAGGTAGGCGGCCCGGCTGGCGGCGCTCCGCGCGGCGATGCGGTCGGTGATCTCCTGAATGACGGGGTTCACAGTTCCTCCTCGTGCCAGGCGCGACCGCTGCGGCCGAGCAGTTCGTGGGCTCCGGCGGGGCCGGTGGTTCCTGCGGGGTAGGGCTCGGGTAGCGCGGGGTCGGCCTTCCACGCCTCCAGAATCGGATCGATCCAGCGCCAGGCCGCCTCGACCTCGTCGCGCCGCATGAACAGCGTCGGGTTCCCGGCCAGCACGTCGGTCAGCAGCCGCTCGTACGCCTCAGGCACCCGCGCCGTGAACGTCTTGCCGAAGCTCAGCGACAGCGGCACCGGCTTCAGCGTCACCTCGCCCGCGCCCGGCTCCTTGGCCATGATGTGCAGCTCGATGCCCTCCTCCGGCTGCAGCCGCAGCACCAGCCGGTTCGGCGAGCCGCCGGGGAAGATGGAGTGCGGCACGTCCTTGAACTGCACCACGATCTCCGAGCGCCGGTACGGCATGCGCTTGCCGGTACGCAGGTAGAACGGCACCCCGGCCCAGCGCCAGTTCTTGATCTCGGCCCTGATCGCGGTGAACGTCTCCACCCTGCGTGACTCCTCGGTCGGCGGCGTGGAGGCGGGCTCGTCCAGGTAGCCCGGCATCTCACCGGCCCCGGTGTACTGCCCGCGCACGGTGAAACGGTCCACTTCGCCGCCCGCGATCGGCCGCAGCGACTGCAGCACCTTGACCTTCTCGTCGCGGATGGCCTCGCGGTCGTTGCGGGCCGGCGGCTCCATCGCGGTCAGCGTGAGGAGCTGGAGCAGGTGGTTCTGCACCATGTCGCGCAGCGCGCCCGCGTGGTCGTAGTAGCCGCGCCGGCCGGGCGTGCCGACGGTCTCGGCGGCGGTGATCTGGACGTGGTCGATCCACAGCGAGTTCCAGATCGGCTCCAGGAAGGCGTTGGCGAAGCGCAGCACCAGCAGGTTCTGCACCGTCTCCTTGCCCAGGTAGTGGTCGATGCGGAAGATCTGGTGCTCGTCGAAGATGGCGCCGACCTCGTCGTTGATGCGCTGGGCGCTGGCCAGGTCGTTGCCGAGCGGCTTCTCCAGCACCACCCGCGAGCGCGGCGTCACCAGGCCGGCGTCCCGCAGCTCGCGGCAGAAGGGGCCGAACGTGCGCGGCGGGCTGGCCAGGTAGAAGACGCGGTCGCGCTGCTCGTACCCGGCGAGCAGGCGGCTCAGCGCGCTCCAGCCGGAGCGGTTCTGGCCGCCGACGTCCACCGAGACGTGGTGCAGGCGGCCCAGGAAGCGCTGCCAGCCGTCGGGGTCGTCGTCGGGCACCTGGCCGCGTACCTCGGCGTCCACCTTGCCGCGGAAGTCGGCGTCGGTCAGCCCGCCCCTGGACATGGCGATGATCCGGGTCTCCGGGGCCAGGCGGCCGTCACGGTCGCTGTGGTAGAGCGCGGGGATCAGTTTGCGCATGGACAGGTCGCCGGTGCCGCCGAACACGACGAGATCGGCGGTGTAGGCGGTGGCTTCCGCAGATGCGAGGGCTTCTGGGACGGAGGGGGACACGGTAGGGACTCCGAACGATCTACCAAGCAGGGACAGAACGGACACTAACGAGAGTTTGGGTCGTACACAAGCGGAGTTTTGGCATTTGAGATAAAAAAGTCACGACTTTTCATGACAGAACCCTGTGTGGTTCACTTGGGCGATGCCTCGACGTACCGCCTCCGCCCTCGCCACGAGCGGCGAGGTGCTCCGCCTCATCCGCACCGGAGAGGCCGTGACACGGGCCGACCTCGGCAGGGTGACCGGCCTGTCGCGGCCCGCGGTGCAGCTGCGCGTCGGCGAGCTGCTCGAACGCGGGCTCGTCGTCGAGCGCACCGACGCCCCCTCCACCGGCGGGCGCCCGCCGGTCCGGCTGGAGTTCAACGCCTCGGGCGGCGTCGTGCTGGTGGCGGCGCTCGGCGCCAGCCGCACCAGGGTCGCCGTCTGCGACCTCGCCGGCGAGGAGCTGGCGGGGCGCGAGTTCGCCATGGACGTCGAGCAGGGGCCCGACAGCGTGCTGCCGCTGCTCATGGACACCTGGGACGACCTGCTCGGCGACCGGCCGCGCTCGATGATCCGCGGCGTCGGCATGGGCGTGCCCGCCACCGTCGAGTTCGCGCAGGGCCGCACCGAGAGCGCCCGCGTCATGGCCTCGTGGACCGGCGTGGTCATCCCGCCGATCATCCGCGAGCGCTTCCCCGTGCCCGTGCTCGTGGACAACGACGTGAACGTGCTGGCCATCGGCGAGCACCGCGGCGTCTACCCCGACCTCGACGACCTGATGTTCATCAAGATCTCCACCAGGATCGGCGCGGGCGTGATCGCCGGCGGCGGCATCCTGCGCGGCGCGCTCGGCGCGGCCGGCGAGATCGGCCACATCCCGGTGATCGACGGGGGCGGCGTGCTGTGCCGCTGCGGCAACCACGACTGCGTCGACTCCGTCGCCAGCGGCACCGCCCTGCTGCGCGACCTGCGCGCCATCGGCAAGGACGTCGCGACCATCGCCGACGTCACGGCGCTGGTGCGGGCCGGCGACGCCGAGACCATGGCCACCGTGCGCGAGGCCGGCCGGCGCATCGGCGAGGTCCTCGCGGGCGCGGTCAACATACTCAACCCGTCGGTCGTCGTGCTCGGCGGCGACGTCGCCGAGGCGTTCGGGCCCCTGGTGTCCAGCATCCGCGAGGTCGTCTACCGCCGCTCCACCGCCCTCGCCACCCGCCGCCTGCGCATCGAGCCCAGCAGGCTCGGCGCCGGGGCCGGCATCAGCGGATGCGCGGTGATGGTGCTCGACCACGTGCTCTCGCCCGAGGCCGTGGACGAGACCATGACGCTCACCTCCCTGCGCCGCGACCGCGCCACCGCGACCGCCGGCTGATCACACGTCCCAGCGGGGCTCGGCGCTCTCCCGTACGAGGCCGTCCGCGCCGAAGATCAGATACCGGTCGAGGTCGTCGGCGAACCAGCGGTCGTGCGTGACGGTCAGCACCGTCCCCTCGAACCCGGCGAGCCCGCGCTGCAACGCCTCCGCGCTGTGCAGGTCGAGGTTGTCGGTCGGCTCGTCGAGCAGCAGCAGCGTCGCGCCCGACAGCTCCAGCAGCAGGATCTGCAGTCTGGCCTGCTGGCCGCCCGACAGCGTCTCGAAGGGCTGAGCGCCGGCCGGCGCCAGCTCGTACCTGGCGAGGGCGGCCATGGCCTCGTTCCTCGTCATCGGGCGGGCGGCCATGACCACCTCGGCCGCCGGGCGCCCGCGCAGGTCGGGCCGCAGATGCGTCTGGGCGAACGCGCCGGGACGCACCCGCGCGCCCAGGCGGGCCACGCCCGTGTGCGCGATCGGCTCGCCGGCGAGCAGGCGCAGGAAGTGGGACTTGCCGGTGCCGTTCATCCCGAGCACGCCGACCCGCTCGCCGTAGTGGATCTCCGTCGAGAACGGCCGCAGCAGCCCGGTCAGCTCCAGCTCCTCGCACACCACCGCGCGCTTGCCGGTACGCCCGCCGCGCAGCCGCATGCGGACGTTCTGCTCCTTCGGCGCCCGCTGCGGCGGCCCCTCGCGTTCGAAGCGCTCAAGCCGGGTCACCGCCGACTTGTACGCCCCCGCCAGCGCGTCGTTGTGCGCCGAGCGCTGCCGCAGGGTGTGCACCAGCCGCCGCAGCCGGTCGCGCTCCTCCTCCCAGCGCTGCCGGCGCTCCTCCAGGCGCTCTCTGCGCCGCGCGCGGGCCTCGGCGTAGCCGGCGAACCCGCCGCCGTGCACCCACACCGTGCGCCCCTCGACGGTGACGATCCGGTCGGCGGTCTCGGCCAGCAGCCGCCGGTCGTGCGAGACGAGCAGCACGGTCTTGCCCGATGCGCTGATCGCACGTTCGAGCCACTGCTTGCCCCGCACGTCGAGGAAGTTGTCCGGCTCGTCGAGCAGCAGCACCTCGTCGGGGCCGCGCAGCAGCGCCTCCAGCATCAGCCGCTTCTGCTCGCCGCCGGACAGCGTGGCCAGGCTCCGCCCCTTCACCTCGTCGTACGGGAGGCCGAGCGCCTCGGTCGTGCACACGTCCCACACGACTTCGAGGTCGTAGCCGCCCGCCTCGGCGTGGTCGGCGACGGCCTGGGCGTAGGCGAGCTGGTGCGGCTCGTCGTCGTGCGCGGCCAGCGCCGCCTCGGTCTCCTCGACGGCGGCGACCGCCGCACGGACGCGCTGCGGCGCGACGCCGAGCAGCAGGTCGCGTACCGTGCCCGAACCTAGGAACTGCCGCATCACGCCCACCCCGCCGCCGGTCGTCACCCGGCCGTCGGCGGGCGTCAGCTCCCCGGCGATCAGCCGCAGCAGGGTGCTCTTGCCGGCCCCGTTCGGCCCCACCAGCGCCGCCTTGACGCCCGGCCCGGCCTTGAACGACACCTCCAGCAGCAGCGGCCGCCCATCGGGCAGCAGGTACGTCACCCCGCTCACGTCCACGTGCCCCACGAGACCTCCCGCTCGATCGTTGTTCTTCTACTAGACCAACGATCCGGTTCTCGTACAACGTAATATCGCCGGATGGACACCGTGTGGTCACGCCGCAGGACGGAGCCCAAGCCGCGGCTCACGCTCGACCGGATCGTGGCGGAGGCGCTCGCCCTGCTGGACGAGGAGGGCGTCGCCCGCCTCACCATGCGCCGGCTCGCCGAGCGCCTGGGCACCGGCTCGACCACCCTCTACTGGCACGTCAAGACCAAGGACGACGTCCTCGACCTGGCCATGGACGCGGTCTTCGGCGAGGTCGGCCTGCCTGACGGCGGCGCGGGGGAGGACTGGCGGGCGGGGGTGCGCGCGCTGATGGGCGGCTGGCGGGCGGCGCTGCTGCGGCATCCGTGGTCGGCCACGCTGCTCGACCGCCCGCTGCTCGGGCCGAACGCGCTCTCACGCACGGAGTTCCTGTACGAGACGCTGATCGCGGCCGGGTTCGCCGCGCCGACGACGGCCGCGTACAGCCTGTCCAACTACGTGATGGGGTCGGTCATCATGCAGGTGACCTGGGCGCGGAGTGACGCCGACGTCGGCGGCTACCTGCGCGAGCGGGCCGGCGACTATCCCGCCCTGGCCGCGCACGGCCTGGAGCACGACTGGGACGCGACGTTCGAGGAGGGTCTCGGCTACCTGCTCGCCGGCATGTCCTGATGTCAGCAGGTGCAGAGCAGGCCGCGCAGCGCGGTCTCCAGGCACACCCCGGACCGCGCGGGCGTCGGCCAGGGAAAGCGGATCAGCGACTCGTCCGCCCGTACGGTCGCGCCGTGGCTGTCCAGCTCCCACAGCCACACCTCCCCGGCCGGCTCGCCGAGCTGGCGGGACACGCCCGCGGCGAGCTGGGCCCGGTGCGAGGAGTTGACGTGGGCGAGCACCCGCTCGGCGACGTCGGTGAGCGGGTCGGGCGCGGCCCCGAGGTAGTCGTCGGCGTCGAGCAGCCCCGACTCCTGCCCGGTCAGGTAGACGACCTGGCCCACGTCCAGGCGCAGCAGCCGGGCCGCGTCGGGCGCGCCGAAGCGTTCGAGCGCGTCGAACAGGTTCTCGTCCGGGCAGTGCGCCGCGACGGCGATCGCCGCCGCGCGGGCCTCGTCCCGCGGCACCGGCTCCGCCCATCCCTGCACCTCGATCAGCCCGCGCGGATGCGTCACGGTGCCGAGCTGCCGCATCGCCGTCAGGTTCACCGCGGCGACGGCGTCCTCGCGCACCCCGTGCAGGGTCTCGCCGGGCAGCACCAGCAGCACCGGACGCCCGCGCTCGTCCACACCGCCGCGCGCCGGCGAGGGGGCGCCGTCCACGGACAGCTTGGCGACGTTCGAGGTCGCGGCGAGGGTGCGGACCCGCTCGGGGATCGGGAGCATGGGCGTCTCCTTGAGGGCGGCAGCGTCTATAGGTTAGCCTTACCTAAGTAAGGATTACCTAACCACATTGAGGTGAACGTGCGCTACACCGGCCCGAAGGTGCGACTGTCGCGTCGCGCGGGCGTCCCGCTGACCAGGAAAGCCGTCCGCTACTTCGAGCAGCGCCCCTACCCGCCGGGCGAGCACGGCCGCAAGACCAACCGTCGCACCACCGGCGACTATGGGCTGCGGCTGATGGAGAAGCAGAAGCTGCGCTGGTACTACGACGTCTCGGAACGCCAGCTCCGCCGCTACTGGGACCTCGCCGTGCGCAAGCCGGGCGCGTCGGGCACCGAGCTGGTGACGCTGCTGGAGAGCCGCCTCGCCTCGCTCGTGCTGCGTGCCGGCCTGGCCCCGTCGATCTACGCGGCCCGCCAGTACATCGCCCACGGGCACATCGCCGTGGACGGCCGCAAGGTGGACATCCCCAGCTACCTGGTCAAGCCCGGCCAGGTCGTCTCGGTACGCGAGCGCTCCCGCAGGATGCAGCCCTTCGTGGCCGCCGCGGAAGGCGTGTACGCCGACGAGCGCACCGCCGCGTACCTGTCGGTCGAGCTGCCCGACCTGCGCTTCACCCTCACCCACCGGCCGGAGCGCGAGCAGATCGCGGTTCCCGTGGACGAGCAGCTCGTGGTGGAGTTCTACTCCCGTTGACCGGGCTTTCGTGCAAGGGCCGCCGGCGTCACCGGCGGCCCTTCTTGGTGCGGTGGCCGTTGCCGTTCTGGCCGTTGCGGTTCTGGCCGTTGCGGTTCTGGTCGTCGCGCCTGGGCGGCGCGGCGCCCGCCGGCACCGCCGTCTGGAGCGCCCGCAGTTCGGCCACCTCCTGGCGCAGCGCGGTCAGCTCGGCCAGGATGCGCTCGGAATGCGCGGCCGCGTCCTGCTCAAGGGCCGCCCGCTCCTCGGCGTTCTCCTCGTCCATGGCGCTCACCACGACGGCGAGGAACAGGTTCAGCACCACGAAGGTGCACACCAGGATGAACGAGGCGAAGAAGATCCACGCCGTGGGGTGGCGGGTCATCACCTCGCGGGCGATGTTGCCCCAGTCGTCGCCCGTCATCGTCTGGTAGAGGGTGAACAGCGAGTCCGGCAGGCTGCCGAAGCGGTCGGGGGCGGTCTCTCCGTACAGTTTGGTGGCCATCACGGCGGCCACGTACAGGACGAGGGAGAGCAGCACCACGATCGAGCTCATGCCCGGCATCGCCCGCAGCAGCGCCGAGACCACCCGGCGCAGGCTCGGCACGACCGACAGCAGCCGCAGCACCCGCAGGATGCGCAGCGAGCGCAGCACCGACAGGCCGCCGTTGGTGCTGGCGAAGGCGATGGCGACGATGACGGTGTCGAAGATGTTCCAGGGGTCGCGCGCGAAGGCGGTGCGCTCGACGTAGAGCTTGCCGGCCAGCTCGGCGGCGAAGATGTAGAGCGCGACGTGGTCGACCACGGTCAGCAGCGTTCCGTAGCTCTCGACCACGGCGGGGACGGTCTCCAGACCCAGGGTGGCGGCGTTGATCAGGATGACGCCGACGATGAAGCGCTGGAAATACGGGTGCGCGAGGAAGGCGCGAATGCTGTCACGCACGGGGGAGACTCCTCAGGGGTGGACATGTGCCTCACCATGATGACGCAACATGATCAAGAGGCGGACTGTGGTATAAACCCACCTGACCTTGTCCACGTGAGGGGACCATTACCAGCATGTCCTACAGCGATTACGGCCCCGGCTATTACGGCCCGCCGCCGCAGAGCCACCCCAACGGCACGACCATCCTCGTGCTGGGCATCCTCAGCCTGGTGGTGTGCGGCGTCCTGGGCCCGTTCGCGTGGGTGATGGGCAACAAGGCGCTCAAGGAGATCGACTCCAGCGGCTACGTCTACGAGAACCGCGGCCAGATCCAGGCCGGGCGCATCTGCGGCATCATCGGCTCGATCTGGCTCATCCTCCTCGTCGTGCTCTTCGCCCTCGCCCTCGTCCTCGGCCTCGTCGCGAGCTTCAGCAGTTACTGACGTTCATGCGGAGCCCGGCCGCGCAGGTCACCGCCTGCCGCGCCGGGCTCTCGTCATTCCCGCGGCCCTGAGCCGACGGCCTCCAAGCCCTTCTCCAGCAGGCCGAAGGCGAGTTCGGCCTGCTCGCGCAGCATGGGGGCGATGCGCTCCCACCCCTCGCCCGCCGTCATCATGGCCATCGCGCGCTCGCTGAGTATGCGCGTGGTGCCGAGCAGGTGCGCCGCCACCAGGCGGGGCGTGAGGTCGTCGGCGCCGGCGTCGAGCTCGTCGGCCAGCGCCCGCGCCAGCGCCTCCTCCCGCTCGACGTGCACCTGCCGCATGCGCGCCGTCAGCGCCGGGCTGTCCGCGACGATCTTGGCGAAGACGTCGGCGCCCTCGTTGAGTCCGTGCCGCCAGTGGCGGGTGTCGATCGCGTCGAGGTAGTCGCGCAGGAACGCGCGCACGGCGCTCTCGCCCGGCCGCCGCTCGCGCAGCACCGTCGGCGGCAGCTCCACCACCGCGTCCTGCCGGTCGGCGAACAGGTCCTCCTTCGTGCTGAAGTAGTTGAAGACCGTGTTGACCGAGACGTCGGCGGCCCGCGCCACCTCGGCCACCGTCACGTTGTCGAACCCCCTGGCCATGAACAGGCCCATCGCGACGTCGGAGATGCGCTCCCGCGTCTCGCGCTTCTTCCGCTCCCGCAGCCCTTCCGTCATGCCCGCCATCGTACCAAGTTTGCAGTGACACCAAAATTGTGGTTACTTAAATTTTGTGATCGAAACCAGAAGTCTGAGCAAGACCTTCGACAACGGCGTCCACGCCGTCGACGGCGTGGACATGACCGTGCGGCCCGGCGAGATCGTCGGCTTCCTCGGCCCCAACGGCGCCGGCAAGACCACGACCATGCGCATGCTGACCACCCTGCTGCGCCCTACCGGGGGGACCGCCACCGTGGCCGGCCACAACCTCGTACGCGAGCCGCGCGAGGTGCGCCGCCGCATCGGCTACGTCGCCCAGGGCAGCGGCCTGCCACCCGTCACCCCCATCAGGGGCGAGCTGGAGGTGCAGGGCATGCTCTACGGCCTCAGCCGCGCCGACGCCGCCGCCCGCATCCCCGGCGTGCTGGAGCGGCTCGACCTGGCCGGGCTCGCCGACCAGGCGCCCGCCACCCTCTCCGGCGGCCGGCGCCGCCGCTTCGACATCGCCTTCGCCCTGCTGCACGACCCCGTGCTGCTCTTCCTCGACGAGCCCACCACCGGCCTCGACCCGCAGAGCCGCGCCAACCTCTGGGACCACATCCGCTCCCTGCGCGACCGGCAGGGCATGACCGTGTTCCTGACCACCCACTACCTGGACGAGGCCGACGCGCTCTGCGACCGCGTCATGATCATCGACCGGGGCCGCATCGTCGCCCAGGGCGCGCCCGCCGAGCTCAAGACCGGCGGCCGCACGCTGGACGACGTCTTCCTCGACATCACCGGCAGGTCGCTGCGCGAGGAGAACGCGACGATCGGGCAGGGGGCATGATGCTGCGCGACACCTGGGTGCTGTTCCGCCACGGACTGGGCGTGACGCTGGGACAGCGGATCGGCATCGTCATCGGGGCGATCCAGCCGCTGCTGTTCCTCGTGCTGTTCGGGCCCGTCTTCGTCACCATCGGCACCTGGGAGACGCTGGTCCCCGGGCTGATCGTGCAGCTCGGGCTGATGAGCGCGGGCATGGCCGGGTTCGGGATCGTCTTCGACAAGCGCGGGGGTGTGCTCGAACGGCTGCGCGTCACGCCGGCCAGCCGGCTGGCGCTGCTGCTCGGGCGGGTGCTCAACAACGTGGTGACGCTGGTCCTGCAGACCGTGCTGCTGCTCGCCGTGGCCTACGCCTTCGGCCTGCGGGCGCCGCTCGCGGGCGTGCTCGGCTCGTTCGTGCTGGTCGTGGTGCTGGGCGCGAGCCTAGCCGCGCTCTCGTACGCGATCGCGCTGACCATCGACGAGCACCTGTTCCCGCCCGTCATGACGACGGCGGTGGTGCCGCTGGTGCTGCTGTCGGGCTCGTTCCTGCCGATGTCGATGGCGCCGGGCTGGCTCGACGCGCTCTCGCACGTCAGCCCGTTCAGGTACGTCCTGGAGGCGCTGCGCGACCTGTTCCACGGCCACTACCTGACCGGCACCGTGGCGGCCGGCGCGGCGGTCACCGTCGCCTTCGCCGTCTTCAGCCTCACGATCGGCACCCGCGTGTTCAACCGCGAGCAGGCGTGAGCCGCCTCAGGGCAGGCGGACTCAGGGCAGGCGGACTCAGGGCAGGCGGACTCAGGGCAGGCGGACTCAGGGCGGGCGGACTCTGGGCGAGCAGTGAAATGAAACGATCGCCGTAACATTCCTGCCCTGCCCCTTAAGCACGCCGGCCATTCTGCGGCTTTTGACCTGCGCAAATATGGCATACCGGGCATATCCCTAGACATCGCCCCGGCGGCGTCAGGCTTCCGTGTTCCCCATCCGTTCACTACGGTGAGGGCTTATGACGCTGCAGGCGCAAAAGCCCGTTCACGACGGTGAGAAAGCCCACTGGCTGGCGGTGCGGCCGAGGCTCGTCCTCGCCAGCGCCTTCATGCTCTTCCTCGAACTGGCACTGATCCGGTGGACCGGCTCCAACATCGTCCATCTGAGCTATTTCACCAATTTCGTGCTGCTGGGCTCTTTCCTCGGCATCGGGCTCGGCTTCCTGCGCGTCGGTCGGTCACAACGGCAGCCCTACTACTCGCCCGTCGTGCTCGCACTGCTGGTCATCGTCGTGCTGGCCTTCCCCGTCACGGTGGACAGGAACACCGAGGGCGTCCTCTACTGGACGAGCCTGTCCACCAGCGGGCCGCCCGCCTGGGCGATCCTGCCGGTCATCTTCTGCGCCGCCGCGGTCATCCTCATGGGCCCCGCCGAGCTCGTCGGCCGGTGCTTCCCCGAGCTGCCCCGCCTCGAGGCCTACCGCTACGACCTCATCGGCAGCCTCACCGGCATCGCGGTGTTCACGCTGCTGTCGTTCGTCAGCGCGCCGCCCGTCTTCTGGGGGCTGATCGCGGCCGGCTGCTACGCCGTGCTGCTGGTGCCCAAGCCGCCCGCCCTCTACGCGGGCCTCGTCGTCGTGCCCGCCGTGGCCGTCGTCGGGCTGCTGCTGGCCGAGACGCTCACCGCCGGCGCCATCTGGTCGCCCTACTACAAGGTCACCACCAAGCAACTCGTGCAGCTCGGCATCCCCGTCACCGACATCGCCGTCAACGGCATCCCCCACCAGCAGGCCGTGCCCGCCGCCGCCCGCCTGCAGTGGGAGGCCCAGTACGGGCTCCCGTACGAGCGCACCACCAAGCCGCCGAAGGACGTGCTCATCGTCGGCGCGGGCAGCGGCACCGACGTGGCCATCGCGCTGTCCAAGGGCGCCACCCGCGTCGACGCCGTCGAGATCGACCCCAAGCTGCGCGAGCTGGGCGGCTCCACCCACCCCGACCGCCCCTACGACGACCCGCGCGTGACCACCCACGTCACCGACGGCCGCGCCTTCCTTGAGCGCAGCGGCGACCGCTACGACCTGATCCTCTTCGCGCTGCCCGACTCGCTCACCCTCGTCTCCGGCGCCAGCTCGCTGCGGCTGGAGAGCTACCTGTTCACCGAAGAGGCCATGCGGGCCGCCCGCGCCCACCTCAAGCCGGGCGGCACGTTCTCGATGTACAACTACTACCGCGAGAGCTGGCTCGTCGACCGCCTGGCCGCCACCATGCAGCGGGCCTTCGGTCACCGGCCGTGCGTCGACGTCGTCAGCACCGCCGGGCAGCAGGCCGTCATCACCGCCGGGGTGACCGCCGCCGACCAGCGCTGCGCGAGCGAGTGGCCGGGCGCCGCGCCGGGCACGCCCGAGCCCGCCGGCGACGACCGGCCGTTCCTCTACCTGAAGGACGCCACGATCCCGCCGATCTACGTGATCACGCTCGGTCTGATCCTCCTCGTCAGCCTGCTCGCCGTGCGCGCCGTGGCGGGGCCGTACCGGCGGATGCGGCCGTACGCCGACCTGTTCCTGCTCGGCGTCGGCTTCATGCTGCTGGAGACCAAGAGCATCACCGGGTTCGCGCTGCTGTTCGGCACCACGTGGGTGGTCAACGCGATCGTCTTCGCCGGCGTCCTGGTCGCGGTGCTCGCCGCCGTCGAGGTGACCCGCCGCTTCCGCACCCCGCCGCTGCCCGTCATGTACGCCGTGCTCTTCGCCGGCCTGCTGCTGGCCTGGCTGGTGCCCAACGAATGGCTGCTGGCCCTGCCGGTGCCGCTGCGCGCGGTGGCCGCCGTCACGGTGGCGTTCCTGCCGATCTTCGCCGCGAACGTGGTCTTCGCCAAGCGCTTCGCCGACACCGCCGACGCCACCACCTCCTTCGGCGCGAACCTGCTGGGCGCCATGGTCGGCGGCTGCCTCGAATACGTCGCGCTCGTCGTCGGCTACAAGGGCCTGCTCATCGTGGCCGCCGTGCTCTACCTCGGCGCTCTCGCCCTGCTGCCGCGCCGTAACTCCGTCGCCGCCTGACAATCGCCGGACAGCGTTTCTGCTTTTCCTTGACCGGTGGACGGAGGAATGGCTTGCTTTGTCGTGAAATGCGAGGTGAGGTGGAGGTATCAGCCTGGCCGTGACCGGCCGGAAAGGTGAATCTGGAAACGGAAATCCGGCCGTTCGGAAACGGAGGTTGAGAGGTCGGGGGTGACGTCCGGTAAACCCGCGAGAAAAGGTGTGAATCGTGGCGGCACGAGGGGCGGCGAGAATCGACGTCGAGCTCGCCCGCCGCCGTCCACTACGCGCAGGACACGACCGGCTCGTCCGGCCGCTGATCCTCGCCGACGACCTCGGTCACGGGCCGAGCGACCCGCGCGGGCTCCGGCGGCGGCTCGACGCCCGCTTCCGCTCGGCCTGCTTCGTGCCGTCGGTGAGCGCCGTCGCCCTGCACCGCGACCCGGGGGAGTGGCCGGTGGACCTGTACACGGACATCACCTCGCTGTCGCCCGAGCACAGCCAGCTCGACGACTACCACTGCGACGCCCACAACACCGAACACGGCCAGGTGACCGGCGCACTGGCCGACTGGATCGTGGGCCGGCTCGGCAAGCAGGCCCGTCCGGCGGCAGGATGAGGACGTACCTCGAGCCGGGGGAGCCGCATGATCGAGCGACGACCGACACCCGAGACGCCGGAGAGCTGGGCGTCGATGCCCGACCCGTACCCGGCCTATGCCCGGTTGCGGGAGGAGGGGGCGCCGCGGCTCGTGCGGTTGCGCAGCGGTCTGTACGGGTGGCTCGTCACCCGGTACGACGACGCCCGCGCCGCGCTGGCCGACCCCCGGCTGAGCAAGGACCCCCGTAACGCGCCCCGCGACTGGCAGGAGGCGGGGCGCGGCCGGCCGCTCGAGGACCGGTCGGGGCTGGGCACGCACCTGCTCACCACCGACCCGCCCGAGCACACCCGCCTGCGCCGCCTGGTCTCCCGCTACTTCACCGCCCGGCGGCTGGCCGGCCTGCGCGAGGGCATCGAGGACCAGGCCCGCACCCTCGCCCTCGGCCTGACCCCCGGGGACGACCTGGTCGCCGCCTTCGCCTCACCACTGCAAGCGGGCGTCATCTGCGACGTGCTCGGGATCCCTCCTGGGGACCGTACGGACTTCCGGAGGTGGACGACGGCCGTGGTGTCGTCCGAGCCGGGGGAACGGGAGGCGAGGCCGGCCGCGATGCGGGAGCTGGCCGCGTACGCGCGCGACCTGGTGGCCGCCAAGCTCAAGGCGCCGGGCGACGACGTGATCGGCGCCGTCGCCGCTGCGGCCGTGGACGGTGACCGGATCAGCGAGGACGAGCTGCTGTCGATGCTGTTCCTGCTGCTCGTCGCCGGTTACGAGACCACCGTCGGGCTCATCGCGCTCGGCACGTACACGCTGCTGCGCCACCCCGACCGGCTGGAGCGGCTGCGCGCGCGACCCGAGCTGATGGAGCAGGCCGTGGAGGAGCTGCTCCGCTTCGACAGCCCCGTCGAGCTGGCCACCTGGCGTTTCGCGCTGGAGCCCGTGGAGCTGGGCGGCGTACGCCTGGCACCCGGCCAGCCCGTTTTGGTGGCCCTGGCCGCCGCCAACCGCGATCCGCACCGCTTCGCCTGTCCAGACCTGCCGGACCTGACCCGCGACGACAACCTCCACCTCAGCTTCGGCCACGGCCCCCACCACTGCCTCGGGGCCCAGCTGGCCCGCCTGGTGGCCCGCGCCGCCCTCACCGAGATCGTCGGCCTGCCCGGCCTCGCCCTGGCAGTCCCCCCGGAAACCCTCCACTGGCGCGGCAGCATCACCGTCCGCGGCCCCCGCACCCTCCCCATCACCTTCACCCGCTGAGAGGAAGGGCGCGAGCCTCCCGCCGCTCCCGAGGTGGGTCAGAGGCCGCAGAGGTCGTCGATGGACTGGGCGCCCTTCTGGGGGTTCTTGGTGGGGGTCTGGGTGGGGGACATGGCACGCGTACGCGTCGGGCTGGGGCGGGTGCCGCTGGGGGAGGCGGAGACGTTCGCGGTCTGGGCGCGGCGGGCCGGGCGCATCGAGTCGGTGATCGCCTTCTTGGTGGCCTGGCGGATCTTGACCCAGTCGGGACGTCCCGAGTAGAACTCCGGCGGCACGAACTGCAGGCTGGTGATCTTGGCGTTCTTGACCTTGAGCCCCAGCTCGACCAGCGGCTGCACCAGGTGGCGCGGGATGTTGGTCTGCGCCAGCCGCTTGGCCGCGCTGGCGATCTTCTCGAACCTGGTGAGGATCACGGTCGGGGTGGCCTGCTGGGCGAAGGCGCCGATGACGCAGCGCTGGCGGGCCATCCGGGAGAAGTCGTCGCTGCCGACGCGCGAGCGGCCGTACCAGAGGGCCTCCTCGCCGCTCAGCTTCCGGTAGCCGGCCTTGATGGTGCCGGCGGTGCCGTACAGGCCGCCCCACTTGACGTCCTGCTCGACCCGGATCTTCAGCCCGCCGATGGCGTCCACGAGGTCGGCGAAGCCGTACATGTTCATCAGCATGTAGTAGTCGATCTTCAGGCCGAGCGTGTAGCCGATGGCGTCCATCAGGGCGCGGGGGCCCTTGTTGCGGCCGCCCATGAGCTGCGGGTTGTCGTTGGCGTACTGCCAGACCTCGTTGAGCAGGCCGCCGTTCGGCAGCTCGGCCATGAAGCCGTTCGGGAACTGCTTGTGCAGCGGAGAGCCGGCCGGGAAGCGGACGTGCTGGAGGTTGCGCGGCAGGCTGAACAGGACGGTGGCGCCGGTCTTCAGGTCGACGCTGGCCACGTTCATGCTGTCGGTACGCACACCGGTACGGTTGCCCGCCGCGTCACCGCCGATCAGCAGGAAGTTCACCCGCTCCTTGTCGCCCCACGGGTTCTCGGGGTCCTTGGCGGCGGCGGGCACCTCGGCGTCCGGGTGCGAGGGGAAGATGGCCCCGATGGAGTCGCGGGCGGCGACCACGTAGTTGGCGGTCAGCGCGAACGGCGACATCACCGCCACGCACAGCACGCCCACCACGATGCCGGTCAGCACCTGGCCCTGCTGCGGCAGCCGGCTGGGCCCGAGCGCGATGTACGAGGTCACCAGCAGCGCGAACCACGCCAGCGCGAACACGGCGGCGAGCACGATCACCGTGCCCATCGCCGCGTCGTCGGCCAGGAACGTCGCGTTCGACAGGTCGCCGGCCACGCTCAGGCCGTAGGCGAGCAGGGCGAGCAGCAGCACCGCGTACACGCTGATCAGCACCAGCCCGGTACGGCGATGCCCGGCCCGCAGGTGAGCGGCGCCGGGCAGGATGGCGGAGAGAGCGGTCCAGCCGAGGAAGGAGGCGGGGGTCAGCGGCTTGGCGAAGCGCGGCGCGGCGGACCCGGCGCCGGGCTTACGGCCGGGACGGCCCTTCTTGCCGGACGGACGGGCCGCGCCGGGACGCGTCGCCGACGGTGCGCCGGCGGGGCTTCCCGAGCGGCCCCTGGACCCCGGCCCCGCACCTTCCGAGGAGCGATTCCGGGAGCCGGAGGGAGCCTCCGAGCGGCTCCGGGCTCCGGCGGAACCCTCCGAGCGGTCCCTGCCCCCTGCGGGCGCTCCTGAGCGGCTCCTGGCTCCGGCGGGACCCTCCGAGCGACCTCGGGATCCGGCGGGACCCTCCGAGCGGCCTCGGGAACCGGCAGGACCTTCGGAGCGGCTCTCTGTCCCTGCGCCTTCCGAGCGGCTCCTGGAGCCCGACCGGGGCTGTGACGACCGGGGCTGGGACGACCGGGGCTGGGACGACCCGGATCCGGCCGCCCCCGGCCCGGACGAGCGCGACGGAGCCGGGCCCGCCACGTGCTTGTCCTGGCTCGCCGCCCCCGGCTCCCCCTTGCCGCTCGTGCGCGACCGTCGCTGGGGGCGCCGTTTCCTGCCTTCTGGCACGGTGTCTTCCCCATCGCGATTGCTCACACCCGGCTCCTTTGACCGCCTACCAGGCAAAACTGACGTTTGCCCCCCGTTGGGCACAAGATTGCCAGGATTCTAGTCCCCATATCTGGACAACCGAGACATGTGCTCAACCTGAGATGAACGTCAGGGGGCTGTCAGGAGACGGTCGAAGAGGGCGCCATCCACGTGTTGCACTGGTATGCCTTGCTCTTCTCCCACCCCTGGCGGAACCAGCGATTGTTGTTCACGGGTTTGCCATGGTCCGGCGGCCGGCCCGGGTAGTCGCCCACCTGTCCGTAGAACCAGAAGAGCCGGTTCCGGTTGGCCGTGCTGACCGGGTACGACGCCGCCACCGACCGCATCCACATGGCCCCGAAACAGGTGGCCTGCAGCTCAAGCCGCCGGCTGAGCGCGAGCTTGGTGTTCTGGCTGCTGGAGTCGAGGGTCTGGCGCCACCAGGAGTCCATCAGGCCGGTGATGTTCTGGACGTGGTGCCCGTACTCGTGGGCCATCATGCTGATGATGCCGCCGTGCCAGTTCAGGAGCTGGCCGTAGCCCATCGACCTGCCGTTCCCCCTGGCCATGGCCGAGGTGGAGGCGTAGATCGTGTTGTTGCGCGGGCAGTAGTACGGCACGATGTTGCCCGGCTGCGGATAGTCGCCGCACGCGCCGCGCCCGCGTCCGGCCACGATGGCCCAGCGCGGCGCACTGAACCGGATGCCCTGCTTCTCCAGGATCGACTCCCACGCCCGGTCCATGCACTTCCCGGTCTTCAGGATCAGCGCCTTGGTCTGGCTGTGGTTGTAGATGTTGACGTTCCCGCTGCGGCAGTTCAGGCGCGGCAGGATGCCGGCCTTGTACATCGTGTTGCTCTTCAGGCTCGTGTTGAGCTGCACCCGGGCGGGCGGCGTGACCGTGGTGTCAGGCCGCTCCGTCGGCTCCCTGCTGGTGGTGGGCCGCTCCGACGGCGGGTCCGAGCGGTCGTACGAGGGTTGCGCAGAGGGATCCGCGGAGGGTTCCTCGGACGGCTCGTACGTCGGGATCGCCACCGGCCTCGTCGTCTCCGTGCTCGACTTCCCGCCGAGCAGCACCGCGCCCACCACGATCAGCACGAACAGCGCCGCCAGCGACCCGAACACCACACCGAGCACGCCCCCCACGCCCATGCCCTGCTTCTTGGGCGGCGGCCGGTGCCACTGCTGCGGCGGCATCGGCGGCGGCGGGGGAGGAGGAGGCGGCTGCTGCCGGTACGGTTGCTGCCCGTACGGCGGCTGCTGCATCGGTTGCGGCATCGGCTGCGTGTAGGGCCGCGTATGAGGCGGCGCCTGCGGCGGCGCGGGGGGCTGCTGCGGATGCGCCTGGGGATGCGCCTGGGGATGCGCCTGGGGATGCGGCTGAGGGTACTGCGGGGGCGGCGGAGCCTGCTGCGGGTACGGGCTGCCCTGCGGCGGCGGCTGCCGGTAGCCCGGCGGCGGCCAGGGCCGCGAGGGTGGCCTCTGGGGCTGCCCTGGCCCTTGAGGCGGGGGTGGATAATGCCCGTTCCCTGTCAACCTGTCTCCCCGTTCAGCTTGATGTCTGCATTGCCATGGTTTGTCGCACGGCTTGACGGACCCTTGCCAAATTTGGGGCAAAAGCATACTGACGTATCACCCGTCACGGATGTAGCAGCGCTCGGTTACAGTCCGAAATCATTCGAGGTGATCTCCGCTATCTCCCGGTCCCGACGGCGGGCGGTGTCCTAGCTTCTTTGGCATGAATCTCCAGCAGCTCCGCTATGTGGTCGCGACTGCGGAGCACCGCACCATGACCGATGCGGCCAGATCGCTCTATATCGCGCAGCCTGCGCTGTCCCGCGCGATCCGCGATCTCGAGCGGGAGCTCGGCATGACGCTCTTCGCTCGTTCCGGACGCGGGGTGGTCGTCACCGCGCAGGGACGCCGGGTGGTCAAGCTGGCCCAGGAGGCACTCGACGCCGTTCACGAGATCGAGGGCCTGGCCAACCAGGGTACGGTCACCGAGGCGGAGCTCCGCATCGCCGCCACCCCCAGCCTCGAGCCCGGCCTCGCAGGGCGGTTGTTGCCCGCCTACGCGGCCGAGCATCCGGGCGTACGCGTCCACATCGTGCGCTGCGACGGCCGTGACGGCGTCGTCAGCGCCATCCGGGATCAGCGCGCCGACCTGGGTCTCACCGACCTGCCGGTGCCCACCGATCTCATCACCCATCCACTCGAACGCCAGGAGATCGTCCTGATCTCCCCGCCGGGGCTCGAACTTCCCAACCCGGTGCCCATGGGCAAGCTGCACGGCATGCGGCTGGCCCTGCCCGCACGGGGAAGCCTGCGCCGCAGGGAGCTCGACGCGATGTTCGGCAAGTACGCGGTCACCCCGGTGGTCGTGGTCGAGACCGACGAACGCAACGGCTGGCTCAACGCCGTACGCGCCGGGCAGGCCTCCCTGCTGTGGTACCGCGGCATGGCCGAGCAGGCCGCACGCGCGGGCCTGGTGGTGCGTTCGCTCGAACCCGCGGTGCGTCGCGTCATCGCCGTCGTGCACGCCCGCCGCCGGCTCCCGCTCATCGCGCAGGACTTCCTGACGACCGCGGAGAAAGGAACCGCCGCCTGACACACGCATCTGGAACGATCCATTTCCGCCTGACGAGCCACGCCGTCCCGGTGACGCCGCCCGCCCCTGAGGTGACGGCACCACGAGCGCGGGAGCTCCGTCAGCGGACGATCCCCACCCCCCGATGAATCCCGGAACTCCCGGAACCCCCTGCTGATCCCCGCGAGGACGTCATACGCGCATGCTCCGGCGGCATGCGCGGATCCTGATCTGTGCTCAGGTACGCCCTCGGATCGCGGCGCGGGCACGGGCGAGGAAGCGAGCGCCGCCATGGAGGCGGCGCTCGGGACGAGCCCGGCGAGCCGGTCGCGTGCCGCACGCATGACCCGTGCGTAACACGCGGAGCCCCGCGTTGAGAAGGGCCCCGGCCGCTCATGCATGACAACGGGTATGGCTAGCGGGCCGGCGGCAGCGAGACGACCGCCCGCAGCCCCGGTGACGCGTCCTCCAGCCGGACGGTCCCGCCGTGCGCCCGCACGGTCTCCCGGACGATCGCGAGGCCCAGCCCGGCCCCGCCCTCGTCGCGGCTGCGGCCGGAGTCGAGCCGGGTGAACCGGTTGAAGACCCGTTCGCGGTCCTGCTCGGGGATGCCGGGCCCGTCGTCGGTGACGGTCAGCACGCCGTCGCCGCTCAGCGCCACCTCGACCTTGGAGGTGGTGTGGCGTACGGCGTTGTCCATGAGGTTCGTCAGCACCCGGCTCAGGTCGAGGGCGTCGCCGGTCACCACGACCGGCTCGCAGGCGGCCAGCCGGGCCTCGGGATAGCGGTCGATGGTCTGGCGTACGACCTCGCCGAGGTCCACCGGCTCGCGCCGGGCCGGCACGCCGCCGCGCTCGTCCAGCCTGGCCAGCGCCAGCAGGTCCTCGGCCAGCCGGGACAGCCGCAGGGTGTCCTCCAGGACGCCCTCGGCGGTCTCCTGCCAGTGCTGCCCGTCGGGGTGGCCGAGCGCCACCTCCAGCTGCAGCCGGATGCTGGCCAGCGGGCTGCGCAGCTCGTGGGCGGCGTCGGAGACCAGCGCCCGCTGGCGCTGCTCGGCCTCCTCCAGCCGGGCCAGCATGTCGTTGAGCGTGGTGGCCAGCGAGTGCACCTCGTCACGCGACTGCGGCACCGGCAGCCGCCGCGACCGCGCCGTGTGCGTGATCTCCGCGGCGCCCCTGCGCAGCGCGGTGATGGGCCGCAGCGTACGGCCGATCATCAGCCAGCTGGCCACCGCCAGCAGCACGATCAGCGCGGGGGTGCCGACGAACAGCACGCGCCCGGCCGTGGCCAAGCTCGTCTGGATCTCGCCGATCGGCCTGGCCGCCACCACGGTCTGCCCGCGGTCCGCGCTGAGCACGACGACGCGCAGGAACCCGGGCATCGCGTACGGCCGCCCGTCCAGCAGCGCAGCCTGCCCGCTCGCCAGCACCTTGGCCCTGGAGGGCGCGTCGAGCAGCGGGACCAGCCGGTCGGTGCCGTACGTGACGTGCGTGATCCGCCCGCGCGCGTCGATGACCTGCACGATCGTGCCGTCGTTCGTGGTGATCGGGCTGGTCAGCGTGCCCGCGTCGGCCGCCACCCGCACGGCCTGGGCGTGCTGCATGGTCGTGTCGTCGACGGTGGAGATCAGCGCCCGGTCCAGCACGCTGAGCAGCACCGACGCCGAGAGCGCGAGGGCCAGCGCGAGCACCGCCGCGGCCGCCGCCGTGAGCCGGAAACGCAGCCCCTGCCGCCGCCACCAGACCAGCGGCGACTCAGCCACCGTCGCCCGCCAGCCGGTAGCCCGCGCCGCGCACGGTCTGCAGCGCGTTCCTGCCGAACGGGGCGTCGATCTTGCGGCGGAGGTAGCCGACGTAGACCTCGACCACGTTGGGATCGGTGTCGAAGGTGTCCCACACGTGTTCCAGGATCTCCGACTTCGACACCACCTCGTCCCGCCGCCGCATCAGGTACTCCAGCAGCGCGAACTCCCTGGGCGTCAGCTCGATCGCCTGCTGCCCCCGCTCCACCCTGCGCCTGGCCGGGTCCAGCGACAGGTCGCCGGCCAGCAGCACCGACGGCCGCCGCCCGGCGCCGCGCCGCATCAGCGCCCGCAGCCTGGCCACCAGCACCACGTACGAGAACGGCTTGGTCAGGTAGTCGTCGGCCCCCAGGTCGAGCCCGTCGGCCATGTCGTACTCGCCGTCCTTGGCCGAGAGCATCAGGATCGGCACCCAGTTCTCCTCCGCGCGCAGCTGCTTGCACACGTTGTAGCCGGACAGCCTGGGCAGCATGATGTCGAGCACGATGACGTCGTAGTCGCCCTGCCTGGCCGCGTGCAGCCCGTCCTCGCCGTCGTGCGCGAGGTCGACGGCGAACCCCTCTGCCTGCAGCCCGCGCTGGAGCGCGGCGGCCATCCGGCGCTCGTCCTCGACGACAAGTACTCTCATGTGGCGATTCTCCCGTTCCTGCGCTGAGACGACGCTGAGAAGGCTGAGAGCCGTCTCAGACTGTCTCAGGTCCACCACAGGATCCGTGACGCAGGCTCTGAGCATCGACATACCGTTAAGGAGTGAGATGCGAAGAGGCACGTTCGTGAGGTGGGGGGTCCCGGTCGCGGCGGCCGCCGTGATCGGAGCCGCGATCGGCGCCGGCCCCGTCATCGCCGCGGTGAGCGGCGAACCCGTGCTCCCCGAGCGCTCGGCCGAGCAGCTGCTCGCCGACGCCGTGGCGGCCACGCACAAGGAGGGCGGCATCCCGCCCATGTCGGGCACCGTGCAGCAGACGGCCTCGCTCGGCATCCCCGCGCTGCCGGCGACCGGCGGCTCCTCGCCGCTGAGCCTGCTGTCGGGCTCGCACGAGGTCAAGGTCTGGTACGGCGCCGCCGACAAGCTGCGCGTGGCCATGCCGACCCAGCTCAACGAGACCAACCTGGTCATCAACGGCGGCCAGGCGTGGTACTGGGACAGCGCCACCAACACCGCCACCAAGCTGAAGATCAAGGAGGGCGCCCCCGAGCGGCCCGCCACGCCCGTCCCGCAGCAGACCGACCTGACGCCGCAGCAGCTGGCCCAGCGGCTGCTGGACGCGGCCGGCGAGCACACCGCGATCCGGGTGATCAACACGGCGGAGGTGGCCGGTCGCCCGGTCTACCAGCTCGTGCTCTCGCCCAAGGAGGAGGGCTCGCTGGTGCAGGAAGTGCGCATCGCCCTCGACGGCGAGACGTACGTCCCGCTCCAGGTTCAGGTCTACGCCAAGGGCTCGGCAGAGCCTGCGTACCAGGTGGGCTTCACGCAGGTGACGTTCACGCCGCCGGCTGCCGAGAACTTCACCTTCACCCCGCCCGCGGGCGCGAAGGTCGAGGAGCAGGAGATCGGCTTCGAGAACGGCAAGGACCAGCGGGCCGAGCACGCCGAGGACGTCGCGGGCGACGCGAAGGTCGTCGGCGAGGGCTGGGCGACGGTGGCGGTGCTGCCGTTCGACGCCGACACCTTCGCCAAGGACGCCCAGAAGGACGCCGCGAAGGCTTCCGGGAACGAGTCCGGAGACCAGCACGGTCCTGACGGGTTCGGCGCCGACGCCGACCCGCAGGCGCTGATCGACGGCGTGCTGCAGAGCGCCACCCCGGTCAGCGGCACGTGGGGCTCCGGCAAGCTGATCAAGACGAAGCTCGTCACCGCCCTGCTGACCGACGACGGCCGCCTGCTGGTCGGCGCGGTCACCCCGGAGGAGATCACCAAGGCGGCGGGCCTCAAGTGACCGCAGTCATGCACGAAGCGGGGGCGCCCTCCGGGGCGGCCCCGCCCTCCGGGGCGGACGCGGCCATCGTGACCCGGGGGCTCACCAAGCGCTTCAAGGGCGGCCAGGTCGCCGTGGACGCCCTCGACCTGACCGTGCCGCGCGGCTCGGTGTTCGGCTTCCTCGGGCCCAACGGCTCGGGCAAGACCACCACCATCCGCATGCTGCTCGGCCTCGTGGCGCCCACCGCGGGCGCGCACACCGTGCTCGGGATGCCGCCCGTGCAGGCGCTGCCCAGGGTGGGGGCGGTGGTCGAAGGGCCGGCCTTCTACCCGTACCTGTCGGGCGCCGCCAACCTCATGCGCTTCGACGCGGCCGACCCGACCGCGCCGCGCGCCACCGCCCGGCGGCGGGTCGCCGACGCGCTGGACCGGGTCGGGCTGTCGGGCGCCGCCGGCAAGCGCTACCGCAACTACTCGCTCGGCATGCGCCAGCGCCTCGCCATCGCCGCCGCCCTGCTCGGGCCGCGCGAGCTGCTCGTGCTCGACGAGCCCACCAACGGGCTCGACCCGCAGGGCACCCGCGAGGTGCGCGCCCTGGTCAAGGAGATCGCCGCCGACGGCACCACCGTGTTCGTCTCCTCCCATCTGCTGGCCGAGGTCGAGCAGATGTGCACGCACGCGGCGATCATGCGTACCGGGCGGCTGGTGGCGCAGGGCACGATCGCCTCGCTCAGCGCCGGGCTCGCTGTCCGCATCCAGATCGAGACGCCGGACGCGGCGGGGGCCGCGCGGGTGCTCGACCGGCTGGGGCTCACCGACGTGCGGGACGAGGGCGCGCAGGTCACCGCGGAGCTGGGCGGGCACGCGCCGGAGCGGGTCAACGCCGCCCTGGTCGAGGACGGCATCGCCGTACGCGGGCTGGCCGTCGTACGGCCGAGCCTGGAGGACGTGTTCGTGGGACTGACAGGGGAGGGCTTCGATGTCGACGGCTGAGAACGGAGGACCGGCCGGCACCTCCACACTGGGCGGCCGCGCCCGCCGCACCCCCGGCCTGGTCCCGGTGACCGAAACCCTCCGCACCACCGAACGCACCGGGCCGAATGGGGCAGGCGAGGCGTCCGAGGCCGCCGCGGGGACCGGAGCCACCGCGCCCACCGGCACCGCGTCCACCGGCACCGCGCCCACCGGCACCGCGCCGACGGGGTCCGCAGGTGGCGGGGCGTCCACCGGCACCGCGGGGAGGGCCACCGCTGCTACGGGGGCGGCTGGGGCGGGACGCGCCGTCGGGGCGTTCTGGCGGTTGCTGGGGTCTGAGCTGGGGTTGACCTTCAGGCGGCCGCGGAATCTGGTGATCCTGGCCGTGCTGGCTGTCGTGCCGGTGGTCATCGGGGTCACGCTGCGCGCCGTCGGCGGCGATGAAGGCATGGGCGGCATCGTGCAGGATGTCGCCGGGAACAGCCTGATGCTGACGTTCCTGTCGTTCTCGTTCCTGACGCTGCTGCTGATGCCGGTGGCCGTGAGCGTCGTGGCGGGGGACGCGATGGCGGGGGAGGCGGGGGCCGGCACGCTGCGGTACCTGCTGGCCGCGCCCGCGGGGCGGACCAGGCTGCTGGTGGTCAAGTTTCTCAACGCGGCCGTCTACTCCTACGCCGTGACCGCCGTGGTGGCGCTGTCGGCGCTGGTGACGGGGCTGCTGTTGTTCCCGGCGGGGCCGGTGACCCTGCTGTCGGGGACCACCATCAGCATGGCCGAGGGGCTGCTGCGGATCGCGATCTGCGTCGGGTACGTCGGCGCCGGGATGGCCGCGCTGGCCGCGGTCGCGCTGGCGCTGTCGGTGTTCACCGAGGTGTCCATCGGCGCCATCGCCGGCACGATGGTGCTCATCATCGTCTGCCAGGTGCTGCGCGCGATCCCCGAGCTGGACGCGGTCGCGCCCTACCTGCTGCCGACCAGGTTCACCGACTTCGACGCGGTGCTGCGCAGCCCCATCGACGTGGCCGTGCTGCGCGACGGGCTGCTGGCGTTCGGGGCGTACATCCTGCTGTTCGGGTCGATCGCCTGGGCGCGCTTCTCGGGCAAGGACATCACCTCCTGAGTGCGCGCGGCGCTCCGGGAGAGCCTCCCGGAGCGCCGCAGGGTCAGGAGATCAGGCGGACGGGCGGCGGCGCAGGCCGAGGAAGCCGACCACGAGGCCGATCGCGCCGACCACCAGCCCGGCCCCGCCGAGCAGTCGCGCCGTCCCGTCGGACGTCGCGCCGGAGCCCGCCACCGCCGCCACCGACGGCGCGGCGGCGGCCTGAGCGGTGGCGGGGGCGGTGGCGGGGGCGGTGGCGGGAGTGGTGGTGCCGGCCGTGCCGTTCGCAGTGGCGGCGGCGGGCGTCAGCTTGAGCAGCGGCGCCGGGTGCTCGGCCTCGGAGCCGTCCGCCTTCGGCGCCTCCGACCAGTCGACGACCTCACCGTTGGAGTACGTCTGCTTCGTCGGGAACATCAGCGAGTCGACGCCCTCGGGCAGCTTGCCCATGGACACCTCGAACTCCTGGAACTGCCCGGGCTCGACCTTGCCCCCGGACCAGACGACCTTGGTGACGGCCTCGTCCAGCTCGCCGTACTCGGTGGTGACCGGCTTGGGCAGCTTGCCCTCGGTGACCTTGACGTCCCACCCGGGCACCGGCTTGACCGACACGAACGCCAGCGGATGGTCGGTGGGGAAGGACACCTCGATCTTGGTGGTCGAGGCGTTGTCGCGCTCGTTCGGCACCCGGAAGGCGACCTTGGTGAATCCGCCCTGTTCGGCCGAGCCTGGCTGGATGGTGACGTGGGCCAGCGCGGGCAAGGCCAGGCCGGCGGTGAGGGCGGTGGCGGCGGCGAGCACGGTGACGGAACGGCGTACGAAGGACATGCGGGAACTCCACTTGTATCGGGGGGATGAAACAGGGGTGTCAGACGGTCAGGCGGGAAGTGGAGGACCGCGCCTGCCCACGCTGTGCCGGAAGGCGGGGCACAGCGGGATCACCCTGGTGACGACGGGCGGCGCGCACCGCGGCCGCACCGGCGGTGCGGGCGGGACGAGCAGCGTGAACCGGCGGCCGAGCCGGTGCAGCACCGACCAGAGCGCGGCCTCGCCGCGCGCCAGCCACAGCCCCGTGATGACGGTCGCCGTCAGGTGCGTGAGCAGCATGCCGGCGTTGACGGCGAGCCCGCCCTGCGCGTGCCCGTGGACGGACACGTAGGAGGCGCCCTCGCCGGCGAACAGCTCGTGCAGCCCGATCTGCGCCCCGACCAGCGTGAGGTTGATCGTGCCCGCCGAGCGTTCCCTGCCGCACAGCGCCAGCCCCAGCAGGGAGACCCCGGCGAGGCCGAGCGCCGCGGCCCACGGAGCCGGCGCGGAACCGCCGCCGAGCACGTGGGCGAACGCGGCCAGCGCCACGCAGACGGCGGCGAAGGCGGCCGTCCGCGCGATCCTCAACGGGAGTTGCGCACGCATGGGTGTGCTCATGGTCTCACGGGGCAGGCTCTCGTGAGACCTCCGATTCCAAGCTGCCCGATGGCTGGGCCGAAAATGGCATTTGTCGCTAGGGTCGTGCCGACCACGTCGACATAGAGGTGAGAACGTTGCGGCACTTAGCTGGATTGCTCGTCGGTTTAGTGGTGACGGCGGCCGTGCTCGGAGGCGGCGGGTGGGCGGTGCGGCACGCGCTCGACGTGGCGGCGGCGACCACGGCCGACGAGAAGACGATGTGGATCGCCTTGAGCTCGATGGCCGCCGTGGGGCTGGTCGTGGGTCTCGTGACCGCGGGCCGCATCTCGCCGCTCGCGACGTTCGTGCCGTCGATGGTGCTGCTGGCCTGGACGGTCGTGTACGCGCTCGACGTCAACAGGGCGCTCTCCCTCATCCCCACCGGGCAGTCGGTGAACCAGATCGTGCTCGAAGCAGGAGTGGGCGCCAAGACGCTGCTGACCAGCGGCGTGTACGCGCTGCTCGGCGTCGCCCTGTTCATCCCCGTGCTGATGCCGTCCAGATGGTCCAGGCGCCAGGACGATCTGGACGACGACTACGAGACCAGCCCCGAGGGCGGCTACTACTGACCCGCGCCCGTGTAGAGGCGGGTGACGACGTCCTCCAGTGACGACTGGCCGGGCGCGGTGGCCATCAGGTCGTCGAGCGTCCCGTCGAAGGCCAGCCGCCCGTGATCGATGAGCATCACCCGCCGGCACAACCGCTCGATGTCGCCGAGATCGTGCGTGGTCAGCAGCACGGTGGTGCCGCGCTCGGCGTTCAGCCGCAGCAGGAAGTCGCGGATGCCGGCCTTGCTGACCACGTCGAGCCCGATCGTCGGCTCGTCGAGCACCAGCACGTCGGGCGCGTGCAGCAGCGCCGCCGCGAGGTCGCCGCGCATGCGCTGGCCCAGGCTGAGCTGGCGCACCGGCGTGCCCAGGAACGCGCCCAGGTCGAGCGTGTCGGTCAGCTCGGCCAGCCGGGCCCTGAACGCCGTGCGATCTACTTTGTAAAGGTGCCGGATCAGCTCGAAGCTGTCCTTGAGCGGCAGGTCCCACCACAGCGTCGTGCGCTGCCCGAACACCACGCCGATGCGCCGCGCCAGCGTCGTACGCCGCCGCGACGGCTCCAGCCCGGCCACCCGGACCGTGCCCGAGGTGGGGGTGAGGATGCCGCAGAGCATCTTGATCGTGGTGGACTTGCCCGCGCCGTTGGGCCCGAGGTAGCCGACGAACTCGCCGGCCGACACGGTGAACGACAGGTCGCGTACGGCGTGCACGACGTTCCTGCGCACCTTGAACGAGCGCCCGGCCCGATCGAGCTCGATCATCGTCAACTCCCCGTGGATCGGTAGTGGCGGACGCCCTGCCGCCAGCCCAGCGCGGCCAGCAGGGCGAGGGCCAGCGCGGCGGCCGGCCCGATGAAGCGCATGAACTCGGGCGTGCCGAAGGGGTCGGCACGGCCCAGCACGTACAGGCCCGGCTGCCAGTTGACGAACGCCAGCGGCAGCACGTACGTCACGCCCGCCACCAGGTCGCGGGCGTAGATGCTGAGCGGATACTGGTTGAGCTGCTGGCTGCCGTAGGTGAAGGCGTTGACCACCTCGGGCGCGTCGGTCAGCACGAACTGCAGGGCGCCGGCCAGCGTCCACAGCGCCGCGAAGATGACGATGCCGGTGACCACCATGACGGGGATCATCCAGGCCCGCCGCACGTCGACGCCGAGTGCGGCGATCGCGTAGCCGAGCACCAGCGCGGCCTGCAGGATGCGGCCGATCCTGGTGGCGTTGAAGCGGTCGGTGGCCAGTTGCAGCCACGCGCCGACCGGCCTGATCAGGATCGTGTCGAGGGTGCCCGCCTTGATGTGCTGGCTGACCCGGTCGAGGTTGCTGACGAACGTGTCGCAGATCGTGAAGGAGAGGCTCGCGGCGCCGTACAGGAACAGCACCTCGTCGCGGGAGAAGCCGGCGAGGCTGGTGGTGTTGGCGAAGACGACCATCATGACGCCCACGTCGATCGCGGCCGTGACGAAGCCGAGCAGGGTCATCATGGCGAACGAGGCGGGGTAGGCCGCGGCGGCGCGGGTCCACGTCCAGATGAGCAGCAGGTACGTCCTAACCACCCTGGATCACCACCTTGTGGCGGATCGCCCGGGTGCCGAGCGCGCCGAGCCCGAGCAGGACGGCCGCCCAGAACGCCTGGAAGGCCAGCGCCTGCGCGGGGTCGGTCTTGCCGAGATAGAGGTCGGCGGGCACCTGCACCATGGCGGCCCAGGGGAGCGCGGCGGCGATGTCGCCGAGCAGGCCGGGGAAGAGGGGCAGCGGCACCATCATCCCGGAGAAGAAGGTCATCAGGACCATCGACAGCACGGCGACGCCGCGGTCGTCGAGGAGCCAGCAGACCGACAGGGCGAGCAGGTAGCGCCAGGCGAAGCTGGCGACGACGGCGATGGACAGGCCGGCCAGCACCACGGCCCAGCGTCCTGCGTCGGTGGGGACCTTGATGCCGAACAGGGCCGCGCCGAGCAGCATCGGCGGGATGCCGCGGACGAGGAACAGGTAGGAGGCCCTGCCGAGGTCCTCGGCGAGCGACCACAGTTGCAGGGAGGCCGGGCGGACGAGGTCGAGCGCGATGTCGCCGCTGCGGATGCGCTCGGGGATGGCCAGGCCGCCGCCGAAGAGCTGCATAGGTGCGATGAACGCCTGGGTGAGGAAGCAGTAGGTGACGGCGTCGGCCACGTCGTAGCCGGCCAGCCCGGGGCGGGCCTGCCAGAGCGCGATGAGGATGTAGGCGCGCAGGACGCCGAACACGCTGTTGGTGAAGGCGCCGGCGAGTGCGGCCCAGACGTAGGTGGCGTGCTTGCGGAAGCCGTAGCGGACGAGCCGGGCGTAGAGCGGGAAGGTTTGGCACCTCCGGGGGGTGATGGCACGGTGACGGTCCGTGCCTGGACCCGCGCACGGGTCTGCGGTCGGGAAGCACGGAATTATCCGTTGCGGCGGCGTGGGCGCGCAACGCGTTTTCTGTGCCCGGATGCCGGGCCGAAATGTGCCGGTAAGAGATGAGTTACTTACTGGCCGGTAGGAACGCGATCTCCAGGGAAGGACTTCCTTGGAGGGTCACACAATGCGGATCGATACGGACGTGGTTCCCGACTACCCCCTGAGCTGGCAGGCCCGCGCGCTCACCGGCCTGATGTGGGGCACCGTCAAACCGGTCTCCAGCCTGCTCATGCGCCACCCGCTAGCGCTGGCCGGCGCCGCTCGGCTGGGCGAGCTCGGACGGGTCGTGCGGGTGCCGTGCCCCGAGCACGTCGCGCTCGCGCCCGCGGCGTTCTCGGCGTGCGGGGGCGAGTGGGTGCGCGCGGGGGAGGGGCTCGACGAGCGCAAGATGGTCCTCTACTTCCACGGGGGCGGCTATTTCTCGTGCTCGCCGCGTACGCACCGGTCCATCACCTGGCGGCTGTCGGCGGCGGCCGGGCGTCCCGTGCTCGCGCTCGACTACCGCCAGGGGCCGGTGCACAAGCTGGCCGACTCGCTGGCCGACGCCCTCGACGCCTACGACTGCGTGCTGCGCCAGGGGTACGCGCCCGAGGACGTCGTGCTGGCGGGCGACTCGGCGGGCGGTCACCTGACGCTGGCGACGCTGCTGGCGCTGCGCGACGCGGGCCGCCCGCTGCCCGCCGCGGCGATCTGCCTGTCGCCGTGGGCCGACCTGACCGACATCCCGCGCAGGGAGAACCGCTGGCAGGACCCGATGCTGCCGGCCGGCCGGGTGCGCTGGCTGGCCCGCCGGTGGACCTCGGGGCTCGACCCGTGGGACCCGCTGGTCTCGCCGGTGCACGGGGACTTCACGGGGCTGCCGCCGCTGATGATCGTGACGGGGTCGACGGAGGTGCTGCGCGACGAGGCGCACCGGGTGGCCGCGCGGGCGCGGGAGTCCGGGGTGCCCGTGCGGTACGAGGAGTGGCCCAGGATGCCGCACGTCTTCCCGATCCTGGCCGACGTGCTGCCGGAGGCGCGGCAGGCGTTCCGTCACATGGCGCGCTTCCTGAAGGAGGTGGCGACGACGGGTTCCGCCACGGGGGACACGGCGGCGGCCTGATTTTTACCCGTCCTATTTGGGGGCAATGGCATACGCAGGAGAAAGAGAGCAGTGTAAGGTTAGGTATACCTAACTTGCTCAGGGGGACAGCTCATGCCGGATACCAGGGTCGACCATCACCAGGGGATCGTCCAGCGCACCGAGCGCATCTCGCGTCACATGGTGCGCGTCGTGGTGGGGGGCGAAGGGCTGGCGCACTTCTCGACCGACGGGTGCACCGACCACTACGTCAAGCTCGTGTTCCCGTACGAGGACGTCGACTATCCGCGCCCGTTCAGCATGAAGACCTGCCGCGAGACGATGCCGCGCGCGCACTGGCCGCGGCTGCGCACCTACACCGTGCGCGCGTGGGACCCCGACGCGCTTGAGCTCACCCTCGACTTCGTCGTGCACGGCGACGAGGGCCTGGCCGGTCCGTGGGCCGCGCAGGCCGCGCCCGGCGACGAGCTGATCATGCTGGGCCCTGGGGGCGGCTACGCGCCCGACCCCGACGCCGCCTGGCACCTCCTGGTGGGCGACGAGAGCGCGCTGCCGGCCATCGCCGCCGCGCTGGAGGCGCTGCCCGAGGGCGCGCCCGCGCACGTGTTCGTCGAGGTGGACGCCCCCGAGGACGAGCTGAAGCTGGAGACCGCCGCCGACGCCCACATCACCTGGCTCTACCGGGGCGGCCGGCCGGTGGGCGAGCCGCTGGTCGCGGCCGTGCGGGCGCTGGAGTTCCCCGGCGGTGACGTGCACGCGTTCGTGCACGGCGAGGCCGGGTTCGTCAAGGAACTGCGCCGCTTCCTGCGGCTGGAGCGGGGCGTCGGCCTCGACCGGCTGTCGATCTCCGGCTACTGGCGGCTCGGCGTGGACGACGAGGCGTGGCGCGCGGTCAAGAGCGACTGGAACCGGCAGGTCGAGGCCGAGGAGGCGGCGGCCATCGCGTCCTGACCCCCGGGATGCGCTGTGCCACTTCAGACCGCTATGTCACTGCACTTACTCACCTAGAGGGTACGACCGCCTTACCTCCAATACCCCTTATGTAAGACATGCGGAAAGCCCCCGCGGATGCCGCCACAGTGTGCTGTGCCAGGACACCGATCAGGGGAAGGCGGCCCGGATGGCGCGTGGTGCGAGCGGCATGCCTCCCGGCGTGCGACCGCTTACGGTGGGGGACCCGGTCATCATCGGCCGCTACCTGCTACTCGGCCGCCTGGGAACGGGCGGGATGGGGATCGTCTACCTGGCCGAACACCCACAAGGTGGCCTGGTCGCCCTCAAAACCCCGCATCCGGTGCATCTCAACGATGCCACGTTACGCGCCCGCTTCGCAGAGGAAGTCGCTTTCTCCCGCAGATTGCTGCCCTTCTGCACGGCCGCCGTCATCGAGGACGACGCCGAGGGGGAGCGCCCCTACCTCGTCACCGAGTACATCCCCGGCCCCGCGCTCTCCCAGGTCGTCCTGGCAGGCGGGCCGCTGACGCCCGACCTGGCGTACGGCGTCGCGCTCGGCGCCGCCGCCGCGCTGGTGGCCGTGCACGAGGCCGGTCTCGTGCATCGCGACCTCAAGCCGGCGAACGTCCTGCTGTCCCCCGGCGGGCCGCGGGTCATCGACTTCGGCATCGCCCGCGACGTGGACGTCTCCGCCGCGCACACCCAGGCCGGGCAGGTCATGGGCAGCCCAGGATGGGTCGCGCCCGAGCGGCTGACCGGCGGGGCCGCGCTGCCCGCGTCCGACGTCTTCGCCTGGGGCTGCGTGGTGGCCTTCGCCGCCACCGGGCACCACCCGTTCGGCGGCGGCGACGACGACGTGATCACCCGCCGCATCCTCTTTGAGCCGCCCCGCCTCGACGGTGTCCCCGCGCTGCTGCGCCCGGCCGTCGCCGCCGCCCTGGCCAAGGATCCCGCGGCACGCCCCGACTCCGCCGCCCTGCTCCGTGCGCTGCTGGCGTCCGGCGGCGTCGGCGCCCCCTGGGACCTGCGCCAGGCGGTGGCCGAGGTGCTCTCCAAGATCTGGACCCCGCTCCCGCACCGGCTCGGGGACGACCACGCGGAAGGCGGCGGTCCTGCCGCCCTCCCGGACGGGGGCGAGCCGGCCCTGACTCCCGCCGGGGACGGGCTCGCGGGGCCTACGGCCGGGGTGGACCGTTCCCGGCCGGCCAGGCACGGCCGGCGGGCCCGGCAGCGCGCGCACCTCGGTCACGCGGGCTTCGCCGCGCTGGCGACCGTCTCCATCGCGGCGGTCACCGTCATCGCGGCCGCCGGCGGCGACGGCAGGAGCGCCGAGGGCGGCGCGCTGCCGCCCGGCGACCTGCCCGCCGTGGTGCAGACCTCGGGCAGCGCCCACTCCACCATCAGGCCCACCGCGTCGGCCGGGCGCGGGGTGCCGGTCGTGCGCCCGGCGACGACGGCTCCGCCGCCGGGCACGTCCACGGTGATCGTCACGCAGACGATGACGAAGGGCCCGGTCAGAACGCTCATGCCGTCCTCCGGCAGCCCGTTCAGGCAACCCCGCACCCGCACCTTCGGCCCCGGCGGCCGGGACGGCGACGGCGGCAGGGACGGCGGCAGGGGCGGGGGCGGCGACGGCGGCAGCGCCGACGAGCCGCAGACCTGCGCAGGCCCTGGCCGCCGCCCGGTCCCTCGCCGCGCCTGCCCCACTCCGTCGTCCTCGATCAGCACCATCCCTCAGGACGGCCCCGGCGAGCAGGAAAGCCCGTCCCCGACCCCCTCGGAGACCCCGGCGACCAGCACCCCCACCCCGTGACGCCGAAGGGGTGAGGGCCGCGCCGGTGGTGGGGCCGGCGCGGCCCGGTCGCCGGGGAACCGTCCCATGCCCTAGGACGTGTGCCGGCGAGCCTGTGTGGAGTCAGCGGGCGAACTGCTCCTCTTCCGTCGACCCCTTGAGCGCCGTCGTCGAGGAGTCGGGCGCCACGGCGGTGCTGACCAGGTCGAAGTAGCCGGTGCCGACCTCGCGCTGGTGCCGGGTGGCGGTGTAGCCGCGCGCCTCGGCCGCGAACTCGGCCTCCTGCAGCTCGACGTACGCGCTCATGCCGTCGGTCGCGTACCCCTGGGCCAGGTCGAACATGCCGTAGTTCAGCGCGTGGAACCCGGCCAGCGTGATGAACTGGAACTTGTACCCCATGTGCCCCAGCTCGCGCTGGAACTTGGCGATGGTGGAGTCGTCCAGGTGCGCCTTCCAGTTGAAGGACGGCGAGCAGTTGTAGGCGAGCATCTGGTCGGGGTACTCGGCCTTGATCGCCTCGGCGAACGCGCGGGCCACGTCGAGGTCGGGCGTGCCGGTCTCCATCCAGAGCAGGTCGGAGTAGGGCGCGTACGCCAGGCCGCGCGCCACGCACGCCTCCAGCCCGTTCCTGACCCGGTAGAAGCCCTCGGCGGTGCGCTCGCCGGTGACGAACGCCTGGTCGCGCGGGTCCACGTCGCTGGTCAGCAGGGTCGCGGCCTGAGCGTCGGTCCGCGCGATGACCAGGGTGGGCACGCCCGCCACGTCGGCGGCGAGCCGGGCGGCGTTGAGCGTCTTGATGTGCTGGCCGGTCGGGATGAGCACCTTGCCGCCGAGGTGGCCGCACTTCTTCTCGGAGGCGAGCTGGTCCTCCCAGTGCACGCCGGCGGCGCCGGCCGCGATCATGGCCTTCATCAGCTCGAACGCGTTGAGCACGCCGCCGAAGCCGGCCTCGGCGTCGGCCACGATGGGCGCGAGCCAGTGGGGCGCGTCGTCCACGCCCTCCGACCAGGTGATCTGGTCGGCGCGCAGCAGCGCGTTGTTGATGCGGCGCACGACGGACGGCACGGAGTCGGCCGGGTACAGGCTCTGGTCCGGATAGGTCTGCCCGCTCAGGTTCGCGTCGGCGGCCACCTGCCAGCCGGACAGGTAGATGGCCTTCAGGCCGGCCCGCACCTGCTGCACCGCCTGGTTGCCGGTCAGCGCGCCGAGGCTGTTGACGTAGTCCTCGGTGTGCAGGAGGCTCCACAGCCGCTCGGCGCCGAGCCGGGCCAGCGTGTGCTCCTCCTGGACGCTGCCCCGCAGCCTGATCACGTCATCGGCGCTGTAGGTGCGCTCGATGCCGGCCCAGCGAGGGTCGTTCTCCCATTCGTCCCGCAGCTGCTCAGCAGCTCCCTTGAGGCGATCGTTCACCGTTCACTCCTTCGGTCGTCCCCTGGGGCTCACGCCGAGTCTCTGCCCTGGCAAGCCTCGCCAAATAGGGCAAACCACCGAGAAGAATCGCGAATCTTTCGTCTCCATGCATTACTCGCGCGTATTCAGCAGTGAAGAATTCGCAACTTTTACCTTTGGCCTAGACCAATCCGGCGGGCCTGCCGAGGCGGCGCCCGAACCCGAATCGGCATCGCGTTGAGGCTAGAAAATGGCTGGAAATTCTGTCTAAGATCCCAGTATGGCGTCCGTGCTGAGCGAAGAACCGCTGTCTTTGACGCAGGAGCTCGATCTGATCGCGTTCGGCCAGCGCCTGCGCCACCTGCGGAAACAGCGCGGGCTCACGCTGTCCGACCTCGGCTCGCGCGTCGGCCGGGCGCCGAGCCAGCTCTCCCTGCTCGAGAACGGCAAGCGCGAGCCCAAGCTCTCCCTGCTCAAGTCGCTCGCGACCGCGCTCGGCGTGCCCGTCGAAGAGCTGCTGCGCCGCCAGCCGCCCAACCGCCGCGCCCAGCTGGAGATCGCGCTGGAGGAGGCCCAGCGCGACCCCGTCTACGCCGGCCTCGGCCTGCCCCGGCTCAAGGTCTCCGCCCGCGTGCCCAACGACGTGCTCGAACACATACTCGGCCTGTACGGCGAGCTACGCGCCCGCCAGGCCAGAGGCACCGCCACGCCCGAGGAGGCCAGGGTCGCCAACGCCGAGCTGCGCCGCCGCCAGCGCGAGGTGGGCAACTACTTCCCCGAGATCGAGAAGGCCGCAGCCGAGGCGCTCGACGCGGTCGGCTACCGTACGGGCGCGCTGTCACAGAGCATGATCCAGAGTGTGGTCACGCACTTCGGCTACACCGTGCACACCGCCCAGGACCTGCCGCGATCGGTGCGTTCCATCACCGACCTGCGCCACCGCCGCATCTACGTCAAGCACGAGCAGCTCGGCATGCACACCCCGCGCACGATCCTGCTCCAGACGCTCGGCCACCTCGCGCTCGGCCACGACAAGCCGCGCGACTTCGCCGACTTCCTGCGCCAGCGCACCGAGGCCAACTACTTCGCCGCCGCCGTCCTGGTGCCCGAGAAGGCCGCCGCGCTCTACCTCCAGGAGGCCAAGTCCGACCGGGCGCTGTCGGTGGAGGACCTGCGCGACGTCTTCGCCGTGTCGTACGAGATGGCCGCCCACCGCTTCACCAACCTCGCCACCCACCACCTCGGCCTGGTCTGCCACTTCGTGCGCAACGACGCGGGCGGCACCATCTACAAGGCGTACGAGAACGACGGCATCGTCTTCCCCGCCGACGAGCAGGGCGCCATCGAGGGGCAGCGGATGTGCCTGCAGTGGTCGGGGCGGCAGGTGTTCGCCTCGCCCGACCGGTTCTCCGTCTACTACCAATACTCCGACTCGCCCACCGGCACCTACTTCTGCGTGGCGCACGTCGATCCGTCGCGCGAGCGGGACTTCGCGATCACGCTCGGGGTGCCGTACAAGGAGTCGCGCTGGTTCCGCGGGCGCGAGACGACCAGCCGCACCCGCTCCAACTGCCCCAACGGCGACTGCTGCCGCCGCCCGCCGGCCGAGCTGGCCGAGCGCTGGGAGGGCTACGCCTGGCCGTCGGCCCGCGCCAACAGCCACGTGCTGGCCGCGCTGCCGCCCGGGTCGTTCCCCGGCGTGGACGAGGCCGACGTCTACACGTTCCTGGAGCGGCACGCGGCGGGCGGCTGAGGCTTCAGGCCCGGCCCCTGATCCGCGACCACCACGTCGCCGCCCGGTCGAGCACCTGGTCGCAGCGGTAGTACAGGCCCGGCGGCACGTGCGGGAGCACGGTCGAGTGCCGCCGGCCGAGCAGGGTGAGCAGTTGCTCGGGCGGCAGCTTCGCGTAGCGCGGCAGGTTCTCGTACCAGCGGGCGCTGTAGCGCGCCGCCTTCTGGGCGCGCCGGATCGTCGCCTGCCGGCCCCGCTCGTAGCCGGCCAGCGCCGCGGCGAGGTCCTTCTCGGTGGTGAGCGAGTGCACCAGGTGGGCGGCGTCGCCGAGGGCGAGCGCGGTGCCCGCGCCGATGGAGTAGTGGGTGGTGTGCGCGGCGTCGCCCATGAGCACGAGGTTGCCGTGGTGCCAGCGCTCGTTGGTCACCGTACGGAAGTTCAGCCAGCGGGCCCGCTCACCGGCGTCGTCGCGGCCGATCAGCGGATGGCCGTCGAGGATGTCGGCGAACAGCTTCTCCAGCAGCGCCAGGCCCTCGGCGTCGGTGGCCCGGTCGAGGCCGAGCCCCTCCCACGTCTCGGGCGAGCACTCGATGACGCAGGTGCTGTGGCCGGCGTCGTAGCCGTAGCCGTAACACCAGATCCAGCCGTGCGGGGTTTCGGCGAAGGAGAACGTGAACGGCCCGAACACCTTGGTCGTGGCCAGCCACAGGTAGGCGTTGCGGCCGAGCGCGACGGCGGTGCCGAAATGCCCGGAATGCCGCTCGCGCAGCGCGCTGTGGACGCCGTCGCAGGCCACGATCAGGTCGGCGTCCGACAGCTCCTCCTCGCCGGTGATCTCCCGCCCGTACTCGATCCGCACGCCGAGCGAGCGGGCCCGGTCGGCGAGGATGCCGAGCAGCAGGTTGCGGCCGATGCCGAAGCCGCCGTCCCAGTGGCCGACGCGGGCGGGCGGATGCTCGCCGACCCGCGCCACCCACGACTTCCAGCGCACCGAGCCGTCACGGATGGCCCGCGCGGACTCGGGGTCGATGGCGCGCAGCTTGGCGTACAGCTCGTCCCAGTACGTCACGCCCCACCCGTACGTCGAGCCCTCCGGATAGCGCTCGTAGACGGTGACCTCGTGTGCCGGGTCGGTGCGCTTCAGCAGCAGCGCGAAGTAGAGACCGGCGGGACCACCACCGACGCACGCGACCTTCACCCGAAACCCCCGATGTTGCGCAATGTCATCAAGACGTTGCAGAGAGTATCAGAGGGGTGCGTCCCAGCCGGGGAGGCGGGTTCACGATGGCTTGTCGAGCACCTCGTGCAGCCAGGCCCGCTCGGCGCGGCTGGTCGCGGCGGCGACGACGAGCATGCCGCGCCGGTAGGGGTCGGCCACGTCGGCGGCGCGCAGCGGGCGGTCACCGTCGTGGAAGAAGCTCGCCGGCTGCTCCAGGAAGGCCAGCCGGCGGCGGAGCACGGCATCCCGCTCGGCGGGATCGGGCAGCAGGGACAGGAACGCCAGGATCGTGAAGAAGCGGGAGCCGTCGGTGATGTCGTGCTCGGCCGGCTCGCGCAGGCGCCGCAGCAGGTCGGCACGGCCCTGCGCGGTGAGCGTGAGCGTCTGGCGCCGGGCCGCCACCGCGCCCGGCTCCGCGCGGCGGTCGAGCAGCCCCGCCTCGACCAGGCGGTTGATCGCCGGATAGAGGCTGCCGTCGCTGACCGGCCGGGCGTGGCCGGACAGAGTGGCGACCTTGCGGCGCAGCTCGTAGCCGTGCAGCGGCCCTTCGGCCAGGAACCCCAGGATCGCCAGCTCCAGCATGCTGTTATCCTGCCACATCGAAACGAGGTATATCGAATCGAGGTATGGCACATGATGTACACCGAGGAGTGGGTCGGGGCGCGGGCCCGCGAGGCGTACGAGCGGGGGCGGGCGAGCTTCGAGGTGCGCCCCGAGCGGTCGGCGCTGCTGGTCATCGACATGCAGGACGAGTTCGTCCGGCCCGGGTGGAGCCCTTTCTGGGTGCCCGCCGCCACCCGGATGGCCCCGCGGCTGCGGCACCTGGCCGAGCGCTGCCGGGCCGCCGGCGTACCGGTGATCTGGACCATCTTCGACGACACCCACCTCGGGCTCGACCGGCCGCGCGCCCTGCGTCACCTGCCGCACGCCGAGACGGACTGGCGGCGGCCAGGACCGGCCGAGGTGTGGGCGGAGATGGGCTACCGCGAGGACGAGGTGCTGCTCCGCAAGCCCTCCTACGGCGCCTTCCACGAGACGCCGCTCGACACCATCCTGCGCAACCTCGGCCGCGACACCGTCATCGTGACCGGAACGCTGACCAACTACTGCTGCGGCACCACCGCCAGGCAGGCGTACGAGCGGGGCTATCAGGTCGTCTTCGGCGCCGACGTGACCGCCACCGACGACGAGTCGCGCCAGGAGCCCGAGCTCGCCGTACTGCGCAAGGGCTTCGCGATGGTGCTGACGGCCGAGGAGATCCTGGGCCTCCTGCCCGCTCAGAGCGCCGGCTCGACCCGGTAGCGCTCCAGCCAGTGGTGCAGCTGGACGAACCGCTCCAGTGCCGCCCGGCTTCCCGGCGAGGCCGGTTCGTCGACGGTCGCCCGGGCCTTGGCCCAGTCGACCAGCCGCCCCGCCGGCGAGTCCCGCAGCTCCAGCAGCTCGCGGGCCCGTTCGCGCAGCGCCTCGTCGTACGACGGGTCCTGGGTGGCCGGGTACGGGCTCTTGACCCGCTGCAGGATGCTGTCCGGCAGCAGGTCGGCCGAGGCCGCGCGCAGCAGGCTCTTCTCCCGCCCGTCGAACGTCTTGATCGCCCACGGCGCGTTGAAGACGTACTCGACCAGGCGGTGGTCGCAGAACGGCACCCGCACCTCCAGCCCCACGGCCATGCTCATCCGGTCCTTCCTGTCGAGCAGGATCTGCACGAACCGGGTCAGATGCAGGTAGCTGATCTCGCGCATGCGCCGCTCGTGCCCGCTCTCGCCCGGCAGCCACGGCACCTCTTCCAGCGCCTGGCGGTAGCGCTCGGCGCGGTAGCCGGGCAGGTCGAGCAGGCGCAGCAGGTCGTCGTGGAACAGCCGCTCGGCCCCGGCGTGCGCGGCGGTGGCCGGGCTGGCCAGCCACGGGAACGTCTCGGCCGCCACCGACTCCGGGTCGTGGAACCACCGGTAGCCGCCGAACACCTCATCGGCCGACTCGCCTGACAGGGCCACCGTCGAATGCCCCCTGATGGCCTTGAACAGCAGGTACAGCGACGTGTCCATGTCGCCGATGCCCATCGGCAGGTCGCGCGCCCGCAGCACCGCCGCGCGCACGGCCGGGTCCATCAGCGCGGCCGAGTCGAGCACGATGTCGCTGTGGTCCGCGCCGGCGTAACGGGCCAGCTCGTGCACGTACGGCGTGTCGGGGTGGAGCGGGTCAGATCGGGCTTGAAGTTCTCGCTGTAGCCGGTGAAGTCCACCGAGAACGAGCGCACGGTGCCGAGACCCTGCTCGCGCAGCAGCTTGGCGGCCAGCGCGGTGACCATGCTGGAGTCGAGGCCGCCGGACGGCAGCGTGCACAACGGCACGTCGCTGATGAGCTGCCGGGTGACGATGTCGTCGAGCAGCTCGCGCACGGTCTTGACGGTCGAGCTCACGTCGTCGGGGTGCTCGCGGGAGGAGAGCCGCCAGTAGCGGCGCTTGACGATGCCGTCCCTGGAGACGCGGACGACCTGGCCGGGGCGCACCTCGTACAGGCCGGACAGGATGCCGTGCTCGGGCGTTTTCACGAACGCCAGCAGCTCGCGCAGCCCGTCCATCTCCAGCACGCGCCGGGCCAGCGGGTTGGCCAGGATCGCCTTCGGCTCCGAGCCGAACAGCACGCCGTGCGCGGTCGGGTAGTAGTAGAGCGGCTTGATGCCCATGCGGTCGCGCACCATGAGCAGCCGTTCGGCGCGCGGGTCCCAGACGGCGAAGGCGAACATGCCGTTGAGGTGCTCGGCCAGGTCCTCGCCCCACTGCAGGTAGGAGCGCAGCAGGACCTCGGTGTCGCTGCGGGTGCGGAAGACGTGCCCGTGGCCCTCCAGCTCGGTGCGCAGCTCCTCGAAGTTGTAGATCTCCCCGCTGTACGTCAGGACCGCCGCCTCCCGGCCCTCCTGCCCGGCTGTCATCGGCTGCCGTCCGCCGGCCAGGTCGATGATGGCGAGCCTGCGGTGCCCGATGGCGGCGTGCGGGGCCAGCCACAGCCCTTCGTCGTCGGGCCCCCGGCAGGCCATCGTGCCGGTCATCTCCTGCGCGATCCGCCGCTCCTGTCGCAGGTCACGCTCGAAGTCCACCCAGCCGGCTATGCCACACACGTCGATCTCCCGTCGTCCCAGGATCCGGGTTGTGCCCGCCATCGGGTAGAGCGTTGGGCAAAACCCGTACAAACCTGGTCAACGCGGGCGGGCGATCACCCGGCAGCCCGCACCGGGCGAGTTCGAGACCGCCTTCCACCTGACCGGCTCGTCGCCTGGCCAGGCCGGCGACAGCGCCAGCTCGCGGGTGAAGACCTGCAGGAACGTGCGCATCTGCACCATCGCCAGCCGATCGCCCAGGCAGGTGTGCGCGCCGCCGCCGAACGGCATCCACCCATAACCGGCGGGCCGGCCGTCGAGCCAGCGTTCGGGGCGGAACGTGGCCGCGCCGGGATAGAGGGCCGGGTCGTGGTGCAGCGTCCGCAGGTGCACGATGATCGTGGTGCCCGGCGACAGCAGCCGGCCGCCCAGCTCGAACGGCCGCCTGACCACCCGGCCGAAGAACGCCACCGGCGGGCGCACCCGCAGCGCCTCGTACGTCACCGCGCTCGCGTACGCGTCACCCTCGCCCAGCTCGCTCTCGCCGGTCACCCGCCGCAGCACCTCGGGATGGCGCACCACCCGCTCGAACACCCACGCCAGACCGTTGGCCGTGGTCGTCCGCGCCCCCGCGATCATGCTCATCAGCTGGTCACGCACCACCGAACGGGGCAGCGGCAGGTCGTCGTCGTCGCGCGCCCGCAGCAGCGCGCCGAGCAGGTCGTCGCCCTCGTCGCCGTCCCGACGCCGGTCGATCTCGGAGTGGATCAGCCGGTCGCAGGCGTCCTTCGCCCGGTGGTAGGACGGCCACCAGTCCAGCGCCCCCACGTGCCGCAACGCGTAGCGGACGGTGATCTCGTAGGAGTCGGCCCGCCTGAACAGCTCGCGCAGCGGCACCCGCCAGGCCCGCTGCCGCTCCGGGCTGAGACCCATGGTGAGCTCTAGGACCGCCTCCATCAGCGCCCCGTGCAGCAGGGGCCGCAGCGGGAACGGCACGCCGGAAGGACACCGGGCCGCCGCCCGCAGCGCGAGCCGCTCCGTGGCCGCGCGCAGCCGCTCGGGCACCCGGTCGCGGACCGACGGCGCCATGAGCGTACGGATCTCGCGATGCTCGGCCCCCTCCAGCCTGGCCAGCCCGCTCGGCCCGATGACCGGCTCCTGCACCCGGTTGGCCGGGCCCGCCGCCACCACGCCGGCGGGCGCCCGCATCACCGCCCTGACCAGCGCGGGATCCGACACCAGCACCGCCCTGCCGATGCCGGGGAACCACAGGCCGAACATGCCGCCCGTACGGCGCAGCCTGCGCTCGACCACGCCGTCGCCGGTCAGCAGCGCGGCAGGCAGCACGCCGCTGCCCAAGAAGGTTTCCCAGAACCGGGGGCTCCTGCGGCAGGCCGTCACGAGAGAGTAACTTACCGTCATGCGACAATCGCGCAGTGTGATTCCGGATACTCCCGTGGCCGGCGCGACCGCCCGGCCGGTACGCGACCGGCGCGGGCTGCGGGCGTTCGTCGAGCTGCCCTACCTGCTGCACGGCGACGACCCGCACTTCGTGCCGCCGCTGCGCGGCGAGTGCCGGTCGCTGCTCGACCGGCGCCGCAACCCGTTCTTCTCCTACGGCGACGCCGAGCTGTTCACCGTCACCGCCGGCGGGCGGGTGGCCGGCCGCGTCGCCGCCGTGCACAACCCGCGGCACAACGCCGCCCACGGCGGCCGCGACGGCTTCTTCGGGCAGTTCGCCTGCGCCGACGATCCCGCCGTCGCCGCAGCGCTGCTCGGCGCCGCCGCCCGGTGGGCGCGCGAGCGAGGGCTGACGAGCCTCGCCGGGCCGGTCAACTTCACCATGAACGACGAGTGCGGGCTGCTCGTCGACGGCTTCGGCGAGCGGCCGGCCGTGATGATGCCGTACAACCCGCCCTACTACCGCGACCTGCTCGAAGGGTGCGGGCTGCGCAAGGCCAAGGACCTGTGGGCGTGGCGGCGCGGCCCCCATCCCCTCGGCGAGCGGCTCGCCCGCGTCGCCGAGCGCGCGCGGCGGCGGCACGGCCTGACCGTACGCCCGCTCGACGGCCGCCGCTTCACCGCTGACATCGACCGGGTCAAACACGTCTACAACGACGTCTGGCGCCACAACTGGGGCTTCACCCCGATGACCGACGCCGAGTTCGCCGCCACCGCGCGGCGCCTGCGCTCCGTCATCGACCCCCGCCTCATCCAGCTCGCCGAAGCCGGCGGCGAGCCGGTGGGCGTCGCCCTGGTGCTGCCCGACCTCAACGAGGCCCTGCCCGCCGCCCGCGGCCGCCTCACCACGTGGGGCCTGCCGATCGGCCTGCTCCGGCTGGCGCGCGCCGCCCGCCACGTCCGCCGCACCCGCGCGGTGCTGTTCGGCGTCGTGGAACGCCTGCGCGGCCAGGGCGTCGAAGCCGTCCTGTACGCCGCCGCGTACGACGCGATCCGCGCCCGCGGGCCGGTCGACTGCGAGCTGAGCTGGACGCTGGAGGACAACGACGCAGTCAACCGCTACCTGGCGGCCGACGGCTGCGTGCGCACGAAGACGTACCGCATCTACCGGCGCGACCTGTGACGCGCGTACTCGTCACCGGCGCCACCGGTTTCGTGGGCGGTCACCTGGTCAGGGCGGCGCTCGCCCGGGGGCACGCGGTCACCGCGCTGGCCCGGCCGTCTGCGAGGGTCGTCGCGCTGCGCGCTCAGGGCGTGCACGTGGTGGAAGGCGACCTGGTCACCGGACGGGGCGTGAAGGAGGCGGTACGCGACGCCGCCGTGGTCGTCCATCTGGCCGCCGCCGTCAAGGCCAGGAGCGCGGCCGAGCTGTGGGCGGTCAACCGCGACGGCACCGCCCGGCTCGTCGAGGCGCTGGCGGCGCGGCGCGTACCGCCCCGGCTGGTGCACTGCTCGTCGCTGGCCGCCGCCGGTCCAGGAGGCAGGGGGCCGGTGTCGGCGTACGGTGCGAGCAAGCGCGCCGCCGAGGACGCGATCCGCGCGCACGCCCACCGCGTGCCGTCGGTCATCCTGCGCCCCGGCATCGTGCACGGCCCCGGCGAGCCCGCGCTGCTGCCCGCCCTGCTCCCGCTGGTCCGGCTCGGTCTGGTGCCCCGGCCGGGCCGTGCCGCGGGCCGCTACAGCATGATCCACGTGACCGACCTGTGCGCCGCGCTCCTCGCCGCCACAGAACGCGGCGCCACCGTACGCCACGACGACCCGTTGACCGGCGTCTACCCGCTCAGCGACGGCATCGTCCACCACTGGCCCGGCATCTGCGCCGCCGTCGCCACCGCCCTCGGCCGCCGCACCCCTACGGTCCTGCCGATCCCCCTCCCCGTCATGACCGCCATCGCCACGCTGGCCGAGCTGCTGGGCCGCACCCGCCACACGGTGCCCGCCCTCAACCGCGACAAGGTACGCGAGATGCGCCACCCCGACTGGACCTGCACCTACGACGCCGCCGCCCGCGACCTTGGCTTCACCCCGTCCCTCACCTTCGCGGACGGCCTGAAAGCAGCACTCGCCCCCGAAGGATCCGACCTGCCGTGACCTCTCCTCCTCGTGCCGTGCCGCTGACCCTGGGCGACCACTACGTGCTGAGCCTGGCGCGGGCGGCGGCGGCCGACTCTCGCATGCACATGGCCGTCGCCGCCCACCTGCCCGGCGGCCCGCCCGCGCCGCCGGACCTGCACGAACGGATCGCCGCCACGGCAGGACGGGCGCCCGTCCTGCGGTACCGCCTGACCGGCGCGGGACGGCACGCCGCATGGGCGCCCGATCCGGGCTTCGACCCGGCCCGCCACGTCACCCACCACCACCTGAGACCGGGGCAGGACGTCGCCCAGGCGGCCCTCGACCTCATCGCCGACCGCCCGCTGCCCCGCGACCGCCCGCTGTGGGATCTGCTGGTGCTGCACGGCCACACGCCGGGCGAGCACGTCCTGGTGCACCGCGTGCACCACGCGTTCCAGGACGCCCTGGGCCTGCTCAGCGGCATCAGGGCGCTGACCGGCGACGAGCGCCTGCCGCATCCGGCGCCCGAGCCGCCCGCCAGGGACGCGCCCGCGATCCGCGGGACGCTCGCCGACCTCGCCAGACTGGCCGCACCGCTGCCACGCTGGCATCCGTCGAAGCCGCCCGGCGGTCAGGGCCCGCGCCTGCTGGCCGTGCCGCTGGACGCCGGGGCGCTGCGCGCGGTCGTCCAGCGCACCGGCGCCACCGTCACCCAGGTCATGCTGGCGCTGCTCGCCGGCGCCCTGCGGTCGTGGCGCCCGCAGGTGTGGCGCTCGCGTCCGGGGATCACGGTGAACCTGCCGGTCAGCGTCCGGGGACCGCGCAACCACGCGGCGCTGGGCAACCACGTCGGCGTCTTCCCGGTCACGCTGCCGTGCGGCGAGCCGGCACCGTACGCACGGCTGCGCGCGATCGCCGATCAGACCACGCTCGCCCTCATCAGCCGGCAGCGCCGCCGCATCCGCGCCCTCTACCGGCTGCCCGCCGCCGTGTCCAGGACGGCGTTCGGCGCCGCCATGCCGCTGGTGGCGCGCGGCGCGCCGTGCCGGCTCGACGTCGGCACCATCCGCATCACCGGCGAGTTCCCCGCCGCCCGCGAGCTGTTCCTGTGCCCGCCACTGGCCCCCGGCGTCTCCGCCATGATCACCCTCCTGTACGGCAGGGGCGCCGCGTCGGTGTGCGGCGTGTTCGACGCCTCCGTCGACGGCCCCCACGAGGTGCTCGCCCTGGTCACCCACGCCTTGACCGAACTGCACGCCGACGTCGGGAAAGGCCACCGGTGACCGCGGTCAGGCGTTGGTGCGGGCGTCGCGCCTGGGGCGGTGGCCGGTCACCTCGTGGCCGGCGTCGGGGCGCAGGAGCAGCATCAGCAGGGCGCCGGCCAGCGCGATCGCGCCGCTGACGTAGAAGGCCAGGGAGAAGTCGCTCTGCGTGAGGGGCGTGGCGGCGGGACCGTGGGCGACCTGGAGGGCGATCGCCGCGACCGCCACCCCGAGCGCCACGGAGATCTGCTGCGTCATGCTGAACAGCGTCGAGGCCGAGGCCCGGTCGGCGGAGCCGATGTCGGCGAACGACAGCGTGTTGATCCCGGTGAACTCGATCGACCGGGTGGCCCCCGCCACGAACGCGACCGCGGCCCCCACGACGAACCCGGTGCGCGCGTCCAGCAGCCCGAACGCCGCGATCGACAGCCCCACCCCGATCCCGTTGCACACCAGCACCGTACGGAAGCCGAGCCACCGCATCAGCGGCGTCGTGATCACCTTGATGACGAGGTTGCCGAGGAAGTACACGAGCACGAGCTGCCCTGCCTCCAGCGGCGTCAGCCCCCACGCCTCCTGGAGCATGAGCGGTAGCAGGAACGGGGTGGCGCTGATCGCCAGCCGGATCAGGTTGCCCGCGTGCAGGCTCGCCGCCGCGAACGTGGGCACCCGCAGCGGCCCCAGCCCGACCAGGGGGTACGCGGCCCGCCGGAACCACCGCACGGCCCCCACGCCCACCAGCAGCCCGACGGCCGGCAGGGCGAGGTCCAGCCCGATCAGGGACGGCTGCGCCAGCTCGGACAGGCCGTAGATGGTCAGGCTCAGCGACGTGACGATGAGGACGGTGCCGACGCGGTCGAGCGGCTTGGGCTCGCTGTCGCGCACGCTCGGCACGTACGCCAGCACGAGGACGGTACCGGCCAGAGCGAGCGGCGCGTTCAGCAGGAAGATCCACTCCCAGCCGTACCAGGTGGTCAGGGCGCCGCCGAGCACCGGGGCGATGACGGGTGCGAGCAGCGCCGGCCAGGTGATCAGCGCGGTGGCGCGCATCAGGTCCTGCTTGCCGGCGTTCTTGAGCACGATGATGCGGCCGACCGGCACCATCAGCGCGCCACCGGCCCCCTGCACGACGCGGGCGAGGACGAACTGCCATAAAGCCGTGCAGGCCGCGCAGGCGATCGAGGCCAGGCCGAACACCACGATCGCGATCGCGAAAATCCGCTTGGCGCCGTACCGGTCCGACAGCCAGCCGCCCAGCGGGATGAAGGCGGCGCCGGCGACGACGTAGGCGGTGATGCCGATGTTGACGCTGACCGCGTCCACGCCGAACGTCTCGGCCATCTGGGGGAGCGAGGTGTTGATGATCGTGGTGTCGAGGTTCTGCATGAACCACGCCATGGCCACGATCAGGGCCACGCGCAGGGGAGCCCTTCCCTCTGCCGCCGCCTGGTCGTCCCGAGACACCTCCGCCATGTCCTCCCCGTGGTACGCCGCGGCGGGGCCCGAGCGCCGCCCCGAGGGCACAACTCTAACCATGCCTCTCATGACGGAAATATCCGCCTACCCCTACGGCTTGGTGCTGGTCAGCCGAACGGCTGAGCGTTGCGGGCGACGGCCGTGCCCCTCGGCATCGCGCTCCCGCAGGAAGGCGCGGGACGTCAGCCGGCGCGCAGGTCGCGAAGAGCCGTCCGGTACGCGGAGCCGACCATCGCGAACACCTCCAGCATCATCGGCATCCGCTCGACCCCGTGACGCAGCGCGAGCGCTTCGAGGTGTTTCCTGGTGGACGCGCACGCGGCCTCGTACACCTCGAGGCCCTCGGGCACCAGCTCAACGGTCACCATGCGGCGGTCGCGCGCGCCGCGCACGCGCCGCGCGTAGCCGCCCTTCTCCAGCCGGTCGATGAGCCGGGTCGTCGACGCGGACGGCAGCCCCAGCTCCTCGGCGATCGTGCCCACGGGCAGCGGTCCGCGCGTCTCCAGCAGCATGATCGCGGCCACGTCGGCGGGCCGCAGGCCGAGCTGGTCGGCGAGCGCGTCGTTGTGCAGCAGGATCGCGATCACGAACTCGCGGAAGACGTCTTCTGGCTGCTGCGCGGAACCCACTTCGTCACCCTACTCCCCATCGATGTATCTTCGAAGTGAAGATTTATCGAAGTGGAGAAATCATGGACGTCCTCGTCATCGGTGCGGGAGTCGGCGGGCTCGCCATCGCCCACGTGTTACTGGCCGGAGGGCACCGCGTCCGCGTGTACGAGCAGGCGCCGGAACGCCGTACCGGCGGCAAGGCGCTGCTGGTGTGGAGCAACGGCAACGCCATACTCGACGACCTCGGCCTCTCCCTGGCCGACGTCGGAGCCCGCATCGACAGGATCGACGCGCTCACCTCGACCGGCAGGCTGCGCACCACCATGGACCTGGCCCACGCCGCCGCCCGCTACGGCTCCCCGACCAGGGCCGTGCCGCGCCGCCACCTGCTCGACCGGCTGGCCGCCGGGCTGCCGGACGGCGTCGTCCGCCACGGCATGGCCTGCCGGGACGTGCGCCAGGACGCGGACGGCGTCACCGCCACGTTCGCCGACGGCTCCACCGCCACCGGTGACGTGCTCGTCGGCGCCGACGGGCACCACTCCGTCGTACGCCGGCACCTGTGGGGCGAGGGGACCGTGCGGCCGGCCACGTTCGGGACGTGGCAGGGGCTGAGCCCCATCGACATCGAGATCACCGACACCACCAGGCACCTCATGATCAGCGGGCCGGAGGGCGCGTGCGGCCTCATGCCGGCGGGGGACGGGCTGCTGCAGTGGTGGTTCGACGTGCGCTGGTCGCCCGCCGACCCGCGGCCCGCCGCACCGCTGGCCGAGCTGCGCCGGCGGTTCGGGCACTGGCGCTCGCCGGTCTCCGACGTGCTGGCCGCCGCCGAGGAGGAGGACCTGGAGTTCTTCGGCCACCACTGGAACAAGGTGCCCGCCGTGTGGGGCGCGGGACGGATCACGCTGGCCGGCGACGCCGCCCACACCATGCCGCCCACCCTCGGCCAGGGCGCCAACCAGACCTTGGAGGACGCCTGGGTGCTCGGGCGGGCGCTGGCCGGCGAGGGCGACCCGGCGGCGCGGCTGCGCGCGTACGAGCGGGCCCGCTACCCGCACATCTCCCTGGTCTCCCGGCTCGCCAGGCGCAACCCGGCGAACTGGCGCACCCCGCCCATGCTCGCCCGCCTGATCCCGGAGACGGTGCAGACCCGGATGCTGGCCCGCTTCAGCAACCGCCTCACCACCGCAACCGGCTGACCCACCGTTGGTTCGTCTCCTTTCCGCCGCCCCGGGCATGAGCGCGCACCTCGCCCCACGAGCACAGAGGAGCGGCGGATGTGTCGAAATAGGGGCCGGACAGTGAGAAGCCCCTTACTAACCGTGTTCGACTGATGACGTTGCGTATAGCGTCCCGTGATGTTCCCGCAAGTACGACAGAAGGAGCATCATGAGAGTCCTCAGCATGATCGCCGCCCCCGCGCTCGCCGCCGGCCTCCTGGCGGTGCCCGCCGCGACCGCGCAGGCCGCCGCGCCCGCCTGCCACGCCCACGTGTGCCTGTGGACGGGCGCCAACTACACGGGTGCCGTCTACACCTGGTGGGAGGCCAACGGCAACAGGTTCATCGGCGGCACGCACGCCGACAACGTGGGCTCGTTCGTCGCCACGAGCGGAGCCTGCTTCGTCGACACGGCCGACACCGAGTGGACCTGGCGGGCCAAGCGCCTGGCGTCGCGGGGCGACTACAGCTCCAACTACCGGGGCAGGTTCGGCGGCGTGATGGACCGCATCGCGCCCGCCCGTTACTGCTGACCGGCGATCCGCCGGCGGCCGGGGCACCCGCACCCGGCCGCGCGCGCGGTCAGGCGGTGTAGAGGGCGGCGACGGCCGCGAGGACGCGGTCGCGGGCGACCTGGCCGGGGGTGACGCCGGTCAGCACGTACGCGGCCAGCCCCTCCGCCAGCGCCACCAGGGAGAGCGCCGCCGCGTGCGGATCGAGCCCGGCGTCGATGCGCCCGCCCTGCTGGTCCCTGCGGATCAGGTCGGCCATCTGGCCGTGGAACTCGGCGTACAGGACCCGCATCCGGGCCGCGATGGCCTCCTCGGCGAAGGCGAAGGCGTGGAACGACTGCCGCACCCGCATGTGGGCCTCGCTGACGGCGTCGTACGGCACCAGCTCGGTCAGCACGGTCGTCAGCACGAGGCGGGGGTCGGCGGCGTCGAGGTCGGCCCCGGCCTTGTCCCTGATGCGGGCGGCCGACAGCGCGTTGCCCCGCTCGAACGCCGCCTCGATGAGCTGCCGCTTGGCGGGAAAGTAATGCTGCACCCGTCCAGGGGAGATGCCGGCCTGCGCGGCCACCTCGGTCAGCGAGACCGCGCCGAGACCGCGTTCGGCGACGATCGCGAGCACGGCGTCGGCGATCTCGGCCCGCCGCTGCTCGTGGTGGGCGCCAGGCCCACGAGTGCGCCGATGTGATCGCATCGATCAGAGTCTAGCGCGGCGGGGCCGTGCTGGATCGGACGACCAGGCGGGTCGGCACCAGGTCCGTGCCCGAGGGAGTGGTGCCGCCCTCGCGGATCCGCCGCAGCACCAGCTCCACGCACCGCCGCCCCACCTCGGCGAAGTCCTGGTGCACGGTCGTCAGCGGCGGGACGAAGCAGGCCGAGTCGGGAATGTCGTCGAACCCGACCACGCTGACGTCGCCCGGGACCGCCCGCCCCCGCTCGTGCAGCGCCCGCAGCACGCCCAGCGCCATCTGGTCGTTGGCGACGAACACCGCCGTGCAGTCCGGCTCACCGGCGAGTTCGAGCCCGGCGGCGTACCCGGACTCGGCCGACCAGTCGCCGTGCAGCGGCGGCGGCACCGGCCGGCCCGCCTCCTCCAGCGCCAGCCGCCACGCCTGGGCGCGGCGCTGCGCGGCGAACGACGTCTGCGGCCCGGTGACGTGCCACACCGTACGGTGGCCGAGGCCGAGCAGGTGGCGTACGGCCGAGCGCGCGCCCTCCGCCTGGTCGGTGTCCACCACGCTGTAGCGGTCGCCGGCGTCGGAGTCGACGACCACCGCGTGCACGCCCGGCGGCAGCGTCACGGTGCCGGCGTCGAGCAGGTGCACCTCGATGATCACGATGACCGCGTCCACGGCCAGCTCGCCCATCCGGGTGAAGGCGCCCAGCACGTTGTCCTGGGTCGGGACGTCGATGGGGATGAGCGTGATGGCGTAGCCCTCGGCGGCGGCGTGGGTGGCGATGGCCTCGACCGTACGGCTGTTGCCGATCGTGGACAGGTTGAACAGGATCACGCCGATGGTGTTGAACTGGCCGTAGCGCAGGGCGCGGGCGGCGCTGTTGGGCCGGTAGCCCAGCTCGCGCATGGCGGCCAGCACCTGCTCGCGGGTGGAGCCGATGACGCCGGGGTGGCCGTTGGCGACCCGGGAGACGGTCTGGGAGGAGACACCGGCGAGCCTCGCGACGTCGGCCATGGAGACCCGCTGCCTGCGGCGCCCGCCCGGCACGCCGGATCCACCGCGCTGCGCGCCCCCCGTGGGCCGCGCGCCGCCGTCCGGCGCCTGCCGCTCCAGATCCATGCCCGTTCCGCTCCTGCCTGCCGCCTGTTTCCGTAGCCCCGTTCGTCGCCGTCCGTCACGGGCCGGGGAAATCTTTCGGCCTGGTCCCGGCCGGTGTCAATGCGCAACCGCCTCTTGACCGCAGGTGGGACGGGTGCCACGATACCGCAGCAGAAGTTAACGTAAACATCGCCCATGGCGATCCAGCTCATCACTCTCCGCGACCTCTGTCCGTGGCCGATGTTCACGTGAACATGTCGGTTGAGAGGAGTGACCGGTGGTCACCGAAGACGCGCGCGGGCGCCCGCCCTCGGCGGCCCGGCACGCCCGGGGGAGCAGCGGGCGCAGGTCCTGGCTCGGCTGGCGGTTCGTGGCGCCGTTCATGACGGTGTTCGCGCTCGTCTTCCTGGCGCCGATCGGCTACTCGATCTACCTCAGCCTCTACCGCACCCAGCTCATCGGCGGCACCGCGTTCGTCGGCCTGGACAACTACGTCAAGGCGCTGCAGGACCCGCAGTTCTGGTCGGCGTTCGGCCGGGTGTCGCTGTTCCTGGTCGTGCAGGTGCCGATCATGTTGTTCCTCGCGCTGCTGGTCGCCCTCGCGATCGACAGCGGCCGGCTCTACGGCGCGGCGTTCTTCCGCATCTCGGTGTTCCTGCCGTACGCGGTGCCCGCCGTCGTGGCGACGCTGATGTGGGGCTTCATGTACGGCACCAGGTTCGGCCTCATCGGCAACCTCAACGAGGCGTTCGGCCTGTCGCTGCCCGACCCGCTCTCGCCCGGCCTCATCCTGGCCTCCATCGGCAACATCGTGACCTGGGAGTTCGTCGGGTACAACATGCTGATCCTCTACTCGGCGCTGCGCGTGGTGAACCCCTCGCTGTACGAGGCCGCCGAGATCGACGGCGCCGACCAGTTCCGCATCATCTGGTCGATCAAGCTGCCCGCCCTGCGCGGCGCGCTGGTGATCGCCACGATCTTCTCGATCATCGGCAGCTTCCAGCTGTTCAACGAGCCCAGCATCCTCAAGGCGCTGGCGCCGAACTCGATCACCACCTACTTCACGCCCAACCTGTACGCCTATTCGCTGTCCTTCGCCGGCCAGCAGTTCAACTACTCGGCGGCGGTCGCCATCATCATGGGCGTCATCACGATGATCATCGCGTACGTGGTCCAGCTGCGCGGCATGCGGAAGGCGGTCTGAGCCATGGCCGTCACCGCACACCGCCCGCTCGTCATCCGCCACCGGCGCCCGCACCGGCGGCGTCGCAGCCGCACGCTCACCGCGCTGACCACGATCATGCTGGTCTACACGCTGCTCCCGCTGGCCTGGTTGCTGATCAACGCAACCAAGACCCAGGAGCGCCTGCTGTCCTCCTTCGGGCTCTGGTTCTCCGGCGACTTCGCGCTGTTCGACAACATCGCGCGGACCTTCACCTACGACGACGGCGTCTACCTGCGCTGGCTGCTCAACACGCTCCTGTACGTGGTCGCCGGGGCGGGCGGCGCGACCCTGCTGGCCACGCTCGCCGGCTACGGCCTGGCCAAGTTCGACTTCCCCGGCAGGAAGGCCGTCTTCGCGGTCGTGATCGGCGCGGTGGCGGTGCCGGGCACGGCGCTGGCCGTACCGATCTTCCTGCTCTTCTCCGACCTGGGGATCACCAACACCCCGTGGGCGATCATCATCCCGTCGCTGATCTCGCCGTTCGGCCTCTACCTCATCTGGACGTACGCCACCGACGCCGTCCCGAAGGAGATCCTGGAGTCGGCGCGGGTGGACGGCGCGGGCGAGTTCCGTACGTTCTTCCGGATCAGCCTGCCGCTGCTCGGCCCCGGCATCGTCACGGTCCTGCTCTTCAACGTGGTCGCGACCTGGAACAACTTCTTCCTGCCGCTGATCATGCTCAAGGACCCCGACTGGTATCCGCTCACCCTCGGCCTGCACAGCTGGAACCAGCAGGCCGGCACGGCGGGCGGCGAGGCCGTCTTCAACCTGGTGATCACCGGATCACTGCTCACCATCGTCCCGCTGATGGCGGCGTTCCTGCTGCTGCAGCGGTACTGGCAGTCAGGCCTCGCCACGGGGAGCGTCAAGGGCTGACCGGCGCATCGGGGGCCGAGCGACAAGCCGCGACACCACGCGTACACCAGGACAGACCATCAGAAAGGCACCGCCCATGACGATCAACCGTCGTCACGCCCTCCTGCTGGGCGCGGCACTGACCGTGTCACTCGCCGCCACCGCGTGCGGCTCGTCCGGCGGCTCGGGCGACGGCGGGGGCGCCAGCGCCACCGCCGCCGCGTCGCAGGCCGTCTCCGACGCCGACCTGCAGAAGGCGCTCGACGCCGGCGGCACCCTCACCGTCTGGGCGTGGGAGCCGACGCTCAAGCAGGTCGTCGCCGACTTCCAGCAGAAGTACCCCAAGGTCAAGGTGGACCTGGTCAACGCCGGCACCGGCAACGACCAGTACACCGCGCTGCAGAACGCGATCAAGGCCGGCTCCGGCGTGCCCGACGTGGCGCAGATCGAGTACTACGCGCTGCCGCAGTTCGCGCTGTCGAAGGCGGTGAGCGACCTGAGCGCGTACGGCGCGGGGACGCTGGAAAGCACCTTCACCCCGGGCCCGTGGAACTCCGTGCACGCCGGCGGCCCCGCCGTCTACGGGCTGCCCATGGACTCGGGCCCGATGGCGCTGTTCTACAACAAGGACGTCTTCGACAAGCACGACATCGAGGTCCCCACCACCTGGGACGAGTACGTCGCCGCCGCCGAGAAGCTGCACAAGGCCGACCCGAAGGCGTACATCGGCAGCGACAGCGGCGACGCCGGCTTCACCACCAGCATGATCTGGCAGGCGGGCGGCAAGCCGTACACGGTGGACGGCACCGACGTCACCGTCGACTTCGCCGACCCCGGCACCCAGAAGTTCACCGCGACCTGGCAGAAGCTCATCGACGGCAAGCTGCTCGCCTCCGTCCCCGGCTGGACCGACGCCTGGTACAAGGGCCTGGCCGACGGCACCATCGCCACGCTGGTGACCGGCGCCTGGATGCCGGCCAACTTCGAGTCGGGCGTGAAGGCCGCGTCCGGCAAGTGGCGGGTGGCGCCCATGCCGCAGTGGGAGGCCGGCGGCAAGGTCACCGCCGAGAACGGCGGCAGCTCCCTCGCCGTCCCCGAGGCCGGCGCGAACAAGACCCTCGCCTACGCCTTCGTCAAGTACGCCACCGTGGACGAGGGCGTGCAGACCAGGATCGACGGCGGCGCCTTCCCCGCCACCACCGCCCAGCTGCAGGACCCCGCGTTCAAGGACAAGGAGTTCCCCTACTTCGGCGGCCAGAAGGTCAACCAGGTGCTCGCCGAGTCGGCCGGGCAGGTCGCGCCGGGCTGGTCGTACCTGCCGTTCCAGGTCTACGCCAACAGCATCTTCAACGACACGGTCGGCAAGGCGTACACCTCCGCCACCACCCTCCAGGACGGGCTGAAGGCGTGGCAGGACGCCTCCATCAAGTACGGCCAGGAGCAGGGCTTCACCGTCAAGTAGCACGACCAGCAGGACAGGAGCAGACGTTGCAGGTGGAACACGGCCGCCGGTGGGTGCGCTGGCCCTCGGAGCCGGACAGGGCCAGGCTGGGGTTCGGCGCGGACTACAACCCGGAGCAATGGCCCCGGGAGGTGTGGGACGCCGACATGCGCGCGATGCGGGCGGCCGGGGTGAACATCGTCTCCCTGGCCATCTTCTCCTGGGCGCACCTCCAGCCCGCCGCCGACACGTGGGACTTCACCTGGCTCGACGAGGTGATGGACCTCCTGCACGCCAACGGCATCGCGGCCGACCTGGCCACGGCGACGGCCTCGCCGCCGCCGTGGCTGACGGCCGCGCACCCGGAGATTCTCCCGGTGGACCAGCAGGGCCACACCGTGTGGCCGGGCGCCCGCCAGCACTGGCGCCCCACCTCGCCGATCTTCCGCCGGTACGCGCTGAGCCTCGTCGAGGCCCTGGCCGTCCGCTACGCCGAGCACCCGGCGCTGGCCGCCTGGCACGTGTCGAACGAGCTGGGCTGCCACAACGTCTACGACTACTCCGAGGACGCCGCCACCGCCTTCCGCGACTGGCTGCGCGCCCGCTACGGCACCCTCGACGAGCTGAACCGCGCCTGGGCCACCGCGTTCTGGTCCCAGCGCTACGGCGACTGGGCGGAGATCCTGCCCCCGCGCCTGGCCGCGTCCTACCCGAACCCGACGCAGCAGCTCGACTTCAAGCGCTTCTCCTCGGACGCGCTCAAGGACCACCTGCGCGCCGAACGCGACCTGCTGCGCCGCCTGAGCCCCGGCGTCCCGATCACCACCAACTTCATGGTGATGGGGGAGACCAAGGGGATGAACTACGCCGACTGGGCGGGCGAGGTCGACTTCGTCTCCAACGACCACTACGTGCTGACCGGGCCGCGGGCCCAGGACGAGCTGTCGTTCTCGGCCAACCTCACCGGCTCGCTGGCCGGCGGCCGGCCCTGGTTCCTCATGGAGCACTCCACCAGCGCCGTCAACTGGCAGCCGGTCAACCTGGCCAAGCGGCCCGGCGGGATGGCCCGCGACTCGCTCACCCACGTCGCCTACGGCGCCGACGCCGTCTGCTTCTTCCAGTGGCGGCAGTCGGCCGGCGGGGCCGAGAAGTACCACTCGGCGATGGTGCCGCACGCGGGCGAGGACAGCGACGTGTTCAGGTCGGTGACCGACCTCGGCGCCACGCTGGCCGCCCTCGCCCCCGTCGCCGGCAGCCACCGCTCGCCCGCCCGCGCCGCGATCCTGTTCGACTGGGAGTCGTGGTGGGCGTCCGAGCTCGACTCCCACCCCACCTCGCTGCTGCGCTACCGGCAGGAGGCGCTCGACTGGTACTCGGCGTTCCTGGGGGCGGGCGTGCGGGCCGACGTGGTGCCGGTCGCCGCCGACTTCTCCGGCTACGACCTGGTGGTGGCGCCCATCCTGCACCTGGTGCCCGCCGCGCTGGCCGGGCGGCTGGAGTCGTACGTGGCGGGCGGCGGGCACCTCGTCACCACGTACTTCTCCGGCATCGTGAACGAGGACGACCGCGTCTGGCTCGGCGGCTACCCCGGCGCGCTCCGGGACCTCCTGGGCATCCGCATCCAGGAGTTCGGCCCCCTGCTGGACGGCGACACCGTGGACCTCGATCTCGGCGTCACCGGCACGTTGTGGACCGACCGCATCGACCTGGCGGGCGCTTCGGTGCTGGCGTCGTACAAGACGGGCGACCACGCCGGCCGCCCCGCGATCACCCGCCACCGCACGGGGCCGGGAACGGCGACCTACGTCTCGACCCGCCTCGGCCCCGACGGACTCACCGCCCTGCTCCCCACCCTCCTGGAAACCGCCGGCATCACCTCAGAACTGCCTGCCGGCCTGCCCGGCCAGATCGAACTGGCCATCCGCACCGACGGAACACACTCCTACTGGTTCCTCATCAACCGAGGAGACCGCCCGGTGGACGTGTCGGCAGTGCCCGGCGACCCCCTGACCGGCCCTTCACTGGCCCTCGACGCGACCCTGGCGCCGGGCCAGGTCCGCATCCTGCTGCGCCGGTGATGTCACCTTTCGTACGGTCTTCCCAGAGTCAAGCGGGCGCCGCCCTCGATCGAGCCCAGCGGTGGAGAGGGGCGGCGGAACGGCGCGAATAGATTACCGCCCGAATCGTCGGGTGGGAATGCGCGAAAAAAGCCCGGATGGTTCTCGAACCGGTTATGGGCGGCACTTATAGCCCTGTGTCGATCGAGAAATAGCGAAAAGCTGTCATTTATCTTGTCAAAGTTGCATGGTGCGCAGAAAGTGAGGGGTGACCAGGAACAACTACGACCGATGGAGGAACGGTGAACCGACCCGTCAGCGGGCTCCGGCGTGTCCGGCCGACGATCCGGCGCGCGTTATCCGTGGCTCTGGCAATTGTCACCCTGGCATTTGTCGCCGTACCGTCGGCCGCCGCGCTGACGCTGCCCACGCCCAAGGAATTCGTGTCGTACCTCGACCTCGAGTGCTTCAAGACCGACTCGTACCAGCCGCCGGCCGTCGAGCTGACGCTGCGGCACCTCAACCCGGTCCTCGACGGTCTGCCGATCGAGCAGGTCACCCTGGGCGCGCGCGAGCAGCTGTGCGTGCCGGTCGCCAAGAACAACGTCATCCCGCCGTCCGGGGCGCTGGACTTCATCAGATTCGTCGACCTGGCCTGCTACCGGGTCGTCACCCCGGCAACCGGCAAAGGGCTGGTGCTCAGCCACCTCAACCCGGTGCTGCAGGACCTGCCTCGTACGCAGGTCGCGCTGAGCAGAGCACAGCAGATGTGCGTCCCTGTGGCGAAGAACGGCGTCGTTCCGCCAGATGAGGTCCTGCGACTGGTCCAGCACATCGACCTGCTCTGCTACGGAATCACCCCGAACGCCCCGATGAACCGGGCACTCAACCTCAGACAGCTGAACCCGGTGCTGACCGACCAGATCCCCCCGGCGACGGTACGGGTGACCGACGCCCGCCAGTTGTGCGTACCGATGCTGAAGCGCGGAGACAACATTCCGCCGGAAGTGCTTGAGGTCGTGCGCTGGGTGGACCTGGAGAAGTTCGACACGATCGCTCCGGCCATCACGCCGGTAACGCTGAGCCTGCGGCACCTGAACCCGGTGCTGGGGTCGCTGCCGCCGGAGCGCGCGACCCTCACCGGCGCCGTGCAGTTGGGTGTGCCCGTGGCGAAGAACGGACAGCTACCGCCGGGGTGAGCGCGCCGCCGGTGAGGTAGGTTCTGGCCGGGCACCTACGGGGGTCCGGCCAGGCATACGGGGCCGGTCAGGTGCCCCGGACCATCGAGCGATCACTCATCATGCGGCATCGACCGGCCAGGCCACGGCGCGTTCGACCACGGCCCCGCCAGCGCCGTTAGGCGTCTTGTCGGGCGGGCCGAGGGCGGCCACCTGCCGCGGCCCACGGGCGGTGTACCGGTGGTCCGCAGGTCATTTCGCTGGCGGTGCAGCCCGGCATGAGCGCGCACGCCACCGAACTGAGGAGAGACCGCGCGGCAGGCGTCACCTCCGGAATCGTCAATGACTTCGCCGGCGGACGGCGACGACCGACCGCCACCCACCATGGCAGCTGTGATGCGCCGGCCATCAACGCGCCGGCGGCGGATCCGCACCTCGTCCAAGGGCCATCGGCTGCGGTCATCACTTTCGCGTCACCAACGCCCGGTCAACCCGGCACGCGCCCGCATCCGCGCCTGCGGGAAACGCGCCGTCGCCACCTTGCAGACCTGGAAAGTCCTGACCCGGCTGTGCTGCTCTCCCCTCAGGGCCGATGCGTTCTCGGCCCATGGAACGCGCGGCGCGTTGGGGCAGGGCGCTTGAGGGGGGCCGCCGTCGCCGAGCTCGGAGTCCTGGAATGCCGATCTGGGTGAGTGCCCCCGGCAGGATTCGAACATGCGGCACCCGCTGTCGGAGAGAGGAGGTTTCTTCGCCTGTACCGGCATCTTGGGCTGCGCAATTATAGTTCATACCATTGTCCTCAGCGATTCCTAGGATGCGCCGATTCGACCAGTACACGTATCTCCCGATGTCACCGTTGCGCAACTGGCAGCTCCTCGCTCTGATCTGCCGATCTCAGCACCTCTTGATCGAGGGCAGAACAGTAGAGTACGCGTCGATGCTCATGGTGTGCGTTCGCCGCTCGGGCGGTGGGCGCTCAGTAGATAGCCGCATGCCTGCTGACCTTTTATTCACATCCGCCGAAGGCAATTCAAGCCCGGCACATCTTCGATGCCGTTCCAAAGTAGATCGCAAGCGGGTCCCTGATTCATAGCGGTAGGGATCTCGGTGTAAGGCATGCCTGTACAGCACTGATACAGTCCTTCGTCAGCCGCATCAGTACGGACGGTCCGGGTGAGCACGGTTGTACGCCATGAACATGCGCAGGGATTCGGCCGTCCTCCATCTCGTAGCGGTTGCGCTGGGCCCATTCACGAACCTCAGCGGATCCCCGCCGACCACTCGGTGGGGTCGCGATCCCCTGGACGAGAACGCTTATCACGGAGGTCCTTGATTGGCAGTTCTTTCGGTAGATTCGGCATCCCATCGTCCCTGACGCTGATGCCGCCGGCAGGCTGCGTGACCGCAGGCGTGGCTGCGACCGAGCAAGCAGATGGATGACTCCGAGGGGGCCCGCCCGCTCATGTTCAACCCCGAGAGGATGCACTATGATTTGTAGACGCTCTGCTCGATTCGCTATTACAGCGATAGTACTGGCAATCCTCATCGCCGAGATCGTCCATTATATCGCCGACGAACCTGGGCGATTTCGCGAAGTTTACAGGGGTGCCGTTCAAACGGCATATCCCGAATATTCCATCGAGCAAAGTTCATATGCCAGAATTGATCCAATCTCAACCGAATTCTCAATGGTAGCGTTCCCCTATGGAAGTGGAAGGAACGATCAAACGCCACACAATATCTTTGGCGAAGTATCCGTAAATGCGATGAGGCGCGTCCACACACCATCGCTTCCCGACACGAACATGACAGCCCTGCTCAGATCATTCAACGGCGGGAACGGAACCGACGAGGCCGCAAAAGCTCATGCTAAGAATGCGTTGGACGACCTATCGGAAAACGCTTATGCGAACGCGATAATTGAGCTGACCATCCCTATGGGCGAGCGGCAATTAACGGACAGTTTCGGTGAATTTTTTGAGATTCGCAGTGACGCAGTCTTTCTTTTTCTTTCCAGTCGTGCAGAGGGAATGAAGAAGCCCGTCTACTGGCGGGCGTGCGCGGTTTACGCAGTTGATTGCAAAAAGCTCTCCAGCATCGAGTTGTATCGCCGATGGGTGTCCCGCATCATATGGCTGGACCGAATTGGTTTTAGGCAACTGGGTCTGAACGTCGACCAGTTGCAGCGGTCGGCGCAGGAGGGACGCATCTACGGCCTGCTCACATACGGCTTCCCCAAGCCGGCATTGTTAGAAATATTGAGCCACCCAGAAGTCCGCGCCATACGAATCGCCAGAGCCTGGGAACTCGACGACTGACCTCGAAGTACACGTGAGCACGGTCCTGGACCGGCTGCCGTTGCGGGTGTTACCCGTCTGGTTGCCGGAGCGTTCGTGCTCGTCGTGCTCGAGATGATCGGTGATCTGGCCCTCCAGCACCAGCTTGGCCAGCCGGCCCAGCAGCCCCGTTCTCACCCACCAGCTCCACTCCTTCGGCTCGCGCCTGGTCAACCAGCTCCCGATCCGTCGAGTTTGTCCGGCTTCTTGCGCGCCACCGCGGCGTCCTCCGCGACGCCGTTTTCATGAAGGCGAAGGGGCGTCAGAGAAGCAGCTCGTGTCCGAGCGAGAGGTCTTCGTCGTCGATGACGTTGCGCTTGATCCATGTGGAGTAGAGGACCCCGTCGGCCGTGCACTTGTTGTAGAACTCGTTGGTCGTCAGGGTGTGTTCGGTGGTGTGCTTCTTCGGGTTGTGGCCGCAGTCGGTGAGGAAGAAGTTGTAGTGAAGGCCGGACCGGCTGAGGCGTGCGATCGATGCCTTGGTGTTGGCTGCCCAGTCGTCGATGAACGCGTCGGTCTTGGTTGATGTGCGGTTCAGTGCGGCGCCGAAGCGGGTGAGGGTGTCGTCGTAGAGCGTGTTGGCGTGCAGGTACTTGATATTGCGCGCGGCCTCGTCGGAGCGGTGAAGGAGCGCGTCCTCGTAGAGGTCGGTGCCGATGTCGAAGCCCAGGGTTTTTGCGCTGTCGGCTTTCCAGATCGTGTCCACGATGTCGCGCCAGCGCTCGGTGACGACTCCGACGCCGTCCGAGAGGCAGTAGAGCTTCGAGTCTGTGTAGTGGTCGGCGATCTGCGGGGCGTAGAAGGCGGAGGCCCATGCGCCGGCGCTTTCGCCGGAGACCAGAACCTTGTCGGCTTCCGGGAAGTTGGCGTAGACCCAGTCGAGGACGGCCGTTGCGTTGTTGCGCCCGTTGTGGTGGACCGTGATGGTCTTGCCATTGTGGGAGTAGGTGTTGCTGGTGTCACCGACGTGCAGGTCCCCGGTGCTGTAGGGGACGAAGACGAAGTTCCAGTCACGGAAGGCGTTGGTGGTGTCGCGGCGGTCGGCCATTCCGGCGAGCACGGCGGGGAACAGTGGGGTCAGCGAGTTGAAGTAGAACATCTGCAGCTCTCGCGTGTAGCCGCGCACGACGCCGAGGAGCGTGATCGGACGGGCGGCGGTCTCACCGTCCCAGCAGGCTCCGCCACCGTAGAAGTGGATCACGAGGTTGCTGGACGTGCCGCGCCGGACGAACATCCGGTACGCGGAGCCGTCGGCGCTCACGGTTGTCCTCCCCAGGTCGACGGTGTGCCATTTGGTGTCCGCGACCTCGCTGAGGCTGGCCACGTGGCTCGGGCGGCCGAAGTAGATGAAGTACACGTAGAGGAGTCCCAGTACGAGTACGGCACCGATCGTGGCCGCGGTCGCCGCCGCGTTCGTGTAGAGGCCGAGGGCGACCGAGGCGCAGATGACTGCGGCGACAGTCCACTTCGCTGCTTTCATGCGTTTACCGCCTGTCCGTGTCGTGGGGGTGTGTGTTCGGTGAGGTCTTGGCAGAAGGTCGGTCGAAGAGGGTGAGGTCGATGGACTGGGCGAGGGCGGCGTAGCCGGCGTCGTTACCGTGGAGGTTGTCGCCCATGTGCAGGTCGTCGCGGATGCGGCTGGGGTCGGCGGGGTCGCGCCAGACGGCGTCGAAGTCGAGGACGGCGTCGAAGGCGCCGCTGGTGCGGATCCAGGTGTTGATCTGCTCGCGGGCCTTGTCGCCTTCGGGGCTGTACATGTCGGAGTCGCCGTAGGGGGCGATGGTCGCGGCGTACACCTTCGCGCCGTGGGTGCGGGCGCGGGCTGCGGCCTGGAGGTGGGCGGCGATGATGTCGTCGACGCCGACGGGCTCGCCGGGGAACATGGAGAGGAAGGCGGCGTTCTCCTCGGTGCGCGGGGCGTAGGAGAAGACGAGGTCGTTGCCGACGGCGATCACGACATGAGCCAGCCCCGGTGTGGCGAGAATGTCGCGGTCGAAGCGGGCGAGGGCAGCGGCTCCGATGCCGTGGGCGAGCAGGCGGTTGCCGCCGATGCCCTGACTGACCACGCACCGGGTCGGGCTGCTGTGGGCGTGTAGGCGCGCGGCGAGCAGGTCGGTCCAGCGCCGGTCGGTGCCGGGTGTGGAGCCGATGCCGTCGACGCGGGAGTCGCCGAGCACGGCGATGGCCCGGGTGGGGTCTCGGGCTGGACTTCCACGGCCGTGAGCAGGGCCTGCGCCGCAAGAGGCGTGGCGTCGGCAGGCAGCGCGACGTGTTCGGTGGTGTCGCCGGGCGCGAGCCGGCCGAGGGTGTGGAAGGTGCCGTGGCAGGTGGCGGTGTCGACACGGCCCCTGCGGTGAAGCACCCCAGGTACGCACCCACGCGGGGGTGTGAGGGGCGGCGGTATGGATGGTGGTGTTCATGGTCGTTTCCCTTGGCTGGACGGTTGCATGGAGGTGTTCAAGGCCGCCTGTGACAGGTGAGTCCGGCGGCCGGGTTGATGTCCTTGCGTGCGGCAGTCGTCGTGTCCGCGTCGGGCGGGCCGCGGGGTACGTGCGCTGCCGCCGGCGGAACAGAGCAGCCGCTGTCAACGGCACAGGACTCGTGAGGGCAGCAGCGTTAGCTTCACTCGCGCTCTTACTATACCGGGACTACTTTTACCGTCAAGGTAGAAAGAGTCCGAGGTTATGATGGGGAGATGGTGGATGCAGAACCCCTAGGGCGGCGTGAGCGCAAGAAGGCGGCGACGCGGGCGACGATCCTGGAAGCGGCGACGGCGCTGTTCCTGGAGCGGGGTTTCGATGCGGTGACGGTGCGTGAGATCGCGGACCGGGCCGACGTGACGCCCAAGACGGTCTTCGCGCACTTCCCGCACAAGGAAGCGCTCGTCTTCGCGGACGAGAAGGAGCGGCACGACCGGTTGGTGGCCGCCGTCCGGGACCGCCGCCGGGGTGTCTCGGTCTCTGACGCGCTCAAGGCGCACTACTTGGCGGAGATCGCCGCGCTGAGGACGGAGCCGCAAAGCCGGATCCTCGCGCTGATGGACGGCACGCCGGCGCTGATCGACTACGCGGAGAAGATGTGGCTGCGTCACGAGGATGCGCTGATCGCCACGCTCACCGAGGAGTTCGGTCTCGCCGAGCCGAGCGAGGAGATCCGCTTCTACGTGCGCTTCGCGCTGCAGATCCAGCTCATGGCGGTTCGCGAACCTGATCCGGAGGCGTTCGTCGAGACCGGTTTCCGGTTTCTCGACCAGGGCTGGGCCCACTACGGCAAGGGCGGGCGCTAGCTCAGCCCGTGTCGGTGCCTTCCTGTGCTGGTGCACTGTGGTTCACCGGCCTTCGGCTCGGGAGCCCCCCTGTGTGGTGCGGAGTGCTCGGTTGCGGCACCGCCTTGTTCTCGGGGCGGCGCCGCAGCCTGTGCGCAGGGGATGCCGTGGGCTCTACCGGTTCGTGGCGCCGAACCAGCGTGCGGCCGCGTTCTCGAACTCCGCAGGGGCCGGGGCGTGTTCGCTGGCCCAGGCCACGACGCCGTCCGGGCGCACGAGCAGGGCGGTGAAGCCGAGGTTGTTGCGCACCGGGCCGGCGGCGTACTGGATCCGGCCCTGCCACTGCTGCGCCGTAGGGCACAGTGCCTGATCGACGGTGAAGTCCAGCACGACGCCGTGGCCCGTCCGCAGGAGCTCACCGAGCCGGGTGCCGTCCTCGAAGCAGAAGTCCGGGGCGCTGCTGCCGACCAGCGGGTGACCGTCGCCCAGGTCGTAGTGGTGGAACAGGCCGGAGGTGCGGCGATAGACGTGCGTGGTGCCGTCGGTGGTGCGCATCAGGTCGTGGATCAGCCGGCGCAGGGCGGGGGCGTTGGGGCCCGGGTCCATGGTCGCCACCTGAGCGCGGGACCAGTCCAGGATGGCGGCGCCGATGGGGTGGCGCTCGGTGGTGTAGGTGTCGAGGAGGCCTTCGGGCGCGGTGCCGTGCAGGGTGGCGGCGAGCTTCCAGCCGAGGTTCATGGCGTCGCCGATACCGAGGTTGAGTCCCTGGCCGCCCAGCGGTGAGTGGATGTGGGCGGCGTCGCCGGCGAGCAGGACGCGGCCGTTGCGGTAGGTCGTCACCTGCATGGCGCGGTCGGTGAAGCTGGAGGCGAGGTGCACCTCGTCCAGGGTCACGTCGGTGCCGGAGACGCGGCGCAGCACGCTCTGCAGATGTTCGCGGGTCAGCGGCTTGGAGCGGTCGAAGGTGCCGCCGTCGAAGTCCATCATGCCCAGGTGCCCTTCGAGGGGCGTGCGCAGGAACATCCCGGTCTCGGTCAGGTTGAAGCCCATGGGCAGCCGGTCGGGGTCGGCGAAGGTGACCTTGGCGACGTAGCCGGTGAACAGGGGGTCGGTGCCGACGAAGTCGAACCCGGCCAGCCGGCGCACCGCGCTGCGGCCGCCGTCGCAGCCCACCAGGTACTGCGCCTGGTACTGCTGCCCGCCCGCGGTGACGACGACGCACTCGTCGTCCTGGCTCACCACGGTGACCGGGGCATCCCGGACGATCTCCACACCGAGGACGGAAGCCTGCTCGGCCAGCACGGTGACGACCGCGTCCAGGCTCGTCATGAAACCTTCCATCGCCGGGCTGGGCAGCCGGTAGGGCAGGACGGCGGTATCGACATCGGCCGCGTCCAGCGTCATGCCCGCGAAGTGGCTCAGTTCCCGCGGATCGGGCGCCTCGACCGCCTCCGGTTCCGCGCCGACCTTTTGCGGATCGGCGCCGGACACCTTCATGACCGCTTGGAGCAGGCCGCGCCGGTAGAACGTCTCGGCGGATCCGGCGTTCAGGCCCCGCAGCCCCAGCGGAAGCTCCTTCAACGGCGGGTGCGGGTCCTGGTCCCGCTCGAGGACGAGGACGGAACAGCCGGCCAGGGCCAGCTCGCTGGCGGTGAACAGCCCGACCGGGCCGGCCCCCGCGACGATGACGTCATGCATGGGAGGTGTCCTTTCTCAGAACCCTGCCTGGGACTGCCCGGCGAGGGCGTCAGCGCAGACGGGTGAGGCCGTCGAGGATGACGGCGATGCCCGTGAGGAACTGCTCGCGGTCGTCGTGATCCCTCATCTGGCCGACGATGGCGTGCATGAACGGATGGGTCTCGGGCGCTAGCTCCTGCCAGCCCGCTGAAGCCGCGCCGAGGTGCTCTTCGCGGCCGGCATCGCCGTCGATGCCGGAGGCGTCCCCTTCGATGCGAACCTTCTGGCTGACCGCGCCGAGGATGTAGTCCCTGAGCGTGGAGGCCGCGTCGAACCAGCGCTCCTGCGGCACGCCGAGTGCCTGCACCTGCCGGCCGATGCGCTCGAAGATGCCGACCGTGACCGGCCCGGCGGGGTTGCGGACGATCTGCAGGGTCAGCCGCGTGGCCAGCCACGGGTGAGCGGTGATCGCGTCGAACAGGGCCAGGGCGGCCACGCGGATCCCCTCGGCCGGTGTGGACGCCGCGGGAGCGGGCGCCGCGGCCAGCGCCGCCGTCACGACCGTCTCGGTCGCCGCGTCCAGCAGATCGTCCCGCTTGCCCACGTGGTACGCGATCGCCCCCGCCCCCGTCGACAGGCGCTCACTGAGCGCCCGCACGGTCAACGCACCCTCGCCGCCCCCGTCGAGCAGCTCGATGGCGGCGGCAATGATCTGATCCCTGGAAAGCACCTGATTACGCCGCCCTGGGCGGCGGGTTGGCGTTGTCATGCCTCCATGGTGACACATTTAGTGCGCTGTGCCAATTTGGTGCAACACACTAAAATGGTATAACGTCCCATTTGGGCACGCCGCACCAACTAAGGTGCGCGGCTGCATCCATCCAGTTCAGAGGGAATCGTCATGAAAACTGTCACGATCATCGGCGCCGGGCTCGGCGGCCTCACCCTGGCCCGCGTCCTGCACGTACACGGCATACCGGTCCAGGTCTACGAATCCGAAGCCTCGCCCGATGCGCGGGCACAGGGCGGCATGCTCGACATCCACGACTACAACGGCCAGCTCGCGATCGAAGCCGCCGGGCTCGGTGACGCCTTCCGCGCCATCGTGCTGGAGGGCCGCCAGGCGATGCGGGCACTGAGCCCGGACGGAGCCGTGCTGTTCGAGAAGGCCGACGACGGGCAGGGCGGCAGGCCCGAAGTCCAGCGCGCGGACCTGCGGCGGATGCTGCTCGACGCACTTCCCACTGGCACGGTGAGCTGGGGCGCCAAGGTCACCGGTGCCCGCAGCCTCGGCGAGGGCCGCCACGAGGTCACCTTCGCCGACGGCCGCACGCTCGTCACCGACCTGCTCGTCGGCGCGGACGGCGCCTGGTCGAAGATCCGCCCACTGCTGTCGGCGGCAACCCCGGCGTACGCCGGCGAGTCGTTCGTCGAGACGTACCTGTACGAGGCCGACACGCGGCACCCGGGCGCCGCGAAGGCGGTCGGCGGCGGCTCGATGTTCGTCCCCGCACCCGACCGTGCCATCACCGCGCACCGCGAACGCGGCGACACCCTGCACGCCTACATATCCCTCACCAAACCGCTGGACTGGTTCGACCAGATCGACTTCACCGACTCCGCCGCGGCCGCCACCCGCGTCGCCGCCGAATTCGACGGCTGGGCCCCGGAGATCACCGCACTGATCACCGACAGCGACACCCCGCCCGTCCTGCGCCCGCACTTCGCCCTGCCCGACGGACACCGCTGGCAGCGTACGCCAGGGGTGACCCTGATCGGCGACGCCGCACACCTGCAGGCCCCCAACGGCGAGGGAGCCAACTGGGCCATGTGCGACGGCGCCGAACTCGCCGACGCCCTCGCCGCTCACCCCGACGACTTCGAAGCCGGCCTCGAAGCCTACGAACAGGCCCTGTTCGCCCGCATGAGCCAGGCCGACGACGTGATGAACCAGCACCTCGAGGAGACCTTCGGCGATGACATCCCGGAAGCCCTGCGGGCGCTGATGCCCGAACACCAGCAGGACAACTGAGCAGGACCAGGCTGATGGGGCCGCATCTTCGGCACCGACGTGGCGCTGACCGGCGTCGTGCTCGCCTCCATCCTCACCGAGTGGTGGCGACGGTGAGCCCGAGGCCGATCAGCGCGATGCCGCCCGCACCGCCGATCATCGACGGGCGCCGGTCCCAGCCGGCGAACCAGGCGCGGGCCGCCGAGGCGCCCAGGCCCTTGGGTTCGTGGCACCGACCAGCAGGCCGTCCAGGACGGTACGCAGATCACCGCGCCGCTCGTCCCCCCGGTCGTCAGGTCGGCGCGCAGCCGGCCGCGGTGACGCAACGCGTGGACGCCCAGGTATACGAGGTAGACGGCGCCGGCCAGCTTCACGGCGGTGAACACGGTGGCCGAGCCCTGGGACCACGGCGCCGATGCCGAGGGCGACGGCGAGGACGAGGGCGTAGCAGCCCAGGAGGTTGCCCAGGACGGTGGCGAGCGCGGCGCGGCGGCCGTGGGCGAGGGCGCGGCCGAAAACGAACAGGACGCTCGGGCCGGGTATCGCGATCACGACGAGGGACGTCGCGGCGAATGCCAGAAGACTGTCGGCACTCACCATGGGCCTGGACTTGCTCGACTGCGCAGCCCAGCCGGTGAAGGACTGCGCGTGCGAGCTCGCGGAGGAGGTGATCACCTTTGCAGCCTCGGAGAGTTCTTCGCAACCGTCGCCTGAACTCACCTATCTACTGGCCGGACCACCCAGCAAGGTTCTCAACCTCAGCGCGCAGGCGGGAGACGCCAGCGCTGTCGCCGGCATAATAGGCCAGTTCCAGCTCGCCCTTGGCGTTCGGGGGCAGACTGCACTGGGCCACCGGCCAACGCTGATAGCCGGGCTTGACCTCCAAACGCATCTGCCCCAGCGCCCAGTCATACAACCGCTCGTCTTTGGCGCCGTGGCAGCAGGAGAGGCACTTTCACGCCTCGGCGGGGGCCTGAGCGATGACGGTGCCAGCGCGTTCCCTGTCCCAGCCCGCGGAGACCGACTGGCTCTTGGGCACGGCCACCGCGTAATTGGAATGGTGTTCTTCCGGAAACGGCGGAACGGGAAGCTCGTCGCTGCGACAAGCTTGGATCAGCGGTCGATGGCGGCCATGTTGTCTGCGTCGTAGCGTTCTCCGGTGGCCGGGGGCAGGGCGTTCAGGCGAGCGAGGTGGCCGGCGGTGAGGTTGATGTGGTCGGCGGCGGTGTTCTCCTCCAGCCGGGCGACTCGCTTGGTGCCGGGGATGGGCGCGATGTCGTCGCTCTGGGCGAGCAGCCATGCCAGGGCGACCTGTGCGGGGGTGGCGTCGATCTCGGCGGCCACGGCGCGGACCTCGTCGACGATGCGCAGGTTGCGTTCCAGGTTGCCGTCGGCGAAGCGGTGGTTGGTGCGGCGCCAGTCGTCGGTGTCGAGGTCGTTCAGGGAGCGGATGCCGCCGGTCAGGAAGCCGCGGCCGAGCGGGGAGTACGGTACGAAGCCGATGCCCAGTTCGCGTAGGACGGGCAGGATGTCGGCCTCGGGGTCGCGGGTCCACAGGGAGTATTCGGATTGGACCGCGGCGATCGGGTGCACGGTGTGAGCGCGGCGGATCGTGGCGGGGCTGGCCTCCGACAGGCCGATGTGGCGGATCTTGCCTTCGGTGACCAGGTCGGCCAGCGCGCCGACGGTCTCTTCGATGGGTGTTCCGGGGTCCACCCGGTGCTGGTAGTAGAGGTCGATGTAGTCGGTACGCAGGCGCTTGAGTGATCCCTCCACGGCCAGGCGGATGGTGGCCGGTGTGCTGTCCGGAGCCGTGCCACCGGTGTGGGAGATCAGTCCGAACTTGGTCGCCAGCACGACCTCGTCTCGGCGCCCTTGTACGGCCCGGCCGACCAGCTCCTCGTTGATGAAGGGTCCGTACGCCTCTGCGGTGTCGATATGGGTGACCCCGAGGTCCAGAGCGCGGTGGATCGTGCGGATGGACTCGTCGTCGAACTGGCCGGCTCCGGTGTAGAACGCCGACATCCCCATGGCTCCGAGGCCGATGCGCGAGACTTCGAGGTTGCCGAGCGAGACGGTTTTCATGGCGCGGACTTCCCTTCCCATCAGTTAAGTACCGATTGGTCCAGAACTCTATCGCACATCAAGACCGATCGGTACTTAACTGCCTTCGTCGAAGACGACCACTGGTCGGCGTAGATCTGTACCGACAGGTACGCTTATGGCATGGGTGACTCCAGCAGGGCCGTCATGGGCCGGCCTCGGGAATTCGACATCGACCAGGCGCTGGAACGCGCGATGCGGGTGTTCTGGGCCCGAGGGTACGAAGGCGCGAGCCTCGCCGAACTGACCCGCGCCATGGGGATCACCAAGACGAGCATGTACGCGGCCTACGGCAACAAGGAGCAGTTGTTCCGCAAGGCCCTCCAGCGCTACGGCGCGGGACCGGCCGCCTATGTCACGCGCGCCCTGGAGGAGCCCACCGCACGGGCCGTGGCCTTGGCGTTTCTGCGCGGAGCGGTCTGCACCACGACCTCTCCTGACGGCCCCTCCGGATGCCTGGCCGTACAGGGTGCGCTGGCGTCGAGCGACGAGAGCCGGCCTATCCACGACCTGCTCGTCGACTGGCGCAACGACGCGGGCGTCCGCCTTGAGGAGCGCTTCCGGCGTGCCGTCGACGAGGGTGATCTTCCGCGTGACGCCGACCCTCGGCGGCTTGCCCGGTTCGTCATGACGGTGGGTTTCGGCATCGCCGTGCAGGCCGCCAACGGCCTCGGTCCTGCTGAGCTCGATGAGATCGTCGACGCGGCGATGCTCGGCTGGCCCGTATAGCGGCCACACCCCTTCGCTGGACGAGTGGTGACGGTACGAAGAAAACTTCGGTACCGTCTGGAACAGAAGTGGTGGAGCAGCGGTTCCTCCCCCTGCCGACGTACCGCGACAGAAGAGTCGAGAGCCGTCGCGAAACACCGAGTCCGGCCCTGGCTCCAGGAGGCTGAAGAAGGAGATCATGTCCGACACCGACCTGCGCGCGTTCTACCTGCCCTACATCGGGGCGCTCAACGCACACGAGATCTCCCGCATGGACGAGTTCATCAACGACGAGACCACCCTGAACGGCGAGCCCGGCACTCGCGACCAGGCCATAACTGTGCTGAACGACGACACCGACGCGGTACCGGACTTCCACTGGGAGCCCCGGGAGATCGCGGTCGATGGTGATCGCCTGGCCGCCCGTCTGATCAACACCGGCACGCGGGCCAAGGAGTGGCTCGGCGTGGTTCCCACCGGCGCCTCGTTCGAGATCGTCGAGTACGCCATCCACCAGGTTCGTGACGGGCGGTTCGTGCACATGACGGCCCTGCACGACGCCGAGACCCTGAGGCGGCAGCTCGGTGCCTGACCCCCGTAAGCCGATCGGCGTCGGCATCGTCGGCCTGAGCGCCACCGGAGGCTGGGCGGCCGGGGCTCACCTGCCCGCACTGAGAGCCGTCGACGGGATCGAGCTTCGCGCGCTGGCGGCGAGCTCTGAAGCCTCCGCCCAGACCGCGGGAGCGGCGTACGGCGTACCCGCGTACACGTCGGTCGAGCAGCTCGCCGGCGACGCGAACGTCGGCCTCGTCGTCGTCGCCGTCAAAGTTCCCCGGCATCGCGAACTCGTGCTGCCCGTGCTGAAGACGGGAGTGCCGGTGCTCTGCGAGTGGCCGCTCGCCGCCGACCTGCACGAGGCCGAGGAGATGGAGCGTGCCGCCGGGACGACGCGTACTTTCGCCGGTCTCCAGGGACGCTCCTCGCCGACCTTCCGCTGGCTGGCCGACCTCGTGTCCGAAGGATTCGTGGGGGACGTGCTCTCCGCCACCGTCGTGGCGTCTTCGACCGAATGGGGCACTCCGGTGTCCCCGGACATGGTCTACACGCTCGACCGCAAGCTCGGGGCCACGATGCTGACCATCGCCTTCGGACATGCGATCGATCTGGTGTCGATGGTCGTCGGCGAGCTTCAGGACGTGGTCGCGACGACCGCGACCCGCCGCCGCCAGGTTCCCCTGGGGCGAACCGGGCAGGTCGTTCCGATGAGCGCCGAGGACCAGATCGCGATCTCGGGCACCGTGGCGGGCGGGGCGATCCTGTCCGTCCACCACCGTGGCGGCGCGGCATCGGGTGCCGGCTTCTCTCTGATCATCGACGGCACGGAGGGGAGACTCGACGTCACCGGCGCCGAGTTCCCCCACATCGGTCCGGTCACGGTACGTGTCGCACGCAGCGGCGGCCGGCCTACGACGGTCACGCCGCCCAGCGGCTACGACGGCTACCCCGCCCTGACCGGCACCGTGATCCACAACCTGGCGCACGCCTACGCCGCGATCCGGGACGACCTCGTCCACGGAACGACTGTCGCCCCAGACTTCACCCACGCCGTCAAGCGCCACCGGCTTTTGGACGCGATCGCACGCTCCGCCACCACAGGCCAACGCCAAACCCTCCACTCTTTCGACAAGTAGAAGAGCCCCTAGTAGAAGGGTTGTCACGCAACCGCCTGGCGCCACATCCGCGAGGCCTAACCGGCGATCGTCAGGCCGGTCAGCCGCTCCACGTGGTCGACGTACGCTGACGGAAGCCCGTACAGCAAGGTCGCCGTCTCCGGGTCCTGGATCACGGGCAGTGCGGCCACCGCGTCCGCGGCCAGGCCCCGGCAGTAAGCGATGGTGTCGGCCGTCATGCGGCTCTCCCGCACCTCGCGCAGCACCTCCGTGACCTGCTCGTCGGTCATGCCCGGGCCCAGCCCGCCTAGGTCGATCCCCGACATGAGCAGCGGCAGGCTGTAGACGCCCTGCCGCAAGTCGTTCCCGGTCGGCTTACCGAGCTGCGCGCTGGTGGCGGTCAGGTCGAGCAGGTCGTCCAGCACCTGGAAGATCAGCCCGAACTTCTCACCATACGTCGCCATCCGCGCCCTGTCCTCGGCCGGCGCGTGCGCGCACACCGCCGCGACCAGGCAGCTCGCCCGGAAGAGCGCGGCGGTCTTGCCGGTGATCGACCGCAACGCGCTTTCCCGGGTACGGCCCGTATCGAACAGGCCGGCCGTCTCCAGGTACTGCCCTTCGGCCAGCTGCACCACCGCCGCCGCCAGCACCTCCGCCACCGGCCTGGACAGGTTCACGATCGCCGCCAGCCCGGCCCTGGCCAGCATGAAGTCCCCGATCACCAGCGCCTTGCCGTCCCCCAGTTCGGCGTTGAGCGTCCTGGCGCCGCGTCGCTCGCTCGCGCGGTCTATGAGGTCGTCGTGCACGAGCGAGCCCGCGTGGATGAGCTCGATGCACGCGGCGGCCGTGATCACCCGGCGGTCGGGAGTCTTGCCGAGGGCTAGGGAGGCGGCCAGCGTCATGGCGGGCCGCAGCCGCTTGCCGCCGGCCGCGACGACATGCCCGGCGCCCGCGTTGATGGCGGGCAGCGCGGAGGAGCCGCTCAGCCGCCGGATCCTGGCTTCGACCTTGGTCAGCCCGGCGGCGATGGCAGGGCTGCACAGGAGTTGATCCATACGCTCCAGCCTGCGTCGCGGTGGCTGTGTGACACCTGAGAGACCCTGAGGAGCCTCTCAGCACGGCCTTCTCGGCGCGTTGTCAGTGCGCAGTGATGCCTGGTGTGAGCGAGGACCTTATGTCGTCGTCTGCGGGAAACGCCGGCGACGGGGCGATCAAGGCAAGTCGCCGTCCAGGAAGCGGCTGGAGCTGGCCAGATGAAAACGCTCCTCCACAAGGAGCTGAGGAGTGGCCTATACAGTTCTGGCCGTCGCAAGGCTTGGACTCCAGGCTCACTGAAGCCCCTCGTAGAACAGAGCAGCCGCCGAGCATCCGAAAGAACCTCGAGACCATGCCCAGTACTCTCATGTGACGCTCCAGCCTGTTGATCGCAGCCCTGGACGAGAGTCAACTGCGACAGCGCTTTGTGGAAGCGTTGTGGTGTGCGGAGACGCTCCGCCTGGCCGACGCCGGCCTGGTCAAAGCCCACGACGGATGGCGGGTCGCCGACCGCCGGTGCCTGCCCGAAAGCTCAATGGACCTCATCACGGCATCCAGCACCAGGCGCCGCGCACGTGCGCTGGTGGGCTCTCGATGGGCCCGACGACGTGGCGAACGGGCTGTGCCTGTGCGCCATCCACCACAAACTGTTCGACAAGGGCGTCATCGGACTGACCGCTGAGCGCCCCATCGCCGTCTCGGCCAGGTTCGTCGGCCGCTCGCGAGTCGTCCCGGGACATGGTGCTCTCCCTGGCGGGTACGCCCGCCCGACAGCCCTAGCCCGGCCTGGACCAAGTCGAGCAGGGCCACATCGGCTGGCACAATCACCAGGTGTTCCGCACGTCAGCCCCAAGCCGCGCGAAGGGATGGCGATCGCGGACCTGTGCGGACTCGTCCGGCTCGTCAAACGCAAGCTGAATAACCAGGGCCGAGGGCATCTTGCCTCATTTCACAGCACATGCATCGCTTTTCAGCCGTGGATTCAGGCTCAGGACCTTGGTGTGCGATTTCTTCTACTGAGACTCCGTGCTATTGAATGTCCGTACTGCCTGGTCGTCATGGGGATTTGCGGCGGATGGCATGATGGAGCGCGACGATACGGCCCAGGGAGTGGAACACTTGACAGTGGACTTTTCCGTGGTTGATGGCGTCTGCACCACGTTCACCACCCACGACGACATTGGTTGTCGTGTCGCTGGTCGGCGCAGTTTCTCTCACGGTGGGCTACCGTTCGCTGGAGGCTCTCACCTCTAGTACTCCAGTGACATTCTGGTGTCTTGGGGCGTTGAGATCGCATGGCGACGGCCACCGCGTGATCATTCGGAGTTTGTGAAGACGATCAAAGATCGTGCGGTGGCCGCGAACCGCAGCGTAGACCCTGACGGCTGGATGGTCATCTGCACCAAGTTGCCGATTGACGCACGGTCTGGGTGGACGCGGTTTTCGGCTCGGCCGGTGGCCGGCAGTGGCGAGACTGCCATGTGGAGCAGAAACAGCCACGGGGGGCCTGAAGCCTGAATGAGGCCGGGCGGAGCTATGGTGCCCCGCCCGGTCCCGGGGTTTGGTCAGGTGGGTTGGTTATGGGCAGTTGCCGATATCGCTTTCGGAGGAGGCCAGGACGACGTTGGTCTTGGCCAGGCCGAGGGCGTTGACGGTGAGGTGGACGGCGTTGACGGTCAGGCCTGCGTCGGGGGTGGTGAAGGGGATCTGCTCGTTGAGGACGAGCTTGACGACGCCGACGTTGACGGTGGTGTTGGGTGCGATCTCGGTAGGTTCTGCGATGACCACCGTGTTGCCGACCTTGAGGAAGGCGATCGTGGTGGTTCCGCTGGATCCAGCGCAGGTGGTGGTGGAGCTGGAGTTGATGGTCTTGACGGTGATCACGGGAATGCCGGTGATCCCGATGGTGGTGTCGTCGATGGAGGCGGTGGCCACGGACTTGCCGGGGAATGCCGTGGTGGCGACCTGGGCGCACAGAGCGTGCCCGGTGATCAGTCCGCTGAGGGTGGCGGTGCAGGGCACCGAGGTGGTTTCGGTTGAGGTGGTGGAGATGTGGCCGGTGTCTGGGGTGGGCGCGATGTTGACCAATTGGATGCCGGCCAGAGAGGCGTCAGCGGCCAGGCCGTAGGCCCGTCCGGTGAGCTGCTGCGGCGTGACGATGACTTCTTCGTCGCCGCACGGTGAGGTCACAGAGTTGTTGTGGGCGTCGCCGCTGTAGGTGGCGGTCCACCGGTAGGTGCCGGCCGCGCCGATGGTCACGTCGCCGGATGCGGCGGTGCCGGTGCCGGACACCGTCCCTGTACGAGTCTCGATCGGCTCCGCACAGTCGGTGTCACCGGGCGCGAACAGCTGGAACGTGACGGTGCCTGTCGGGTGGTACCCGCCGGACAGGGTCGCGGTATCGGAGACCTTTCCGCCCGCGGGCACCGTGTCCGATGGCGTCGTGGCGATCGACGGAGTCGCCTTCGGGACGTGTTCGGTGATCGTTTCAGTGAAGCCTAGTGACAGGACGCCGTTGAGCAGGAAGTCCACCTTGCAGGTGATGGTGCTTCCCGGTACGGCTCCGGCGCCGATGGAGACGGTCTCGGTGAAGGCGGCATCTTCGCCGCTGGTCACCGTCCGGCTGTCCGGGGTCAGGGACACCGACAGGTTCGGGTCGCAGTCGCGCAACTGGTGGGTGACCGTGACCGGCAGGTTGCTCAGGGCCGCCAGGATGGTGTCGCTGACCTCCGAGGAGTCGATGCCGGAGAACAGCTGTCCACCCGTGGCGTTGGTGATCGCGGTCGCTTGCCCGGTCGAGTCCATCCCGGCCAGGTCGAACGCGAGCACGGTGATGTCGGCTGCCTGCAGGGCGCTGATCGCGTCCGCCAGCGTATGGCCGTTGCTGGGATCATGGCTGGGGGCGTCCCCGATCAGCAGCACGATCCGAGAGCTGTTCGGCCTGAAGTCGACAGCCCCGGACGCGACCTCGAACAGGCCATTGATGCCGTCCTCGGGGAAGTCGCCGCCGCCCGACGCGACCAGCGAGTTGAGACCGTTGGTGACGTCGGTGTCGTCGTCGGTGAGGTTCTGCGCCACCCGGAACGACGTCGCGTCCGCCACGTCCTTGTACTCGGCGACCGCGAACTGCGCGTCCGGCTGCGCCGAAGCCACGTTGGACAGGATCGCGTTCGCATTGGTCTGCACGTTCGAGATGACCCCGCCCATGCTCCCTGTCGTGTCGATCAGGAAGGTTATATCCGGTTTGGGTGGGATCACCGGAGTCGAGACGGTCTTGTCGATCTTCGTCGATTCGCCCGGGTCCAGGTTCAGCGTCACGTCCGCCGGGGTGACCCCAGGATCGGCGGACGCCGTCCCTGCCCCGGCCACCAGCATTGCACCGGCCATCGCCACGCACACGGCAGCCTTTAATCGTCGCGTCATTCTCACGGTGTGATTCCTTCTGTGTGGCGTTATGCCATAACGGATTTTGGGATCGCTGGCCGTGCAGAATTCCTGTGACTACGTCATACGGAATGCCCTCTCCTCACGTATTGGCGCGACAGGATACGATGTCGCATTGGTTGACACCCTCGGTGACTTTTCAGCGCCGGCCGTGATCAACGAGGCGAGGTGTGGCCACGGTCATAGGGTGACTGGTTGGCGAATCGTTGTAAATAGGACACTTACGGAAAGTCCCCCGGGTGGCCGCAGTCGGCCACTCCTTGCCGATGGGAGACTCCCACGAGAAGTGAGCTTCGCCAAGATCCTTTGGGTGTGCCCGATGAAATGAATAATTCTCAGATTGTCGCCTTCAAAGGGCGGCCGTTTTCGGTTCCTCCGGACTGTGTCCCGCACGAAAATACGGTCTCGCGCTCTTGACTGCGCCTTTTGCTGCATGAATCGGGGCAGCGGCTGCGACCGGACCTGCGCGAGCACAACTGCACCCTGGCCACGTCCGGATGGGGGCTGATCGTGCTGGAACGGGCGCGTCCCCAAGGGACGAAGGGCTGGACCGACAACGGCCGGACCCACGAGTCACCGCCCGCTCAAGCACCGGGCAGACAAGGAGACCCGCGAGGTACCGATCCCGCCGGTGCTGGTGGCCAATCTGCGCAAGCACATTGCGGCGTACGGCGTGGCAGACGACGGCAGGCTCTTCCGCACGACGACCGAAGGCTCGTACTCCAGCAGTGAGGCTTTTGCGTGCGCCCGGCAGGGCAGGAGGTGAAGCCGTGGCATAGCGGCTGATCTTTTGTTCGTAAGCTCGTCGTCGCTTGCCGGTGGAGGTCCGGTCCGGGTAGCCGCCAGGAGGCCCGGTAGCAGGCTGGCGGCTTCGTCCGGAAACGGGCGGGGTCGAAGCCCAGCGTCAAAAGCCCTGTAAGGGGGAGCGACGGTGCGGTCCGTAGCATGAAGCGAAGCCTGCGGCGTCGTTACTCAGCCCGCCCCCGTCGGGGTGGGACGAGGGAGTGCCGAGCCTCTCGAAATCGGGGCGAAGGCCGTGGACGCGGTGAAGAGCCTGGAAGCGCAGCCGTAAGGGACTCCCCGGCGTATGGGGCGCGGAACGCACCGATAGTGGCGGCGGGAACTGGGAGGCCCTCCCCGGCCCGGCAACCTGCGGATGATCGTGTTGCCGGAGCGTCGCGTCCTATAACCGATGGTCTCGGGAAGTGGACGTGTGCCGGGTGGGCGTCGGAGGCGGCCGTAGTACCGCTATCAGCCGGCCGGACAACACAACCGGCGGCGATGGGAAGGGCCGCTGCTTCGTCGATGCGCAGCGACTGACAGGGAGGGGCCCGGTGAGTGCCGGCCAGGCTAGTCGCGCCGCTTTGGGATCACGGGATCCACGGGTTCCGCGTGATCCGGTCCGTGCCCTGCAGCATGCGCTCTACCGGGCGGCCAAGGCCGATCCCGGGCGTCGGTTCCACGCGCTGTTCGACAAGGTCTTCCGCAGAGACGTGTAGCGGCGTGCGTGGGTGGCGGTGCGCCGGAACAACGGCGCGCCGGGCATCGACAACACCACCCTGGCCGAGGTCGAGGAGTACGGCATCGACCGGCTGCTCGGCGAGTTGGCTGAACAGGTGCGGCAGCGGCGTTATCGGCCGTTGCCCGCGCGGCGGGTGCTCATCCCGAAGCCGGGCAGCGGCGAGATGCGGCCGTTGTCGATCCCCGCAGTTCGTGACCGCATCGTGCAGGCGGCATTGAAGATCGTGCTCGAGCCGGTCTTCGAGGCCGACATGGCCGACTGCTCCTTCGGGTTCCGGCCCAAGCGATCGGCTCATGATGCGTTGCAGGTGCTCATCGATGAGCGGCAGCGGGGACGCCGCTGGGTGGTCGAGACGGACATCGCCAACTGCTTTTCGGCGATCCCGCACGAGGAGTTGATGCAGGCGATCGAGGAACGCATCTGCGATCGGCCGGTGCTGTCCCTGCTGCGGCAGATTCTGCGCAGCGGGGGTCTGGCCGCCGATGGGCAGGTGCGGCGCGAGGCCACCGGGACACCACAGGGCGGCGTGATCTCGCCGCAGCCATGCTCTCCATCATGGACATCCTCCCGGGGGCGAACCCCTGATCTCGGATGTCCGTCAAACCGGATCAAGCCCAGTTCTGGAGAGCGCGCGCCCGCAGGCTACGAAGCGCTGGACCGACTCGGGGCAGACTCACGAGTCCCGCAGTCTTAGGCATCGCGCGGACAAGGAGACGCGCGAGATCCCGATCCCGCCCGTCCTGGTGGCCATGCTGCGCGAGCACGTCGCGGAGTTCGGCACCGCCGAGGACGGGAGGATCTTCAGCACCGGAACCGGCGGCACCTACTCCAGTTCAGCGCACTCGTACGTCTGGCAGGAAGCCCGCAAACTCGCCCTCACTCCGGCTCAGGTCGCCTCGTCGCTGGCCGCTCGCCCGTACGACCTCCGCCACGCCGTGGTGTCGCTCTGGCTGAACGCCGGCGTCCCGGCTCCCGAGGTTGCCAAGCGGGCCGGACACAGCGTGGACGTCCTGCGGTCACGTCCACGGACGTGGTGTATAAATCGATCTTCGCGTGATCCTGTTTTTGCAGGTTAAGCGGTAAGTGTCTGCGGGAGTGGGTTCTGGGCCGGTGTGTCGCCGGTGATCAGCCGGACGCGGGCTTTGGCAAGGATGTCCAGGCCCATGTAGCGGCGGGCTTCGGTCCATTCGTCGGTCTGCTCGGCCAGTACCGCTCCGACCAGCCGGATGATCGCGGCGCGGTCGGGGAAGATGCCGACCACGTCGGTGCGGCGGCGGATCTCCTTGTTCAGCCGCTCCTGTGGGTTGTTGGACCAGATCTGGCGCCAGGTCTCGCGGGGGAAGGCGGCGAAGGCGAGCAGGTCCTCGCGGGCGGCGTCCAGGTGCTCGCACGCGGCTGGGTACTTGGCTTCCAGGGCGTCGATGACCCAGGCGTGCTGGGTGCGCACCTGCTCGGCGGTGGGCTGGTCGAAGATGGTGCGCACCAGGGTGGCCACCCACGGCTGCGCCGACTTGGGGACGGTGGTGAGCAGGTTGCGCAGGTAATGGAGCCGTAAAGAATCAAGGTGTCGATTCTGTGGCACGTGGGATGTCGTCGTGCGGTGTGATGGCGTTCAGGAGCGCGTCGGCGCTGGAGTATC